>DATCKN010000031.1:0-1873 GCA_036562185.1 Thermoclostridium sp.
CAGAAGATAAGGAACTGCAGGCAAAGGTTGATTTAATTACTGAAATTGAAAGTATTGCAAAAGAGGCAGAAAAATCTTTTAAAGAAGAAAAATCAAATGAAAGCGATTCGAAACGTAAAAAAGGGATTAGAAACAACAGAAGATTAGAAAAGATGTTAAACCGGGAAAAGGAAGCCTTTGAACTTGATAAAAAAGAAACAGGAAGTAATGCAGCAGTTATACCGTTTAGCAGGGCAGAGCAGGAGGAAGAGGTGGACGAGAATGATACGATAAGCCTTTTGATAAGAAAACAAAAGGAGGCTTTGAAAAAAATCCATGAATAAAGTAATAATACCTAACGGTGCTAATGCTGTAGTTGCAGAATACAAGGAACAGTTGATACCTGAATATAGCGGGAATCCATTTATTGAAGCACTACCACCGGTTTACTCTAAGGAAGAGGTAGTGGAGAAACTATCTCTATATCCCCGCTATAATCCAGAGGAAAGACGATTGGATGACCACTACCGCATTCATATGGTACAGCGGTTGTTCCAGTGCTTTCAGCCGTTGAGTATTCATCTTGACCTTGAAAGCAGGATAAGCCGGGTTATAAGGCAGGGATACCTGGCACGTAACCCATATAAACCTTCCTATGCTGAAAGCCTACAAGACGGATATAAGGCTATACAAAGCATGAAATGGGAGTTAAGCAGCAACGCATCCTTCAGGACTACTGCATCGGGATTTACTATTATAGGTGTAAGTGGAATGGGTAAGACAACTGCTATCAACCGTGTATTATCTCTTTATCCCCAGATAATTGTACATTCAGAATATAATAATACCAATTTTAGTATGTACCAACTGGTTTGGCTCAAGTTAGACTGCCCTTTTGACGGTTCCTTGAAGGGCCTTTGTATAGAATTTTTCCATAAGGTAGATGACCTGTTGGGTACAGACTATCATAAGAAATTTGGGGTAGGTAGGAATACAGTAGACACTATGCTCTCCGTTATGTCTCAGATAGCCAGAAATACAGCGTTAGGAGTATTAGTAATTGACGAGATTCAACATCTGAGCAGTGCAAAAAGCGGAGGGGACGAAAAGATGCTTAACTTTTTTGTCACCCTTGTAAATACTATCGGAGTGCCTACTGTACTTATTGGTACAACAAAAGCATTATCAGTTTTGCAATCTGAATTCCGTCAGGCAAGGCGTGGTAGCGGACAAGGGGATATGATTTGGGAGAGGCTGAGCAAAGATAAAAGTTGGGAACTGCTTATCAATGCATTTCGGGACTATCAATAGACCAAAAAGGAAGTACCGCTAACACCTGAATTAAGTGATGTTCTCTATGAAGAGTCACAAGGCATTATAGACATTGCAGTAAAACTTTATGCGATGTCACAAATACGGGCTATTCTTTCAGGGAAAGAAGATATAACTGCAAATCTGATTAGGCAAGTTGCAAAAGATAATTTTAAATTGGTTCGTCCTATGCTGGAAGCATTAAAAATGATTCAGACGCTTCAATTGCCGTTGGCAGGGAGTTGTCTAAACAGTTAAATATTCCTATCAGATATATTGATATTATCTTCGTAAAATATGGACAGGTGTTCTGAAACATTGCAGTAAATGAAAAAGGAGTAAGCAGCCTAGAAGGGAATGAATATTTTGTGATTACAGAAACTGGCAGATTGATTTTGAGGGAAATGACAGAAAATGATTTTGACGCGTTGTATGCTGTCCTTGCTGACACGGATAACATGAAGTACTATCCGCATTCCTTTGACGAGAGTAAGGTCAGAAACTGGATAAAAAGGAATATGGAAAGATACAGGATTTTTGGATTCGGACTGTGGGCCGTGGTTTTGAAAGAAACAGGTGAAGT
>DATCKN010000032.1:0-35406 GCA_036562185.1 Thermoclostridium sp.
GTTTTTTCTTGTTTCTGTGTTATTATTCATATATAACTCATGGTACTCCTTTGCTAATGTTTTTCTTTGGTTATTAAACATTTTACAATGGATTACCATGAGTTTTCTATATATTACGGCATTTTATTTTACAACTTCCCATTTTTTTAGCAGCACCCGGTTAAATGAAAAAGTACGCGCGCCAGTAAAGTAAAGGCCGGTAGCATTAAGTCTTTCAACTTCTGAAAAACATAAATCAAATATCATTGCATACTGAATAAATGAAAGTTAATTTTTCATCACGAAAAGTGCATCCTCACACCCGGTCACAAATCAACCTTTAAGGCCTGTCGTAGCAATTCCTTCAACAAAATATTTCTGAGCGAAGAAGAAGATTAATACACATGGAAGTATTGCCAATGTTGACATGGCCAGAATTTCATTCCAGTTTGCCGCTGCTGCGGTATCAAGGGACATTCTCAGCGCCAGCGAAATAGTGTATTTTTTTACACTGTTTATGTAAATGAGTGAATTGAAGAAGTCGTTCCATGTCCATATAAACTGGAAGATTGCTGCCGAAAACAACGCCGGTTTTAAAAGTGGTATATGTATTCTTACAAGTATGACAAATGAATTGCATCCGTCAATGGTCGCCGATTCATCCAACTCCCGTGGCAGCCCCCTTAAAAACTGTACAAGCATGAAGATGAAAAAAGGATGGCAGGCAAATATTGACGGCACTGTAAATGGCTTATAGCTGTTTAACCAGCCAAACCGGTTGAACAAAATATACCTTGGTATGATAATCACCGCATTCGGCAGCATAAGAGTGGAAATCATAACAGTGAAAAGAATCCCTTTCAACGGGAAATTAAACCTGGCAAACCCGTATGCCACCAGGGTACTGGATACCAATGTAAACAATACTACTGGTATTACAAGAAGAAAAGTGTTTTTGAAAAACAAACCATATGTAAACTGCCCGCTGTTCCATCCCCTGTAAAACGAGTCCCAAATCACCTGCTTTGGCAAAAGTCTTAAAGACCCAAAAATTTCATTGTTGGACTTGAAGGATGAGAAGAACATCCATATAAGCGGATATATCATAAAGATTCCCAACAGAGTAAGGGCAATATATATCAATGTGATTCTGATCAATCTCCTGCTTTTCTTTTTACGAGTCATCATTATTGCCTCCCGTCCTCATAATATGCCCAGTATTCGGATGACCTGAAAATCAATGCTGTAAAAATCATTATTACTATAAATAAAATCCATGACAATGCCGATGCATAGCCCATTTTCATAAACAAAAAACCTTCATCATACAGTTTCATAGCATACAAATATGTGGATTTCATTGGTCCGCCGTTTGTAATAACGAAACTTCCGGTAAACTCCTGGAATGCAATAATCATCTGCATAACCAGGTTAAACAGGATTATCGGTGTAAGTAATGGTAAAGTAATGTTAAAGAACATTCCTGCTTTTGAAACCCCATCAACCGTTGCCGCTTCATACAATTCTTTCGGGATCTGCTTTAAACCGGCAAGGAAAATGACCATTGATGAACCAAACTGCCACACCGTTAAAAGGCTAACTGTAAAAAGAGCTATTTTGGGATTGCTTAGCCAGCCAATTTTCGGAATTCCAAAAAATGACAGTATTTCATTTACCAAACCGTTATCGGCAAACAGAAATCTCCAAAGCACTGCAACTGCAACGCTTCCGCCAAGAATTGAAGGAAGATAGTATACCGTCCTGTAAAAATTAACGTACTTTATTCTGATATTCAAAACCATGGCAATAAACATGGCAAATACCAGTTTCATCGGGACAGCCATAAAAACGTAAAAGATTGTGACTTTAAGTGAATTGTAAAATTGACTGTCCTTTGTAAAAATATCTATATAATTCTTCAGGCCTATAAACTTAATATTTGATGTCATATTATAATTTGTAAATGAATATATGAATGAAGAAATGAACGGGTAAAGCTGAAATATCAAAAATCCCAGAATCCAGGGCATAATATATAAAAGGCCTGTATACTGTCTCTTGTTCTTTTTGCCTGTTACATGGTGACCTTTCATTTTTCAAACCTACTTTCCTAAAATTAGATTGCACAGATATCCAAGATATGAAGTATTTTATTAAAGTGCTGTTAAAAGCAAAGGGTGCTACAAACTCCTGTAACACCCTTTTATCAGCTCATATCAAAAACCAGTTCCAACTAATTGCTTTCGGCTTTAAGGGCTTCGAGTTTTTCACTTACACGGGTTATCAGTTCTTCGGCTGCCTCTTCGGGTGACGACTCTCCGAAAACTACCTTCTGGCAGATATCCTTTGTAATTTCTGCAATTTCACTGTTGTTCATAATCAGCGGGACGGGCTCAGCAGGATTTTGAAGTGTGTTTTCCACCATCTGCATAATATCCTTATCAAGAACATTATTTTCAATAAGAGCCTGCCTTGCCGATGCTGAAGCCGGTATTGATCTGCAGTCTTTAAGAATAAGGGCAGCTTCCTTGTCATTCAACAGCCAGTTGGT
The DNA here is from genome assembly GCA_036562185.1 of Thermoclostridium sp. Classification (GTDB taxonomy): domain Bacteria; phylum Bacillota; class Clostridia; order DSM-8532; family DSM-8532; genus Thermoclostridium. The sequence continues at coordinate 2,531 of DATCKN010000032.1, forward strand.
GAATTTAACCGCTTCATCAACATACTTGGATTTGCTGTAAACCGAAAGCAGCATTGACGGTTTGTATGTTGTTGAACTGTCCACTCCACCTTCGACGATTATTGAATGGCCTACTACAAAATTATCTGCACCGATTACTTCTTTATATTTGGGCAGAGTTCCCGACCAATCCTGGGTCATACCAATTTGTCCGTTTATGAATTTAGGATGCTGTTCAACCTTGTTGTTGTATAGTGCGGCATCCCCCAGAGGCACTGCAGCGCCGCTGTCGAAGAGTTCTTTCATTACCGTAAACTGCTCTGTCAGTTCTTCCTTCGTTATATGTATTTTATAATCGTCATTTATCCAGTACTTGCCGTATTTTGACCGTGTATAGTCGCACATAAACTTGACCTGAAGACCTGTAAGATCTTCTATGTATAAATAGCATTCACTGTCCTGTTCATGAACTTTTCGCCCTATCTCAATTATTTTTTCATATGTCCATCTTGTATCAAGCGGTATATTGAATCTTTCCATAAAAGTTTTGTTCATTTGAATGCCGAACCCGTTTATACCCATCGGCAACCCTAAAACAATGCCGTTAACCTCACAAAAACCCTTAATAACCTCTTTCTCAAACTGTGTCATATCAATGGCACTCTGATTCGCCAAATCCACAAAGTTATCCTTTTGTGCTCCCAGCTGCGCATTCCATATCGGGTCGGTCTGTATCAGGTCCGGAGCTGATCCCCCGGCAAGCTGGGTCATCAGTTTTTGCTGGTATCCGTCATATCCGCCGTATTCACCTTCAATGGTAATATGGGGATAGAGTTTATTATAAGCTGCAATTGCATCCAGAGTAGCCTTATGCCTGATATCAGATCCCCACCAGCTGAATCTCATGGTTATTTTTTTAGGGCTGTCAGGTAATTTAGTATCATTACCGGTATTTTGTGAAGCAGTTTTGCCTGTGGATGCGCCCTGCCCACACGCGGCAACAAAAATTGCCAGCATGGTAACCAAACATACCAAAAATAAAGCTTTTGTTCTCCTCTTCATTTATCAGCTACCTCCATGACACATTTATTAATATACCTTACATTAATTATAATTTAGCATAAAAGCCAATAACAGCTACTAAACCTGATATAATATATCATAAATGGATAATTCTCTATAAAAAATATCATAAATTGAGAAAACAAATCATGAATTGATGTTCGCTTTAAACCTGTCTGTAACCGGATTGATTTATCATCCGAAAATGTTATTATATTAATATATGAGTCATCCATATATTTTACTTTTTCCGGGATAGGCGAGGTAAGTATGTATAAGCTTCTTATTGCGGATGATGAGTATGAAATTCGTAATGGTTTATGCAAATTTTTCCCCTGGGATGCAATCGGGTTTAAAGTTGTCGGTCAGGCCGAAAACGGCAGACAGGCGCTGGAATTTATTAACCGCGAAAATGTTGACGCTGTTCTATGCGATATTATGATGCCAATAATGTCAGGACTGGAGTTGGCCCGCATACTTCATGAATCCAGGTCCAAAGTAAAAGTAATTTTCTTCAGCGGTTATCAGGATTTCAAATATGCCCAGCAAGCTATTGAATACGGGGTAAACAGTTATATTCTGAAGTCGACGAATTATAATGAGCTGATCAGGGTTTTTTCAAATGTTAAAAAGGAACTTGATGAAGAAAACAAATCCGAACCCGGGAACCCTGAAGAAACCCTCAATTTTGATGAAAAAATCATATATGTCATAAAAAAATACGTCAACGAGCACTACAGGGATGTAACCCTTGAGGATCTGACCAAACTGGTACATATGAACCCTGATTATATAAGCAAATTCTTCAAACAGAAAACAAACCAGAATTTTTCTGATTATCTGATAGAAGTGAGGATGAAAAACGCCGCACGGCTTCTTAACGATGTCAGGTACAAGATCTATGAGATTAGTGATATGGTGGGGTACAGTAACTCGTTTAATTTTACGCGAACATTCAAGAACTATTTCGGCATGACCCCTAGTGAATACAGGAAAAGGAAAAATATAACCGATAATATAGATTAGGAAGTGGAAAACAATGAGGAGGAAATTTTTCCTTAAAAATCTTGTTGTCTTTATGATTCCCCTTCTTATACCGCTTATTATCCTGGGCACCTTCTCCATTACCCTTACACAGACAATGATTCGGGAAGATATTGATGCCAATAATGTTAAAACATTAAATCAGATTAAAGAAACCCTGGAACTTATTTTTAACGAACTGGATTCATTAAGCATAAATTTCGACCTTAATCCCTCTGTTATCATAAAAGTAAAAAATCAGCTGGAAGGTCGCCTTAAAGACTATGATGTAATAAAAAACCTGGATGACATCATGAACCTTATAAATCCGCCCGTTAACTCAAAACCTTATATTCAGTCCCTATATATATATTATAAAAATAGAAACATGAGTTTTTACGTATCAAATCTCGGGATTGAAAACCTTAATACCTTTGTTGACAAAACGTGGTACGACAGCTTTATGGAAAGTGAGGCAGACACCTGGATTGAAGCCAGGGAAGCAAGGCTTTTTTCATTTGAAAAAGACCCGGTAAACCTTATTACGCTGTATGATAAGTTATACTCGCCCGGTTCCACAAAAGCCGATGGGGTAATAGTTATGAATATTAAAAAAGATTATATTGAAAATATACTCAACGAAGCCATTTCTTACCCCGACCACACCTTTCTTATAATTGACAGCGACAACAACATAATAGCCGGCACCAGGAACAAATCGTTAATTGAAGAATCAGACATAGAAAAGATTAACTCAAATCCGCTGAACTATTTTGAATATAAACTGGGCAGCAGGAAATACATAGTTTCAATAATAGAATCCGAGAGATATCCGCTTAAATATGTATCAGTGATCCCGGAAAAGTTCCTGTATAAAGTGCCTTCGCAGCTGCTGCTTTTAACCGGATTTCTTGTTTTGATTTCCTTACTGCTTGGTCTTGTCATAACCTACTTTAACACAAAACGAAATTATGCACGGCTGAATAATATTATATCAATATTCGAATCGGCGGAAAAAGGAGAACCTCTGCCCGCGCTGCCGTCACAGGTCAAAGACGAATATGGCTATATATTGCAGAATATTGTTAAGACATTTATTGAACAAAGCTATCTCAAGGTTCAGCTGTCAGAAAAAAAATATCAGTTGAAAGCAGCCGAAATGATGGCATTGCAGGCCCAGATAAACCCCCATTTTCTATTCAACACGTTAAAGACAATTTTTTGGAAATCGATAGCACTGACTGAAGGCCAGAATGAGGTCAGCAAAATGATTGAGCATCTTTCAGAGATTCTCCATTATTCTCTCAGCAGCTCGGAAGATTTGGTCTCACTTTCCGATGAAATAAAAAACACGCAGAGCTATATAGAGATACAAAAAATCAGGTATAAGGACAAATTCGGCGTAATATGGCAATATGACGAAAATATAACCGAATATAAGGTAATAAAGCTTCTTTTGCAGCCTTTCATAGAAAACAGCATTTACCACGGCATAAAAGAGAAGGACGGATTCAGTTATATAAAAATTAAAATACAACTGCGCGAAGAGATTATCAGGGTTGCATTAATTGATAACGGGCTTGGCATTGGGCAATCAACCCTGAAAAACATCAGGAGAAAGCTTGCAGACAATGGAGATTATTCTGAACATATAGGATTGTTCAACACAAACAGAAGACTTAAACTTATGTACGGTGATGAATACGGCATTAAAATAAGGAGCAGGTATGGCCTTGGAACCGTGGTTTACATAGAAATTCCTGCCAGGCTCTGAAGCTTTAATTTTCTTTTTAGTTTCCAGGCATAAGCGGCGTAAAACTTCCCGCCCTGTCCCATCACAGCATTTCATACACGAATAATTACATCCCGTAACCATCCTGGCATACAGGTTTACCCGTCACTTCAGAGCATATACATATTTATCCTGTATTTACATGATATATGCCATTTACTAATATGGCTGGTAACTATTACAGGTTGAAACAAATGAAATATTATGTTAACCTATATACAGTAACGCTGAAACGATTGAAACAGAAAGGAGTGAGCCGATGCAACAGCATATACAGATGATCCGTAAAAAAATGAAAAACCTGAACAAAATATCTAAAGGCTTAATGAAAACAGGCTTTTGGTGTCTTCTTGCTTTAACCTCTGCCTCTGCCATACTGGCTGTAGTTAATATGCTGGCACCGGTGAGCTTTTCAAATCTGCCTTTATTGGTTCAATCGTTTTTCATATATGGATTTTATGTATGGGCAGAGCTGACAGTAGGTGCATTGATATTGGACTTTGTTTTCCAATAAAGTTTAAGTCATATCTCCAAATTAACCCGGTTTATCCGGGAACATGCAGCTGTCAAGCGGCAATGCATGATTTCCTCCTATGCCATTATTATTCTCCATAAAGACTTTTTTGTTATTTTAACAAACTTGTCTCTGAGTTCAACCTGGCTATCTCTGCCAGGTTATTTTTATTTTGCCGATATTCTTCGCCCGGCCACGGGTGTAAAGGCCTGATATGCAATATCTTCAAAATTGGGTATTAAAAAAATAAGTTTGCATGAAGCAAACTTATTTTTGTTATTGTGACATTGTATTTTATTTATTATGCCTTCTTCAGTGCTCTTTTCATCGACGCCCTTTTTCTCCAGGTGAGCCACAGCGGGCCTGCTATGAACAGGCTTGAATACGTTCCTGCTACCAAACCAATTATCAGCGGCAGGCTGAATTCTTTTAAAGAACTGATATTGCTTACCGAAGCAGAGATATATAATGTAACAACAGCAATTAACGTTGTTGTTGTCGAATTAATCGTCCGTGTCAGTGACTGGTTAACGCTGGTATTGACTATTTCATCCGGGGTACTCTTCCTCATAAGCTTGAAATTTTCACGTATACGGTCATATATAACAATAGTATTGTTGAGCGAATATCCTATAATTGTAAGAGCTGCGGTAATAAACACTTCACCGAGAGGATATTTAAAAATAGGATATAGTGTAAAAGTTATTGCCACATCATGAATTAAAGCTATTATTGCTGTTATGGCCGCAGCAAAGCCATGCATGGTGCTGAATCTCCATGTTACATATAGAATAATCAGAACCGAAGCAATAAGAACAGCTTTAAGGCCGTTCAACAGCGTTTCGCGGCCTATGCTTGGCTCAACGCTCAGCATTTCCTGGTTACCGCCCTCTTTTACATCAAAATTCTCTGTAATTAAGTCTACTACAAGGTCTCTTTCTTCGGTGCTTAACGTTTCCTCACTTGCTATATCAAGCCTGAGCATGTAAATTGTTTCATTTTCTGAAGCAGGATTATTAGTTTTTTGGGTCTGTGCGGTTACAGACTTGCCAATAGCCTTTTCCACCAGCTCTTCTGCCTTGTTTGAATCAACTTCTCCGTTTGTCTCAATCAATATTCTTGTTCCGCCGCTGAACTGGATATCCAGGTTAATTCCGCCAAACACGAGAAACAATAAACCAATTGCGATGATAACTATGGATATTAGGAAAAATATGTTTTGGTTCTTAACTACATTTATTTGCTTCATGTCATTTACCTCCGGTTATTTTACACCATACAGCCATTTATTTTTAAATATGCCGACTCCTGCCACTCCCTGAAGCATTAATTTTGTCGCTGTAACTGCTGTTAAAAAGCTTATAGCCACACCAATACCAAGTGTCATTGCAAATCCTTTTATCGGTCCTGAACCCAATGCATATAAAACGACAGCGGTTATAATGGTTGTAACGTTAGAGTCCAGAACTGCCGTAAAAGCACGGTGAAAACCTTGATCAACCGCTGCTCTTAACGTTTTTCCTTCCCTTAATTCTTCTTTTATTCTTTCATAGATAACACAGTTGGCATCCACACCCATTCCGATTGCAAGAATAATACCGCCTATTCCGGGCAACGTAATGGAAATCTTTGTCCACGCAACAGATAATATTGTCAAAACAGCAAGACCAAACAGGCTTATGCTCGCAATTAAACCTGGAAGTCTATATACCAGAAGCATAAACAAACATATAAGGAAAAAACCTATAATACCGGCTTTTACTGCAACATTCATTGCGCCTGTACCAAGCTGCGGGCTTATAGAATCAACTTTTGTGGCCACAAGTCTGAAAGGCAACGCACCAGAGCGGATCGTGGCGGCAAGTTCGGCAGCTTCGGTAGCATCTGCTTGTCCTGTTATTATAGCATTTCCTCCCTCAATCTTCTGGGATACGACAGGTGCTGAAATAAGCTGGTCATCCATAAATATTGCTATTGGTTCTCCAACAAGACGTCCTGTGGCTTCAGCAAAAGACGCCACACCCGATTCGTCAAGATCGAGTACTACTACCCATTCCCCTTTCTCCTGGTACGCAGCAGCATATGCGTCTTTAACCTGGGTTCCCTGAAGAACGATCTTTCCTGTCGGCAGGTAATTTCCGTTTTCATCAACTTTGGACTTGTCTACTTCCTGGAAAGTTAAAAGAGCTGTTTTTCCAAGTTCGTTCAACTGATCCTGCGGATTAAAATTTGTTTCCCCTGCAGCCCAGGGTATTTCGATAATAATACGATCGTTTACGCTATCTATGTTTATACTGCGGTCGAAAATATTTCTTGCGTCCAGCCTCTTTCCAAGAATTGTTTTTGCAGACTCGAGACCCTTGTCAACCTCTTCGGCTGAAAGTGAAGATTTATCAATATCCGGTTCCAAGATGGCATAAACACCACCGCGAATATCTATTCCTGTTCGAATATTGTCATTTTTCACCTCATTAAATGCTAAGAATGCGCATACAGCAATCACAATAATAACTGCTACCAGCTTTAGTATGCTGTAATTTCTCATGACATACTCCTCCTTCTTTGGTCACCTGCATGTTATTATAAATCTTATCCAGTCCATTGGTCAACAAAAGATTTGCAAGCCGGACAACAACCAACGGACAGCCCTATAGAGGCATGAGAGCATTGTTATAACAACTGTGTTTTGTTGATTACCAATTCAAACTTCAGTCCTAAAAATTCAGCAGCCCTGCGGTTCATTTTCATTCTGTCCAGAAAAATCTCAAAGTAATCCATAACAGGGCAAATAACGGTATCAATTTCCAGTTCAAGAATTGTTTTTCTGTTTTCAGGATCCACCAGCAGCTCTGACTTAACAACAGCGTAGTTTACCCTGTCATGTATGTCAAATGTGGAAATGTCACGGTTTGTAACCCTGCTTCTGTGAACGTCGGATTTGTCGGCAAGAATCAGAGCGGCGGATACATTGCTCACGGCAGTACCCGAACCTTCATCATGATTTCCTATTGCCTGCATTATTATGCCGGCTTCGTGATAACCCATTCCCATACCGGTTAAGATCCTGTAGGCCATATATGCACCTGTTATTGCGTGATCGGTACGGTTAATTGCATTTCCTATATCATGCAGGTACCCTGCAATACGGGCCAACTCCACATCCCTGTCATCATGTTTCAACTTCTGCAGTATTAATCCTGCCGTTTTTGCAGTTCTGCTCACATGGCGGAAAGAATGTTCGGTGAAGCCGCGTATTTCCAGTTGCTGCTGCGCCAATCTCAGAAGCGTATTAACTTCCTCGTTTTTTTTCACATCTTCCAGCGTGATCAAATAAACCACTCCCGGCAAACATAATAAAGCAACGAAACGGGCTAATTATATTCGCACCATCAGCCAAGCAATTCCTGAGCCTTAAGCCATAAAGCGCATTCAATCCTCTTTTTCTCTAGTTCGCATCCTATTTCGTAAGTTCCATACAAATCCTTCTGAAAGTTCCATGCATTTGCGGCGCAACCACCACTGCAATAGAATTTAGCCCAGCAATGCCTGCAGCTTTCCTTGGTATAAACGTTTATTCTGCTGAAAGTGTCAACAATATCGGTTTTATTAATACCGGTAAATACATTTCCCAGTTTAAATTCTTCTATCCCGGCAAATTGATGACACGGGTACAGATCTCCCTGGGGCGTAACTGCAAGATACTCAGTTCCCGAACCGCATCCCCTGAGCCTCTTTGCTACACATGGGCCGCCTTCGAGATCCAGCATGAAATGGAAAAAGTTTACCCGTTTGCCCTGCTTTCTTAATTCCAACAATTTTAAAGCCAGCTTCTCATATTCTGAAAATATTTTTTCAAGGTCTTCCCTTTTTATTTCAATCCCTGAACCATCGGGCAGAACAACGGGCTCAATCGACAACTGGTCAAATCCCAGATCGGCCATATGAAGTACATCTTCCGAAAAGTCAAGATTATTCCGGGTAAAAGTTCCCCGGACATAATAATCCTTATCTTTGCGAATTGATACCATTTTCCGGAACTTTGGCACTATTGCCTCATAACACCCGCTTCCGCTGCGTGTTATCCTCATCGCATCATTTATTTCCTTTCGCCCGTCCAGGCTTAAAACAATATTGTCCATTGTATTATTAAGGTAATCCATTGTCTCATCATCAAGCAAAAGGCCGTTTGTAGTAACGGTAAATCTGAAACGCTTATTAAAACTCTTTTCTTTTTCTCTTGCATATGCAACGGTATCCTGAATTGTTTTAAGGTTAAGCAGCGGCTCTCCGCCGAAAAAGTCTATTTCAAGATTCTTCCTGTTACCCGAGTTTTCTATTACAAAGTCTATGGCTTTTTTTGCAACTTCAAACGGCATTTTGGTTTTTTCGCTGTGATAGTTTCCTTCCCCTGCAAAGCAATACTTGCACCTTAAATTGCAGTCATGGGCCATATGAAGGCACAATGCCTTAACAACAGTAGGGGTTGATTTATGAGTAAACATTTCTTCATAAGGATCGGTTGAAAACAAAAGACCTTCATCTATCAATGTTTGAAGCTCTGCTAACGCTTCATCAACAGGTACTTCTCCGAACTCCTGTTTAAGAAGTTTTATCTCCTCTTCATTTGGCCGGCCCTTTTCATTAAAACATGACAGGACCTTGCCGGCCAGATCATCAAGTATGTGAACGGCACCACTATTAACATCAAGAACAATATTTGTATCGTATATTTTGAACTGATGAATCATCAACCTTGCTCCTTAAAATAAATTTAATGAAATAAAAAGGGCTTTTCAGCCCTCATATCATTATTGATTATTGTCTCTCGCACTTTTGATTGGCAACTGTACAGGAGGTTTTGCAAGCCGACTGGCAGGATGTCTGGCATTCGCCGCAGCCAACCTTCTTTAAATCCTTGTTTAATGAATTGCCATTCAGTATTTTTATATGTTTCATAGTCTAAAATCCTCCTAACAACTATTTTCTATGTACCGAACAATTATACCATATATAAAATATTTATTGCAAGTTAGTGGCCAAACTTGAAAAAACGCTATGTTTATCCATTTTCTTTATTATTTATAAACGCCTCAATGCTTGTATACCGTTTAACCATCGACTCTGCCTGGTCAATTATTTCACTCAGAAACATTTTATATAAATCAGTATTATTAATCAAATATTTTGCATCCAATATACGCTCTGTCAAAGAGCAATACTTTTTCAAAATTTCAGGTTCTTCCAGTACTTTGTTGTATCTGTCTTTAGCAAGAATCAGCTTTAACAGGGATGGAATCTTCACAAGATAGTTTTCTTCACGGCTTTCTATTCCCAGCAACATTGCCAGGTCAATATCCAACCTGTTTATTATCTTTAATATTATTTCAAGGTTAGGATTTTTTTTAACACCGTTTTCAATCTGCGATAAATAGCCCGGCGAAATATCCAGTTCTTTTGCGAGATCGCTTAATGAAATTTTTGCCTCCTCGCGTTTCGCCCTTATTATTTCACCAACCTTTATTTCCATAAGAACCCCCCTCCCATGTTAATATTTACAGATAAAATAAAAACCTGCAAAGAAATCTATGCCACAATTTTTATATTTTCGAATCAAAATACATTTAATCCAAATATTAATTATGAAAGAACAATCTTGTGGTATATTTTCTTTCCCTTTCTCACAAGCAGCTGGCCTTCTTTGAAGTCTAAGGAGGTAATTACCAGGTTCTGGTTATCAACACGTCCACCGTTAATATAGATTCCACCCTGGTTTATGAGCCTTCTTCCTTCTCCTTTCGACGGGATTAAATTAGCCAGAAGCAATAAGTCTAAAACACCCATGCCATCGCCCAAATCAGCCCTGCTTATTTCTGTCGATGGTATATGTGCTGAATCCCCTGCATTGGCAAACAGAGCTTTCGCAGCCTCATGCGCTTTTCTGGCTTCCTCTTCACCGTGTACAATCTTGGTTACTTCATATGCCAGGACTTCTTTAACCTCATTAATTCTCTCATCTTTATACTGCGACAGCTTTTCAATTTCCTCCATGGGAAGGAAGGTCAGCAGTTTAAGGCATTTTACAACATCCGCATCATGGATGTTACGCCAGTATTGGTAAAATTCATAGGGTGAAGTCTTCTCAGGGTCAATCCAGACGGCACCTTTTTCTGTTTTACCCATTTTCTTGCCTTCACTGGTTGTCAGCAAACAGAATGTCATTCCGTAAACTTCTTCTCCCTTGACGCGGCGTATCAGATCAACTCCGCCAAGAATATTGCTCCATTGATCATCTCCACCCAGCTCAAGGGTGCAGTTATAATCCTGGTACAGTTTTAAATAGTCATAACTTTGCATGAGCATGTAATTGAACTCAATAAAGGAAAGCCCTCTTTCAAGCCTTGATTTAAAGCATTCAGCCGTCAGCATCCTGTTAACCGAAAAATGCACTCCTATATCCCGTAAGAATTCAATATATTTTAACTCTAAAAGCCAGTCCCCGTTATTGACCATTATTGCCTTGCCTTCAGAGAAATCAATAAATCTGCTCATTTGTTGCTTAAACCGCTCGGCATTGTGCGCGATCTCTTCACGGGTAAGCATTTTGCGCATATCAGTTTTTCCGGTGGGATCACCAACCATTGCAGTGCCGCCACCCAACAAAACTATTGGCCTGTGACCGGCTTTCTGCATATGGGACATGACAATCAACTGAAGAAAATGACCTATATGCAGGCTGTCGGCAGTCGGGTCAAAACCTATATAAAAAGTAACTTTTTCATTCCCAAGAATTTCTCTTATTTTTTCTTCATTTGTGGTTTGAGCAATGAATCCTCGTTCTTTTAAAACATCATATACATTCCTACTCAAATTACCCATCCTTTCATAGGCTTTATATGTTAACAAACAGATTATACTAAAAGTTATACTTTTAACAATTATAAAGAATTATTTTTCAAAGTTCCAGTGTAATCTAAAAAAAACTTTTGCATCAGTAAATTTATGCTATAATAATATCATCTTTAAAGAGGATGCCTTTCGGACTTGACTTGGCTGTTTAAATGCTTAATAATATATATCCTGTTCATACTGTTAATTTATTACCAAAGTATTATTCAATTTATTTAGATTATTTCCGAAATTAGCATTCCTCTTGGGAGGAAAAAATATGAAGCTGTTTAACTTTAAATTTAAGAGAAACAAAAGCGAAAAACCTGAAAGAATAAAAATAAAAAAGCAAAAGAAAATAAAACCGGAAATAGCAACACCCAGGCAAAGGCATCCGGCCGTTTCAGGGCTTTTATATGCCCTCAGGGTGTTGTGGGGAGCTTTGAAACTCATTTTTATTGTTTTAATATTGGTCGGATTTATTGGCAGCGGGCTTGTTGCAGGCCTTGTATACGGTTATATTGTTACTACGCCTGAGCTTAGTGCCAGTGATTTGCAGTTAACGAAATTCAATACATTTATTTATGATATTGAGGGAAATGTTGTTGCAGAGCTAAAGCGAAATGAAAACCGCGTATGGATTGATTATGTGGACATACCCAAAAATTTGATAAATGCTTACGTCGCTGTAGAAGACAAGCGTTTTTGGGAACATAAAGGCGTAGACTTTAAAAGATTTATATATGCGGCATTTTACAGCGCCAAATCTTTCATTACGGGCAGTGACACCCTTCAGGGCGGCAGCACCATTACTCAGCAGATGGTAAAAAATTTGACAGGTTATAATGATACGACAATAAAAAGAAAAATACAGGAAATGTGGCAGGCTCTGAAGCTTGAACGGGAAGGTCTGTCAAAGGAAGATATACTGACAAGATACCTTAACACAATACCCTTCGGCGGAACAATATATGGTATCGAAATCGCAGCCCAGGCTTATTACGGAAAAGACGTCAGGGACTTGTCCCTTGCCGAGTGTGCAAGTCTTGCAGGAATCACACAATGGCCGTCAAGGTATGTTCCGAGTAGTGAAGATAATATAAAAAACAACCTTGAAAGGGCACATATGATTCTCGGACTGATGCTTGACCAGGGCATGATAACCGAAGCTGAATATGAACAGGCTATCCAGGAAGAAATCCATTTTGTATACAACCCCAGTGCAGGAAAGGTTACAGAAACCAGCACTCAGTCCTATTTTGTTGACGAGGTTGTTAAAGCCGTTATAAAGGATTTAAGTGAGCAAAAAGGCATAAGTACTCAAACAGCCGAGGATATGATATACAATTCGGGCCTTAAAATATATACCACAATGGATCCAAAAGTCCAAAAAGCCCTTGATGAAGTATTTACCGATGATACTTATTTCCCAAAGGTCAATGAAGAGGCAAAAAGGCGTGAAGAAATACCCCAGGCTGCGATGGTGGTAGTTGATCCTGAGACCGGTGCAGTTCGCGGTCTTTATGGCGGTTATGGCGAGAAAAAGGGAAGCGTTTTCAACAGGGCAACGCAAATGAAACGTTCCCCCGGTTCAAGTATAAAACCGCTTCTGGTATATGCTCCCGGTATTGAAACAGGGCGTTTAACTGCAGCAACCGTCATTGACGATGTGCCTCAGCATATGCTGCTAAATGATACATCGGTTCCTGAAAAGCAAAGAACAAAACTGTACCCTCAGAATGTTGAAAAAAAGAACTTTGGTTTAACTACGATCCGTACTGCCGTTGCTCAATCCAGAAACGTGGTTGCAGCTCTTGCACTTCGCGATTATACCACTTTCAAAACAGGCCTGAGTTATCTAGAAAAAGTCGGCCTGCCAAGATGGGAAGATGAAGGTAAGATCTCAATTGCAATGGGTGGTTTTACAAACCAGATGAGTCCTTTGAATATGGCTTCGGCCTTCACTGTTTTTGCCTATAAGGGTGTATACTGGGAACCGTATTTCTACACAAAGGTTGAGGATGTCAACGGTAATGTAATACTTGAGAAGAAACCTAAAGGAACCAAGGTTTACTCTGAGCAAACGGCATTTATTATGAATGACATACTTCAGGATGTTGTGACAGGAGGAACTGCTACTGATGTACCTGTTAAAAATAAAAAGGGAGAAAAAATATTAACAGCAGGTAAAACAGGTACTTCAGACAACTACATTGACAGGTGGTTCTGCGGTATGACTCCGTATTATGTTGCAGCAACATGGTACGGCTATGATAACAGGCAGGTTCCCATATCCGTTGTTACGGCAGAGTCTTCTAATGCCAAGAAGATATGGCATGCCGTAATGACAAAAATTCATGAAGATCTTGAACCCGCCGAGTTTTTCTCTTCGGTGCCTCCTAAAATAGTGATAAGGGAAATATGCAAGGATTCCGGTAAACTTGCAACTGATCTGTGCAGACAGGATCCCAGAGGCTCAAGGGTTATAGAGGAATATTTCATTGAGGGAACCGAACCGGAATATGGAGACACTTGCAATGTCCACTATAAAGCAAAAATATGCACTGCATGTAAAGATGAGCATGGCAGGCCTGTGCTTGCACATGAAGGGTGCCCGGCTGAAACGGTTCAGGAAAGAGTTTTCATCAGAAGGCCTGTTGAATACAAACCTGCATTCCCTACAGATCCGTATCCTGAGGACTGGTATTATGAAATTTATGAAGGGGAATACTGCACAGTGCATAGCAGCAATACGGCAAATAAAAAGACAACTACACAGGATTCATATTACCCGTATTACTATTATTATGAGCCCTAGTTACCATTTATAATTCCCAGCACCTTTTAACGTGCCATGCTTTTAACACATGTCCTACAACAGACGGTGAGTTAAAATCTCCCGTTCTGTTGAAAGGTGCGATTAATTAATTTTTAGCTTATATTTAATAAATAGGTTAGTTTAATCTTATCTGCAATAGTGGAAATAAACTCTGAATTTGTGGGTGGTGTAGATTTCCTGTCTTTACTGTATGAAAAATATTGACTCAGTTCCTGAGGATTACCTTTCTGCCATACCTTCTGAATGGCATTTCGTATTGCCCGCTCAACTCTTCCCGGTGAAGTGTTATAGTATTCGGCTATCATCGGATATAATTTCTTTGTAATTGGAATTGTACCTCGTTCGCACAAAACATTTTCAATTATTGCCATTTGAAGATAAGCATATCCGCTTAAGTGGGCAGGAACTTCGATATCCATTAAAGCTTTTTTCACGTAAAATTCTAAAGATTCACGCAGATTGTCTTTCTTGATTTTCTTAGCTTCAGGAGCACCGGTTTTTACATATATTTTGTAATTTACGCTGGGTTTCTCTTTCCTTTCGGTATCATTATATACTTGCATGACCCGTTTAGGCAATAAATTCAAATCAAATGGTTTCAGAATGTAATATTCTGCCCCGAGACTTAAAGCCTTTTTTATAAACTTGTCGTTTCCTATTGCCGTTAATACGATAATAACCGGTTTTTTCCCTGAAATGTTCTCCTGAAGTTCCTCAAGAATTGCAATACCGTCTTTTAACGGCATCACAAGTTCCAGTATGACTATATCCGGTTTCTTTTCAATAATCTCCTTAACTGCTGTCTCACCGTCATATGCCTTTCCAATAACTTTGAAATTCGGAATTGCCTTTAAGCTGTTCTCCATCTCCAGGGCAAAATCTTCGTTGTTGTCAGCGATGATAATGCTAACTTCATTATTCACATTTCTCACCATACTTTAAAAATATATTTATCAATTTCAAAATTATAGAATTATGAGTTACTACTCATATTTTCTATAAAATTTTCTCAATTATATTTTTTTTATCTTTTATATCTATTATATTCCATTTTTATTCGATAAAACAATACTCAAATTATCAATTTGCGACAAAATTTCTAACAAATGAAGAATTTATTTACACTTTATTATTTCAACAGGGCGGGAATTTTAACTTCCCGCCTGTTGCCGTAACAATTGCCGTCTATAAAGTGAAACACCCCTGAAGCGATGATTGTGTGAAATAACCATGAAATCTGCAACATGTATAAATCCATATTTCAGCTCTGTTTAAAAAAGCATGAACCGCCTATAAACTCACGCAGTATTGAATTCGGCGGAATCTCATCACTGTTTATGTTCAAAAAGTAACTTAAAAATTCTATCAATCTTCTGCTTTCAGAATATTGAGGCTGGTCTGGCTTTATTTCCGACAGTAATGGTATTGCCAGCGTCTTCAGAACACCAAGTTCGTATATTAACGAGGAATTGAACATGACATCGGCTTGTTCCTGAAACGGGAATATGTTCCTCTCTTCCCCGCGTCTGACCGAAGGCCAAAGCATTATTGTTTTTTCGGCAGGACAGCCTCTGAATCTGTTGTCTCTTACGATTCTGCGGATAAATCTCAGATCGGTGGTAGGTATTCTGTTGTGTTTGTCTATTCGCATGGATGTTATCGCGCTGATATATATTTTAAATTTACTGTTTTCACTGACTTCTTCGGTAAGTTTCGGGTTAAGCCCGTGTATTCCTTCTATAACAAGAACATGGCCTTCCTTAAGTTGAAGCTTCCTGTTGTTGTACTCCCTTCTTCCGGTCAGGAAATTAAATGTGGGAATGCTTACTTCCTCCCCGTTTATGAGGCTGTTCAGCTGCTGATTAAACAGCTTCAAATCTATTGCTTCAAGCGCTTCATAATCCGGCTTTCCGTGCTCATCCAACGGGGTATTGTCCTTGTCTACAAAATAGTCATCCAATGATATATTGACCGGAACCAGCCCGTTAACCCTTAACTGTATGGACAGTCTCTGGGCAAACGTTGTCTTTCCGGATGAAGATGGCCCTGCTATAAGGATAACTTTTACTTTGTCTCTTTTTTCGGCAATCATATCTGCTATCCGGGCGATCTTCTTTTCATGGATTGCTTCTGAAATCCTTATAAACTCGTCTGCTTTGCCCGCTTCGATAATATCGTTCAATTTTCCTACATTATCCACACCAAGGATATTAACCCATTGCCTGTACTCACTGAATACCTGGAAAAGTTTCTTTGGGATGTCATGCTCTTCGATGGTATTAGGATTTGTCACGCGGGGCGATATCAGCACAATGCCACCATTATCAAACTCCAGCCTGAACAGGGTCAGGTATCCGCTTGACGGAACCATAAAGCCATAAAAGTAATCTTCCATATCATCAAATCTGTAAAAGGTTACATACGGTTTTTCCCGATACTTTATTGCTCCATATTTGTCTATTCTGTTTTTTTTCAAAAAGAGCTGTTTCGCTTCTTCTGTCGGCATTGTTTTTTTCTCAAAAGGCAGGTTCATATTCACAAGTGTTCTCATCCGCTCTTCAATCTTAAGCACATCTTCTTCATTCAAGCCTTTGACAGAACATTCAAAAAACAGCCCTTTACTGACAGAATGGCATATCTCTATAGTTTCGTCAGGGAATATGTCATGGAATGCTTTAACCAGCAGGAATGCAAGGCTTCTTTGATAAATTCTGACTCCGTCTGCAGTGGAAAGATCAACAAAAGAAACTTTGCAATCCTCAGTAATGGCATATGTTAATTCCTTTATCTCATTGTTAACATAAGCAGCCACCACAATTGCCTTGTTTCCGCTGTAAAAGTCGTTTTTTACTTCTTCCAGGGTTGTTCCTTTCAAAACACTATGTTCTCTCTCTTCAATTGTTACCGTAATATTTCCGTCCTGCATCTGTTACCTCCTTAAAATTATATTCTCTAAAAGTATACGCTTAAGTTATTCATTTGCTCCTGTGATATTCGTCAAACCGGTATTCTATGCCTTTTATGCTTGTTTGCCATTTGCCTTGGTTCACCAGTTTCCATCCGTCAATTTCGTCCAAGCATGGCAGAAAAGAATCTGCCTGATATTCTTTATTAAAACGTGTTATATATGCTCTTGTACAAAAAGGCAACAATTGCCTGTAAATGCTCTCACCGCCGAAAACGTATATTTCTCCGTCGTAATCCTTTAATACTTCGGTTAAATGGTCAATACTGTGCACAATTATTGCACCGTCGGCAGTATAATTGGTATTGGTTGTAAGCACTACATTTGTACGATCCGGTAAGGGTTTTCCTTCAGGGAATGACTCCAGGGTCTTCCTCCCCATAACAATAACCTTTCCTTTAGTTTTGCCTGAAACATGTTTCATATCTTCGGGAATTCTGGCCAGAAGTCTGTTGTTAAAACCAATACCCCAATTCTTATCGGCTGATGCAATAATAATCCATTCCTGCATTTTAATCACCTCATGCTCAAAACAACATACAGAGCTACTATATTTGACCTTTATAATTCCTGTTTTGTTCCGGAACACAAATAAAGGAAAGTATCAAACAGCTACGGGTATTTTCTTTACCGGTTCCCCGTGCTGATAATTTTCAAGGCAGAAATCATCAACAGTAAAATCATAAAAATTCTTCACCTCAGGATTTATAACAAGCCTGGGTGCAGGGTACGGCTGTCTTTGAATAAGTTCTTCCACCAGCGGAATGTGCCTGTCATATATGTGAGCATCTGCAATCACATGCACAAGCTCACCGGCAATGAGGCCTGAAACCTGTGCAAACATGTGAATCAGTATGGAATACTGCACTACATTCCAGTTATTAGCCACCAGGACATCCTGTGAGCGCTGGTTTAAAATTGCATTCAGCCTGTTGCCTGTCACGTTAAAGGTCATGCTGTATGCACAGGGATACAGGTTCATTTCATGCAAATCTGCGTGATTATACATATTAGTTATTATTCTTCTGCTGTATGGATTATGCTTTAAATCGTATAAAACACGGTCTACCTGGTCAAACTCTCCCTCAGGATATTTATGTTTTATTTTCAGCTGATATCCGTAAGCTTTTCCGATGCTTCCGTTTTCATCAGCCCAGGAATCCCAGATATGGCTGTTCAAATCCTTGATGTTATTTGACTTCTTTTGCCAAATCCATAGAATCTCATCTATTGCAGCCTTTAAATTAATGGGCCTCAGCGTTAATATGGGGAATTCTTCAGATAAATCGTATCTGTTAACCACACCGAATTTTTTAACGGTATGAGCCGGTGTTCCATCTTCCCAGCGGGGGCGCACATTTTGACCTTCATCACTGAAACCGTTATTTATTATATCCTTACACATCTCTATAAAAATCAAATCAGCCTTGCTCAAGTAAATCACTCCTGTATGAATATTAGGAATTAGCAATTTAACCCTTATAAAATAATATATCATTATTAAATATTTTTCTCAAATCCAATGCGAGATTGTATCAATTTATTGAAAGTAAAAGGCCCACCTTATATCATATGTGCTTTCGGGATATTTAAAAAGGAAGGCTGCTATGCCTTCCCTATAATTGTGGTTATGGTGTTTTAAAATTAAAATCCAAAATAATTTTTGGCATTGTAATAGCTTATTTCCTGTACCATGGAGCCCAGAAGATTCATATCGGGGGGAACTTCACCGGCTTCAGCCCATTCTCCTATCAGGTTGCAGAGAATTCTTCTGAAGTATTCATGCCTTGTATATGACAAAAAGCTTCTGGAATCGGTCAGCATTCCAACAAACCTTCTTAACAGCCCCAGGTTGGCCAGCGCTTTCATTTGCGCCACCATTCCCTCTTTCTGATCGTTGAACCACCATCCGGAACCAAGCTGAATTTTACCAGGAACCTCGCTTCCCTGAAAAGCACCCATAATTGTTGCCAGTACCTCATTATCATAAGGATTTAAACTGTATAAAATGGTTTTTGGCAGTTCTCCTGTTAATTCAAGAGCATTTAAAAGACCTGCAAGGCCTTTTGCCTGCTGTGCATCGCCAATGGCATCAAATCCGGTATCCGGACCTAATATGCGGAACATCCTGGTGTTTAAATTTCTAATTGCTTTCATATGCAGCTGCATTGTCCAGCCTCTCTTTGCATATTCGCGCCCCAGGAACACTAACATATGAGTTCTGTACTGATCTGCTTCGACAAGTGTTACGTTCTCACCCTTAAGGGCCTTAGCCAGGATTTTTTCAATTGTGCTTTCGTCTGCCTCTGCGTAAACAGCATATTCAAGGGCATGATCAGAGATTCTGCATCCATTGTCATGGAAATATGAAATACGGTTCTCAAGTGCCTGTTTTAAATCAGACAGCGATGAAATATTCCGGTTTGCTGCTTTCTCCAGTGAAGCGATATAGTCTTTAAAACCTTCGATATTAATATTCAAAGCTTTATCAGGTCTGAATGTAGGAAGAACCTTAACTGTGAAACTCTTATCTTCCCTGATTGCTTTATGATATTCGAGAGTGTCAGTGGGATCATCTGTAGTACAGATTAATTCTACATTGGAGCTTTTGATAATGCCTCTGACAGATAATTCATCCGTAGCAAGCAGTTCATTGCATCTGTCCCATATTTTCTCTGCGGTTTCAGGTGACAATAAATCATCTATACCAAAATATCTTTTCAGCTCGAGATGTGTCCAATGATACAACGGGTTTCCAAGCAGATAAGGAACGGTTTCTGCCCATTTCATAAATTTTTCCTTCGGATCGGCATCACCGGTTATATATTTCTCATCGACGCCATTAGACCGGATTGCCCTCCACTTATAATGATCTCCTCCAAGCCAAACCTCTGTAATATTTTTATACTTCTTGTTTTCAGCTATTTCTTTCGGGCTGATATGACAGTGATAATCAATAATTGGCAAATCTTTGGCATATTCATGATACAGAGTCCTGGCAGTCTGATTTTGCAACATAAAGTTTTCGTTGATAAAGTTTCTCATATTCCATCCTCCCATAAAAATAGTTGAAAGCGCTTACAGCTTCGTATATACTTAATATATCACAAAAATAAACCCGATAAAAGATAAAATACATTTTTATTATATAGGAGAGATCTAATTGAATATTTATGATATTGCAAGGGAAGCAAATGTTTCAATCGCTACCGTTTCAAGAGTTTTAAACGATAGCGGAAATGTAAGGGATATAACAAGGCAAAAGGTTGAAGCAGTATTAAAAAAATATAATTATGTTCCCAGTGCCATTGCACGCGGAATGATGACCAATTCATTGAAAACCATAGGTATAGTTACAATTGACATACGAAACCTGTATTATGCCAACGTTGCGCACAGCATTGAACAATCCCTTTCGGTACTGGGTTTTAATACAATCCTGTGTAATACCGGCTATGATATTGAACAGAAAATAAATTACCTGAGAATGCTTGTTGAAAAAAAAGTTGATTCGATAATACTTGTGGGATCCCCGTTCAAAGATCCCAACCTTGATGAGCCAATTGAACAGATATCCAGGAATATTCCCATTATTATTGTCAATGGATGCTATGAGCACCCCAATATTTATTCTGTCCGCTGCAATGACAGCAAGGCACTTGAAAAATGTGTCGAACACCTGGTTTCAAAAGGAAGACGGAATTTCCTTTATCTGTACGATGCTGAAACATTCAGCGGCAGTCAAAAGCTGATGGGATTCAAAAATGCTGTATCCAAGCATAATGTAAAATCTGAAATCTTCCTTGTAAAAACCGGTCTTGATGCGGCTTATAACAAGGTTAACGAGCTTCTGGAGTCTGGATTTTGCTTTGATGCTGTTTTAACCAGTGAGGATTTAACTGCAATTGGCGCACTGAAATGCTTGACCGCCCATAATATAAATGTGCCCGGGGAAGTCAGTGTCATGGGGTTCAATAATTCTGTGCTTTCCATTTGCTGCACACCTTCCCTGTCCACAGTGGACAGCAAAATGGAGAAACTGGGCAGAATTGCCGTGAAAGTGTTACATAAAGTTCTAAAAGGAGAAAAAGCTGAATCAAGCACAATAATAGAAGCCGAACTGGTTTTGCGCGAAACAACATGATATGTATGGTTTAATCCTCCCGGCATGTGGGAATATATAGTTATGAAGATAACTCACCCCGTTGAGAGGAGGAAAAACTATGAAGAAAGATATTCAGAAGGTTTCGATAATAGGCGCCGGTTTTGTTGGTTCAACTACAGCTTATACCCTTATGCTGAGTGGGATATTCTCAGAAATGGTGATTATAGATCTGAATAAAAACAAGGCCAATGGTGAGGTTATGGACCTGAACCACGGCTTGCCTTTTGCCAAACCAGTAAAGATTTATCATGGAACTTATAAAGATATACAGGATTCTGACATAATTATTATTTCAGCAGGTGCGAACCAGAAAGAAGGAGAAACCAGACTTGATCTGGTGCAAAAAAACACCGAGATTTTCAAGGGCATTGTATCCGAAATTACTAAATACACAACTCCTGAAAAGACCCTTCTTCTGGTAGTAACAAATCCTGTTGACATACTTACTTACGTTACGACTAAATTATCCGGCTGGCCGTCTGAAAAAGTAATCGGTTCCGGAACTGTACTTGACACCGCCCGGTTCCGCTACCTGATTGGAGAACACGTCGGGGTGGATACCCGGAACGTACACGGATATATTTTGGGCGAGCACGGAGACACCGAGCTTCCGGCATGGAGCCTTACCACGATTGCAGGCATGCCGATGGACGAATACTGCAAAGCATGCAGCTCCTGCCAGGAAGGACGCAGCCGGACTGAGATTTTTGAAAACGTAAAAAATGCAGCATATGAAATAATCAGGTTAAAAGGTGCGACATATTATGCAGTTGCGCTGGCAGTGCAAAGAATTGTTGAGGCCATTATGCGCGACGAGCATTCAATATTAACGGTATCAAGCCTGTTAAATGGGCAGTACGGTCTTTCGGATGTATGCCTCAGCGTTCCTTCTGTTATTGATCGTAATGGCGTAAACCGTATACTTGAAGTGCCGCTTTCAGATGAAGAGAAAAAACTGCTTCACAAATCCGGAGAAACATTAAAAAAAGTAATCAGCCAGATTACTTTTTAAATGAAGTTATTTTATAACAGATCATATAACAGGCATATGTTTCTAAAGGGCTTTTAACAAGCCCTTTATTCTCCTAAAATTCTTTTTCCCCTTATAATTCTGACCAGGACTGTGATGATTGCAGCCACAAGAAGGATATGAATTAATCCTCCAAGGGTAAATGAAGTTACAACTCCCAACAGCCATAAAGCAAAAAGAATAATGGCAATTGTCAGTAACATCGCATCACACACCTTTCAGAAATTGTTTTACCCAGAATTCAGTTAATCAATTCAAGACAATTTATTCAAAGGCTGTCTTTTATTTTGTATAAGTTTTAAGAATTAAGCCTAAAATAAGTAACTGAAGCACAAATAATCATAGCTGAAAAACACCGGGGTGAATGTAATGCTAAAAAAAACCGCTTTAATCGTATTTGCACTGATAATTTCGATTACACTTACCGCATGTCCTGATAAAGAGCAATCGGGTAAACAGGAAAATACAGAGAAAATACCCAATACAATGCAGAAAGCATCAGATGAACTGGAGCAGATTATAACCCTGTTGGGCGGTCCTTTATTCGATGGACGTGATAATATGGAGCAGATGAAGAATGAACAGATTCAGATGTTATCTGAATTGATCCAAAAAAACACGCTTGGAACACAGGATAAAGCGCAGTTTAAGTCTGACGGAGGAACTGAAAAAGAGAAACAGCAGGAAGGAAGCAAAAGCCAGCAAAGTGAGCAGAACGCCGGGCAGAAAGAAAACAAAAAGGAAGAACAGGGAGGCCAGGAAGGGCAAAGTGAACAGCAGGGTGAAGAAAAGGGAAAAGAAAGCAGCGGCGGCTCTGAAGAAGAAAAGTCGGGACAGGAAGATGAGGAGAAAAATATGGAAAAAACAGAGCAGGACATAGAAAAGGAAAATTCGGGTGAAAAAGTGGATGCAAAAAAACCCGGAACAGCAGAGGATACAACATTTCAGTATGAAGACAGCCTTTTTGGCATTCCTCAATGGCATGATGAAAACTGGAAAATGATAAAAGTATTAGCCGACGGCATGCACTTTACATGGAACAACCTGCAGCCCGAACTAATAAAAAAGGGAGTATCCCAGACCCAAATAGAAAATTTCAATAAAGCTCTTGTATCATTATCACAAAATGTTAATGCAAAAAACATCAAGGAATCCCAAATGGCAGTCTTTCAAATGTCGCAGTCATTGTCGGATTTTTACAGCTACTATAAAACTGAAATTCCTGCGGAGCTGCCACGCATCACAAGCGGAGTTACAGGCATCCACTTTGCAGTAAAACAAAACAACTGGCCCCAAGCGCAGGAACTTGCAAATCAGCTTCAACAGGAATTTGCAAAGCTTAAGGCCAGTGTTGAGGACAATCAGACTCACATTTTTCAAATGCTTGAACTGTCTGTTAATGATCTTTGCAATGCAGTTTATAACCAGGATTCTGTTCTGGTACTGATAAGGACAAACCTGGTAAACTCAAATATCCGTGAATTGGATGTAAAGCTGTCACAAAAGCAGGAATAGCTTAGAAATTCCCTATATCCCTGCGGTAATGGGCATCATCAAAATGAATGGCGGCAACCTGACTGTAAGCTTTATCCCTTGCATCTTTCAGGGTTTGTCCGAGTGCAGTGACACCAAGAACGCGACCACCGTTCGTAAAATATTCATTGCCCACTTTTTTCGTGCCTGCATGAAACACCAGTATGTCCTCACCTTTTTTAACAGCATCCAGGCCCGAAATCTTCAACCCTTTACGATATTCCTGAGGGTAACCTCCTGATGCCATTATTACACAAAGGCAGGCTGAATTGTCCCATTCTATTTTAACTTCATCAAGCCTTCCATCTATTACCGCTTCTACAATATCAAGCAAATCATTCTTTAACCTTGGCAGCACGACCTGTGTTTCAGGATCTCCAAATCGGGCATTATATTCCAGCACCTTCGGCCCGTCTTGAGTTATAATCAGGCCGAAATACAAAACACCCTTGAAGGTCCTTCCTTCTTTATTCATAGCTTCTATTGTCGGGCGGAAAATTCTGTTCATGCAAACTTCGGCTATTTCTTCGGTATAAACATTGCTTGGCGAGAATGCACCCATTCCGCCAGTATTCGGCCCTTTGTCGCCATCAAATACCCGTTTGTGATCCTGCGCGCTGACCATCGGTATAATGGTTTTACCATCAGTGAAAGACAGAACGGATACTTCGGGTCCGGTTAAAAATTCTTCAATTACAATGACATTTCCTGCATCCCCGAATTTTTTCCTGTCCATTATGCTTATTACCGCTTCACGGGCTTCTTCTTCGGTATTGCAGATTATAACTCCTTTACCCAGTGCCAGCCCGTCGGCTTTAACAACAACGGGGTACTTTTGATTTTCAATATACTCCAATGCCTTGTTTATATCGCTGAAGGCTTCAAATTTGGCAGTTGGTATGCCGTACTTCTTCATCAGGTTTTTAGAAAAGCTTTTGCTCGATTCTATCAGTGCTGCTTCCCTTGTGGGGCCAAAGGCACGGATCCCTGCTTCTGTCAAGGCATTAACCATACCCTTTGCCAACGGATCATCGGGAGCCACTATTACAAGGTCTACATTATTTTCTTTACAGGCTTTTATTATACCCTCGGTATCAAGTACGCCTATATCAAGGCATTCGGCAATATCGCTGATTCCGCCGTTTCCAGGAGCGCAGAATAATTTATCAATTCTAGGGCTTTGAGAGAGCTTCCATGCAATTGCATGCTCGCGCCCTCCGGCACCTACTACAAGTACTTTCATAACGTTCCTCCATGTCAAGATTTATTATACAACCGGAAGCAATTTAATATTCTGTATTAAACCATTTCACCAAGGTGTAAATGCTGACAACCAGTTTTAGACATCTTATATAAATAGAAACTTACAACCTTGTTTTGACAATGGAAGCAATTGCTTCTTACAGTTCTATCGATGCAGGAGATTTTCCTGCTCTTTTTACCCTCAGTGCTTAAAATGGCGCACACCGGTAAATACCATGGCTATTCCGTATTTGTCACAGGCATCAATTGATTCCTGGTCTCTTATTGAACCTCCTGGCTGTATAATGGCAGTAACCCCTGCCTTATAAGCTGCCTCTACACAATCGGGGAACGGGAAAAATGCATCTGATGCCATTACCGCCCCTTTGCACTTTTCTCCTCCGGCTTCAATGGCGATTTTAGCAGCAGTTATACGGTTCATTTGTCCGCATCCAATGCCAATGGTTCTGTTCGGCTGAGCCAATACTATTGCGTTTGACTTTGTATGTTTGACTACTTTCATTGCAAACCTCATTGCTTCAAGCTCTTGTGCAGTTGGTTGCTTTTTGGTTACAACCTTTATATCAGATTCATCATACAAAATGTCATCCTTATCCTGCAGGAGCAGGCCACCTCCCACCTTTTTCAGGTCATAGCCCCTGTGTGATTTATCAGCTATTTCAGGAAGTTTTAGAAGCCTGAGGTTCTTTTTCTGTTTCAATATTTCAAGAGCTTCTGGCGAAAAAGAAGGAGCAACGATAATCTCAAGGAATATCTTACTCATTTCGGCAGCCGTTTTTTCATCTATTTCCCGGTTGGCTGCGACAATTCCGCCGAAAATTGAAACGGTATCAGCTTCATATGCATTCATATAAGCTTCATTAATATCAGAACCTGTTCCCACACCGCACGGGTTTGCATGTTTTACCGCCACAACTGCAGGCTCGTCAAATTCTTTCAAAAGCTCCAAGGCACCATTTGTATCGTTTATATTGTTAAATGACAGTTCCTTTCCATGAAGCTGTTCGGCTTGTGTCAGCCACCCGGCCATATTCCCTACTTCCTTGTAAAATACGGCCTTTTGGTGCGGATTCTCGCCATATCTCATGTCCTGTACCTTTTCAAATGTAAGCGTAAGTGTTTTTGGGAAAGACGCATCGTCCAACTGATCACGCAGGTACTGCTGAATTAATGTATCATAGTGGCTGGTATGCTCGAACACTTTATAACACAGGCGAAGTCTTGTTTTTAATGAAACATCGCCTGTCGTATGTATCTCATCAAGTACTGGCCGGTAGTCATCAGGATCAACCATAACTACAACGTCCTGAAAATTCTTTGCTGCAGAACGAAGCATTGTAGGTCCGCCTATATCAATATTTTCAATTGCTTCCTGCAGAGTAACGCTTTCCTTAAGAATGGTCTGCTTGAACGGGTAAAGATTTACTATTACCATATCAATTGGTTCTATTCCAAGTTCCTGAAGCTGCTTCATGTGCTGCGGGTTGTTTCTTACGGCGAGAAGCCCCCCATGGACTTTCGGATGAAGTGTTTTTACTCTTCCGTCAAGGCATTCAGGAAAGCCGGTAACATCTGAGATACCTGTAACTTTAATACCGTTGTTCTTTAGGAGCTCAGCTGTTCCACCGGTAGATATAATTTCAACCTGAAGGCTTGCAAGCTCTTTAGCCAAATCCACAATGCCATTCTTGTCCGACACGCTTATTAACGCTCTTTTAATCATTAACTATCACTCCCGTTAACAGATGTTTATAGTTTAATCTTCTTAGCCTGGGTTTTTTATAATCACCTTTCGTCCGTCCACTTCCAGTCTGCCTTCTGAAAAAAGACGAATTGCTTCGGGTAACAGCAGCCATTCAGCCTGTTCCATAACTCTTTTCTGCAGTGTTTCCGGTGTATCATCAGGAAGCACCTCAACTGCTTTCTGCAAAATAATAGGGCCTGAATCATATTCAGGCTCGACAAAGTGCACAGTGGCACCGGTTATTTTTACACCATATTCGAGGGCTTTTTGATGCGGAATTATACCATAAAAACCTTTTCCGCAAAACGAAGGAATAAGAGATGGATGAATATTAATAATTGCATTTTTATATTCCCGTATAAAACTTTCACCCAGGCGGCTTAAAAATCCGGCAAGCACAACCAGCTGCACCTGGTAATTTCTCATATGCTCAATAAGTGCACGATTATAATCCTCATCACTGTCGAAACTTTTGCGGGATATTACTTTTACCGGAATATTTTTCTTTTTGGCTCTTTCAATGGCATAAGCCTTATCATTGCTGGATACAACGGTAGCTACACAACAGTTTTTAAGCGTACCGTCCTCTATTCTGTCCATAATTGCCTGCAAATTAGTGCCGCCACCCGACACCATAACACCAATTCTCAGCATATTTCTATTCTACCTTCACCTTCAGCTATTTCTCCGATTATATAGGCTTTTTCTCCAAGTTCATTAATACAGCCTATAACTTTTTCCGAAACACCTGCATCTACTGCCAGCACCATTCCAATTCCCATGTTAAATGTATTGTACATATCCATTTCACTGACATTGCCTTTTTCTGAAATAAGTTTAAATATGGGCAGAACGGGCCATGTTCCCTTGTGTATAACGGCTTTAAGTCCCTCCGGAATCATTCTCGGAATGTTCTCGATGAAACCTCCGCCCGTTATATGGGCTATTCCTTTAATATCGAAATTTTCTATAAGTTTCAATATTGCTTTGACATAAATCTTCGTCGGGGTCAGAAGAACCTCCCCTATAGGAGCATTTAATTCTTCATAATATTCATCAAGTGCCTGCTTGTTATCAGAGAATAGTTTTCTTACAAGAGAAAAACCATTGCTGTGAACACCTGATGATGCTATTCCAATTAATTTGTCGCCGCTTTTAATTGATTTGCCGTCAATAATTTTATCCTTGTCTGCAATGCCGACGCAAAAACCCGCCAAATCATATTCATTTTCGGGATAAAAGCCCGGCATTTCGGCAGTCTCACCGCCAATTAATGCACAGCCTGCCATCAAACAGCCTTCGGATATTCCTTTTACTATACTTTCAACTTTATATGGATTGAGCTTACCTGTCGCTATATAGTCCAAAAAAAACAAAGGCGCAGCACCACTGCAAACAACATCGTTAACACACATTGCAACACAGTCAATCCCTACGGTATCGTGTTTGTCCAGTGCAAACGCGAGTTTCAGCTTGGTTCCAACGCCATCGGTACCTGAAACAAGAACAGGCTTTTTTATATTAATGTTTTCGAGGGAAAACAACCCGCCAAATCCTCCTATATCGGTCAATACCTCGGCACGCATTGTTCTGGCTACGTGCCTTTTCATCAGTTCAACAGCCTTGTACCCGGCATGAACGTCAACACCGGCTTCTTTGTAATTTGCCATTTTATAATCCTCCATTAACGCAAACAAAACATATCAGATTCTGAATTCTGACGGTTCTGAATTGTGTCCGGCAATTCAGCTTCAGACATATTTATTTGCATTTAATTTTTCCTGCAATTTACGGTTTTTCTCTTCCACCGATTCCTTCATCTTCTCTTTATATAATCTCATTTTTTCTCTTAATTCCGGATATTTTACACCCAGGATTTGAACAGCTAAAAGCGCAGCGTTTTCACTGCCGTTAACCGCCACCGTGGCCACAGGAACACCTGCCGGCATTTGCACAATTGAAAAAAGCGAATCAAGGCCGTCAAGCATTGAGGACTGAATTGGAAGACCTATTACCGGCAGGACAGTGTATGCAGCAATAACTCCTGGTAGATGAGCTGCTTTACCCGCCGCTGCAATAATAACTTCAAAACCGTTTGCTTCTGCTTCCCTTGCAAATTGCACCGTCCTGTCAGGCGAGCGATGAGCAGAACTAACGACTACGTCAGTATAAATACCAAATTCATTTAAAACATTTACACATTTTTCAAGAATGGGATAATCAGAATCGCTTCCCATGATTATTGCGACCTTAGGCATGCTTAACATTATTTTCCTCCGGAAATTTATATAAAATCTAATATAAAGACTTTTTACGGATTACTAATATATACTACAAAATGAGCAGATGCCTTGTCAATAACAAAGATGTACATAATTTACCATCATAATCACTTAAATTCAGGATAAATATTATATTTCCAGACTCTCCCCGATGGCTGGTATGATAATTTGGCCTTCCTTAGACCTTCAATTCCCATATCCTCTTCCCGGTTCACATACTTTGTATGGGAAAATTCCCTGGTAACAAACTCCCTGTTAATTAATGCATAAATACCATGGATATTGGCATTTCCTTTTTCGATATGAATTACTGCAGTGTCATCATTCAGCATTTCCCCTATAGTAAAAGCTTCAAACCTTCCGTTAACTTTTATCAGGGCCCCCTTTAATCCGGGTATTTTGTCCCAGTTTTGAAGCAATTGGGAGCATGCCCATTTTTCGCATTCCTCGGGAACCTCGCAATTACAGCTGTCATTTTCGTTGCACCATTCGTCAAAAATTCTCTCGCATTCCGAAAAATTGTCCTTACTTATTTCCTCGTATTCAAAATCCCCATAATCGCGGAAAAATCTATTGATATGGTTCCGTTTTGCGCTTAATTTTTTTCCTGCAAGAGAAATTAAGCTTTCGGTTTCATAAATATAGTCAGAAGTTGCATCTATTTTTTTTGCTTTAAAATCTATTTTCAGGTGATTTTTAAATTTATCCACCATCCGCTCCTCAACACGACCGAAAAATAGTTGCCAACCATTGGAATCAAAATATTTCTTTAATTGATAGACCGTGTCTTCAAATTCTTCCGGTCTAAAAGAATCCAGAGGAACAGGACAAAAAGCAAACGGTTTATAAGTTCTCGGATTTGCAACCATACAGAGCATATTGTTGATAATACTGAACCTGGTATTATAGTTTTTACGCCACATAAACATGTTCGCAAACGACATTTCCGAAGCCTGAGACTTAATGTTTCCAAAAGCCTTCTGAAAAATTTCGATATCGGTAATCTCAATTTCTTTCCATTCCATACTGTCCTGATTAATCAGGTATTAACACCTCTCATCTTCATTGTTTTGGATGGAAGCATCGGACAATACATATGCTTCCTTTAAAACAAGAAAGCAGAAGAACCGTCCCCCTGCTTTCCTCTCTATATATATTAATCTCCGAATGACACACCCATATTTCTGGCAATTTGCACCATCTCGCCATTTGTTGGTACTGTTCTTCTTCTGCCTACCACTTCTTTTATGGGTATGGACTTAATTTGCTCGTGCTCAACGCAAACCATTCTGTTGAACTCGCCTTTATTTATAATATTTACTGCCGAAGCACCAAACCTTGTGGCAAGAATCCTGTCGTATGGTGAAGGTTCCCCGCCTCTTTGCAGATAACCTAAAACAGTAATACGTGTTTCCAAAGATGTTAATCTTTCCAGCTCCTTGCCAAGATATGTGCTGGTTCCCTCAAACGACAATGAATTGTCCCCGCAGCTGTTGTCATTTTCAACTACCACATCCTTTGGCCTTGCTCCGGCGGACATAACAATTATACTGAAACTTTTTCCGGCGTTCCTGCGTTCAAAAAGCGATTTTGCCACTTTATTTATATCATATGGAATTTCGGGAATAAGTATAACATCGGCGCCACCGGCTATTCCTGCTTCAAGCGCAACCCATCCCGAAAATCTGCCCATAACCTCAAGTATCATTACTCTGTGATGGGATTCAGCGGTTGAATGCAGTCTGTCAATTGCCTGAGTTGCAGTATTAACTGCAGTCATAAAGCCAAATGACATGTCTGTTCCGTATATGTCATTTTCAATTGTTTTGGGTATTACTACAACAGAAATCCCTTTCTCTTCTATTAGCCTGCTTGCATAGCTGATTGTTGCATCACCCCCGATTACCACAAGGCAATCGATATTATGCAACTTAAGGGTATCAACAATTCTGTCGCTCATATCACGTACGGTTTTTTCCCCGTCCTTGTCAACGGTAATCGAAAAAGGATTATACCTGTTAATAGTCCCAAGGATTGTTCCTCCTTTATCAAGAATACCCGATACATCAGACAGCTTTAATTTTGTGAAGCGGTTTTCAACAAGTCCCCTGTAACCATCTCTGAATCCAATTACTTCGTATCCGTAATTATTTATAGCGGATTTTACAACGGCTCGAATGGCAGTGTTTAACCCAGGGCAATCACCACCGCTTGTCATGACCCCTATACGCTTTACCATGGTTAACCTCCCTATCACATATTGTTATTTATATACCCCTGAAAGAAAAAGATAAATCTCTTTTTTATCAATTTTTTGTCGGAATATGGCCTTGTAACTCAAGACTATAAAAATTTTTCTGCCTTAAAAATTCATATGTTACTATGGCGACAGAATTTGATAAATTAAGAGAACGTATTGCAGGTCTCATTGGAATACGTATGCATGAATTATAATTTTCAATCAGGAGCTCTTCAGGCAGTCCCTTTGTTTCCTTGCCAAACACAAAAAAACATTCGTCGGGATATGTTATATCCGAATAAGCAATACTTCCTTTAGTTGACACATAGTAAAAGGGTAAATCTGCATATTGCTTTCTCAAAGAATCAAAGTTTTTATGGTAATGAATTTCTACACTGCTCCAATAATCAAGACCTGCTCTTTTTAAATATTTATCCGAAACCGAAAAACCCAGCGGTTCCACAAGGTGAAGCACAGCTCCGACAGCAGCGCATGTCCGGGCGATATTTCCTGTATTTTGTGGAATCTCAGGTTCTACAAGCACTATATTCAATTTCATATGAATTAATTGCACCTCGGAACTTCAATTGTTATGTACCTAAAAAAGATGGCTGACGCCACCTTAATGCAAATTTACCCTATGCCTCTATAGCTACATCAATGTCTATATTCCTGCTGTCTCCTATGTCTAAAGGCACACAAATTGTATTCATTTTTGACGGTGAAATAACCAGATTGCTTCCCATTAACAAAGAAGGAGGAGTTATTTCCACACCGATTCCTCTGGTAGATAATATAGTAGCAGTATTTCCAATAATCATATTTCCCAGTTCAGATATCGCACTTTTTGCCATATCATCAAAGGTTTCAACTGCCATACCGCCCATCATAATTGATGCTATTGACTTTGCTGTTTCAATACTTAAAGAAATAATAACCTGTCCGCGTATTTTCCCCGTTAACCCAACGATAACTGCAACTGAGTCACTTGAGTATAACGATTTCTTTAAATATACTTTTTTCAAGGTTGGTTTTACTCCAATAACCATTTGAAAAACTTGCTGGCTTGCCTCAATAAACGGGTTAATATAATCTACATTCATAAATATCTCCTGCGTATATTTCAGATAAACTTATTTATAGTATAAAAAATATAATTATAATAGTTATCTAAAACTATATAATATATTTTATCATATTATCGAATATCGTCAAATTTTCTGATTTTTTTTAGCAAAAAAGAAGATATTTTTTTCTGATCCTGATTCTGAAAAATGATAGTATAAGACAAGGGAACGGTTGCATTTCCAGTCACTAGAATCAATCAACCGTCCCCTTTTGTTTTGGCTCCTCAAGTTGGACTCGAACCAACGACCCTGCGGTTAACAGCCGCATGCTCTACCGACTGAGCTATTGAGGAATATAAATCCGGCAACGACCTACTTTCCCAGGGCGTTTCCACCCAAGTATCATCGGCACTGGAGAGCTTAACTTCTGTGTTCGGGATGGGAACAGGTGTATCCTCTCCGTTATTGTCACCGGAAACTTTTCTCTATTCATT
>DATCKN010000034.1:0-26169 GCA_036562185.1 Thermoclostridium sp.
GGTGGTCAGCAGCAGCGGGTAAGTATAGCCCGTGCATTTGTGGAAAAACCCGAAATAATACTTGCAGACGAGCCTACAGGAAATCTGGATTCCAAAACCACCATTGAAATCATGGATTTGATAGCTGGAATGGCTAAAAAATATGGTCAGACAATTCTTATTGTCTCTCATGATACAGAAGCGTCAGCATATGCTGACAGGATTGTATATTTAAGGGATGGCGTTATTGAAAAGATTGAAGTAAAAGAAAAATACTTAGAAAAATTTGGATTGAAGGAGTGTGCTTCTAATGCGTAGCAAAAAAGTAAACGCTTTTTTATTGATTTTTGTCATGATGGTATCAATTATTTTCAGCAGCAGACCTGTGTTTGCTGCAGGTGAGAACGTAAGTTTTTCTGTTACGGCCAATAATAACAAACTTATTAATGCAAGGGAATACTTTGACCTTTCGTTAACAATAAACAACAATAACGATAAACCAATAACCGATGTGGAGGTCACTTTTGGGAAAAGCAAAGCATTTATGCCATCAGGCGGTCATGTGCAATCTTTTGGAAGTCCAATAAATGCCAACGATTCGGCAACCGAAGATTACGAGATGTTTTATTCAGGAGATTCGGATACAGAACTTCAGATTACGGTAATATACAAATACGAAGGGACTGAGCAAAAGGTTATTAAGACAGTAAATATTGACAATGTTGCTCCCGACAGTTCATCTGGTGATTCTGGCAGCGGAGGAAGCGGCGGGGGAGGCACGGTAAGCAAAGAATTTGAACCGATTTTGGAAATAGCTTCAGGTGCCATACCAGAGGGAAAAGCAGGAGGAACAATTGTTATTCCTCTGAAAATATCCAATATTGCAAAGTATGAGGCAAGAGAGATAAGAATTTCTCCCACTTTGCCCGAGAATGTCTTTATCGTTGATCAGATGACGGTAGAGAAAACTATAGATAAAATACGTGCTGAAAAGTCAGCGGATGTTGAATTCAGATTCAGGGTAGATAAAAATGCAAATGCCGGTACATATAAGATTCCATTGACGATTAAATATAAAAACATTTATGGGGATGACTTTTCGGACTCCAAAGACATTTATATAAAGATTTCAAATGACAATCTGCCTGCACAACTGGTAGTAAGGGATGCAAAAACAAACCCTGCGGTTGTAGAGTCGGGCGAAAACTTTACCGTGACCTTTGATCTTTGGAACATGGGAACTCTTGCTGCCAAGAACGTAACCATAGACTTGGATCCCGGTGATAAGTTCTTTGTACTGGATAATATTACAAAGAAATACATTCTTGAGTTCAAAGGCCTGAATAACAGTTTGATTACTTATAATTTAAAGGCTAAGGAAAAGCTGGAATCGGGTACATATGTAATAAAAGTGCTGCTCAGTCATGATGGTGAAAAAAGCCTGGAATACCCGATACATGTTATGGTGGAAGGTGAGGAAAAACAGGAGGACGATATCGATATTATCACCGAAAATATCCAAACTCCCCAGCAGGCTGTTTTGACAGAGCAGACTTTCACCGTATCATTCGACATCAAAAATATCGGATTAACAGAAGCGAAAGATGTAAAGGTTTCGGTAGATTCGGGTGAGAAGATACTGCCGCAGTCACTGAATGTGCTCACCATAAACAGTTTGAAACCTGATGAGTCCATTCCGGTATCCTTTAAATTTGTTGCGTCTAAGGATTGCGAAAGCAGATCCTACCCGATTAAGGCTGTAATCGAATATAAAAACGGCGACGAACAGGTTAAAAAGGAACAGTACATGGGTGTGATGATTGAGAGCAAAGATGAAAAGTCAACGCTGAACACCGTTCCGAAAATAATTATATCAGAATATTATTCAGAACCCGGTGTGGTAAAAGCCGGTGAAAACTTTACCCTTTATATGAAATTTTTGAATACAAGCAAGTTAAAGACTGTGCAGAATATGAAGATAACCCTTGTAGTGGAGAATGAAAGCAGCGAAAAAACGGGAAGCGGAAGCGTTTTTACACCGGTACAGTCAAGTAATACTTTCTATATAGATAATCTTGAACCGGGCGAAACATCTGAAAAAGAAATGGTTATGTATACCATTCCGGATGCACAGGCGAAGACTTACGTCGTAACAGCGGTATTTGAGTATGAGTACGAGGAAAATGGACAGTTAAAAACAAACAAAATGGAGGATGTTTTCGGAATTCCTGTTATCCAGCCGGCAAAACTTGAAGTTACAGATGTAATTGTTTATGAACCCGCTTATGTTGGTGAACCTGTATATATTTCCTCTGAATTCTATAATATGGGTAAGGTTAAGCTTTCAAACCTTATGATAAGAGTTGAGGGAGATTTTGACACAAGGGAATCCAATTATTTTGTCGGCAATTTTGATTCAGGATCCAGCGATTACTACGAAGGCAGTATTACACCTTTAAAACCGGGGGAAACAACAGGAAAGCTGGTTTATACATTTGAAGATGCAGCAGGGGAAGAGCACAGAATTGAGAAAGAGTTCACTGTTAATGCAATGGAAGCGGAGCCTGTTATAAACCCATTCCCGGGTGATTCCGGTAATTGGTCAGAGCCTAACGGGCAAAAAACATCGAAATTCCCGCTGGTTCCGGTCATTATCGGAGGTGTAGTATTAATAGGGGTAATTGTACTTATTGTTGTGCTGAAAAAACGTAAAAAAAGAAAAGAGTTGATGCTGGATGAGGATATTTGATGTAATCCGAATGGCTTTTAGAAATTTATTCCGAAGCAAGGTCAGGACAATTTTAACGGTATTGGGAATTGTAATAGGCACAACAGCCATTATTATCATGCTTTCTCTTGGTATTGCCATTAATATGGCATATAAAGAGCAAATGGATATGATGGGAGATATGAATGTAATTACCGTATACCCGGATTATGAGAAATTCTACAGCAAAAGAAGCCGGAAAGACGGATGGGTGGAACCTACCATATCCAAGTCCGAACTGGAACAAGTTGCGCAAATACCCAATGTTGAAGC
The DNA here is from genome assembly GCA_036562185.1 of Thermoclostridium sp. GTDB lineage: Bacteria > Bacillota > Clostridia > DSM-8532 > DSM-8532 > Thermoclostridium. The sequence goes on from DATCKN010000034.1 coordinate 3,020, forward strand.
TGTGACGCCTTTTTATGAAGTCAGTGTAAAAATGGAAATCGGTAAGTACCTTGGATATGTGACACTTGTCGGTATTAAACCGGAAGCGATGGAAGCACTTAACTATAAAGTAAGTGAGGGAAGGCTGCTGGCTGAGGGAGATACAAACCAGATTGTCTTTGGGTTTGACATGAAATCCCAGTTTTACAATCCGAAAGACAGAAACAGCAGATGGTGGTTTGGTTATTCAGATGAAGAAAAGGATTTTAACTTCCTTGAAGATAAAATTAAGATGACATTTGATACTTCATATGGAGAAAGATACAGCGGAAGCTCGCAGAAAAAGCCGAAGCTGTATAAAGTAGAGGGTGTCGGAATTCTTGACGAGGGCGACTGGGAAACTGCCTACAGGGCGTTTATGAATATAGACGAACTCTTAAAGCTTCAGGAAGATTACAACAAAAGGAGTAATACCGAGCAGGGAAGCGGTACCCGCAGTAAAAAGAAAAAGGACGAGGTTGGTTACCATCAGGCGAAAGTAAAAGTAAATGAAATAAAAAATGTTCTTGAAGTTCAGGAGAAAATAAGGGAATCAGGACTTAATGCCTACAGTATGGTGGAATCATTGGAACAGGCAAATAAAACGCAGGCGGTTATGCAGGGGGTTTTGGGCGGAATTGGTGCGATATCCCTTCTTGTAGCAGCCATTGGAATTGCGAACACAATGATAATGGCCATATACGAGAGAACTAAAGAAATAGGGATTATGAAAGTTATTGGCGCAAGGCTTAAGGATATCAGGCGCTTATTCCTGTATGAATCATCAATGATTGGTTTCATCGGAGGGGTTATAGGCGTCGGATTCAGCTTTGGTGTTTCGCATTTCCTCAATACGGTAGGAGTCCAGTTTTTAGCCGGCAGCATAGGGATGGGCGGTACAAAATTATCGGTTATACCTGCCTGGCTGGCTATTTTAGGTATGGCATTCAGCGCATTCATCGGTTTGATATCAGGTTTCCTGCCGGCAAGGAAGGCAACAAAACTAAGTGCACTTACGGCCATTCAAACTGAATAATATCCATACAACCGAAAAAAACGGATTGGATATACAAAAAATTAATGATATTGTAAAAGGGTTTATTTCTTTGATTTTCAAAGTAATAAACCCTTATTTTTCATCAGTGACTTTCCTGGGTAAGAACTATTTTAAATATTTTTTCAGATATTGTCCGGTATATGATTGGGGTATTCCTGCTATTTCCTCGGGAGTTCCGCAGGCGATAACAGTTCCTCCCTGCTCTCCTCCTTCAGGGCCCATATCGATTATATAGTCCGCAGATTTTATAACATCCATATTATGTTCAATCACCACTACGGTATTTCCTTCATCCACCAGTTTCTGAAGTATTTCAATTAATTTATGGACATCTGCAAAATGTAAACCCGTTGTTGGTTCATCAAGAATATAGATTGTTCTGCCCGTGCTTTTTTTGCTTAGTTCGGCTGCAAGTTTAATTCTCTGCGCTTCACCTCCGGATAATGTTGTTGAAGGTTGTCCCAGCTTGATATAGGACAGGCCGACATCATAAAGAGTCTGTATTTTCCGGCTGATGGCATGGAAATTTTCAAAAAACTTAAGGGCTTCTTCAACTGTCATATCGAGGACATCGTAAATATTTTTCCCTTTGTATTTTACCTCCAGCGTTTCGCGATTATAGCGCTTCCCGTTGCATACTTCACAGGGTACATATACATCAGGCAAAAAATGCATTTCAACCTTTACAGTACCGTCACCATTACATGCTTCGCAGCGGCCGCCGCTTACATTAAAGCTGAACCGCCCTTTGTCATAACCACGGGCTTTGGCATCGGGTGTAGAGGCAAACAAGTCTCTGATTAAATCAAACACACCAATGTATGTTGCAGGGTTTGATCTCGGGGTTCTCCCAATCGGGCTTTGGTCAATACTGATTATTTTATCCAGATGCTCGGTACCTTCAATTCTGTCGTGCCTGCCTGCTATTGTTCTGGCACGGTTTAATTTCCTTGCCAGGGCTTTATATAATATTTCATTGACAAGGGAGCTTTTACCCGAACCTGAAACACCGGTTACACAAACAAACACACCCAGTGGGAAAGTGACGTTAATATTTTTTAAATTGTTCTCCTTTGCTCCGTATACGGTTAAAAACTTATTGGAAGTCCTTCTGGTTCCAGGTACGGGAATTGAAAGTTTACCGCTTAAATATGCTCCTGTTATTGATTCAGGATTGTTTACGATGTCATCCAAAGTTCCGCAGGCAACTACATTGCCGCCATGTTCTCCAGCACCCGGCCCGATATCTATAATATAGTCGGCAGCACGAATGGTGTCTTCGTCATGCTCAACCACCAGAACGGTGTTTCCCAGATCACGCAAATTGCATAAAGCTCTAATCAGTTTGTCATTATCCCTCTGGTGAAGGCCAATGCTTGGTTCATCCAGAATATAATCAACTCCTACAAGCCCTGAGCCAATCTGCGTGGCAAGGCGGATACGCTGGTGCTCGCCGCCTGACAGTGTGCCTGCAGCCCTGGATAAGGTAAGGTAACCCAGTCCGACATCAAGAAGAAAGCCCACCCTTGCTTTTATTTCCTTTAAAATGTTTTTGGCAATAGCTAACTGAAAGTCAGTAAGCTCAATCTGATCTATAAAGCTGTATAAATTTTTAACCGGCATGTCTGTCATTTCATAAATATTTTTACCTGCAACGGTAACTGCCAAAGCCTCTTTTTTTAACCTCTGTCCTTTACAGAGCGGGCACGGGGTAATGCGCATAAATTCTTCAAACTCTGCCTTGAATTTATCCGGAGATTCCCGGTAATGGCGCTCAACGCTTTCGAAAATTCCCTTGAAAACCACGTCATGTTCGCTGCCGCCATACCTGCCCTGATAATGTACTTTAACGGCTTTATCGGTGCCATACATTAACAGGTCATGTATTTCCTTCGGATAGGATTCAAAGGGGACGCTGAGCGAAAAATTGAATTCTTTTGCGAGGGCTTCAAGAATTGCCCTGGTCCAGCTTCCCTTGTCCTTGCTTGACTGCCAGCCGTAAACAGCAATTGCACCTTCGTCAATACTGAGGCTCTTGTCAGGAATCATAAGGTCTTCGTCAAATTCCATCTTATAACCTATACCGTAACATTCGGGGCATGCCCCAAAAGGGTTGTTAAACGAAAAACTTCTTGGCTCAATTTCAGCAATGCTGATTCCGCAATCCGGGCATGCAAAATTCTGGCTGAATGTCAGGAGCTCTCCGTTTATAACACTCACAGTCAAAATGCCGTCTGTCAGCCTGAACACGCTTTCAATTGAATCTGTGAGGCGTGACTCTATTCCGGGCCTCACAACCAACCGGTCTACAACGATTTCAATGTTATGCTTGATGTTCTTGTCAAGTTCAATTTCCTCGGATAAATCGTACTGGATCCCGTCCACAATTACACGCACATAGCCGTTCTTTTTCGCATGTTCAAAAACTTTTTCGTGACGTCCTTTCCTTCCTCTTACAACAGGTGCCAGAAGCAAAATCCTGCTGCCTTCTGGCAATGCCATTATCTGCTCTACAATCTGATCAACCGATTGCCTTTTTATTTCCCTGCCGCATTCGGGGCAATGGGGAGTACCTATTCTGGCGTACAAAAGGCGAAGATAATCATATATCTCGGTGACAGTTCCAACCGTGGAACGGGGGTTATGGCTGGTTGATTTCTGAGAAATGGAAATAGCCGGTGAAATACCTTCAATGCTGACTACGTCGGGTTTCTTCATATTACCGATAAACTGCCTGGCATATGACGACAATGATTCCATATACCGTCTCTGGCCGTCGGCATATATTGTATCAAAAGCAAGGGATGACTTGCCGGAACCACTGAGACCGGTCAATACCACTAACTTGTTTTTGGGAATATCTATATTAATATTTTTTAAATTATGTTCGCAAGCACCTGTGATTTTTATATATGATGAGTCTTTCATCCGTATCTCCTTTCGTTCATCCTGATGTCCGCAGGAAAAAATACTTTCCTGGAATTGGAACCAACAGGAAAAGAAACGCTTTTCGTATGGCTAACTGCTGCCTAAACAGTATGATATAACAAAATATTAAAATTACAAGATTTAAGGAGTGTTGTGTTTCTCCCGTTTTACAACCACTCCTTATAAATAATTATAACATATATGTTATTCAGGAAAAAAATCTTAATAATTTATCTAACTTGTCTGCGGGTAAAATAAAACGTATAATTAAATAGATAATTATAAGATCTTATCAAAAAATTATACAGAAAAATTGAATTAAAATAAAAATAGGAAGGGTATTAGTATAGATGGCTGAAAGAAAACCAGTACAGAGTAACGAGGAACTCATACAGAAACAGTATGTTTATATTGATAAAGTGAAGGAAATTACCAGCGAGGCAGCAAATACCGAAGGCCGACAGCCCACATATGAAGTAAAGGTTTTCGGGTGCCAGATGAATGAGCACGAGTCTGAGCAGCTTGCGGGTATGCTGGAAGAAATGGGATACACCAAAGCCAATCCGGGGGAACAGGCCGATGTTATAGTTTTTGATACCTGTTGCGTCCGTGAAAACGCTGAAGAGAAAATATACGGGCATTTGGGCCTTTTAAAACCAATGCTGGAGAATAAGAAAAGCATTATTGCAATAACCGGGTGCATGATGCAACAGGAACATGTGGTGGAGAAGATCAGAAAATCATACCATCATGTGGGGATTGTATTTGGAACTCACAACCTGTATACTTTTCCCGAGCTGTTATACAGGCATCTGACCCAGGGAAAGCGTGTATTTGAAGTTTGGGACAGTGAAGGCCGGATAGTTGAAGGTACTCCGATAACAAGGGCAGAGAAAGTCAAGGCATGGGTAAGCATTATGCTTGGATGTAACAACTTCTGTTCATATTGCATAGTTCCATATGTGCGCGGGCGGGAACGCAGCAGGAAAAAGGAAGACATTGTGGATGAAGTTAAAAGGCTTGCAGAAGCAGGATATAAAGAAATTACGTTACTGGGGCAGAATGTTAATTCATATGGAAATGATCTGGGCAAAAAGGATGCTTTTGCTGATTTGCTGTATGCTTTAAATGAAGTTGAAGGCATAGAAAGGATCAGGTTTACAACAAGCCATCCGAAGGATTTGTCGGACAGCCTTATTACTGCAATAAAGGATTTGCCAAAGCTCTGCGAACATTTGCATCTGCCTTTCCAGTCAGGAAGTACAAGAATATTGAAAGAGATGAACAGAAAATATACAAAGGAACATTATCTTGAGCTTGTTGATCGGGTTCGCGCAGCCGTTCCGGATATCTCATTCACCACCGACATTATAGTTGGTTTTCCGGGTGAAACAGAAGAGGATTTTCTTGATACCCTTGATGTAGTAAAAAGAGTTCGGTTTGATCAGGCCTTCATGTTTTTATATTCCAGGAGAAAAGGAACGAGGGCTGCCGAGATGGAAAACCAGGTTCCGGAAGATGTTAAAAAGGAACGCTTCCAAAGGCTTGTAGATTTGCAGAACGGTATCGTTGCTGAAATTAACAAAACTTATGAAGGTAAAACAGTTGAGGTTCTGGTAGAAGGCATAAGCCGGAATAATGAGGCCATGTATACAGGCCGTACCAGAAATTATAAACTGGTAAACTTTCCTGCGAATGAAGATTTGACGGGTAAACTGGTACAGGTAAAAATTGTAAAGGCGTGGCCTTTCTGGCTTGAAGGAATGGTAGTTCCGGAGGGAGAAACATCATGAAATTCACACCAATGATGCAGCAGTATATTGAAACAAAGAATCAATATAAAGACTGCCTGTTGTTTTTCAGACTTGGGGATTTTTACGAACTGTTTTTCGAAGATGCCGAAATTGCTTCAAGAGAACTTGAAATAGCGCTTACAGGCAGGGATTGCGGTCTTGAAGAAAGAGCGCCAATGTGTGGAGTTCCATGGCATTCGGCACATCATTACATAGCCAAATTAATAAACAAAGGTTATAAAGTTGCCATATGTGAGCAGATGGAAGATCCGGCACTGGCAAAGGGTATCGTAAAACGTGAGGTCACCCGTGTTATCACTCCTGGTACGGTAACAGACCCTGAAATGCTTGATGAGAAAAAGAATAATTTTTTAATGTCGGTGTTTTGCCTTAACAATTATTTTGGTATTGCAGTTGCAGATATTACAACAGGGGAGTTTTACACGACCCAGATTGTTTACGGAAATACCTCCAAAAAGCTGTATGATGAAATATACCGTTACCAGCCTTCTGAACTGGTTGTAAATAAATATTTTCTGAACAGTTTTTCGCCCGAGGCGTTAAAAGAAAAAATGGGGATATATGTATCAGCCCTTGATGATGAATTTTTTGACAGGAATGAAGCAATAAACAACATTAAGGGTTTCAAAGGGTATAATTCATTGGAGCAGGATGAGCTCGCAATATGCGCGTCCGGGGCCCTGATTGGATACCTTAAGTCAACGCAGAAGGTTGATTTAAACCATATAAAAGAAATCCGGAAATATAAAATTGAAAATTACATGATTATAGACAGTTCAAGCCGCAGGAATCTTGAGCTTACCGAAACATTAAGGGAAAGAAAAAAGCGGGGCAGTCTCCTGTGGGTACTTGACAGAACCATGACGGCAATGGGCGGCCGCATGCTCAGAAAATGGATTGAACAGCCTTTGCTGGACATAGATGAAATAAACAGGCGCCTTGATGCCGTTGAAGAGCTTAAGGATAAGTTCATGATACGCAGCGAAATCAGAGAGCTTCTTAAAAGGGTTTACGATATGGAAAGGCTGGCATCAAAGATTGTAGTAGGAAATGTTAATGCCCGGGACTTATTGTCGCTGAAAGCGTCAATGGAGCAGATACCGTATATTACAGAGCTCATGTCGGATTTGAAGTCAGAGTTATGCATGGAAATACGAAACGAAACAGACCATATGTGCGACATATATGAGCTTATCGATAAGTCCATAGCCGAAGATCCCCCTGTCACAATCAAAGAGGGTGGGATAATACGTGACGGGTATTCTGAACAGGTTGACAACTACAGGAAAGCGTTTGTGGAAGGAAAGCAATGGATAGCCGATTTGGAAGCCAGGGAAAAAGAACTGACGGGCATTAAGAATCTTAAAGTAAGGTTTAACAAGGTTTTCGGATATTATATTGAAGTTACGAAATCAAACCTGAACCAGGTTCCCGACAGGTACATACGCAAGCAAACCCTTGTAAACGGAGAGCGCTTTATTACCGAGGAGTTGAAAAACCTTGAAGATACAATATTAGGCGCGGAGGAAAAGGTTACCAGCCTGGAATACGAGCTTTTCTGTGAAATAAGGGATAAAATTGCCTCGGAAGTTCACCGGATACAACAGACAGCAGACAGAATGGCACTGATAGATGTATTATGCTCCCTTGCAGAGGTGGCCGATCGGGAGAATTATGTCAAGCCTGTGGTACATGAAGGCAGCGAAATAAATATAAAGGAAGGAAGGCACCCTGTTGTTGAAAAAATGCTTGGCACCACTCCCTTTGTTCCAAATGACGCATTGCTTAATGACAATGATGACAGGGTAATTATTATCACAGGGCCGAATATGGCGGGAAAATCAACGTATTTAAGGCAAGTGGCTTTGATTGTTCTTATGGCCCAGATGGGAAGCTTTGTCCCGGCATCGCAGGCAACGATTGGAATTGCCGACAGGATTTTTACCCGAGTAGGGGCATCGGATGACCTGGCTTCGGGGCAGAGCACTTTCATGGTGGAAATGAGCGAGGTGGCTAATATATTAAACAATGCCACACCGAGGAGCCTTTTGATTCTTGATGAAATCGGGCGTGGTACCAGCACTCATGACGGTTTGGCTATTGCATGGTCAGTTATTGAGTTTATCAACGACAAAGGGCGTTTAGGGTGCAGAACCCTTTTTGCAACTCATTACCACGAACTGACCGAACTGGAGGACAAGCAGTCAGGAATAAAGAACTGCTGTATAGAGGTAAGGAAAAAGGGCGATGAAATAATATTCTTAAGGAAAATTATACCCGGAGGTGCGGATCAAAGTTATGGCATAGAAGTTGCCGGCCTCGCAGGTGTTCCCGGGCTTGTTATAGAAAGGGCGAAACATATTCTTAATGAACTTGATGCAGCCGACATAACCAAAAGCAGCAAGGGAAAGAAGAAAACTATAAAACCTGTTGACGGGCAGTTGGATTTATTGTCAGCAGGTGCACTGTCGAAAAACGAGCGGGAGGTAATTGACGAAATACGTGCACTGGATACAAACACAATGACCCCGTTTGATGCATTAAGCAGGTTATATGCTCTTCAACAGAAATTGAAATAATGGACTTTATATAAGGAGTTACGGATGGGTAAGGTTGTAATTCTCGATGAAAATACTGCCAATCAAATTGCTGCCGGAGAAGTTATAGAAAGGCCGGCATCGGTTGTTAAGGAAATGGTGGAAAACTCCATTGATGCCAATTCAACTTCGATAACCGTTGAAATATTAAACGGGGGGATTAAAAGCATCAAAATTGCAGACAACGGAGACGGAATTGAGGCCGATGACGCTGAACTGGCATTTGAAAGGCATGCCACAAGCAAAATAAGGTGCATTGATGACCTGAACAGGATCTCGACGATGGGATTCCGCGGAGAGGCATTGGCAAGTATAGCGTCGGTTTCGAAGGTTGAATTAATAACGAAAACAGAGAAGGCCAAAACCGGAACACGGGTAGTGGTCGAAGGCGGAAGAATTCTGTATTCTGAACCTGTAGGTGCACCGAAAGGAACCACGTTTATAGTCAGGGAACTTTTTTATAATACGCCTGCCAGGTATAAATTTTTGAAGAAGGACTCAACAGAGGCCGGCTATATACATGATATTATTACAAAGATAGCACTTGCAAGACCCGATATATCTATGAGGTTCATTAATCAGGGCAAAACCGTTATCCATACTCCCGGGAATCATGACCTTTTAAGTACTATATACAGTCTTTTTGGCAAAGAAACTGCCAATGCCGTTATTCCGCTTAACTTGTCTCAAAACGGCGTAAAAGTGTCAGGATATATCGGAAAACCAGAAATATCAAGGGGCAACCGCAGCCTTGAGATGGTGTTTGTTAACGGAAGAGCGGTGCAAAACAGGATGATTTCGTCTGCCGTTGAAGAGGCATACAAAACAAGGCTCATGCAAAAAAGGTTTCCGTTTACCGTGCTTATGCTAAACATTCCGCCCGAAAGTGTGGATGTAAATGTACATCCGGCAAAACTGGAAGTACGGTTCAGTGATGAGCAGCTAATTTACAGAACGGTTTACCTTGCTGTTTCCGGGGCATTATCAGGGGCTTCATTAATTCAGAATGTTGAGAGTAACGATACTGACGATATATTCAGTTTTCAGGAAACCGGCCCAAAACATGAAGCCGAACAGATTAAAATTGAAGCGAAACCTGAGATCCGGACAAGTCTGCCTGAAAAATTCCTGAAGGTAAATGAAGGCAATAGAACCGGATACCCGGAAAAGAGCATTATGAAGGAACCTGGGTTTATAGAGAGAGCTGAAAAGTATACGGATAAAAAAGAAGAGTACCCGAAAGCTGAGCAGAAAGTTGAGCATAAATTTGAAAGGACAATTGAACCGAAGGCCGGTATAACCCAACCTCCTGATATGCAAAAAGCCGCTGTACCGGTTAAACACGTGCCCGAAGGTTTTGAGCCCAAGGTGCAGGATGACAGGGAAAGGCTTTTGAACGCCCGTATTATCGGTCAGGCCTTTGATTCGTATATAATTCTTGAAGAGGGAGAGGACGTGTTCCTTATTGATCAGCATGCCGCCCATGAAAGAATAAGGTTTGAAAAATTAAGGGAGCAGTTTATCCATGAAGAGTCGTACAGCCAGGGCCTTTTAAGCCCCTTAATGGTTGAGCTCACCGAACCGGAGATGCAGAAGTTTTTTGAGCTGGAACCATATATCAAAAAACTTGGTTTTGAGGCCGAGGTATTCGGAAGCAAAACAGTGCTGGTCAGGGCAATACCATATATAACGGGAGATGGTTTTTCAGCAAGGGATTTCAGGGATATTCTCGGAAAACTGAGTCATGAAGTAAACGGTGTATTGGAAATAATTCCTGAGGAAACCATTTATATGATGGCATGTAAAAGCGCAATTAAGGCAAACCGGTCAATGTCAATTATGGAAATCAAAAGCCTTGTTAAGGATCTGACAAGCACTGAGAACCCATACACATGCGTGCATGGAAGGCCAATCATAATAAGCATAGGCAAAAAAGAACTGGAGAAAAAATTTAAGAGGATAGTCTGAATGAAAGGATTTAGCATTGATAAAACAGTTGTAGTGATAGCAGGTCCTACTGCTTCAGGGAAAACAGATTTGGCAATAAATTTGGCTTTAAAGTCAAACGGTGAGGTAATATCTGCAGACTCGATGCAGATTTACCGCCATATGGATATAGGAACGGCCAAACCGACAAAAGAAGAGATGATGGGAATACCACATCATATGATAGATATAATAGACCCGGATGAAAGCTATAGTGTCGCGTTATATAAGAAAGATGCCGAAGACTGTATAAAGGATGTTCTGTCGAGGGGGAAACTTCCGATAATTGCAGGAGGTACCGGACTGTATATCAACAGCCTGATATATAATATAAAGTTCAGTGAAACGGTTGTAAACGAAGAGTTCCGGAAGAAAATGAACCATATTGCGCAAACCGAAGGACCAATAGTCCTTCATGAGATGTTAAGGAAGGTTGATCCCGAAAGTGCCGAAAAAATACATTATAATAATGTTAAAAGGGTAATCCGGGCATTGGAAGTGTATGAATATACAAAGAAACCCATATCGGAACACCAGAAGGAATCCAGAATGGAACCGCCGGAATACAGGTATCTTGTATTTATTATTAATATGGACAGGAACAGGCTTTATAACAGGATTGACAGAAGAGTGGATAAAATGATTGAGAATGGCCTTGTGGATGAAGTGAAAAGGCTTCTGGATATGGGTTATAAGCCAGGCTCAACTGCCATGCAGGGGCTGGGCTATAAAGAAATAATCAGTTACCTTAACAATGAATTGCCCTTTGATGAGGCAATACGGATATTAAAAAGAGATACGAGGCATTATGCAAAAAGGCAGATTACATGGTTTAAAGCCATAAAAGATGCCGTCTGGATTGAGGGCGGATATGAAAATATAGAAAAAAATACTAAAAAAATTCAGGAATACCTTGAAACATCAAATTAGTTTATATACAATAGAGTTGATATAGATTTGTTAGTTTTCTTTTTTTTGATTTTATTTTTGGCGAGGAGGCTCTATTATGAACAAAAACATTAATTTGCAGGACGTTTTTCTTAATCAGGTAAGGAAAGAACACATACCGGTAACCGTTTATCTTACAAACGGGTTTCAGCTCCGGGGGATGGTGAAGGGTTTTGATAATTTCACCGTTGTTATCGACAGTGAAGGAAAGCAGCAACTTGTGTACAAGCACGCTATATCTACGGTGTCCCCGATGAAAGCCGTAAACATAATTTTTAATGATAATGCAAAGTCATAAAAATTATAAATGCTATATGTTTTAGCCATAGGCTCCTGTTATTGAACAGGAGCCTATGGTTTTTTATGGTTGCTTTTTTTTGATTAATGTAGTATTATTTAAATGAGACGTAAGTATCAGTTTATTGACACTAAAAGGAGAAGTACATGCCAAAAACAGATGATATAATTCAAAAGTCCGGAGTGTCGCGAAGCACGGTTTTCAGATTCTTAAGGGGCGATAATGTAAGGCCTGAAGCAAGAAACGCAATTATCAGGGCTATGAATGAACTGGGATACAGCACAAAAGATTTATTCCTGAAGGATGTTGTATTTGAAATTAGCGTTGCAAAAGATTTTGAGAAATTTAAAGGTTTCACTGAAGTGATACAGGGTATCACCGAAAGAGCCGAAATGAAGAACATAAGGATACAGCTTGTGATTCGTACGGGTGATCAAATAAAAAAAGACTACGAAAAATGGAGCGAAAAAAGCAATGCAAAAGGAGTTATTATAATCGGGAAGGACCATGAGAATGAAACATTGGAAGCACATTGGCTGAAGGAAAAAAAGATCCCGCATATATTTGTGAACCGTGTTCTGGAAGATTCTGAGATCAGCTATGTTGCCGTTGATGTAAGGAAAGCCGCATGTGATATAGTAGAGTACCTGATCCAGAAGGGGCACAGGAAAATCGCAACTTTAGGATATCCAGATATGCTCAGGATAGACCGGGATAAGATGGCGGGCTATGATGATGCCTTTAAAAAGAATGGTTTAAAAACTGACAACAAGTATAAATTTGTGCTTAAAGGAGGAGAACATTCGGTTGATGCGATTGAAGCCATCCTTAAAATGAAGGATAGGCCTACAGCCTTTTTTGGCATATGTGATTCCTATGCAATGGAGTTTATAAACAAAGCTCACGAAATGGGTTTGAAAGTGCCCGATGATATTGCAGTTGCAGGTATGGATGATTTGGATATAGCTCAATATTTTAAACCTGCGCTGACAACGGTAAAAACACCGTTTAAGGAAATGGGAATATTGGCGGTGGAGCATCTTCTTCAAATATTGACCGAGGATTTGGTCAGCGTAAAAACCATAGTAAAGCATAGCTTACACATCCGAGAGTCTACATAAACTAATATACAATTGCAGTTATGCATACGGAACTGCTTATAAAATATAATAAAAAATGGAGGTAATATAATGGAGATTCGTTACAGTGCTCATCCAAATGATGCAAAACACTATACAACCGAAGAACTCAGAAAAGAATTCCTGATTCCTCAGGTATTTATTCCCGGTGAAATTAATCTGGTTTACAGCCATGTTGACAGAATGATTGCAGGTGGAGCCACTCCCATTGATAAACCGTTGAAACTTGAAGCCGGTAAGGAAATTGGTGCAGATTACTTCTTAGCACGCAGGGAAATGGGAATTATTAATATCGGAGGAAAAGGAAAAGTTAAACTTGACGGGGAAGAATATGTCCTTGAAGCCAGAGACGGTCTTTATGCAGGTATGGGTATAAAGGAAGTCATATTTGAAAGCGAAAACCCGGACAATCCTGCAAAGTTCTATATAAACAGTGCTCCGGCACATACTTCATATCCTACCGTCAAAATTGAAATCAGCAAGGCTAACCCAAGACATCTCGGCTCTTTGGCTCAATCCAACGAACGTACCATATATCAATATGTTCACCCGGCGGTATGCAAAAGCTGCCAGTTGGTTATGGGATTAACCATCCTTGAACCGAATAATGTCTGGAATACAATGCCCTGCCATACTCATGAACGCAGAATGGAAGTATATATGTATTTTGGTATGGGTGAAAACGACAGGGTTATCCATTTCATGGGCGAGCCCAGCGAAACCCGCCATATTGTGGTAAAAAATGAACAGGCTGTTATATCCCCAAGCTGGTCTATTCATTCCGGAGTCGGGACAAGCAACTACACATTCATCTGGGGGATGGCCGGAGAAAATCAGACATTTGATGATATGGACACTGTTTCAATGGAAGACTTCAGATAAATTTCAATAAAAATAACAATGAACGGAGGATGGATTTATGATATTGGACAAATTTAAACTTGATGGCAAGGTAGCAATTGTAACCGGAGCAAGCACAGGTTTGGGACAGGGTATGGCATTGGCACTTTCTGAAGCAGGTGCCACGGTGGTTGGAGTAGACTATGTGGAAATGCCCGAAACACAGAAAAAAATCGAGGAAAAAGGTGGAAAATTCCTTGGCATAATAGCAAATCTCTTAACCATTGACCCGATTGACGGTATAATTCAAAAAACCGTTGAGACTTTTGGAAAAGTTGATATTCTGGTTAACAATGCGGGAATAATCAGAAGAACCGATGCCATCGATTTCTCGGTTAAAGACTGGGACGATGTAATGAACATTAATATCAGAACTGTATTTTTCTTCTGCCAGGCTGCTGCAAAACAATTTATCAAACAAGGCACCGGCGGAAAAATTATAAACATAGCATCGATGTTGTCATTCCAGGGCGGTATCCGCGTTCCATCCTATACGGCAAGCAAGAGCGGTGTAATGGGGATTACCAGAGCTTTGGCAAATGAGTGGGCAAAGTATAATATCAATGTTAACGCCATTGCTCCTGGATATATGGCTACAAACAATACTGCACCACTCCGTGCAGATGAACAGAGATCACAGGAAATTCTCGGAAGAATACCTGCAGGCCGGTGGGGTACACCCGAAGATGTAGCCGGAGCAGCTGTATTCCTTGCATCTCCTGCTTCAGACTACGTTAATGGATACACACTTGCGGTAGACGGCGGCTGGCTTGCAAGATAAAATCATATTAAGAGAATATATTTCAAAGACCTCTGAAAAATCAGGGGTCTTTTTTATGGTATATTCAGTAACGCATGGACAGAGCCGGTACTTGATTAGTTTTTCTTCACCGGGTAAATAAAAAAGCAGGAATCCTCTATAAAGACCCCTGCTTTGCAACTCTATTCTTTTACACTACCGATGTTAACAGTGACAAAATATTTTTGCAGGAAAGGGTACACCACAAGGATTGGTACAGTCGCAACCATAGTCATTGCTGCACGCAACGAGTTAGGAGTAACCATGTTGCGTGACTGTTGCGACGATTCAGCCAGGTAATCGGGTTGTTTAACACCGGTCTGCATGGATGAGGCTATTATCTTCATCATCTCATATTGAAGGGTACTTAATTCCTGTTTCGGTGCAAATATAAAAGAATCAAACCAGGAGTTCCATGATCCTACAGCAACCCATAGGGCAACCGTCGCCAAAACAGGTAAGCATAGCGGGATAATGATACTGAAATATATTCTCATATCGCTGGCTCCGTCAATTTTTGCCGATTCCACAAGAGAGGCCGGTAATGAATTTATGTATGTACGTATAACGATTACATTGAATGCTCCCACCATAGAAGGGAGTATATATACCCAAAAGGTGTTGATTAAGCCTAAACTGCGGTACAGGAAATACTGAGGGATCAATCCTGCGTTTATGTACATTGTCATTACCATAAACACTGTAAGAAACCTTCTGAAAATAAAATCCTTGTGGCTCAGTACGTATGCAAGCAACCCTGAGAGGAACACATTTAGTACAGTTGTGAGCACCGTTCTCGCAACTGACACTAAAAAAGCCCTGAATATTTTGTCTGTCCTGAATATACTTTGGTAGTTATAAAGTGTCCATTTCCTGGGCCATAAGTATAATCCACCCTTTATCGAATCCCTTGCATCGTTGAAAGACGTGATCAACGTGTTCCAAAGCGGGTATAACATGGCAATAATTATAATGAACATTATGAATACAATAACCGCATCAATAATCTTATCACCAACAGTTTTTTTCATTTCTATAAACCTCCAAGCCGATAAAGCAAAACAAAAACGTTTTACTAAATCAGTCTTTCCTCGTCCACCATAGCGGCAATTTTATTGCATAGTATTAAAATAACAGCACTGACCACTGTTTTAAACATACCTGCAGCAGTTCCGAATGCAAAACCGCCTGATCTTCCGAAACCTCTTTTCAGGACAAAAATGTCAATTGTTTCAGAAACGTCAAGAACAAGACCGTTTGTACCCAAAATGTATTGAATTTCAAAGCCTGCGTTAAGGATCCATCCTGCGTTCATTATAAGAAGTACGATAATTGTCGATTTAATTCCAGGCAAGGTTACATGCCACATCCTGCCGAAACGCCCATATCCGTCTATTGCTGCAGCTTCATAAAGAGCAGGGTCAATAGAAGTGATTGCTGCTAAATATATAATACTATTCCAGCCCATTGATTTCCACACATTTGTAAATCCAACTATCCACCAGAAATATTCCGGCTTACCCATGAAATGGATTTTCTCTTTAATAAGTCCTAATGCCAAAAGCAATTCATTCAGTATTCCCTCTTCCATGGCAAGCAGATTTGAAACCAGGCCGCAGACAATAATCCATGAAAGGAAATGAGGCATATATGATATTGTTTGTACAATCCTTTTAAACATATATAAATTGCCATTAAGTTCGTTTAAAAGCAATGCAAACGAGATTGCCGTGACAAAACCCAACACCAGGTTGATAATGCTCATTCCCAGGGTGTTCCTCATTACGCGGTAAAAATCAGGGTCGGTAAACAGGTTTTTAAAATGCAAGAAACCAACCCATTCCTGCTCAAAAAAGGATAAGTGGGGTTTATAGTTCTGAAATGCCATGGTTAAACCCCATAGCGGTAAATATGAAAAAATTAAAAAGTAGATAAAAAAAGGAAATGCAATCAGTATCAGTCCCTTTTGCTTCCGGGCATGATTTATAAAATCTTTTCTGGAATCAACACGTTTAGCTACCATACGCTATCCCCCTAGCCCTGACTTATAACCGATAATACGCCGGAGAGCCGGCCGGATAATGGGTCGACTCACCGGCAATTATTTTTCTGAAAGAAGAACAGGCTGTTTATTTGCGCATACGTGCGCGTATTTGACGTTCTACTTCTTCTTCCAGAGCCTTAATGTTGAGCTCATCGTATCTCTTAGCATATGTTTCCCAGGCTGATTCAAAATCTTCAGCCATAATTACACCGGGCAGGTAACGGTTCTGTAAATCGGTTATCTGGTCAAATACAATTTTGGCTATATTGTCTTCTTCCATGGTTGAGAAGATAGACCATACTTCAGGATAGCCTGGATGTTCCATAAGAGGCAGGAAGTCAGACCTTCCGTAAAAACCGTATTTCTTGTAGAATTCCTTGTCGTATGGGAATTGGTTTTCAAGTCTTTCTTCCGGCTGTGTTGAAGCGCTGCATGAATTACCGTCGGAATAGCGGCCTTCCAGTTTCGGGAATTGATCGCCTATAACCATTCCGGCATTAGCGAGGCGCCAATCGGGATTGTCAAAGTTGGCTTTTTGTTCGGGAGTGCGTCTGTAGCGCCCGTTTTCATCAACATAATAGTCCTCACCTTCGATACCCCAGTACATTAGCCTGTGTACATCTTCTTCCAGCAATGTGTCCATGAATTGTAAAGCACGCTCAACGTCTTTACATTTTACGCTGATCCCCATACCATTTCCACCTATGATTCCTTCACTTCTTACCCTGTTGTAAGAAACGGGGGAACCGTCAAGACTGAGGCCGAGGGGAACATACGTCCTGTTAATTTTACCTTCTGAAATCAATACAAATTCTCCGTCCTGGAAATTCCAGTGCTGATCGAACATCGCAAGTACGCGGCCTGTGGAAATAACCGACAGGTAATTATCATAGCTTCTGGAGAATGTTTCAGGATGTATTAAACCTTTCTTGAACGATTCGTTGAGTTTTTTGTAATAAGCCTTGGCGTACCATTTATTCTGATATATTTCGACTTTCAGGGTTTTGTGGTCAACAACCACATCGCCTTCGTTACGTCCGCCAATCAGGTGCTGAGGTGCATTTTTCAGACAGAACGAACGCCAGTCCTGAGAGTGCACTTCGAAAGGCAGCGTGGGCTGACCGTCAATTGTAGGATGTTCTTTATAATAACGTTCCAACAGGTCAAAGAATTCATCCAATGTCCTGGGATGTGAATATCCGTCCCAGGCAAGCACGTCTTTTTGAATCCAGAAAGCGGGGCCGTTATAATCTCCTTCGTAAAAATCGTCCTGTCCGTCTTCAAGCCTGTATTGGCGACCCCAGATGTCCAGTATGTATATTTTTCTGTCTGTTGATACATCACGAAGCCGTTCCAAATAAGGCTCATAGTGTTTCCAAAGGTTGGGATAATTGGGGAGATAATCGTCAAGTGCAACAAACGAGCGGGCGTTCAGAAATCTTCCACGTGCCTGTCCTGCGCCTATCAAATCGGGGTAATCGCCACTGGCGATCATGATTCCGACTTTTTGCTCCAGATCACCTACAAGAAATTCAAATTCGATGGTGACTCCTGTGATTTCCTGAAGCTTTTTGACTACTTTGTTATCCTTTGGTGGTGGTTCGCCTGGACCTGCAACAAACATGGTAAAGGTTATTGGTTCCAGTTTTTTGTCTCCTGGTTTGTCGGAAGGCTGTGAAGTTTGCCCTGGAGTAGGAGTGGAGGTGGAAGTTTCTGATGAACTGTCTAATAATTTGGTAGTGCATGCAGTTAAACTGGCAGCGATCAAGACAACAGCCATCAGCAGTGTGAGAATTCTCCTCTTTTTCATTAATTTTAATCCCCTTTCTTTGTTTTTTTATATATATTTAAAAAATAAAGATGGGCCTTTCCACACTTGCTGTAACAGGTTGTTGAAACAATATGATAACCATAATTTGCTAATTTAATTATATTTTATATTAATTTCCGTTGTCAATACAAAAAACGTTTTTTGAATGATTTTTGAATAATCTCATGGCATGCCTGATTATATATGTGTTTTCAGAAGCTGAATTTACATAGGTTTAGCGTATATATCAAATTTAAAATATTTACAGAGGGACAATTTAAATGGAAAATAATGTAAACGAAGGCGTTGAAAAGTTAAAAATTTATAAAACGTTTATATTTAAAAATTGGAAACAGGATTGTATATGAGACAGAATTATTGTATATTTAGAGCATAACGGAGAATTTTACCAAGTGTGCTGATAATCAAGATAGTAAAACGTATAACCGGAGGAAGAGGATATGAAAAAGCAAAGAGTCAATCCATATCTTCCGTCGTGGGAATACATCCCGGACGGTGAACCTTATGTATTCAACGGCAGGGTTTATGTCTATGGTTCTCATGATCGCTTTAATGGATATGTCTACTGCCTGAACGATTATGTATGCTGGTCGGCACCTGTTGACGATCTTTCTGACTGGCGGTATGAAGGTGTGATTTACAGAAAAACCGATGATCCTTTTAATCAGGATGGCAGTATGTGCCTGTATGCACCTGATGTTACTGTTGGGCCTGATGGAAGATATTATCTGTACTATGTTTTGGACAAGGTTTCAGTTGTATCGGTTGCAGTTTGCGATACACCGGCAGGTAAGTATGAATTTTACGGTTATGTTCATTACCAGGACGGAACACTGCTTGGTGAAAGAGAGGGTGATCAGCCCCAGTTCGATCCCGGCGTGCTTACAGAAGGAGACAGGACTTATTTGTATACCGGTTTTTGCGGCAGAGGTGACAAATCGAGAAAAGGTGCAATGGCAACCGTTTTAGGACCAGATATGCTTACAGTTCTTGAAGAACCGGTTATAATAGTTCCGAGTGAACCCTACAGCAAAGGAACCGGATTTGAAGGCCATGAATTCTTTGAGGCATCTTCTATTAGAAAAAAAGGAGACACATATTATTTTATATATTCTTCAGTCGCTATGCATGAACTGTGCTATGCTACAAGCAAAAATCCAACAGGGGGTTTTCAGTACGGTGGAGTAATAGTAAGCAACTGTGATCTGCATATAGATACATATAAACCTGCAGAAAAGCCTATGTTTTATGGAGGGAACAACCACGGCAGCATTGTTGAAATTAATGGCCAGTGGTATATCTTTTATCATAGACATACAAACGGGACAAATTTCAGCAGGCAGGGCTGCATGGAGAAAATTAAGATTAATGATGATGGCTCAATTCCACAGGTTGAGATGACATCCTGCGGTTCTAAAGATGAGCCGTTGGCCGGAAGAGGGGAATATCCGGCATATCTTGCATGCAACTTATTCTGCAGGGAAGAATCCATTTATACCGATTTCACAGGTTCCTGGATGAACAACCAGTTTCCCAAGATTACCCAGGACGGTAAAGACGGGGATGAAGAGATAGGCTATATAGCAAATATGAAAGACTCGGCAACGGCAGGGTTTAAGTATTTTGACTGCAGGGGCATAAAATCAGTTAAAATTAAGGTACGCGGGTATTGCCGCGGTGCTTTTGAAGTCAAAACATCGTGGAATGGTGAAGTGCTGGGAAGAATACCCGTCGAATTCTCGAACATATGGAAGGAATATTCTGCAGATATTTCAATTCCCGATGGAATTCATGCATTGTATTTTACATATACAGGTTCGGGGAGTGCAAGTTTAGCGTCCTTTACCTTATGCTGACAGCCATTGTATAACAATAAATCCCTCAATTCATTACCGTAAGTGAGCACAGACCACAGAAATTTTAACATACTGGATATTTGTTTAGTCAATTGACAGGTTAAAAATTTGAATTTTAGATAAAGAACCGGGAGCTGTCTTTAAATTCCGGGAAAGACGTGGGATTTTTATATAGCTGCAGTTTGGTATAAGATTCGGAGCAGTAGTTAAATGAGTAAATTTATTTATAGCTGTTTGGCATATGACCCGGTGAAACTGTTACCAGGAATACTCAGTAAGAATGGCAAAATCAGCAGGGATTTGCATAAATGAAGAAAAACAAGTTGTAATAGCGCAGCCATCCACCTGTATGAAGTTGGTTACGAGAAATATAGCGTTTATTTCCCGATCCGGCATTCCGGGTAAGACAGTTTGGGCAGATAAATTCAAACAGATCAGGAGCTTACTGATAATGATAAAAAAAGAAAGAAGGATGAGCGATGGGAACAATTATATTGAATACGGCCAGAAGAATCGGCAAAATAAACAGAAATATCTACGGACATTTTGCAGAACACCTGGGAAGATGTATTTATGAAGGAATATGGGTAGGAAAAGAATCAAAGATACCAAATACTGATGGCATCCGAAACGATGTAATTCAGGCTTTGAGGGATATTAAAGCCCCTGTGTTGCGGTGGCCGGGAGGCTGCTTTGCAGATACATACCATTGGATGGATGGAATTGGCCCCTATGAGCAGCGTCCCAGCATGATTAATACACATTGGGGAGGCGTGGTTGAAAATAATCACTTTGGAACGCATGAATTTATGAGACTTTGTGAGTTAATCGGAGCTGAACCATATATTTGTGGAAACCTGGGAAGCGGTACAGTTCTGGAAATGCAGCAATGGGTTGAATATATAACCTTTGACGGGAAATCACCCATGACCGATCTTAGAAAAAAGAATGGCAGAGCAGAACCATGGAAGCTGACATATTTTGGTGTGGGTAATGAAAACTGGGGCTGTGGCGGAAATATGCGCGCCGAATACTATGCAGACGAATACCGCAGATACGCAACATATATCAGGAATTATGGCGATAACAAAATATACAGGATAGCAGGTGGTGCATCGGTCGATGACTACCACTGGACAGAGGTTCTGATGAGGGAAGCAGGAAATCTGATGGAGGGTTTGAGTCTGCATTATTATACCAGAACGTCAAAGGACTGGTCAGTTAAAGGGTCTGCAACGAACTTTACAGAGAATGAATGGTTCTCTGTTATGCAAAATGCGCTTTATATGGAAGAGTTGATTATTAAGCATTCGAGCATAATGGATCAATATGACCCCGATAAACGTGTGGGTTTAATTGTTGATGAATGGGGAACATGGTTTGATGTAGAACCAGGTACGAATCCGGCTTTTCTGTATCAGCAGAATACACTTCGGGATGCCTTGGTGGCCGGAATCCATCTGAATATCTTTAACAATCATTGTGACAGGGTTCAGATGGCAAATCTTGCACAGACTGTTAATGTACTGCAGGCCGTAATTCTGACAGAGGGGGAAAAAATTATAAAAACACCGACATACCATGTATTTGACATATATAAAGTGCATCAGGATGCAGAACTTGTTTCCTTATATTTGGATTGCGGAGATTATACCCTGGACGGGCAATCCATTCCCCGAATCAGTGCATCGGCTTCGGTTGACAAGGAAAATAAATTACACATCACATTGTGCAACCTGCATCCAAATGAAGGTGAGAACATATCATGCAAACTGATAAACGGCAATTACAGTAAGATAAGCGGAAAAATCCTGACAGCCGGTGACATGAATGCGCATAATACATTTGATAATCCTTATTCAGTAAAACCTGAGCCATTCAGCGGGTTCAGCCTGCAAAACGGCGAGATTGGTATTTCACTGCCGTCAAAGTCGGTTGTGTTATTAACAATGGAATAGCAATATTGAGTTAGAATTCAAACGCAATTTCAAATAAGGGTGCCCCAAGGTTTATCTGGTTACTCATTTTGGGGCAACTTTTTTTTATCAAAGTATCCTGTATAAATACGGAGAATGGTAATAAAACATATAAGAACGTAAAAACAGTGGATATTTCAGTCATAAAAACTTGTGTATAAGGCAGCGGTAAACTTCAGGCTTTAAGGGCCGGAATTCTGTTATTACTCATGTATTGAAATTCTCTGGGAGACATACCGGTTTGCTTTTTAAAGGTTCTTGAAAAATTAGAGTAATCATTAAAACCGGATAAAAAGCAGGCATCTTTGGGGCTGCATCCTTCGAAAAGGTATTTTTTTGCAAGTGTTATTCTCTTTTGGATAATATATTGCTGAAGTGATATGCCTGTAATATTTTTAAAGCACCTGCTGATATATGTGCCATTGTGATGGAAACAGTCCGACAGAATATCCAGTGAGATTTCTCCGGTTATATTTTGCTCAATATAAGCAATGGTATTGGAAACCAGAGAGGGCATTATGTTATTTACTCCTTCATTTTTTTGATTTCTTGAGATACGATTAACCATGATGAGAATTTGCTTTATATATGAATCCACCAGGATATCGCTTCCATATTCACTGGATTCGAGTTCCTGGCTAAGGCGATGCGCAATAATTATGTACTCTGTGATTTGCTGTTCATTCAATTTAAGTACATTGCTTGTGCGTGGAAAAACGTTATAAAAGCACTCGCCCAGATTGGTCCTGTCGGATGAAAGTACTGCCATATAGGAATCTTTGATATTTATAAGAAAAGCAAAAAAATCCAAAAAAAACTATACATACCTGCTTAGGAATATATGGAACTGCAGGGTATTGTACTTAATGCTTATTCCCGTATTAGCATACTATGTCATTTTTAAGTATATACCAATGTATGGGGTTACCATAGCTTTTAAAAATTACAATATATTCAGG
>DATCKN010000054.1:0-17194 GCA_036562185.1 Thermoclostridium sp.
CCATGGAGATTATGAAGAAGGTGGCTGACAGGCACGGGCTAGCATGCCTCCTGCACGAGAAGCCATTTGCGGGCGTCAATGGTTCAGGTAAGCACAATAACTGGTCCATCTCAACCAACGATGGCAAGAACCTGCTTGATCCCGGCACCACACCATCGGATAACGCACAGTTCCTCATCTTCCTCGTTGCGGTTATCAAGGCTATTGATGAATATGCGGACCTGCTGCGATTCTCGGTTGCCACAGCCGGAAATGACCACAGGCTTGGAGCCAACGAGGCACCTCCGGCCATCATGTCCATCTTCCTTGGCGATGAGCTGACCAATGTTATCGAGCAGATAGAGACCGGTGTTGTCAAGAATAATGGGACCAGCAGAACCCTGGAAATCGGCGTCTCCACGCTTCCCGTTCTTCCGAAGGATACCACCGACAGAAACAGGACTTCTCCATTTGCATTTACAGGCAACAAGTTTGAGTTCAGGTCCGTGGGTTCTTCACAGTCCATAGCTACCCCGAACTTTATTATCAATACCATAGTTGCCGAAACCCTGAGCCAGATTGCCGATCGCCTCGAAAAGGCGGAGGACTTCAATGCAGAAGTAAATGCCGTGGTCAAGGAGATAATAAAGAACCACAAGCGCATTATCTTCAATGGCAATAACTATTCCGAGGAATGGGTTGCCGAAGCTGAGCGGAGAGGACTGCCCAACCTGAAGACAACAGTTGATGCCATTCCCGCATTAGTTGCGGAGAAAAACATCAAGGTCCTTGAAAAACATGGTGTACTGAACCGTGCTGAAATATTCTCCCGTTATGAAATATGCCTGGAGAACTACATCAAGACAATCCGCATAGAAGCCCTTACCATGATTGAAATGGCAAACAGGCAGATCCTTCCTGCATCGCTGGCATATGTCAGAAAGGTTGCGGATACCGTTGCTTCCCTCAATGCAGCAGGCGCTGATTCATCCGCCGCAAAGGGAAAACTGGATAAGCTTGTATCATTGACATCCAGCCTGCAGGCCGCCATCGATCAGCTGGGTGTGAAGTTGGAAGAGGTTGATGCGCATGAAGGTGATTTGCTTGAGCATGCCCGTACTTACAAGGACGTCATCATCCCGCTGATGGGCGAAATGCGCTCCTTTGCCGACAAGCTTGAAACTTTGGTGGATGCAAGCCTGTGGCCTATACCTACATACGGCGATTTGCTGTTTGGGGTCATCTGATATGTGCGTGTTTGAAAAGGGCAATGAGCCGTCAAATAAAAACCCGGTTCAGCGCCTGGTGTTTATGGTTTAAATACAAAAATGAAGTTAAAACTATAAAATGGGCAGATGATCATGTTTGGTCATCTGCCTTTTTATACACTTAAATATTCTACCAATACATCTTGTTTGCGGGAAAGCTCATTTATCCCATTATAAGCTTAAAGCCATCTGTCTTACCTTCTTCCTGGCATAGAAGAAACTGCAGACCTGACCGATGGACGCAAGCGCCCAGGTAACCGGATAGCAGGTATAAAGCATGTAAATGGTGGGAAACCATGAAAAAATGGTAGCCAGCCAAACAATACGCATCAGGCATGCTCCAACCAAAGTACAGAGCATTGGCAGCATAGAGTATCCCATTCCACGGGTCAATCCAGGAAATACATTCATAATACCGCAGGTAAAATATGTGATCATCATAATGTTGATTCTTGTCATGCCCAGCCGGATAACTTCAGGATCTGTCGTAAATATGGACAGCAAAGGTTTGCTTAATAATATGGTCAGCCCGCCTGCAATAACACATGTGGCAAAGACCAGGAATGTGCAAATCTTTGCTATCTTGTCAATCCTGTCATATTTTTTTGCTCCCATATTCTGTCCGGTAAAAGTAATTGCTGCATTGTAATAGGCGGTCATGGGTGTGGCCACAAATCCCTCGATATTTGACGCCGCCGAATTAGCCGCAACCAAAGAGGAGCCAAAGGAATTGATAGCCGATTGTATCAGCACATTGGAAATGGAAAATAACAGTGACTGCAGTCCGGCGGGAAGACCGATTTGCATAATCCGAAGCAGCTTTCTGCGGTCAATCCGAAGGTTTCCCATATACAGGCGGATTGATTCCTCCTTATTGCGGATAAGGCACTCAAGGGTTAAAAACATCGACAGATACTGGGTAATTGTTGTCGCCCAGGCAACGCCATCCACGGTCATATGCAGTACAAGGACAAAATACAAATTCAGAAATACATTAATGACACCGGATATGAACAAATAATACATAGGCCTGCGGCTGTCTCCGACTGCGCGCAGTATTGCCGCACCGAAGTTATATATCATACTGGCGGGAATGCCAAGAAAGTATATTCTCATATAGACAACCGACAGGTCAATAATATCACCGGGTGTGCCTATCATTATCAGCAAAGGCTTGCATAGCGTGAGTCCCAATGCCATTACTATGATACCGGCTATGAAGCTTACAATAATTGATGTATGGACTGATTTATTGGTTTCCTCAGAATTTTTGGCACCATAACTCTGGGCAACAATAACACTTGTTCCAACAGAAAGGCCCATAAATAAATTAACAATCAGATTAATAAGAGCACCGGTAGCCCCAACAGCCGCCAAAGCCTCTTTGCCGGCAAACCGTCCGACCACTACCAAATCTGCAGCATTAAACAATAGCTGAAGTATATTCATTACCATAATGGGCAATGCAAAAAGAATCATTTTCCCAAATAAGGGGCCGCTGCACATGTCATTATCCTGATCAGTCTTTATCATTTTCAACGCTTCCTTTTATTATTTCCATGTTATCATTTTCATAGAAAAATTCAGTAATATTTACAATACCACAACTCATCGACAAATTCCATCATTTTATTATTCCATTATACAAAAATAAAATGAGCTTTGTGCATGCTTGAAAGCTTTTGATTTAACAGTTATAAAATGGTAAAATGAAATAAAAATACCGCGCCAAACAATACGGGCCGAGAGGTATAAATACGTAAAGAGAGGAATCAAAAATGTATACAGCTTAACGGCAGGTCTTAAAGGCTGGGATGGTTTCAGTATAGCAATAGTAAAGAAATAAGGCTAAAACCTTTCAATATAAAATCTAAGGAGGAATATTGATGGCTGAGATTATTCAAATAAACGATTCCACATGGCGGATTGAAGATAACGGCGTGAGGTTTTTCTTACTGGCAGGAACGGAAAAGGCGATGTTAATTGACAGTGGAATGAATACGCCAAACGCAAAGCAAATTGCGGAAAGCATCACGGAATTGCCTATAATGCTTTTAAATACACATGCAGATCCGGATCATATTTCCGGAAACGCAGGTTTTGATTGTTTTTATATGCATCCTGAGGAAGAAGATAATTACAGGGCACACGGAGGTCTGGGAACTATTCTGCCTGTAAAAGACGAAGAAATCATAGATCTCGGAAACCGGCCTCTTAAAATTATATTCATACCCGGACATACACCCGGGAGTGTAGCTATACTGGATATAAACAGCAAAGTGCTTATTTCGGGAGACAGCATCCAGGACGGGAACATATTTATGTTCAAGGAACGCAGAAACCTTCCCCTTTATGCTGAGAGCCTGAAGAGGCTGTCCATGTATACCGATGAGTTTGACACTATATATCCGTCACATGGTTCGTTCCCCGTCGGCCCTGATTTGATTGCAAAGCTTATAGAGGGAGCACAGCAGATTATCAAGGGAACGGTGAAAGGGAAGGTTGTCGATATGTTCGGCACACCGGCAGTACTCTATAGATTTCCATACGCCGGTTTCTTATGTGATGATATTCATATTTGATACTATACATTGCCGGTAAATTGCTGTACACTTTTCGTATAACTTGAGAACAGGTGGTATAAATGGAGATTCTGGATGTTGTTGATGAACGGGGAAACCCGACGGGAGAAACAGTAGAGAGGGAAAAAGCTCATGAGGAAGGCATTATGCACAGGACATCCCATGTATGGCTTCTCAGGAAGAAGCATGGTAAGGTTCAGATTCTGCTTCAGAAAAGAAGTGAAACCAAAGAATCCTTCCCGGGCTGTTATGACATTTCAAGTGCCGGTCACATTCCTGCAGGAATGGATTTTGCCAAGTCGGCGATACGGGAGCTGCAAGAGGAGCTTGGCATTTCAGCTTCTGAACATGAGCTTGTTTTCTGTGGAGACAGAATTGTAATCTGGGATGACTGTTTTTTTGGCAAACCTTTTCATGACAGGCAGTTTTCGCGAGTATTTATTTTGTGGCGGGACAATGATGAAGATAAGTTCGTTCTGCAAAATGAAGAAATTGATAGTGTGCTTTGGATGGATCTTGATGAATGCATCACAGCGGTAGAGAATAACCAAATAAGGCACTGCATATATCCTGGCGAGCTGAAAATGGTAAAGGACGCATTAAGAAAATCTTAAGGTTTCCATAAGCAAAAAGTGAAAAATGGATTAACGCTTTACGTTATAATGATTATGTGACATAAAAATAAGATGAAAGATGATGATGCCTATGGCTGCAAATATCCTAATTGCTGATGACGAACAGACTATAACGGATTTATTCTAGGACGGTGGACAAAAGCTAAATGCTGTGTTAAGTTATATTTCAGCAAAATATGGTTAGGCACAATAAGATGAGACAGGGGTTATGTGATGAATAATAATCAGTGGGCAGAGGAAAAGAATTGGCGGAGAGATGGGAGAAGGTATTTTATGAAAAAGATTAGGATAATCTTTGCGTTTGCTTTTATTTTTTTATTGGTTATTCCTCAAGTCGCTTATGCAAACATGGCGGCCCCCAAGGAATCGGACATTGCTTCTTCAATAACATTTGAGAAAAATGATGCGATATCAGTATTGTCAGAAACATTGGATATTATAGTTGACGGTGCGGAAGCAGATATTGCTGCGACTTACAGAATGAAGAATACTACTGATGAATACGTTTCCACACAATCAATGTTTCTTTCTCCGAATATTGAGAATAGTGGTGTGAAGGTGGCAGTCAATGGCATAGACACATCCTTTACAGCGGAAACTTACGCGTTAGAATACAGTTCAGGTATTGTAAAACGTGATTGGCGGTATGTCATACTTGCAAAAAATATGGATCAAAGCGATGGGCGAAAAGTCGACTCAATAATGTTTGAATTGAACTTCGCGCCAAAAGAGGAATATGATGTAGTAGTTTCTTATCGCTACCGTTTGGGAGGGTATCCAGATTACGATTACAATGCAAAACGAGGGGAAATACATTACTACCTTACACCTGCAGCTATGTGGAAGGACTTCTCAAAACTAACCATAAACCTATACCTTGATGAGGGTATGCCTGTTCTCAAAAACAGCAATTTACAATTTGAAAAAGCGGGTAAGCGTACCTATCGATATATATCAGATAAACTGCCGGAAGATGATTTAGAGATTGTCATTGACCAGAATTGGTTGCAAAATTTTATAGGTTTTTTTAAAAGCCCGTATTTAGGTATGAATTTATTAATAATATTTATGGTGTTTTTGCCAATTGTTTTAATAATACTGGCCATCATTCTTATAGCAAGGCACCTTAGAAAAAAAGAAAGGCATTAGATACTTTCAGGCTATTGTCTGGAGGACTAATAATGACGCAGGCTGATTATATTCGGATAGGGAAAGAACATTTTTAAAAGCTGTTTTGCCAAATATCGCTTTGTAAACCACCCGGCGCTCGCTATCGAGCAATGTTTTGATGCGATTAACGATATGGCAATCCAGGCAAAAGAAAATCTCTTTCTCTCATTTAAATTATTGAACAGCTTTACGCA
Source organism: Thermoclostridium sp. (assembly GCA_036562185.1). GTDB lineage: Bacteria > Bacillota > Clostridia > DSM-8532 > DSM-8532 > Thermoclostridium. Next base: position 5,829 of record DATCKN010000054.1, read on the forward strand.
GGAGGATTATGAACGCGTTCAGTATATTGAGAAAATCGTAGATCGGTATGAGGACAAATTAGGAACCTATCTATTGAAGGTTACAAAGAACGAACTTAGTGATGAGCAAAATGAGAATACAGGTAAGTTTTTGCATACCATTACCGATTTTGAGCGTATTTCCGACCATGCAGTCAATCTTTCAAATTCAGCGAAAGAAATTTACGAAAAAGGAATTGTCTTTTCGGATGATGCAAAGCAAGAGCTTCGTGTACTTGAAAATGCTGTCTCAGAGATTGCGGGAACGGCAATAGAGGCATTTATTAATAACAATTTGCAGCTTGCAGAAAAAATTGAGCCGTTGGAAGAGCTTATTGACGAATTGTGTGATGAACTTAAGCTTCATCATGTTCAAAGGCTTAAGCACGGGACATGTTCCCTGAATTCCGGTTTCGTGTTCAACGACATTTTGAATAATTATGAACGAATAGCGGATCATTGTTCCAATATTGCTGTTGCGATGATTGCATTGGAATCTGACAACTTTGATGCACATGAATATCTTGGCAGCGTAAAGCGAATGAAAAATGAAACCTATGAAAAGTATTTTGATGCATATTCGAAAGAGTACATTATTCAAAAGTAGAGGTTTCATGTAGATACCATTTATTATCACTGTTGATTTTGACACGATGGAAGAAACGCTGCTGGCAGACGTTTGGGGTGAGATAAGAAAACTGGATTAAAATGTGAAAAGTATGCACACAGAAATAAAGGGTTTCCACACATCGTTTTTTTCTGGGCTGTACTGCCTGAAAAGACGACGTCAGGAAACCCGTATTTTATATTTGCGTAAAATATCAAATCCCATCTGCATTAAGGCCATAGAGCCCCTTACCATTCTTACATTAGTGGTGTATCCCGTGCACGAAGTATTAACCGTACTGCAAGTTGCAGGGGGGACGGGCAGACCGGATTAGTGCGGTACATAATAATAAACAGAATATCGTTCTGTTTAATGTTGACGAACAACCCTTAAGCTGATATAATACTAAATAAACAGAACGATATTCGGTTTATGGAGGGCGCTTATGTTCAATGAGGAGATGTTTCCGGTAGGATACTATTCGTTTAATGATGATGAGGGACTTAATTTTCAATTGAATCGGTTCTACACTTTCGGAGTTTTTACCCGGGAAGAGCTTTTTGAGATTGGGCGGCAGATTGACAGCTTTGAAAAGTGGATATCACTTTTTATAGAACTGGGTGAACAGGCCGAGAATAATAATGAATATTTAAAGGCGGCTACCTGTTTTCGTGCAGCTCAGTTTTATACTCTCAGTGGAGAGAAAGATTCAGAGGGCAACAGTCTTAAGCATGTATTATATGACAGATGTGTAAATCTATATAATAAACATTTCTGTCAGTTATCCGGACTGAGGTTTGAAAGGATTCCTTTTCAGGATTATGAACTTCCCGTATACTATTCAGTGCGCGAGAACTCAAAAGGAACGATCGTTATACATGGCGGGTATGACAGTATCGCGCAGGAATTTCTGGCAATGCTGCCATACTTTATGGAAAAAGGCTATAATGCTTATATTTTTGAAGGTCCCGGTCAGGGAGAAGTCCTAATGCATCATGATGTCCGCATGACACCGGAGTGGGAACACTGTACGGGAGCGGTGCTTGATCATTTTAACCTGAATGATGTGACACTTATAGGTGTTTCTTTAGGAGGATATCTGGCAACAAGAGCGGCGGCTTATGATAAAAGAATCTCCCGCCTTGTAATGTATGACTTGATTTATGATTTCTATGGTGCGTTGCTGAACAGGATGGGCAGCTTTGGAAAAATTTTTGATTACCTGACTCGCCACCCAATGAACATCCTTTGGAAATCCCTGAATAAAAAGTTCAATCAGAAATACTTTACGAAATGGCTTCTCTTGCAGGGCTATTCGATATATGATAATATTCATACGCCCTGCGAGTATTTCAATCATATCAAAAAGTATAACACCAGAGACATTTCCGGACTGATAACACAGGATACTCTTGTTCTTGCCGGCGCAAGCGATATATATACTGTGTTTTATCAGGAGCAATTAGATGCTCTGGTTAATGCAAAGAGTGTGACAGGGAGAGTGTTCACTGAGGAAGAACATGCAGATCACCATTGCCAGGTAGGCAATATGGGCCTTTTGCTTAAAACCATTACAGATTGGATAGAGGAGAAATCATATGGCGAGAAAAGCGGTTCTTGAAGGCGGAAAAAGGGATGAGATCATTTTGACAGCAATGAAGCTGTTCTTTGAGAATGGATATGAGGCAACATCCGTACGTATGATTATGAATCAAGTCGGCGGAGAGATAGGTATGTTTTATCATTACTTCAAATCCAAGGAAGAACTGTTTGATAAGGTAGTTGAACGATTCTTTAAGGATTACAGGGAGAGATTTGAAGCATTGATTCAAACGTGCAATACGCCGGAAGAGTTCGTCGATGCATTTATTCCGATGTATTCGGAATCGATGAGACAGTTTAATATTCTGAAGGGAAATATTCACTGGACGGTTCAATATGCCATGTCTGCAGGAACGATAGCATCTATAAAACCGGCTGTAGTTGAACTCCTTGAAAGATGGAATGTAAAGAGTGATACCTCTATGGAAATACTGGCAGGGCAAATTCTGTACGGAGTTTCGGCTACAATTCATTCAAGTGATTTTGAGGCTATGGATCCGGATGATAAGCGGAAAAGTCTGATCACATTTATAAATAAACTGGTTTTTGTTAATATGGACAAAGAATAAGTCCATAGAAACAGTATTTAATACAGGGTAGGCACACAGAATGGCTGATACAATGCAGCATGTGGCTAGCCGTTTTGATTGCTGGATATATTATGATTCGGTGGGTATGGTGCATACCGCCATATTCAAATATATCGGGAAAACACGGGATGAGCTTCGTGTATGCTGTTATGGATTTTTGTCTTCTCAGTACACCAAACATATACTAATAAATTTTGTATAAAAAGGTATTGACAATAGAAATCCATTTATGATATAACATAGTAAACAGATATGAATAGTGCGAAATACGATGACAGGAAGAGTAAGTTAATGGAGATCTTCAGAGAGAAACCCCCGCAGGCTGAAAGGGGTTTTAGATTAAGATTAACCGAAGTGCATCCTCGAGTACCGGATCGAAATATAGTAGACTCCGGCGGGTACACCCGTTATAGTGTTGAGGTATGTTTGTACCGAAAATGACGAGATGCCTGATTTTCATCAGGTAAACAGAGTGGAACCGCGGAATAAACTTCTGCCTCTGTATAGGGGCAGGAGTTTTTTTATTAAGGAATAGAAAAAGTCATAGTTATAAGAACGTTAAGCATGATTGAGGCGATAAAATATGAAACTTAACTGGCAGTTTATATTAGACAGCTTGCCCCTTTACCGGGACGCCGCATGGATAACACTTAAGCTTGGGTTTTGGGGTATATTGTTCTCTCTGGCAATCGGCTTAATATGCAGTATAGCACAGTATTTTAGAGTTAAACTGCTGAGATCAATAGTACAGGTTTATATAGAGTTATCGCGTAATACTCCGCTTCTTATACAGTTGTTCTTTTTATACTTTGGGCTTACCAAGCTTGGAATAGCCCTAAGCGAGAATACATGCGCCATTATTGGCCTGTCCTTCCTGGGGGGAAGCTATATGGCCGAAGCCTTCCGGAGCGGTTTGGAGGCTGTAAGCAGGTCACAAATTGAGTCCGGACTTAGCATAGGGCTCTCCAGGGCGCAGCTTGTGAGATACGTGATCCTTCCCCAGGCATTTTCGGTCGGCATACCTTCAATAGGTGCAAATTGTATTTTCCTGCTTAAAGAAACCTCAATAGTGGGAGCAATTGCAGTGGTTGACCTTATGAATGTAACAAAGGATTTAATAGGCATGTATTATCAAACCTTTGAAGCCCTGTTTATGTTGGTGGCTGTATATTTGATAATGATTTTGCCTTTATCGATATTTTTGACATGGCTGGAAAGGAAGGCGCGGTATGCAGAGTTTGGGAATCAGGGTTCTGTTTAATGTGAAGAACATACGGCGCTTGCTTGAAGGCCTGATGGTGACGGCAAGAATTGCTTTCATCTCTATTTTAATAGGTTCGCTGCTTGGAGTTGTTCTTGGAGTAATCTGGACAGCAAAGAGAAAATGGATACGTTCGATTTGCCGCATATACCTGGAGATGTTTAGAATAATACCAATTTTCGTTTGGTTGTTTGTCATGTATTTTGGCGGTACTACTGCTTTGAACGTAGATTTAAGCGGAGAGACGGTTTCCATTATTGTCTTCACTCTTTGGGGTACTGCAGAGATGGGAGATATCGTAAGAGGCGCGCTGAAATCCTTGCCACAGCATCAGGTTGAGTCCGGAAAGGCTATAGGGCTTGGGTTCTGGGAACTTTACCGGTATATTCTGATACCTCAGGCAGTCAGGAGAATGCTGCCGGGGGCCATTAATCTGGCTACAAGGATGATAAAGACCACTTCACTGGTAGTTTTGATTGGGGTTATTGATGTTATAAAGGTAGGGCAACAGATAATTGAGTATTCACGCATAGAAATACCTACAGCATCATTTTGGGTGTATGGCTTTGTATTTATATTGTATTTCGCAGTCTGTTATCCTCTTTCTAAATTATCCAGAATGCTGGAAAACAAATGGAACAGATAGGGGTGTTAATCGTGAACAGAAAAACCAATGAGGTACTGCTTGAAGTAGAGGGCTTACATAAAAAGTATGACGGAATAACTGTCCTTGAGGATATTAATTTAAGCATAAATAAGGGTGAAGTTGTCGTAATTTTAGGGCCGTCGGGCTGCGGGAAAAGCACCCTTTTGAGGTGTCTCAACGGCCTGGAAAAAATACAAGGAGGTGATATAAGATTCCATGGCAAAAGCATTGTCAGCAAGGATGTAAACTGGCAGGAAATCCGTCAGCGTATTGGCATGGTATTCCAAAACTATGAATTGTTTCCGCACATGACAGTTATTGAAAATATTATCTTGGGCCCAGTGAAAGTACAAAAAAGAAATAAAAGTGAGGTTTTGGAACAGGCTAGACAGCTGTTGGACAGGGTAGGCTTGCTCGACCGACAGAACTCATACCCCCGTCAGCTGTCCGGAGGACAAAAGCAGCGAATAGCGATAGTAAGGGCTTTGTGTATGAACCCCGAAATTATGTTATTTGATGAAGTCACGGCATCTCTTGACCCTGAGATGGTAAGAGAAGTCCTGGATGTAATACTGGGACTTGCGAAACAGGGCATAACAATGCTTATTGTAACCCATGAGATGTCATTTGCCCGGGCTGTTGCCGACAGGATAGTATTCATTGATGAAGCAAAGATATGCGAAATAACGGATTCCCATGAGTTTTTTACAAAACCGAAGACGGAACGTGCTCAGCACTTCTTAAATATATTTCAATATTAAATAATAAAAGGGAAAGGAATGAGTAAAATGAAAAAAATCAAAAGAGCTATTCAACTATTAATGATTGCGGCATTAACACTGGGGGCGCTTGCAGGTTGCAGCAATGCCGGCAAAAAAACCAGTGCGACAGAAGTCAAGGGTTCCATAGCTGAAATTAAAGAGCGGGGCAAGATTAGAATTGGCGTGTTTGGAGATAAAAATCCATTTGGTTACGTTGATGAAAATGGTGAAAATCAAGGATTTGATGTGTATATTGCAAAAAGATTTGCGAAGGATCTTTTAGGTGACGAATCCAAGGTTGAATTTGTTCTGGTGGATCCTGCAAGCAGGGTGGCGTTTCTGGAATCAAACAAGGTTGATATAATAATGGCTAATTTTACGGTTACTGAGGAAAGAAAGCAAAAGGTGGATTTTGCAAACCCCTATATGAAGGTTTCCCTTGGAATAGTCTCTCCGGAAAGTGCTCCCATTACCTCGATCGAACAATTGAAGGGCAAAAAGGCTATTGTTGCCAAAGGAACTACCGCCGAGACCTTCTTAACTGAAAATTATCCCGAAATAGAGCAATTAAAGTTCGATCAGTATACGGAAATATTTGAAGCATTAAAGGATGGACGCGGCGCGGCTATAGTTAACGACAATACGGAAGTTATAGCATGGGCAAAACAGAATCCGGGGTTTGTAGTCGGTGTACCCACATTGGGCGGACAGGATACAATAGCGCCTGCCGTTAAAAAAGGCAATAAGGAACTCCTCGATTGGATTAACAACGAGCTTGAAGCCCTCGGTAAAGAGAATTTTATACATGAGGCCTATGATGCAACACTGGCGCATATATACGGAGAAGATTATAAGGAGAGCCTTGTGATTGAAGGCGGGAAATTAGAATAATTTAAGGTTTATAATTGCATAAAAAATAATAAACGCGATATTTCCAAAGAATACTCCTCTTAAGGTAAAATGGCAATTGAATAAGCCTATACCAGTAAGAGGAGTTTTCATTTTTCTTAGAAATGGATTCCGGTACAGGGGATTTAGATACATTATGAGTGGCAGTATTGTTTATTGATAAATTTAGTCTGAAGGAATACAATATATGGTAGTTATTATAATCTGACGGAACACCAGGATAGGGTAAATCAAACAGAGTTTGCCTTATAATATGGAGATAATATTTTATTATTGTCAAAGTGAAGCGAAAGAGGAGTACAGTTGTGAAAAGATAAGATTATATGAAGGAAGTGTAAAATGGAACAAATCAGGCAAATTAAAATAACTGAACTGCAGGATTGTATTAAGGTAATTAACGAAAGCTTCGCGACGGTAGCAAGAGAATTTAACCTAACAGAGCAAAACTGCCCAAGGCATCCCAGCTTTATGAAAATTGATACGTTGCAGCAGCGGTATGCGGATGGATATCAAATGTATGGTTTATATGAGCAAGATAAACTTGTTGGATATGTGTCCATATCTGTTGACGATAATAATGCCGCTGAACTGCACAACCTGGCAGTCTTGCCCGGTTACCGCCATAAAGGGTACGGTAAGAGCCTGCTTGATTTTTGTGAAAAGAAAGCAAAAGAAATGGGATGCAACAAGATTAAAATAGATATTATTGAAGAAAACAAAGTACTGAAGGATTGGTACCTTAAAAATGGTTTCGTCCATCTTTTTACAAAGATATTTAATCATCTGCCGTTTACAGTAGGCTTCATGGAGAAGTACATATAAAAGAGGTGAAATCACCAATGATTTATTTTATTCATATAAATGAAATAGTTGACTATGAATCAAACATAGTACTATAATCAATTTATACAGTAAATTAACTTTGTAGGAGCTTATTATTTAACATCCGTCCAAAATAATGAAATTTTTGTATACAAAGGAGAAGCGTATGGATAAAAGAGCATTTGTACTGTCAAACAACAAGGAAGTAAACAAGCTTGTTTCAATACTCTTATTGGCTGTATGTTCGGTGGTATTTCCCGCCTTGATTATAATAACCAGTATCGGTGTATTCAAGATCGATATGACGCAGTTGCTGATATTCACTTTTGTCAGCTTTACTTTGGTTATTCTAAACCTTATATTTACAAGAAAGGGCATGAATCAGGAATTCCTGAAATACTTCAACATTTTTATAAGTACGATGATTGTTGGAATGCTTGCCACCAATATTCATATCGGAATATATCTTACATACCTTTTCGCCTGTATATTAAGCTGTCTCTACTATGACAGAATTCTTACCTTTACAGCATTTATCATTGGCTTGATAAGCTTGGCTGTAACTCAATATATTAGATTACAAATCACCGGAAGGGCGGATGAATATTTTCGCATACTGATGGGTTTTGTTATTGAGTTCGTTGCCATGTTCTTGTTGTTCAACCTGCTTATAAAACGTTTGAATAATATGTTTAATTCTCTCGCCGCTTCCGAACATCAAAAACAGATTCTTAACACCCTTGCTTCGGTAACTGAGAAGTCAAAGTTTTCTTCAGAGGTGCTTTTTGATTCAGTCAACCAGTTTGCGGCAGCAATGGACGAGACGGCAAAGGCCAACACGGAAATAGCCGATAATGCGCTATCAGCGGTGAATAGCTGTAAAGATAATCTGCAGTATGTACAAACATCATCGGGTTTTATTATGAATATTTCCAAAGATTTGGAAACGGTATCAATCAAAGCCAAAGAAATGGCCGATGTATTCAATTCAAGTTACCAAGCTACACAACAAAGCAAGGAATATATGGATATAACAAAACAGGATATGGATATCGTTGAAAAATCAACGGCTGATATTAGAGACGTCATGATTTCACTTCTTGAGACAACCCGGGAAATCAACAACATCCTTAGTATAATTAATAACATATCAAGCCAGACAAACCTTCTTGCCCTGAATGCCTCTATAGAATCGGCCAGGGCAGGACAGGCAGGGAAAGGCTTCGCGGTGGTTGCTGAAGAAATAAGAAAGCTTGCGGAGCAATCCGGAAAGGCCACGAAGGATATAAGCAGACTTGTTACGGATTTACAGGATAAAACGAACTCGGTATATGAGACAATAGAATCCGGAACAAACAGTATTAAATCGTCCATTCAGAAGGTAATGCAGACCGCGGAGAAATTTGATGAACTGACAGAGCTTCAGGATATCATGAAGTCGAAAGTTAACGATATAGAATCTGCTTCTATAAATTCATCATCCCACAGCCGGAAGCTCAAAGAGGTTATCTCGAAGATAAGCAGCCTGATTGACAGTTCCCTTAGTGAGATTGAGTCCATTGCAAGTGCGACACAGCAGCAGGCTGCTACAATGGAGGAAATAACATCATCATTTTCTTCGATAGAAAACATCGCTTCCGACTTGAAGAACCTGAATGAAGAATTGGCGGCCTATAAAATGTAGCCGGCAGGGCTGGCAGCTGTCTTAATAAAGGGTTTTAAATAATAACAGGCGCGAGATTAAATATCCCGCGCCTGATAACCGTCGGAACCTTTGTTCCGTCGGTAACCGGGTTTTTCCTTACATACATATTTGGTGGAAAAGAAGAAGTATATTCATTATTAAAATCATTGCTGAAAGTACATATTAGTATAAAGGAGCAAATCAAAAATTATAAAATTATTGACAAGAAAGATTTGGTATGATACAATACTAACGAACGTTAGATAGAGGAGGATCATATGACGGATAAGGTTTTGCGTGATCGAATAAAAGAAGCGGCAGTTAAGCATTTCAATGCTAATGGTTATTATGGAACAACAATACGCAATATTGCGAAAGATGTTGGCTGCTCTCTTCCCATGATTTATTATTATTATATTAATAAAAAAGAGTTGTTCGATGAAATAATTAAAGAGGATTTTTTTAACCTCATAAAAAGACAGGCATCTCATTTGAAAAATGAAAATATAATTGATTTTTACACCAAGTTCATATATAGCTTAAATACCCTAAACGAGTATGATAAACTGGTATACCGGCTTGGAATCAAAGTCTACGAAACATTTGACGGAGACGAGGAATTGATGAATCTTATGGATGAGTGGGAAAAAAGCATATTACCAAGGCATCGTGAGATTCTCAAACCTTATACGAAGAATATAAATAATGAAAAAGCGGTAGTAAGAACGTTGGTACATTTATTAGAGACATTGATAGTGAATATAGTCGTGAAAAACCGGTATTTGCCTGAGGATGAGATAAGAGAAGAGATATCCATCGTTTTACAGGGCTGTATAGCAAATGAAGATGACTAAATACTGATAACAGAGGAGATAACTTTTAGAAAATTGCCGCAGACGGGATTTAACCTAACGAACGTTAAAATAAATAAATAAAAGGAGAGATCATAATGGAAATTGAAAAAAGGCTTGCATTATTGCAAAACACTTATGCGGTATCCATCGCAGAAACTGTAAACACATATAAGGGATTAAATGTGTTAGATGCAGTTGTTGAAAAAAGAAAAGAAAGGCTAATACAGACAGCTCCCTATCTGAATCAGCAGATGGGCATTAACAGCCTTGAAGACATCTTTCATGCCCTTTCTGAAGTCTATGGTTGTGCTAATTGGGAAGTAAAGAAAACCGGGGACGGGTATACTGCTGAAGCAACATCATGTAAACTTTGCGCACTTTCAAAGAAGATGGGAGGAGCAAATCCATGCAATGGCTGGTGCCTTGACCCGATGATTGCCATGATTACTGCCGCAGGCGGAATTGATGCCGAAAACATTACTGTTGAAAGTACGTTGATGAACGGAAATTGCTGTAAGATGCTTATACATATTCATGAAAAGCAAAATAATGTTTCCTAAAATACTTTGCATATGAAAGTAAAGGAATGTGAATAAATGAATGTTCTTTATGAAGATTGGTATGCCAAGAGAACCAAGAATGACCCAATACGGAAATTTTGCTTATGCGAGAAAGTAGATGAAGAGTATATGAGATCAATAATAGAGCGAAATATATGCAGAGATAGGGGTTTTATCAAAATGGGAAAGATGCAATTTGGCCGGAAAAAGGTATTGATATCGGGAGCTGTCATTTTGTTGCTGATAGTTTTCCAGGAAGTGTTGGGCTTTGTGGGGAGCGGCATTGCCGATATGTTTTCATTTGAGAGAATTGACCCCTATAAAGCATATGCCTGGAATATTGTTCATCATATAGCCCTATTGCTCCTTGCGCTTATTGCCATTTTGATATTAAAGAAGATATTTAATTTAAATTTTGGCTTTGATCTTGGTAACAGTAAAACCGGAACCAAATTTGTTACAATATATACCGCTGTTTTTGCAGGAGTCGCACTTGCTGTTCATGTGCTTATGATGGCAAATAATTCATTACCGGTATATGGCTTTCCCCTTAATAAAAGCAATATCATCGGCACCCTCTGCTTTCAATTGTTTTTAAGCGGACCGGCTGAAGAGATACTATACCGGGCACTGCCGATTACAATTCTCATGAAGGTGTTTGGCAAAAAAAACGAAGTTAAGTGGGGTATTACACTAGAATCAATCATAGCTGCTTTAATGTTTGCGATTGCCCATATAAAATGGTCATTATTCCCGTTTGCAATTGAAGCGGATTATTCTCAATTCCTCTATGCATTCGCGCAAGGAATTATTTCCGGCAAAGCTTACCAGGATACCGGAAGCGTCATATATCCAATGATTATGCACAGTATAAGCAATGTATTAATGGTTGGAACCGGGTATTTATTTCTCTTATTATAGGTTATAGTGAATAAATATTAAATTGTGTAGAACCTTTCATTATCTTTTCTATGACTTGGTTCTACCTTTTTTTAATTAGATATTTTTATTTTTGATTTAATGTTAAAAAATTCATATAAGCATCTTACACC
>DATCKN010000063.1:0-56505 GCA_036562185.1 Thermoclostridium sp.
TTCCTCACATTTTGAAGAAATAAAAGCCACCTCTTATAAAACAAACAAAGCAATCGAAGAGGGGTATCTGAAAAACAATGAAATAACATCCGAACTTGAACAGGTGCAACAGCAGATTGAAAACGTGGCAAGTATTTCAGAAGAAAACTCTGCAGCCACACAGGAAGTTCTGGCAACCATGGAATCCGAAAATAACCGTATACTGGAGCTCAATGCTTCCATAAGGGAAATTCAAAAACTCAGCGGCAGTTTAAAGACTCTTACATCTTCGGCCAACTGAGTTTTATCCCTGAAAATCCGATATTTGGATGCCAAATGTACTTTGACGGTTCTGAAAACAATATTTTTTACCATTTATCATAGTGTATCCTGGTGCTATCGAAACGATCAGCGGCTTCTTTCTCTTCGTTTCGATGGCCTACGGCTACAAGTCCCACCGGTATTATGTTCCCGGGCAGTTTCAAAATCCCGGAAATTGCATTTGTCCTGTCGGTATCCGGGTAAATTCCGCACCACACGGCCCCTAAACCAATTCCATGGGCCGCCAGCAGTATATTTTGAATTGCCGCAGAGCAATCCTCCACCAAAAATCCCTCCCGGGATTCTTTATTTACATCTCCGCACACTATAATGCCACATCCGGCCTGTGGCAGCATTTTCGCATATGGATGCATGCCCGCTATCTTTTCAAGAGTCTCTTTTTCTTTTATAACAATAAAATGCCATGGCTGGTAGTTGTGGGCAGACGGTGCCTGAAACCCCGCTTTTAACAACAAATTCAACTGCTCGTCAGAAATAACCTGGCCTGTGAATTTCCTGATACTTCTTCTTGTCATGATTGCATCAATTACATCCATGATATTATCCCCTTCCTTTTAAAACATTGTAATCTGCTTTTCTTCCTTATCCTCGTCTTTAAGATAACATCCGATGGCCGGTATGTTTTTGGTTCTGTAATAATCCAAATCGGTAAATTTTACTTCATCCAGCTCTTTTATTTTTATCATGCTGCTTCCCTTCTTGGACTTCAATACCTGAACCCCGCCGGAGTTCCTTGTTGTCTTGGGATTAATATTTGCCGTGCTGAAAATAAGAACCTTATCAATACTTGAAAAAGCAACAAGTTCTCTGTCCTCCTGAAGGAAACGTATATCGCAAAGGGGCGACTCATCGGAATACGCATTGGCGAGTTTCTTACGGTTTGTTTTTGTTGCATAGCTTGACAACGGTATTTTGGCACATTTCCCATTCTCGAAGGAAAACAGCATATAGCCCGAATAGTCATCGGTTGCAACCATGTAAATTATCCTTTCCCCGGTATTCATTTCGAGGATGTTCCCGAGGTATTCTCCCAGCATTGACGTTTTACAGTCATTAATTTCATGAATCTTCAGTTTATAGGCCACTTGCTGGTTTGAAAAAAGGATCAGTTCGCTCTTGTTCCTCGCTTCAATTTCCTGTATTATTTCATCCTCTTCCTTAAGCTTCTGCTCACCTGAGGCCCTTAATGAAGTAAGCGGTATTTTTTTCAGGTATCCCTCGGCTGTAAGGAAAAGTTTGACATTATAATCTTCAATCAGTACTTCTTCTGTAACCGTTTCAACATGTTGCTCATTTATAATGCCTGTTTTCCGGGGCTGTCCATATTTTTTCGAAATCTCCTTCAATTGCTGGCAGATAATGTCCAATACCCTGGATTCCTTATTGTATATATCCTCCAGATCGGCAATTTCCTCTTTCAAAGATTCAATATTCGATGTCTGTTTGATTATATATTCCTTATTCAAGTTTCTAAGTTTAATTTCGGCTATATATTCTGCCTGAGCCTGATCAATACCAAATCCTTTCATAAGATTCGGTACAACCTGCTCTTCCTTTTCTGTCCCGCGTATTATCCTTATGGCTTTGTCAATGTCAAGAAGGATTTTCGCCAACCCTTCCAGCAGGTGCAGCCTTTCGGATTTCTTTCTGATGTCAAAAGCTGTTTGCCTGCGAATACATGTCATGCGGAATTCAATCCAGCTGTCGAGTATGCCCTTAATGCCCAAAACCTGTGGTTTTCCGTTTATCAGGATGTTAAAATTACATCCGAAACTGTCTTCAAGAGGTGTAAGCTTAAACAGTTTATTCATCAGTGCGTCAGGATCGGCTGAACGCTTTATGTCAATCGTGATTTTCAGTCCGTTTAAATCGGTTTCATCACGAACATCGGTTATATCTTTAACTTTTCCGTTTTTAACAAGTTCGGTTATGGAATCGATAATGGCTTCCGAGGTAGTGGTATAGGGAATTTCGTATATCTCAATGCAATTGTTTGCTGTATCAAACCTGTATCTTGCACGTACCTTGAAACTTCCCCTGCCTGTTTCATAAATGCTTCTTAATTCCTTTTCGTTGTATATCAGCTCTCCCCCGGTAGAAAAATCAGGAGCTTTTAAATAATTTATAAAATCCACATTATCATTTTTTATATATGCGATGGTAGCATCACAAACTTCTTTCAGGTTAAAACTGCAGATATTGCTTGCCATACCCACGGCAATTCCCTGGTTCGGGTTAACAAGGATATTGGGAAAAACCGTTGGCAGCAATACAGGTTCTTTCATAGTTCCATCATAGTTATCCGTAAAATCCACAGTATCTTTGTCAATGTCACTGAAAAGCTCCGAGCTTATTTCCGCAAGTTTAACTTCGGTATACCTCGGCGCTGCAAATTTCATGTCCCTTGAATAAACGCGCCCAAAATTTCCCTTGGACTCCACCAGGGGATGCAAAAGTGCACCATTTCCGGTTGTAAGCCTGACCATTGTCTCGTAAATCGCCATATCTCCGTGAGGATTCAGTTTCATTGTCTGCCCTACTACATTGGCCGACTTGGTTTTTGCGCCGTGCAGCAGGCCCATTTTATACATGGTATACAACAGTTTCCTGTGCGACGGCTTTAACCCGTCTATCTCGGGTATGGCACGGGAAACAATTACGCTCATTGCATAGGGCATATAATTTACTTTCAATGTTTCAACTATCTTTTGTTCGGTAAACTTCATATGAACTATCCTCGCTTCATTATTTTTAATACCCTTTCATAAGGTATATTCTGGAATTCAGGCGAACATCCCGGTTAAATCAGCTTACGTCGAGCATGTCCAGATATTCATGGCCATGTTCACTGATGTAATCCTTTCTTCCCTGCAGGTTATCCCCAAGCAGAAGATCAAAAAACTCCTGTGTCTGTTCCACATCATCCGGAACTACTTTAATTAACCTCCTTGTCTCAGGATTCATGGTGGTTTGCCACATCATATCCGGGTCATTCTCACCAAGACCTTTTGAACGCTGGATTGTAACCTTTTCATTCTTGAGCTTTTTCAATATATCGTTTTTTTCCTTCTCATTATACGCAAACCATATTTTATCCTTGCAACGAATCTCAAACAGCGGAGATTCAGCAATATATACCTTCCCTTCACGGATAAGGGTTGGCATAAGGCGGTATATCATTGCCAAAATTAAAGTACGTATCTGAAATCCGTCCACATCAGCATCTGTACATATTATAATCTTGTTCCATCTGAGATTTTCTATATTAAATGTACTAAGCTCCTTGTTATGCCTTGTTTTTATTTCAACACCGCAGCCCAGTACCTTCAGCAAGTCTACAATGACTTCGCTTTTAAAAATTACTTCATAGTCTGCTTTCAGGCAGTTAAGTATTTTACCGCGTACGGGCATTATAGCCTGGAATTCCGCATCCCTGCCCATTTTACATGAACCGAGGGCAGAATCACCTTCCACAATGTACAGTTCTCTTTTCGAAACATCTTTTGTCCTGCAGTCTACAAATTTTTTAACCCGGTTCGTAAAATCCACCTTGCCGCTAAGCTTTTTCCTGACATCAATGCGCGTCCTCTCGGCAGATTCACGGCTTCGTTTATTTGCCAGCACCTGTCCGGCAATTCTTTCGGCTTCTTCCCTGTTTTCAATTAAATACACTTCAAGCTGTTTTTTCAGGAAATCGGTCATCGCTTCCTGGATAAACCTGTTTGTTATGGCTTTTTTAGTCTGGTTCTCATAGCTGGTAATGGTCGAGAACGAGCTGCTGACAAAAATCAGGCTGTCCTGGATATCTGCAAAGGTTATTTTCGCCTCATTTTTGTTATACTTGTTATTGCTTCTCAGATATTTATCAATTTCGTAAACAAAAGCATTTTTAACAGCCTTATCGGGCGCCCCTCCGTATTCCAGAAAGCTTGAATTGTGATAATATTCAAGCACATTAATTTCATTGTTGAATACAAAGGCAACACTCATTTTCACCTTGTATTCCGGTTTATCCTCCCTGTCGCGCCCTTTTACAGAGGTTTCATAAAACTGGACCGAAGTAAAGCCTTTATCACCCGATAATTCCTTCACGTAATCCACAATACCGTTTTCATAATAGAACTCTTCTGTATTTCCCGATTCCTCGTCCACTAATATAAAGCGCAGCCCCGGATTGACCACAGCCTGACGTTTCAGTGTCATCCTGTAATATTCAAGGGGGATTTTTATATCGGTAAAAACCTCGAGATCAGGTTTCCAATGCTGTATTGTACCTGTATGCTCATAGTTTGCTTTTTCCTTTTTCAGTCCGCCGACATTTTCTCCCTTTCTGAACTCCAATGAATATTTGTATCCATCCCTGAATGATGTAACAAACATGTACTCCGAGCTGTATTGGGTTGCACATGCTCCAAGTCCGTTCAGGCCAAGACTGAACTCGTAATTTTCACCGCTGTTATTGTTATATTTACCGCCTGCGTACAGTTCGCAGTATATCAGTTCCCAGTTATAGCGCTTCTCAATCGGGTTGTAATCAAGGGGAACTCCACGCCCTTTATCTTCCACTGTAATTGAAAAATCACGATGACGTATAACTTTTATTTCATTGCCAAAACCTTCACGGGCTTCATCTATAGAGTTCGAAAGAATTTCAAAGAATGATTGCTGGCAACCTTCAATGCCGTCTGAACCAAAAATAACGCCCGGTCGTAGTCTGACGCGATCAGCTCCTTTTAGAGATGTTATACTTTCATTTCCATAAGTTTTATTGTTTTTTTTCATTCGTACACCTCACTCTAGATTTCTGTCTGTAACATTCACATAATTCTGTATATGAAGGATTAAGCTCAAATATGCGTCAGCTTCAGCTTGTAAAATGAACCGAACCCATGTTCTATGATACTATATTATTCTGCTGTTTTCAATCTTCACCAGTCCTCAGGACTGTGTCATTATCTGCTGCCCGGGCCATATAAATTTTTACCTATGTGAAACCAGGGAAATTTCACCTGATGCATCTGTTGAACTGTACATAACGCAATATTTAAAAAATCTCCAACTTCTCTCTGTTTTTTCGCATTATTAGCGGGTGATTCGGGTGATTTTGGCGACGCAGAGCAACACACCTCGAAGCCATTCTGCATCCCCGTAAGCTGAGAGCGTGGAACTGAACGGCCCGGGATATGGAGACTCCAATGTCGAATTAATTATATAATGGGAGCGGGTGTTTTAGTAGGTGCTTTGTTGCTCAAGAAGCCAAAACACCCGAAGCAGGACCCGCGCTTGATACCAATGTGCTATGACGGGAGCAAATCATTTAAACTGCTTCGCATAATATAAATAATGCAAAGTATTTTATACTGAAAAATTGAATCGGATTCGAAGAATTCGCAGCATCAATCTGAAGGAAGCATCGTGCAATATTAATATTACTGTCAGGTGGATATGGTTATTGTGCAATGCAAGGAAACTTATAGCGTAATGCAGCATAGAGATGTGCAGTCAGAGCGAGGACAAGCAAGCCGACGGAGCAAAAATGCTACATAAAGCAGCGGGTGATTCGGGTGATTTTGGTGACGCAGAGCAACACACTTCGAAGCTATGCTGCATACCATGTAGTCACGAGCGTGAAGGTGAGCGATCCGTGATATGGAGACCTCAACGCTGGATTAATTAATAATTATGTGCGGGTGTTTTTGTAGGTGTTTTGTTGCTCAAGGAGACAAAACACCCGAAGCAGGACCCGCAAATTAAAGCATTTTTGCGAGTTTCGGCTTGTCCGAGCTGAACTGCACAGCTCTTGCAAATGAAGCGACTGTTTCCGGCATTGCACAATAACCCCCTCGTTACCGGAAAGAGATGCTGCGAATTCCGTCAATAATGCTTTGCATAATTTAAATTATGTTCGGTTTACTGCGAGTTTCGGCCTGCCCAAGCTGAACTTATACGGCCTGCAGTGTACAATAACTGCTCATATAAAAAATCCGGCATAGCCGGATTTTTATGACGCAGAATCAATATTTTCCTTCTGTTTTTTCTTTTTTGGCGGGTTCAACGCCTTCCTGGCTTCATTGTAAATGAGCGTTGGCTCACGCCCCGAAACAATTACTTCCCTGTCAACTATACATTTTTCAACATTCTTTTTAGATGGAATTTCATACATAACATCAATCAGAATCTCCTCCATGATGGATCGTAATCCTCTTGCTCCCGTTTTTCTTTCAAGAGCCTTATCAGCTATTGCCTGGAGGGCTTCTTCCTCTATAACAAGCTCAACCCCATCAATTTCGAACAACTTTTTATACTGCTTAACAAGGGCATTGCGCGGTTTTGTCAATATATCTATTAGAGTGTCCCGATCCAGTGAATGCAACGAAGCAACTATGGGCAATCTTCCAATAAATTCAGGTATCAACCCGTACTTTAACAAATCCTGCGGTGTTACCAGCTGAAACAGTTCTCCAATCTCTTTACTCCGCTCAAGGCCTTTTTCATTAACAGAGCCAAAACCTATAGTCCTTTTGCCGATCCTGTTTTCAATAATTTTATCAAGGCCGTCAAATGCTCCTCCGCAAATAAACAGGATATTGGTAGTGTCTATCTGTATAAATTCCTGATGCGGATGTTTTCTTCCTCCCTGAGGCGGTACAGATGCGATAGTGCCTTCAAGTATTTTCAAAAGTGCCTGCTGAACGCCTTCACCGCTGACATCCCGCGTTATTGAAGGGTTGTCGGATTTTCGTGCTATCTTGTCTATTTCATCTATATATATTATTCCTTTCTCGGCACGTTCTATGTCATAATCGGCATTCTGAATAAGTTTCAGAAGTATGTTTTCCACGTCTTCTCCGACATAGCCTGCTTCTGTTAATGATGTTGCATCTGCTATTGCAAAAGGAACGTTTAATATTTTGGCCAGGGTTTGGGCAAGATAAGTTTTTCCTGAACCTGTCGGGCCTATCATCAGGATATTGCTTTTTTGCAGTTCCACATCACCTGAAGCCAGCTCGGAATTTATTCTCTTGTAATGGTTGTAAACAGCAACTGCCAGAGTTCTTTTTGCTTTCTCCTGGCCGATAACATACTGATCGAGAATATTCTTTATCTCAATCGGCTTCGGAATTTCATCAATCTGTATATCAACACCGTTATCTTCAAATTCTTCGCCAATTATTTCAGAGCAAAGCTCTATGCATTCGTCACAAATGTAAACGCCGGGTCCCGCAACCAGCCTTTTGACCTGATCCTGGGTCTTGCCGCAAAAAGAGCATTTAAGCTGTTTCTTTTCTTCATATCTTGACACTAAACTTCACCTCGTTATCTTCGTACCATTACTTCATCCACAATGCCGTAATCTTTTGCCTCCCAAGCTGACATAAAATAATCTCTTTCCACGTCACGCTGAATCTTATCTAAAGGCTGCCCGGTCCTTTCACTTAATATGCGGTTCAAATTATCCTTTGTCTTCAAAATCCATTCGGCATGGATTTTTATATCAGTAGCCTGACCTTTTGCTCCACCCGCGGGCTGGTGAATCATTATCGTGCTGTTTGGCAGAGCGAAGCGTTTACCCTTGGTTCCGGATGCAAGCAGGAACGCACCCATGCTTGCTGCCATACCTACACAAATTGTAGATACATCAGACCTTACATGCTGCATTGTGTCATAAATGGCAAGACCGGCTGTTACTGAGCCACCAGGGCTGTTAATATAAAACTGTATATCCTTGTCCGAATCCTTTGCATCCAGGAACAGCATCTGGGCTACTATCAGGCTTGCTGTTGCATCATTTACCTCGTCGCTTAGAAATATGATTCTATCCTCCAACAAACGGGAGTATATATCATATGAACGTTCTCCCCTGTTACTTTGCTCTATTACATAAGGTACAAGCGGCATATTCCATCCCCCTTTTCTCAACATGATCTTTTTTAAGCAGATCATTGTGTTATTGAGGTATAACAGTTAATTACTAATAAATATTTATCACTATATTATTATATAAATTTCCCCGGTTATGGTCTTAATAAACAAAATTACCCGTCAATCTCAACCAGGTATTTTTTGCATAATCCATCCGTGGCTGTTATTGCTCCGGTTTTTGCTTCATTAGTTCGATGGTTTTTCTTGTAATAATGGTATCTTTAATATATTCTATATCGTCGTTCTGTAAATGTTTCTTAAAATCCTCGGCATTTTGATTGTATTTTTCAGCCATTTTGGCAATTTCTTCCTCAACTTCCCCGTCAGAAGCCTCTACATTTTCTGTCTGGGAGATTTTCTCCAGCACCAGCTGCGTCTTCACTTCTTCAAGAGCTTTTTCCCTGTAACCTTCACGCATTGTTTTTTCATCAATGCCCATTATATCCATATAGGTATTTAAATCCATACCCTGATAAGCCAGAGACATGTTAATTCTTTGCATAATATTGTTAATCTGGCGTTCAACCATAACATCAGGAACATCAACCTCTGCGTTTTCCACTGCTTTCTTTACGAGCTCATTCTCGTACTTACGTTCGGCTGCTTCCTGGGCATCTATTTCCAGCTTCTTTCTGATATCAGCTTTATACTCTTCCAAAGTATCAAATTCACTTACATCCTGGGCAAACTCATCATCCAGTGCAGGAAGTTCCTTATATTTTATTTCGTTAATACGGACTTTAAAAAGTGCCGGTTTTCCCTTTAACTCTTCCTTGTGATAATCTTCAGGGAATGTAACGTTTACATCTACTTCCTGGTTCAGGGATGCACCAATCAGTTGATCCTCGAAACCGGGAATAAAAGTATTCGAACCAACGGTCAGTGTATATCCTTTTGCTGATCCTCCCTCAAAAGGTTCACCATCAATAAATCCTTCAAAATCAATATTAACAATGTCTTTTTCCTGTACAGGTCTGTCCTCTACAGATACAAGCCTTGAGTTTCTGTCCTGGATTCTTTCAAGTTCTTTTTGAACATCTTCATCGGTAATATTCACCTGTTCTTTTTCTACCGGAAGACCTTTATATTCTCCCAGTTTAACCTCGGGTTTTACCGTCACTTTCGCAGTGAATACCAAATCCTTGTCCTTGCCGATTTGCTCAATATCCAATTCTGGTGCGTCTACAGGAATAATACCATGTTCCTTTATTGCTGCCTCATATGCATCAGGGCAGATTATATTAAATGCTTCCTCGTAAAATACGTTTTCCCCGTAAAATTTCTCAATTAAATTCATTGGGGCTTTTCCCTTTCTGAAACCCGGAACTGAAAATCTGCCTTTTGTTTTCTGATACGCTTTCTTAAGACTTTCATTAAAACGCTGTGCGTCTTCTTCAATTGTTAGTTTTACAACATTCTTGTCCACATTTTCTACTTTCGACTTCATTTAGGTAGGCCTCCTAAGCTTTATTATAAATTAGTATGTAATAATCTGCTTGATTTCCATATCGGATAAAAACTTACTGATTAAATTGTTGCCTGATTTTTGAGTATTAATAAATACATTTTTTCACAGGAAAAAAAGCAGATCCAATATTTTTAACAATAAAATCCTAAGGTCTGAAAAACCTTTATGATTATATCACACAAATTTAATATTGCCAACAAAAAAAGAGTGGCTTATTTCGCTTATACTTTAAAATTCTATACAAGAGATTTAATACCACTCTGGATTTTAATCATAACATCGACAATATCCGGATGAAACTGGCTTCTTTTATTCCTTTCAAGTTCCCTGAGGGCTTCATCAATGGACAGGGGTTCCCTGTATGGTCTTTTTGAAGTCATTGCATCAAAGGCATCGGCGACAGCTATTATCTGTGGTTCAAGGCCAAGGCTTTCATTGCTCAGACCAAAAGGATATCCTCTGCCGTCAAACCGTTCATGATGAAATGCTATTGCTTTTAATATCCTGTCTGACAATCCTATCGGATAAAGTATTTTATTGCTGATGGCAGGATGTTTCTTGATTTCTTCATACTCTTCCTTTGTAAGAGGCCCCTTCTTCAACAGAATACTGTCACTTATGCCAATCTTGCCTATATCATGCAATATGCCTGCAATGCGCAGATCTTCTATTTGTTCTTTGCTCATACCCATTTCTTCGGCTATTTTAACAGCATATGCCGACACTCTCTGCGAGTGACCCCTTGTGTACTGATCTCTGGCTTCTACAGCTGCAATCAAAGCGTCAATAGTAGCCACGTAATAATCTTTAGACTTGATAAGATGCATTGCATTTTCAATGGCAACGGCAGCAGTATTGCCAATCGAACGGAATAAATCAAATTCTTTGGGTTTAAACCCCTTATCTGAAATAACAAGTAAAAAACCCGGACCCGTAAGGCCGGTTTTCAGCGCCTGAATGTAAGCCGATTCAAAATACGGGATATTAACAATACTTCCCTGGCCTGCCACAAGAAGTTCGGCAAATTGGTTAAAGTCAAGCAATATTCCGTCTTTGCCTTTACTGAAAGAACATAATTTGCGATTAATCCTCAAAAAATATTTCAATATGTCAGGTTTTGAGAAATATTTCCCGGAATACTCCTCAATTCGATAACACTTTTCCTTTTTATCTCCCTTAAGATACATTGCACCGTAAAAACCCAATGCCTCTGTCAATGTATTTACACAGATTTTATATATATCGGGCAGTTCCACCGCCGAAGCAATTTTTTGGCTGAAATTGTTCATTATTTCAAGCCTTCGGTTGTTTTCCACAAGTATGTTTTCCATACGCTTCTGCTCAGTTACATCCCTTATGATTGCCTGCAAACTTATACCTTGCGGGGATTCCAGCACCGGCGTGAATTTTATCTCGGCCTGGATAAATGAACCGTCCTTCTTTCTTAACGGAATTTGCATTAACTGCTCGCCTCTTACTTCAACTGTTTGCCTGAGTTTTTCGTAATTAAATGCATAAGCATAGCTTTCTTCAACAATATATTGAAAAGGCCTTCCTTCGATTTCATGGCGCCTGAACTTTAAGATATCCCTGCATGCACGGTTTGCATAAGTTATGTTTCCATGGCTGTCAAGTGTGAGAACAATATCCGGAATGTTAATCACAAGGGAGTGGTATCGTTGCTCCGATTCATTAAGCTTTTCCATCAAAGCCTGTAATTGGGCATAGGATGCATCCAGTTGTTCATAAGCATCTTTCAGCCTGCTGTCAATCTGATTGGTTTCTTTAATTTGATCATTGAGCTCTTTGACCTGCCTGCGAATGTCCATTGATATTTCATGGATAGCCCGGTTAATATCGGATACAACCGGAAATGATGTTTTTATTTCGCTCTCCATCAGTTCTTTGTCGTTATTGATGTTATTAATCAGCTCAAGGGATCTGTTAAGTTCTTTGAATAAACTGTCATACCTTATTGTTAAAAAAACTACGAAAATCAAAGATGTTATGGATAATGCCAGAAGTATGTTGCATGTTAAGGGCGTGAAAAAAGTGAAATGTAAATTTTCATTTAAATAAGAGAAGACAAACCATAGAATAATAAAAATAAAGAAAAAAGCAATAAAACATGTAATACGCAAGTTGCCCTTTTTATTTTTGTCCATAAGCTTTAACCACCTGATATAATCTAATTAATCGTCCAAATGTATTATCGGTCTTTTTCGGTGATTTCAAAACATTTTAACAAATTTTATTACTTAAAACAGGACAAATATATTAAAATTTCATAAATTGCGTTGAACAGGGAAAAGAGAAAATGCAACGTGATGAATTAATAAGCAATTCATAAGATATGTATCGTGCACCTGCCGTCGACATACAACTACGAACGGTACCTTGGTAAAGAGCTCGGACTAGGCACCCTCGCGGCACATCCAGCTAACTGCTTACCGCTGCTTCCTTCCGGACCTGACGGGGTTCACAGCCTTGAATTGCGCAAGACCCAATCTTCATCGCCCTTCAATCAGGGCCCTGATTTCACAGTTATATGCCTCGGGCAGGAATTCAACCCTGCTATAGCGGGTTGCAGGTACAGGGCACCGCTACCTCCCCGTCTAGCACGATATTCTAATTATACTGGAACAGGAACCATCTTTCAAGAGGTTAGTATTGGATATATGTTTGCAAAAAATAATGCAAAGTACCATATATACCATAATCATGATACAATAGACAATAAGCACTGTTATTCAAACGTTAAAACAAAGGAGTGAATGGGATGCCGGACATATCAATGCAGGATAGAAAATGGCTTGACTCGGTATGGGAAAACATATCGGTCAAGATGAGCAGAGTTGCTGATAATACAGGCGATATAATACCTTATACAACAATCGGCGGCAGGTTCAACGACAAGTTTGAAGAAGATCCGACCTGGTGGACCAATGGCTTCTGGCCCGGAATAATGTGGCTTATGTATATGGGAACAAAAGACGGAAAATACCGGGAAAAAGCAGAAAAAGCAGAACTTCGCCTGGATAAGGTACTTTTCGGACTTGACGGAAGTTTTGAAGGACTGCATCATGATGTCGGCTTTATGTGGCTTTTATCAAGCGTCGCAAACTACAGGATCACAGGCAATTCAAAATCCAGGATCAGAGGATTAATAGCTGCAAATTATTTGGCTTCACGTTTTAACATAAACGGTGGTTTTATCACCGCCTGGAACGGTAAAGAGCGCGAGGGATGGTCCATAATAGATACCATGATGAATCTCCCTCTGTTATACTGGGCCTCGGAAGAAACAGGTTACAGCCGGTTCCGCAGGATTGCAGAAGCTCATGCCGATAAAACTGCCGAAAATGTAATCCGTCCTGACGGCTCTGTGATTCATATTATAGAATATGATGTGGATACAGGTGATGTTGTTAAAACTTATGGCGGCCAGGGTTATGATACCGGTTCTTCATGGTCAAGGGGTCAAAGCTGGGCAATTTACGGCTTTGCATTATCTTACCTGCATACCGGAAAAACACTCTATCTGGATACAGCCAAAAAAGTAGCCCATTATTTTATTTCCTGCATCCAGGACAGCTTCATCCCAACCGTAGATTTCAGAAGTCCCGATACGCCGGTATATATTGATACTACAGCCGGTGCAATTGCCGCCGGCGGAATGATTGAAATTGCCAGACACGTACCAGTTTATGAAAAGAAACTGTATTTAAACAGCGCGCTAAAAATTCTTAAGTCGCTGGAAAAAGAGCAATGTGACTGGACAGACAAAACAGACTCCATTTTGCAAAACGGCTCAGAATCGTATAACAAAGGGATACATAAAAGTATCATTTACGGTGATTTCTATTTTATAGAAGCCATCCTGAAACTGAGAGAAACTGGTATCTGCCTGTGGTAATTATAATAAAGAGAGCCAAAAGGCTCTCTTTCTACTGTTCCATATGCTTTCCTAAAAAAGTTGCGGCCGATTGTGCCAGTTTTGTCTCAACATCACCCATCTTGGCATTGGGATCTGTTGATAAAACTATTACAGCTCCGATAGGATCACCTTCTGAAATTATCGGCGTAATAACTTGGGATGTATATTTGTCACTGGATTCATCACTTAAAATTGTAACTTTCGCAGAATCTGCAGAAGGTGCTACAAATGTGGTTTTTGACTCTATAATTTTTTCAAGTTCACTGCTCAGCGGTTTTTCAAGGAATTCCTTTTTTGATGCACCCGATACGGCAATAATGGAATCTCTGTCGGCAACACATATAATATGCCCACTTGTGTTATGCAAAGATTCAGCATATTCTGTTGCAAAATCACCTAATTCACCAATGGGGGAATATTTCTTTAAAATAACTTCACCTTCACGGTCGGTAAATATTTCTAATGGATCGCCTTCACGAATTCTCAAAGTCCGTCTGATTTCCTTGGGAATAACCACACGTCCTAAATCGTCAATTCTTCTAACGATGCCTGTCGCCTTCAAGGTCTATGCCTCCTTTCAATCTATAGAAATCTTACGTTCTTATTATGATTTGATCCTGTTGTTTTTATGCAAATATACCAAATATAAAAGACTTGGACCAAATGGTGGCTTTAATAGAAAGATCTTTTAATTGAAAGAGGATACGACAGGTTTATCTTTCAAAGGCTTTCTTGGTTATCCTGCTGAGATTTTTTTCATTCTTTACAAGGTTAAAGGCGGGATCATTTAACCATTCTTTTACAACATTCTGATAATATTCGTTAAGTTTATTGGCTTTCAATTCACTTCTGGCGAGTTCCTTTTTATCCTGAAATGTGCTTCTGTCTTCCAGCCTCATGATATGATATCCAAATTGGGTTTTAACAATTCCAGTATCTCCAATTCTGGCATTGAACGCCCACTCTTTAAACTCTGCGGCATATGGTTCGGAATATTTAAAGGTATAAACCCCGCCATTGTTTTTAGAGCCCGGGTCATCAGAATACTCCCTGACCAGCGCCGGCATGTCTTCACCATTCCTAATTCTTTCCAGAAGTTCTTCTGCCAGGTTCTTTTTCTGGATTTTCTGGTCGTCACTCATATTCTCTTCAACTGATATTAAAATATGACACACTGTTACATCATCAAGGTTTTTTCTGTTATCGAAATAGTATTTTTGAACTTCTTCATCCGAAACAGTTACAGCATCGCTGTTTTTTTGCATAAAATCATAGGAAAACCGGCTAACAAGCTGTGATTTCATCATCATGTCCTTAAACTGGGAAAGGGTTATTCCTATTTCATTTGTAACATAATTCCTGTTTTTGTCGTTTTCCAGCCAGCTGTTCAAATATTGATTGATTTCCTTGCGCTCTGAATCCGAAAGCTTGAATTTTGCCTGTTCTGCCTTGATTATTTGAACTTTGAATTCCTTTGCGTTTTCCAGGGCCTGATTCATAACAATTACTATGGGATCCTCCCCGTCAACTGCAGTTTCCCAAAGCTCTTTTTTTTCCTCATCACTGGTTACACCCGCTTCAGATTCGGTTACCTGTTTTTGGGCGCGAAGAAAAAAAACATATTCATAATTTTTTATTTTTTTACCTCCAACCTTGGCAACATAACTTCGTGAATCTATTACACAATAGGCAATCCCTGCTGCAATTACCACTGCAGTAAGTATTAAGGCCATTATTTTTCTCATATTTTAATCCACCTTTTGTGGCTTAAATATCTTAGATTTTGCTCAGATACCATAATTATAATCAATTATTCCTCCAACTGCAATTTATGAACGCCCTGTAACAGAATCTTAATATTGCCAAGAACCTCAGAAGGATTGAGTCCGTTTACCCTGTACGACAGGTAAGGTGTTTTGCCCGCTGAGAACATGAGCCTTCCTTTCTGCTCCTGCATAAGTTTTGACAGCAGTGGCAGCGGGAGTGCGGCTTGCTCCCTGAAATACAGCAGCACCATATCCCCTTTTTGCTTGATAATGCTAAATCCGCATCTTGCTGCAAGTTTCCTTACCAGGATCACCTTTATAAGGTTCGCTGCTTCGGCTGGAACATCACCATATCTGTCTATAAGTTCATCGTATACGTCCATAGCTTCTTCTTCAGTTTCCACTGCAGCTATTGTTTTATACATATCAAGCCTTGCCTGCTCATCGGGTATATAGTTTGAGTCCAGGTAAGCATGTACTTTTATGTCAACATTTACTTCAACATTATCGTCAGGTACCGATTCGCCCTTTAATTCCTTTATTGTTTCCTCCAGAAGCTTTACATAAGTGTCATAACCCACAGCTTCCATGTGGCCGTGCTGTTCGGGCCCCAAAAGGTTTCCTGCACCTCTTATCTGCAAATCCCGCATGGCTATTTTAAAGCCCGATCCAAATTCGGTAAACTCACGGATGGCTTTCAGCCTTTTTTCCGCAATTTCATTAAGTACTTTATCCTTTTTATACATCAGATATGCATAAGCCAGCTTGTTTGAACGCCCCACTCTGCCTCTTAGCTGGTACAGCTGGGCAAGCCCAAGCCTGTCTGCATCCTCCACAATTATGGTATTTACATTGGGCATATCTATTCCTGACTCTATAATTGTGGTACAGACCAATACATCAAATTCCCTGTTTATAAACGAAGTGATTATTTTTTCCAGTTGTCTTTCACTCATTTGACCGTGAGCATAACCCACACGTACCGGATGGAGCATTTCCTGCAATTTTGCCGCCTTTGTCTGGATTCCTTTAACACGGTTAAACAGGTAAAACACCTGGCCGTCCCGTGCAACTTCCCTCCTGACTGCATCAGCAATCACATCCTCATTATATTCAAGTACGTAAGTCTGAACCGGGTACCTGTGCTCGGGAGGTTGTTCAATTGTGCTTATATCCCTGATACCCGTAAGGGACATGTGCAGAGTTCTGGGGATGGGTGTGGCAGACAAAGTCAGAATATCCACCTTCGGATACAGGCTTTTTATTTTCTCTTTTTGCTCCACACCAAATCGCTGCTCTTCATCTATAATTAAAAGGCCAAGATCCTTAAAGCGTATTTCCTTGTTTAAAAGTTTATGGGTGCCGACTATCAGATCAATACGGCCTGTTTTCAGGTCCCTGATGATTTTCTTTACTTCACTGTCGGTCCGGAAACGGCTTAACATTTCAACAGTGATTGGGAATTGTGCAAAACGCTTTTTAAAATTTTCATAATGCTGTGCGGCCAGAACGGTTGTAGGAACCAGAAAAGCCGACTGTTTTCCGTCCATCGCCGCTTTAAAAACCGCGCGCAATGCAACTTCTGTCTTTCCATAGCCCACGTCGCCGCAAAGCAGGCGGTCCATAGGTTTTTTCGACTCCATGTCTGCCTTAATTTCTTCGGTGCATCTTAGCTGATCCCTTGTCTCCTCCCACTCGAAAGCCTCTTCAAATTGCTTTTGCCAGACAGTATCGGGTGAAAAAGCATGGCCTTCCATTGCAGCACGCTCGGCTTCAAGGCGGATCAAACCCTCTGCAAGTTGCTTCAGCGATTCTTTTACTTTCTTCTTTTGCTTTGTCCATTCTGCTCCGCCGAGTTTGTTTATTTTAGGATTTTTTCCTTCTGTGCCTATATATTTTTGAATCAAATCCATCTGCGTTGTGGGGATATATAATAACCCGCCATCGCGGTATTCAATCTTCAGATACTCATTCTTCGTCCCGCCCACGGTAAGGGATTCAATTCCCCTGTAAATACCTATTCCATGAGTCTGGTGAACTACGAAATCCCCAACCTCCAGGTCGGTGAATATCTTTATTTTCTTTCCGCTGCGAAACTGGGGGCTTACTCTTGCCTTTTTTTCTGCAATAATATCGCTTTCACATAATACAGCCCATTTAATATCAGGGTATATGAAACCATTTCTCAAATGGCCTGTCTTTATCACAACACAGGGCAGGTCACTGTCAGGATATTCCGAATGAACCCTGATGCTATCCTCTTCCAGTATACTTTTCAGCCCTTCTTTCCTTTGTTCTGATAAAGCCTGTATTGTTACCTGATACCCTTTGTCAAGCCAGGACTTTATGTCCTTTTTTAGTTCTTCCAGGCGGCCGCCGTACGGTTCTATATTATTTCCACGAAGAGAGTATTGTCTTTTAACATCTGTAAGTGCTTCACCATCATCAAGACTGTTAAGATACACAGTCTGAAGGCGGGCAAGTTTTTTCGGCAGATCTTCAGGATCCAGGTACATTGAATATGAACCCGGCAAAATCATACCTTTTTCCAAAAGGATATCACATTGCCTGTGGTGTTCTTCAATAACATTTGCAAGCCGTTGTTTTAATCTTGCCACATCTTCAATAAACAGTACTTCGTCTTTACCCGCATACTGAAGAATGGTATGTCTCTCGTTGTAAAAATACGGAATGAACTTGTCTATACCTGCAAAGTATTCAGAATTTCTCAGTTTTTCAATATAGAAGCCGAAATTTTTGCTAAGCAGGCTGACAAGCTCTTTATCCCCGGATTGGGCCATTATTCTTGAAAGTTCGGACTGAACCCTGTCAGCTATAGCTGTGGCCTGCTCTTTTGTGAAGATAAACTCTTTTGCCGGAAGCACATCAAATTGCGTGATGCTCTCAACAGATCTTTGAGTTTCGGGATCAAAAACACGCATTGAATCAATTTCAACATCAAACAGTTCAACCCTGACAGGGCTTTGCATCTGTACAGGAAATATGTCTATAATGCCGCCCCTTACTGCAAACTGTCCCGGCCCCTGCACCTCTTCTTCGCGTTCATAGCCCATTCTTACCAGCACGGAAACAAGCTGATCCAGTTCCACTGCATCACCTGTTTTAAAGGACAGCCTGTAAGAAGTGAAATCTTCAGGAGGCATAAAAATGTCAAGCAATGACTCGCATGACAGCACAACAATATCATAATCCTTTCTGAGAATGCGATCGAGGATTTCTATTCTCTGATGCGCCTGATCATTGCTTTTGGCTTCCACATCGTAAAGCATTTTTTCCCTGAAAGGGAAGTACAGCACCTTTCCATCGGACATGCCTTCAAAACTCCGGAATGCATTTCGTGCCTGCAAATCGTTGGCGGCAATATAGAAAATTTTCCTGTCTGTCCGGGTGACAGCTGAATAAACCATGTGATGCCTCTGGGTGTCCATAAGGCCATTGATTGAAATACTGAAACCCTGTGAGATATCTGTTTTTATTTCACGAAACTTGTCCCAGTTATTAAATCTGCCGTTGTTCATCAGACATAACCTCAAGCTTTTGTTATTTCCCATTAAACTTACTCATCGCCATGTCAATTCCATTAACTATTATTTCCTGAACTGACAAGGCAACTTTTTTTATGGTTTCATCCATTACCTGCTGCTCGTCATTGCTCAACCTGCCCAAAACGAACGACACTAAATCCTGCGGAGGTTCAGGCTTGCCTATGCCGATTCTTATACGGGGAAACTCTTCTGATCTTAACTGGTACAGTATGGATCTCATACCATTATGGGTGCCGGCGCTTCCCCTCGGACGAATGCGAATTGCTCCCAAATCAAGATCTATATCGTCATATATTACCACAAGTCTGTTCAGATCCAACCTGTAATAATCAACTATTTCCCGCAGCGATTCACCGCTGTTGTTCATATATGTCTGCGGTTTTACGAGCAGAACTTTTTCACCCTCAATAAGACCTTCGCCTATGAGGGCTTTAAATTTTATTTTAGTAACGGGTATGCGATAAAGCAAGGATATATAATCAACGCATTCAAAGCCGATATTATGCCTGGTTCTTTCATATTGCCTTCCCGGATTGCCGAGGCCTGCGAAAACAAACATCAAACATCCCCCTTATACTATTTGAAGTATACCACAGCTTATTATTTTTGTAACTCACATAAAAAATCAACGGGTGGAAAAAATAACCCGTTGATTTTTATTTTATATCAAAGTTTGATTGTTTAAATATAGAAATTATTGTTGTGTAAACAGGGTTGATATGGAAATATCACCATAAATTCTTTCTATGGCCTCTGCAAATACATCGGCAACCGAAAGAACGGTAATTTTGTCTATTCTTTTTTCTTTAGGCAGTGGTACGGTGTTAAGTGTAACCAGTTCCTTTATGGGTGAATTTTTAATACGCTCAATAGCCGGCCCTGACAATACCCCGTGGGTACAGCAGGCGTAAACTTCCTTCGCACCTATATCTGCCAATGCATTGGCAGCATTTACTATTGTACCTGCGGTATCTATTATATCATCAACGAGTATTGCCAGCTTACCCCGCACATCACCGATGATATTCATAATCTCACAAACATTGGCTTTCGGACGGCGTTTATCAATAATTGCCAAAGGAGCCTCAATTTTTTCGGCAAACTTTCTGGAGCGTGAAACACTGCCTATATCCGGCGAAACAACAACTATATCTTCGCTGTTGTTGAACTTCTCCTGAATATATTTTGCAAGGATTGGTGCCCCCAGAAGATGATCAAGAGGAATATCAAAGAACCCCTGAAGTTGGGTAGCATGCAAATCCATTGTTAAAACCCTGTCAGCCCCGGCAGTGGTTATAAGATTGGCCACCAGTTTGGCGGAAATAGGGTCTCTCGCTTTTGCTTTCCTGTCCTGCCTGGCGTAGCCGAAGTAAGGCATAACTGCAGTAATACGGCCCGCTGAAGCTCTTCGCAATGCATCTATGAGGATCAACAGTTCAACCAGATTATCATTCACCGGTGTGCATGTCGACTGGATAATGAAAACATCCGACCCTCTTACAACTTCGTTAATGCTGATTGCTATTTCACCATCGCTGAAACGGCCTACATTTGAAGCACCAAGAGGCAAACCGATTTTTGCCGCGATTTCTTCCGCAAGTTCTATGTTTGAGTTGCCTGCAAAAATTTTTATGTCCTTTCCGTGTATGTTCATTTTAAAACAACCTCCGTAAAATTACTCCTCAGTTTTTTTTACTCGCAACCTTCCTTTTCGGATTACCCAGTCTTTAATGTTTGTCTGGCGGCTTCTTGCAATTGCAAGGGAATATTCGGGCACCTCTTCGGTTATTGTTGACCCTGCCGCTATGTAGGAATTGGGTTTTACCTCCACCGGTGAAACCAGGTTTACATTGCAGCCGATAAAACTGTTATCCCCCACAATTGTTTTATGTTTCTTCTGTCCATCGTAATTAACCGTAACAACACCACAGCCTATATTTACATTTTCTCCGATTTCTGCATCACCTATATAAGTCAAATGCGAAATTTTTGTGTCATTGCCTATTACAGACTTCTTCACCTCTACAAAGTCACCAATCTTAACATTCTTCCCTATCTGGCTGCCGGGTCGGAGATATGCAAACGGACCAACCTTGGTATGATCATCAATCATGCTTTCAATTGTCACTGAATTCATTACAGTAACATCATTTCCAACAATGGTGTCGGTAATTTTTGAGTTGGGACCTATTATACAGTTTTGACCTATTTTTGTATTTCCCTCGAGAATCGTTGAAGGATATACTATTGTATCCCTCCCGATGCTGACGTTGTATTCAACAATGCAACTGTCCGGATTAAGAAATGTAACTCCGTTCCGCATATGTTCCTCAATTATACGCCTGTTCAGAACCTTCTGGGCCAGTGAAAGCTGAACCCGATCGTTGATTCCCATCATTTCATCGGCATCGCTTAACGTGGTTGTGCCCACTTTTCCGCCATTATTAAGGATTATTGCCAATGTATCGGGTAAGTAATATTCGTTTTGATTATTATTATTTGATAAACTGTCTAAAGCTTTAAGCAGACTGTCTATATCATAACAATAAATACCTGAGTTAATTTCTCTGATTTGAAGCTGTTCTGAAGTGGCATCCCGGTGCTCAACAATTCCGGTTACATTTCCAGACCTGTCTCTGAGTATTCTGCCATAACCTTTGGGATTATCAAAAACCGCTGTTAAAACAGTCATTGCTCTTTTATTTTCGGTATGTTCCTGAATAATTTGGCTTATTGTATTTGAAGTAATCAGAGGAGTATCCCCGCATAAGATCAGGCAATTGCCTTTTTTTCCCTGAAGCAGAGGCTTTACTTGCATAACTGCATGTCCCGTGCCTAACTGCTCTTTCTGAGTAACAAATTCAACATTTTCCTTTATACAGGCTTTGACCTGATCCTCCTGATATCCTGTAACTACTATAATATTTTCTATTCCTGAATTTTTGACTGCATCTATAACCCAGTTAACCATAGGTCTTCCGCACAGTTCATGTGTAACCTTGGCCCTGTCGGACTTCATCCGGGTACCTGCTCCTGCAGCCAATATAACAGCATAAATTGCTTCCATATGGATATTACTCCTTCCGGTAAAACATAAACTCGAACAAAAGCAATTGCTAAACAATGAAAAACTGCCTGACGATATCAGCACATTACAACATAAACATTCTCTCATGTTTATTGTATTTTTTCAACATACAAAATAGACAAAAGTACCCTGGGTTTTTTACTTATACACAGCATAATGAAGTGCGAATTTAAAGACCTTCCGTGTAAAGAAAAAACATCCGAAAAAACAGAAACCCGCCACCGTCAGCAGGTGGGGGCATATTTGAGACATGTTACATAAAAAAATACAGGCACTTATAAATATATAAGTGCCTCTTTTACCTATATTATTCTCCTTTATCTTCTGTCTCAGAATTGTTTGCTCCTGTTTCTTCTTCTACCAGCATGGTTTGATACTTTTCAAGGATTGCAGACTGAATGCTGGCACGTGCTTCTGAATGGATGGGATGAGCAATATCCC
This sequence comes from Thermoclostridium sp., assembly GCA_036562185.1. Lineage (GTDB taxonomy): Bacteria > Bacillota > Clostridia > DSM-8532 > DSM-8532 > Thermoclostridium. The sequence goes on from DATCKN010000063.1 coordinate 22,511, forward strand.
TGAATTCTCCGCTGGGTGTCTTTCTGCTGGGCATCGCAATGAAAAGCCCATTCTGGCTTTCGATAATCTTGATATCGTGAACCACAAATGCATTGTCAAATGTAACCGACACAACAGCTTTCATTTTTCCTTCCGAATCAATCCTTCTAATTCGGATATCCGTAATTTCCATTTCTGTACCACCTTCCGTATCCTAGTGTTGTGGTTGGGAAATTGCACATATTTATCTATGTATTTCCCGTTTATATGTATTATTCGCCACAAATTAAATAAATCCTTCTTTTTTTAAGAAAATAATTAAAAAATTTTTCTTAATTTTCCTAATTTATTGATCAATTGCTTTGTGTAAAAATATTTTATGATTTGCATATAATGTATATGGATTAAAGAAATAAAGGAAAACCCGATTGGAGTATCCTTTTTTTATATTTAAAAGGAGACTGATAAAGTGAAATATTGCTATATTGTGAATAGCCCATATGTATAGTATAATTAACCTTGGTCTTTGTTCCCCGTTAAAGTGTTATAAAGGCTGATTCGGGTTATAATTAATACAGAAATTATATTGGAATTAACCTCCTCTAGATAAATATTTGAGGTGTTACTATGAGCAATCTTTTGCAGAATTTATCGGGTACAACCGTTCATATGGTTGGTATAGGCGGCATAAGCATGAGCGGCCTGAGTGAGATTTTACTAAGTATGGGTGTGCGAGTTACCGGCTCTGATGTTAAAAATTCACCTAATATCGAAAGACTGAGACTGAAAAATGTTCCTGTCTTTTTAAAACAGGAACCTTCCAATATCACAAATCAAAATCTTGTTGTATATACAGCGGCAATGCCGATTGATCATCCCGAGCTTGAAGCTGCCAGGAAAAAAGGCATTCCTGTAATCGACAGGGCCACATTATTAGGAGAAATAATGCAGATGTACGGGAAAAGCATCGCTGTTTCGGGAACGCACGGAAAAACAACAACTACTTCGATGATTTCCTACTGTTTAATGGAGGCGGATAAAGATCCAACTGTTCATATAGGCGGGATTTTCGATGCTATTGGAGGTACTACCAGAATCGGGAATTCGGATTTCTTTGTTACCGAAGCCTGCGAATATAAGGACAGTTTCCTGAAACTGAACCCTTACATGGGTATCATTCTTAATATAGAACCCGACCACCTGGATTATTTCCACGATATTGATCAGATATCCGACTCTTTTTTGAATTTTGCATCCCGTATTCCCCCTGACGGAATTGTTATAGGAAATGCGGATAATGAGCGTGTTCTTCGTATTCTTCAACAACTGAAATGTAAAACCGTAACTTATGGCCTGACTTCTCCAAACGCTTTCTGGACAGCCAGAAATATTACTTTTGATGAGAATGGCTTCCCGTCTTTTCGCGTGGTTTGCGGGAAGAAAAGCATTTTGCGTATGAAGCTGAGTATTCCGGGCATTCATAATGTAAGCAACAGCCTGGCATGTTTTGCTGCCTGCAGCGCATTGAACGTTCCAACTGAAATTATTAAAAACAGCTTGAGAAAATTTAAGGGAACACATCGCCGTTTTGAGCACAAAGGGACGGTTGACGGAATAAAAGTTGTTGATGATTATGCCCATCATCCGACAGAAGTTATTGCTACCCTGAAGTCCGCAAGAAGCTGTACAAGGGGCAAGGTATTATGCGTGTTCCAGCCTCATACCTTTACGCGGACAAAAGAACTGTTGAATGAATTTGCAAAAGCATTTACCCTTGCAGACAAGGTATATGTAACAGATATTTATGCGGCAAGGGAAAATGACGACGGCCTTATACACTCATCCGATCTTGTAAACAAAATTAATGAGCATTTCAGCAATGCGGTTTATGTTTCTTCCTTTGAGGGGGTTGTCGACTCCCTTATTCATGACTCATCGGCAGGAGATTTGGTTCTAACCATGGGAGCCGGTGATGTAGACAAAGTTGGTGAAATGTTTCTTGCCGAAAAAAAAATTAGAGCTGTTGGATAGAACCTTACTGGAACCAGTAAGGTTCTTTTTATCCTGTCTTACGCCACAGTTTTGCCACAAGCACCGTCATATCGTCACCAATGTTTTCATTATCCCCGCATGCCTTTTTAAGCAGATTATCAGCCATTTCCTGCGGATTCAGCGTATTTTTCTCATTGATCACTTTATCAAGAAATTTGTCCCCCAACCCTTCGCTCAGTTTCTCATAAACCCCATCTGTCATCATAATTATAAATTCGCCGTCGGATAATTTCCTTTTTTCGCACATGACCGAGCTTTCCCGGTGCAGTCCTGCGGGCAGGTTATTTATCTGTATATAGTCCATATTATTTCCGCTTACAATTAAGCTTGGCATCGCGCCCATTTTGAAAAACTCTGTCTCTCCGGTGTATAAATCTATTGAAGCTATGTCCATTGTTGCATATTTTTCGGAGTTTTTAACTGAAATCAGCATATTCACAAGATTCAGCGACAATCTGATTGAAACACCGCAATTAAGAAGCTGTTCAAATAAACCGATAGCAGTTTCGCTCAGCTTGTTTGCTTCCCTTCCGCTTCCCATTCCGTCACTTAACGCCACAACATACTTGCCTTCCTCTGTTTTCAGGAAAGAAAAGGAATCCCCCGAAATGCTTGCTTTACTCTTTTTTGCTTTAGAAATACCTGTGATAACCCCAAGGTTTTCTTTTTCCCTAAGCGATAAAACACATTGCTCCCTTCCCCGGTTTTTGCAGTCATCCTCGTCCATAACCATGTTAACGCCCAATACTTTGGTCACTGCACTTTCTATCAGCTTACGGCATAACTTTTGTCCTTTGCAGCAGTCAAGCCAGATTAGCGCATGAAACCTGCCGTTGTTGCCTCTTTTTACTTCTGCCTTTGTTACAGGAAAATCGTTCCTTTTCAGCAATGCTTCAATGTTTTTCTCTTCTTCACTGAAGAATTTTACATTGCTCAGCACTTCTCCTGAAAGTTTGGTTAGTACCTCGGACACGCAGTAAATCTGTTCAGGTATTACACTGCGGCTTTCATGTAAAATTTTCTGCCATACCCTGTCCACGCGCTTTATTTCAATTATCCTTGACAATACATCCAGAACCATGCCGGATTTTACGCAAAACAGGGTCAGTTCACGCTCGGCTTCACCAATTGAATCAGTCTGGTCTGTCTGCATTGACTCTATTAGATTGCACATAACTTTGTATGTGTAAAACAGCCGCATTTCCCAGCATACATTGGATTTGTTGCACGAACTGCACACCTTTTGCGTAAGGTGATCTATTATTGAATTGCAGACGTCTTCGCTGCCCGGCTCATATTCTCCTAACTGGCGTTCAAGTGTATTGCCGAGTTTATACAGTGCTTTTGACATATCACAGATTTTTTCGGATACAAAATGCTGTATCCTTTCAATTTTTTCGGATTCACAGCATGTATGTTCTATCCTGTTTTTTATCATCATCACCTTCCCGGCTTTCAGATCGGGAATGAACATAAACAGAATGGGTGGAATTATGGCATCAAAATAATTCATTGGCAAACCAGGTGACAAAATGATGAAGAGAAATTGTACCAGGAAGAAAACACTTCCTGCCGCCACTTTTGAGTTGTAAAGCATCCCTGCTGCCATCCCGGATACGGCATATATGCCGGCAAGGGATATAAATGAATCTGAAAAACCCGCCGATAACGCAAGTCCGGCCATGCAGCCCGCACAGGCACCAAAACCGGGACCTAAGTGCCTGGTGAGCATTAGCAGGCTAATCCCCGCTATTATCCTGTCAACGTGAAACCATGTTATTTTAATTCCGGATATACCAAGCAGGAAAGCACTGCCAAGCACCAAAGCGCCGAAGTATCCTGTATTATTATGTTCACCGGAGCCATCTGCCTCCTGCCCGTGAATTGTCGTGGCGAAAACCACTGTAAGGATACACGAAAGAACTACTTCCATTGTAACTATGAGAAGGGATTCCAATATCTGTTTATTTACAATAAAAATGAATATACCCGTAATTACTGTGGCAACTGAAACCAGCAGCGAATTTTTGAGGTAACTTGTTTCAGTTTCGTTGCGTATGAAAATTTTTCTTATCCATTCATAAAGCAGAATGACCGCTGTTTGCTTCAATGCCGAAAACAGATCTCCCCGTATGACATTCCACAAAAAAATAAGGCCCGTCATCAGTACTTTAGCTGTTGTGCCACCCGAATAAGCTGCATAGAATGAAGGGCCGAATGGTTTAAGGATACCCAAAAGCGTACCCTGTGATATAATCCCGCAAAAAACAGACATTAATATATCTGATGTAGATGCAAGCTTAAGCCTGTTCAATGATGCAAATGCCTTCCTGCCCGCAACTGAGATGCCACGGCTGTACACTGATGTACCTTTCATGAAAAACGACCTCCCGGTTTTATCATTAGTAGGACTGTATAATAGATTATACAGATTACTAATGTCTTTCGGTGTCGTTTTACAGTTTTTCCCGGAAATTTCCAAGTCTTATCTTTCTTCGGGGAGTATACCGAGATTTACAGCAACGTTATCATATGCATCAACTATGCACCTGAAACCCGACCAGTTCTTACAGGTATTGCATGATATGCCCTCATCCTCATACAACCCCATGACATTGCTGTAATTGTACCTTCTCTGCTGATATTGGCTGCAGTTTTCTCCTACCAGTTTGAGCTCATCAGGCAAGATAGAATCACTCAATGAAATCCCCTCCCACAATTAAGCATTCTTCCTGAAGTATGCCCACAGCAGGGAAAAAATATGTGCCGCCTCAAAGGAAATAAACATTTGCCGCCTATAACCGCTTAAGTTTTGCGAAAGATGCCATCAGTCTTTTCATGCCATATGCATCAAAGTTTATTTCAAGCTTGTAATCCGACCCCTCGGGTTCTTTTTTTACTACGGTACCTTCACCGAATTTTTTATGTAAAACACGGGCGCCAACTTCAATATCAAACGGCTCAATTTCCTGGGCTTGCGTAAATGAAGCAGTACGCTGTTTCCACATATTGGATTCGGTAGCCTGATTAGTCAGCCGGTATCCGCTGTTATTATTATATGACCTGCTTTCGGGATAATCCAGTAAATCCGGAGGGATTTCATCAATAAACCTTGAATGTCTTGTATATGTTGTATTTCCGAACAGCATTCTTGATTTTGCATATGTCAGATACAGCTTTTCCCTTGCTCTTGTAATTCCTACATAACAAAGCCGGCGTTCCTCTTCCATCTCGCTTTCCGAGCCAATGGACCGAATGCTTGGGAACAAGCCTTCCTCCATTCCGGTAAGAAATACCACCGGGTATTCAAGGCCTTTGGCACTATGCATTGTTAGAAGAACAACCCTGTCGTCCTCTTCTTTAAGGTCATCTACATCGGCTACAAGGGAAATATGCGCCAGGAAGTCTTCAAGAGAAGGATTCTCCTCTTCACTGTTGTTGGCAAATTCCACCGCAACCGATTGAAATTCCCTGATATTTTCAATACGTGTCCTGGCTTCGTCAGTTCCTTCCAGTTGCAGTTCCTGGATAATACCGCTTTCTTCAATAACTGTTTTAATCCATTCAACAAGATTTGTATAAGAGAGCATTGTCCTAAATCTTGCCAGGGCTTCTGTGAAAGCTTTCAGTTTCTCTGCAGCGCGGGAAAGCTCCGGGAAATATTCTGCCCGTGTGATTATTGAATATACGCTTACACCATTGCTTACAGCCAGTTGTTCGGCTTTATCGAGCGTGACCTTGCCAATCCCCCTTTTTGGCACGTTAATGATCCTTTTCAGGCTTATATCATCATTCGGGTTCTGTATAACCCTGAGGTATGCGACAATATCCTTGATTTCCTTGCGATCGTAAAATTTATGTCCTCCAATAATCTTATAGGGAACCCCGTTTTTCATAAATGCATCTTCAAAGACACGGGACTGTGCATTGATTCGGTAAAGGATGGCAAAATCACGGTATTTCCTGTTTCCTGTTTTAACCTCGTTTCTTATTATATTTGCGGTGTACCACGCCTCTTCCCTCTCATCAGATGCCTCAAAAACCTGTACCTTGTCTCCTTGCTGATTTTTAGTCCAGAGTGTTTTCTGTTTGCGCCCATAATTATTCCTGATAACATGGTTCGCCGCATTCAATATGTTCGCGGTTGATCTGTAATTTTGCTCCAGTTTGATTACCCTGCAGCCCTTAAAGTCTTTTTCAAACTCAAGAATATTACGGACATTGGCTCCACGCCACCCATATATTGACTGGTCGTCGTCACCGACAACACAAACATTCCTGTACTTCCCGGCCAGCATGCTTACCAGCATATACTGGGCGGTATTGGTATCCTGATATTCATCCACAAGGATGTACCTAAATTTGCTCTGGTAATAATCAAGCACCTCAGGACAATCCGAAAATATTTTCAGTGTATGCATTATAATATCGTCAAAGTCCAGGGCATTATTGGCTTTAAGCCTTTTTTGATACAAATCGTAAAGTTTTGCTATTTTGCTGAGCCTGAAATCAGAACCTGCCATCAAACTATACCTTTCAGGATATATCATTTCATCCTTTGCCCTGCTTATCTCACCCAGCACCATTTTGGGAGGGAAGTTTTTTTCATTATACTGCAGCTGGCTAAGGCAGTCTTTCATTAAAGTCTCCTGATCTGCAGTATCATATATTACAAAATTCCTGTCAAAACCAATCCTGTCTATCTCCCGTCTTAATATCCTTACGCAACAGGCATGGAAAGTACCTGTCCATATGTCCAGCGCCCTGGGCCCGATAATGCTTTCAATGCGCTCCTTCATTTCTCTTGCAGCTTTATTGGTAAATGTTATGGCCAGAATGTTATATGGTGCAACACCTTTCTCTTCAATTAAATAAGCAATACGGTGAGTCAAAACCCTTGTTTTTCCTGACCCTGCACCTGCCAGCACCAAAAGCGGGCCTTCTGTATGCAGCACTGCCTCTTTTTGCTGAGGGTTCAACCCCTGAATAAGATCCATCTTAGCTCCTCCGATTTAATTAAATTTTTGTCGCTAAATTAAACTATTATGTATGCGCTAATTTATTATAGCAACCCGATCAATTGCTTGCAATTGAATCAAAATGTTATGTTCAAAAACGCAACATTTAAATTACGCGAAGCATTATTGACCCGCTCATAATTATTAATTAATCCAACGTTGAGGTCTCCATATCACGGATCGCTCACCCTCACGCTCTTGACTACATGGTATGCAGCATAGCTTTGAAGTGTGTTGCTCTGCGTCACCAAAACCACCCGAATCACCCGCTGTTTTATGTAGCATTTTTGCGAGTTTCGGCTTGCCCGGGCTAAACTTGCCATACATCTTTTCGACATTGAAAAAATGGGATATAATATACTGGTTAAAAGCACACGGAGGATAAGACATATGAATAAAGTTGACATCCATGGTGTTAAAATTCATAATGTTACAATGCGCGAGGCCGTTCAGCTGGTTAAGAACTGGGTGGAAGAGGGTACCTCTGTTCCACGGGCGATATATACCCCTAATGCGGAATTCATTATGCAGGCACAGAGAAATGCCGAGTTCAAAAACGTCCTTAACAATGCCGCCCTGCTGGTACCCGATGGAGCCGGCGTTGTACTGGCATCGAAAATATTGAAAACGCCTCTTAAAGAAAAGGTTTCGGGCATTGACCTGGTTAAAAATCTGTTCAGAGTTTTTTCAGGGAAAAACGTAAGCTTCTATATACTCGGCGGACAACCCGGAGTAGCTGAAATGGCGGCTGTGAATATAATAGCAGAATATAAAAAGATAAAAATAGCGGGATATGATCACGGGTATTTCAAACCTGAGGAAGAAGACGCCGTAATAAAGAAAATAAACAGCACCAATCCCGATATTGTTCTTGTCGGGTTGGGCGCGCCGAAACAGGAACTATGGATTAACAGAAACATGTACCGGCTTAACTGTAAAGTACTTATAGGCGTTGGCGGGAGCATCGATGTGTTTGCCGGTAAAGTATCATTAACACCTGAATTTATCAGGAAAGCAGGGTTTGAATGGCTGCACAGGCTTATACGCGAACCATGGAGATATAAACGGATGAAGGATTTGCCACGGTTCATGATCTTAACACTGAAAAAACGGTTTTTCAGGAAAGCGAGATGAAATGTTGGGCAATATTTCCACAAAAAACGGCATTTACAAAAAGCGGGAGACAGTATTGCTTATAATTTCGGCAGTACTTATTTTAATATCCCAGATTGCAAAAAGGATTGGGGGGCATTATCCCGGCCTGATTGAGAAATATTTTTCAAGAGGCATTTTTCCGGTCAGTTCCAAAATCCAGACATCAATTGCGAATCTCTTTCCTTTTTCCCTATACGAATTTATTATTATTGCCCTTATTATATTCGGGCTATACAGAGTAGTAAGGCTTATCCGTTCTTTTTTTAAAAAGGAGTATGCCAAAGAAATATTAAATTTTGCAACCCTTGTTATTTTTCTGTTCTCTGTTGGCATTTTCCTCTTCCAGTTTTTATGGAGCCTAAATAATTACCGCCTGCCGCTGAAAGATCAGTTGGGGCTTAATGTAACCGAAGCGTCTGTGGAGGATCTTGCCCAGACGTACAAAGCTTTGGTATTGAAAGCAAATGATGCCCGCAGTATTTTATCAAATGTTCAGGATACGCTCCCGGACAGGGCCGGTGTAAAAAACATACTTGAAACCGCATGGGAGGGCTACAGGCCTCTTGCCGAGAAATATGATCTGTTCCGCTCAGACAGGGTGAGGGTAAAAGGGCTTCTGTTTTCCCGGATACAAACTATATCCGGGTATACGGGAGTATACAGCTTTATAACGGGGGAGCCCAATATAAACATCGAACCGCCATTGGTCACCCTTCCCCACACAGCATGCCACGAAATTGCCCACCAGATGGGAATTACTTTTGAAGATGAGGCAAATTACGCCGCATTTTTAGCCTGTAAAAGCCACCCTGACATACTGTTCCAGTACTCAGGGTACCTTTCGGCCTTAACTTATGCAGGAAATGCGTTATACAGGCAGTCCCCCGGGCTGTATAATGAGATTTCGCAGCTTCTGAGCGAAGAAATTAAAAACGATCAGAATGAAATCAGGGACTTCTGGAACAAGCATCAGAAAGAAACGGCTTCAAAAATTGCCGACAAGGTGAATGAAACCTATCTCAAAAGTAATAATCAGCCCGCAGGGATGCAAAGCTACGGTAAATTTGTAGATCTCCTGATAGCTGATTACCTTGATGACAATTCAATTTAGTCGTCTTTCAAATTCAGGTTAGTCCAACAGTTTCAATAAATCTACCACCTGTTGTGTAAGGACATAAACGCAATCCATTGTAACATAAGAATCAGGACTTATTTTCTGCAAAACCTCATCAGTAATTAACTTCTTTTCTTTTACTTTCGCATATGCATAACCTTGATCAAACGGAATGTCAAGTGTTCTAAGTACAATTTCGCAGGCTTTCTCACCTGTAAGCAAATCTTCGGTAGAATAAGGCCTGATACGGTTGTCAAGCTTAAGAGTATACTTTTCGGGTGCAGCTTTAACAATCATATTTACAATTAATGTGACAAGGTTCTCCTGGTATGCTTCAACATCGAAAATGTAATCATTGTCCATACCCCCTGCAACAAGCCCATACTTGACAAGTTCCTTTACCGCAGGCCATGCCCAGTGGTTTTCATTTGGATTCCTTTCATCAAAATCCATAAGGGTAATCCCTGATCTTTTCAACAGTTTCTGATAATCTCTTATTACGTTGTCATCTGCCTGATATAACTCAGCTGGTGTCATATCGTTAAGATAGCAGTATGCCGCAGTGACCCCCAAAGCCTCTCCCCCTGTTATGCTTACAGGCAACCTGCCCGCACTTGTTGCCGCCAATGATGAAAAAGAGGCCTTTCTGCCTGCCATCAGCAAATTATCATAATTTTTCGATATGAAGCATTCAAGGGGAATGCTGTAGACTACAGGATTTCCAAGTATATATGTAAATTCCTCTGACATTTCAGCGCTTATAAATTTCTCCGCATCAACTGCTCCCGATGCCATAACCACCTTGGTCCGGAAATTCCTGTTTTCCAGAATATCCTCAACGGTCAGCATATACCGTCCTTCAAAATGCCTGTATTCCGGGATATAGAAATTTGCCGGTCCTGCTTTAAATGAGCAATTCTCAAAGGGGACAAATGCCGTTTTCAAAAAAGCTGTAAGCATTTTCGCCTCAGTCAGCGCATCATAAAAATCCTCGCTGACCATTTCATTATCGTTTACATTCACCTGATGCATGCGTATACCACTGATAACCACTTCATCATTAGGCTGCCCTATAAAGCTTAAATTTGAAATCTTTGTTTTTTTGCTGTGCTTTTGGTATTGGCCCATGACGAATTTAAAGTCTTCTATATTCCGGCTTTGATTTCCGATACTCTGAATATCGTCCCATGAAACGTTTGAAATTACAAAATTGAACGTTACAGGCATATACGAATTGGGTACATTTATGTCTTCGGAACCACGGAAATACGGAACATCACACAACATCAAAACGTCACCGTTTTCGGTAGCGTCTATAAAATAATGGGCTTCAATTGTTTTTGTCTGTCCTTCATGATAAACTGAAACCGACTTGACCGTGTTTTCATAAGTCTCCACAGACAAGTAAGCTGCATTATAAAATACAGTAATATTCGGTTCATTTTCAAGCATTTGCTTAACAGAAAGAGTATAGTCACGGTAAGAAAAATTGCCGCCGCTGTCCCCGAATAACTCGGTATATATACCTGTATTCAGGTTAACTTTCTCCTTGTTTATCACTGCGTAGTCAGGGGAAGTATACGCAATCATGGCAGATTTAATATAACTTCCCGGATCTATGTCCTCAGTTACCAGCAAGGTTTTAAGCCCCATCCTTGCTCCCGACAGCGCTGCCGCTATGCCTTCGGGTTCTGCACCAAACACAGCCAGCGCATATTTGTTCTCTCCCTCGGGCCCCTTCGCTTTCATAGTCCTTTTTTCAAGCTCCTGGCCATTTATAATCGGGAAAATTCCATACCGGAAAGTCAGAAAGAATAATATGAAAATCAGCAATATACGAATTATCCGCTTTTTATCCATAGCAAACACCAATTCAGAAAGTAAGGGACCTATTTTACTGGATTGTGTAACTGCCACGGATTAACAAGTAGGCCACATCTGATACCACCTTTATACCTCTTCCGTCATCCCTGGCTGATATTAACAAATGCTGGTTCGGGACTACATCCCCTGTTTTCAGATCAATACCGGAAGTTACATCTGCAAGCCCGCCATACATTCCTGTCATTGCAGTGGTCTCTCCGCTTCTTACTATGGCTTCAGAGCCTGCTCCAAGCAATACTGCCTGACCTTTTGAAGCTTCAACAACCGTAAAACCGCTTTCAAGAGCCTGCATCTTTTGGATTAGCTCCAGGTTCTGTTTTTCAAGGCTTTGAATTTTAGTATAAGCATCTATAATCAAATTGGTGAGATCCCTGACATCGGTTCTGAGATTGCTAATGACCTGTTCATCGACACTGCCTGTTTTTGAAGAACTGCTACCACCGGTAGATTTGCCGCTTCCGATTTTCTCTGATAATTTCTGAATTTGCTCGTCCACATAGCTTTTTGTCACCAGAGGATCAAATTCGCTTCCAGGCTGCGCAGACGATGCGGCATTTGCTATAAGAACTGCAGAAAAAAACAATACACATACAATTAGAAGATTCACTTGCTTCTTCATCTTTTGTTACCCCCTGAAATTACCAAATTAATAAATAAAACCTTTACTTTTCCGCTATATTGCCAAAGGTCTTTTTCACAGACCTTTGGCATATTTTGAGATTCACCGGCTGTACTCCGCGAGACCCATTTTGAGCCTCGATATAAACTTATGCTGTATGTATCTTTACTGCAAATAACCCGATTCGAGGCCAAAACTGGTGCTCAATGCTTCATTTACTTTCATCATAATGCTTTCATCCAAATGGCCTGTTTTTTCACGCAGCCTTCTTTTGTCGATAGTCCTAATCTGTTCTAATAATATAACAGAATCCTTACTTAGTCCATACAATTCTCCAGGTATCTCTATGTGTGTCGGAAGTTTAGTCTTGCTGAGTCTTGATGTTATTGCCGAAACAATTATGGTTGGACTGTACCTGTTGCCTACATCATTCTGAATAACAAGTACAGGTCTTATGCCTCCTTGTTCCGAACCGACTACAGGACTCAAATCCGCATAGAAGATATCCCCTCTTTTTATCTCCATAACATTCACTCCTCCGTGCTGGATTTGACCCCACTGGTATTATTTTTCCAATTTCATTATATTTTTTTTAGTAAACCCCGTCAAATTAAATGTACATTACATAATTTTTTATCAAAAAAGTAAATTCTATCTATAAGTATTACAATTTTTAAAAGTTTCATACATTACCATATGACAGAAAATGTACAAAGGTTATTATAATAAAACTGTAAATTTGGATTTAAGCCAGCTAAATAAGGTAATTTACTACATTAACTACCTTTCCGCCTCTTAAATAAACCCTTGGGATCCTTTTTCCTATAAGGCATACTGTCTCATAGTTAATAGTGTTGCAAAGCTTAGCTATTTCATCCACAGTTATTTTATTACTGCCCTGAACTCCGAAAATTACAGCCTCATCCCCTGTTTTTACTTCGTGCTTTATATCGGTCACGTCAACCATGCACTGATCCATGCATATATTTCCCACAATCGGGGCGTATTCCCCATGTATCAATACTCTTCCTTTGTTTGACAGGAGCCTGGAGTAACCGTCTGCATATCCTATCGGAAGCGTTGCTATGCGGCTTTTCCTTTTAGTAACAAAAGTCCTGCCATAGCTTATCGGTGTTCCTGCTTCCACTTCCTTTACCAGCACCACTTTGGCTTTCAGCTCCATCGCCGGCCTTAAGTCAATCAAGCTTTTATCCACTTCATCGGATGGATACAACCCGTACAGTATTATACCGGGGCGCACCAGATTTAAATGCAGGTTCGGATATTGAATTACTGCCGCACTGTTTGCGATATGCTTAACCGGAATTAATATCCCTATCCGGTTAAGTTCCTGAACAATGCTTTCAAAGCGTTCAAACTGGAGCATCGTATATTCCCGATCAACTTCATCGGCAGAAGCAAAATGGCTGAACAGCCCTTCTATAATTATACCCGGAAGTTCACTGATTCTAACCACATCTTTTACCGCACTGTATCCGGGCATAAACCCCACTCTTGTCATGCCGGTATCAATTTTTATATGTATTTTAGCCTGCCTGCCCATTTTCACCGCAGTATCGGACAAGGCCTGTGCCAGCTCATGGCTGAAAACGGTCTGTGTAATGTTATAGTTAATTATGTCCTCAGCCCTTGATGGTTCGGTATAACCCAGAACAAGTATCGGTACTTTAATGCCGAATTCCCTTAACTGAATTGCCTCGTCAAGCATTGAAACTGCAAGCCTGCTTGCTCCGCTTTCAATAAGAGTGGGCACCGTTTCAAACACACCATGACCGTAGGCGTCCGCTTTAACAACAGCCATTATTTCGGTCATTTTGCCAACCCTTTTAAGCACTTCCTTAACATTATGCTCTATATTATCCAGATGAATTTCAGCCCATGCCCTGTTTAGATTGCAATTCAACGTCGGTCCTTCCTTCCGCTTTTAGTTTCATAAATATACTGTAAATTACCCGGCATCATGTCAATCCCGTTTGCATAACTTTTTATTGTACATCAAATCTCCGAGTACAGATGGTATCACACTGCAAATTTCACTCGCCCTGTAACCTGCCTGCCCATTGCTTTTTTCCGCCAGCATTTCGCCACATTTCCCATGGATAAATACCCCAAGACATGCAGCTATATCGGGCGGTACATTCCGGCCTAAAAATGAGCCTATCATGCCTGCCAGAACATCACCAGAACCTGCAACCGCAAGGCAGTGATGTCCTGTAGTATTAATGAAATATTTCCCGTCCGGACACGCTATGACAGTCCCGGCGCCTTTCAAAACCACGGTTGCATTGGTCTTAATGCTGAATTCAACAGCCTGCCCGATCCTGTTTTTCTGTATTTCCCCTGTACTTAACCCGCTAAGACGTGAAAATTCTCCGGGGTGCGGTGTAAGTACCGCAGGGGATTCCCGTTTCATAAGAGCCTGCAAATCCAGTACATTCAGCCCATCAGCATCTATTACCATAGGTACCGGGCAATTAACAACCAGGCTGTTCACAAGTCTTTCAACCTGCGGTTCACGGGATAAACCCGGCCCGATTACCACAGCATCCATTTCCATTGACTTACCAATTAAAAAATCGGTTTCTTCATCCGAAATAATACCGTTTTGATCTTTTAAAGGTATTAATATTGCTTCGGGCACCGTAGTTCCATATATTGCTGCAAGGGATTGCGGAACAGCCAGGTATACAAGGCCCGAGCCTGTCTTGAACGCCGATAATGCGGCAAGTGTTCCCGCCCCCGTCATGCCTTTTGAACCTGTAATTATCAATACCCTTCCAAAAGTCCCTTTATGTCCGTCTTTTGGCCTTTCGGGAAGTTGCGGAAGCAGGAAATCCGCATCCAGAAGTTCACCCGGAATATCAGTCTTATCAACGGCCTCATGCGGAATACCAATATCTGCAATGATGATATCGCCCGAATATTCCCTGCCCGGATATTGGAATAACCCAGGCTTTGGCAGGGAAAATGTAACGGTTTTTTCTGCTTTCACAGCCACATTACAAACTTGCCCGGTTTCCCCGTTTATTCCCGACGGGATGTCTATTGAAAGTATCTTTTTACCGCTTCGGTTCAATGCAGAAATAACCTCGGCATAAAATCCTTTAATATCGCCATGAATCCCTGTTCCGAAAATACCATCGATAATGAGATCAGAACCGTTTATAATTGCCTTTATTTCATTAACCGAATCAGTACCGGTGCAGTATTTTATATCCGCATTAAGATTTTCAAGAATATCCAAAAATACTCTGGCGTCACCCGATACACTATCCTTATCGGCCAGGGAGATTATTTCCACGTCGTAACTTTTCATAAGGTGCCTTGCAGCTGCAAAGGCATCTCCCCCATTATTTCCCTTGCCGGCTATTACCGTAACTTTCCCGGCATTATTCTCATTAAGCATTTCTGAAGCTGTTTTTACAACATTAAGCGCTGCATTTTCCATCAGAATAATTCCCGGAATTTTATACCTGTGTATGGCAATTTCATCTATTTCTTTCATTTGTGCAGGTGTTGCCAGTTTCATAATGCTTTCCTCCGCATCCTTTTGATTTTGGATAAAATCCTTATTTTTTATATTATTAATTTAAATTATACTAAGGCAAACCCTCCAAATCAAATTTTAAAAGGTTCTTTTTCTTTTTAATGTTTTTAATTCCTGAATTCGGGTAATTTATAATGTATATAAATCTTATAGTTAATTAAAGGAGTGTGCTTGGTATGAAAAAGCTATTCAAATGTTCAGTATGCAGATTTGTTTATGAAGGGGAAGAAGCTCCTGATTTTTGTCCCAAATGCGAAGCACCGAAAGAAAAGTTTGAAGAATTAACCGAAGAACAAGCTAACAAAATTTATGCTTCGGATCGCACAAACGACATCCATATGGAAATAGTTCAACTGGCCATGAGAATAGTCCAGTTATGTGAGGAAGGTATTGAAATTAACCTTGATCCCCCATGTGTATCCTTGTTTAAGAAAGCGAAAGAAGAGGCCTGGATTATCAAGCAGCGTTCGAAGGCTGAGCTTGAAGGCCATATCAGTAAGGGGAAATTCTAAACTGTTGTTTGGCAGTAGGATATAGGCCACACTTTCCAGTTTATGTGCTCCTGCAGTCCAGAAAATGAAACCGGAGCAGGTTACGGAATGAACAATTGCAAATTCTCCTTCTTTTATTATTTTAAAATCATATGAAAAAATGCGCATATCACCCTTGATTTCGTGATATATAATACCGCATAATTAGTGGAAGAACGAACATCAGGGGGTGTTTATGCGCGTTTTTTCAGTTTCGGTGAAAGATAACGGTAAAAGGGTGGATAGATTTGTAGAAAAGCATTTGCCCGGAGTTCCGTATCATATTCTTCTGAAAGCATTCAGAAAACGTGATGTAAAAGTTAATGGGATAAGAGTCAAGGGAAATCATATTTTGGCAGAAGGAGACAAGGTGGAGTTATATCTGCCCGATGAAATTATTGATTCATATAAGGAAAAATACCATATACCCGTTGTCTATGAGGATGAAAACATACTTATTGTCAACAAGCCTCAAGGCTTGCCTGTCCAGGATGATAATGAAGCGTCTGTCGAAAAAATCCTGCAAGGCAATACCCCGGAGCAAGGAACAGGTAAATTCCCTCAGCTTTGCCACAGGCTCGACAGAAATACCGGAGGTCTTCTTGTTCTAGCCAAAAACGAGCATGCTTTGAATATAATGTTCGAAAAATTCAAATCACGCGAGATATTAAAACTGTACCGGTGCGTTGTTTACGGCTGCCCGAAGAAAAAAAGCGATAATTTAAAGGCTTATCTTGTAAAGGAAGCAAATAACAGCCTGGTTAAAATATATTCACATAATCATCCGGGTAGCGTACCTATTCAGACAAATTACCGCGTACTTGAGACTTCGGGGGAACTGTCGCTTCTTGAAGTAGAGCTTGTGACAGGCCGGACGCACCAGATTCGTGCCCACCTGGCATATATAGGCCACCCTGTTTTGGGTGACGGAAAATACGGTGTAAACAGTATAAACCGTAAATATGGGTACAAAAAGCAGCTTTTGTGGAGCAGTTTCATCAGGTTCAACTTTACTTCCGATGCGTCAATTCTTAATTACCTGAAAGGAAAATCATTCTCATTGCCCGGGATGAGTTTACAGGAGATTTTGCAAAAGAAGAACTGATATGTAAGCAAAGATGACCGCCGTCTTTTGGGGACAAGCGTCATCTTTATTCTTGAACCTTTTTAACCAGCCGTTTTTGTGGTTATGCACCTGCACAGCATATTTAAACACTGTAATATTACAGCGCTTCAGGTATTCAATCCTTGATTGTGGTATACATAAAGTATTTGTACCCGAGGGGTGACGAATAAAACCCGTCCAGTTTCTGGCTTTTCAGGTAGATGTCCACATAAAAGTAAATGGGACATATAACCCATTCATCAAACAGTATATCCTCAGCCTGGTGCATAAGCTTTATGCGTTCTTCCCTGTCTGATGAGGCTTTTATTTTCCTGATTAATTCATCATAGTCCTTATTTGACCACTGGGCATCATTATTCCCGCCACCGGTAATCCACATATCAAGAAAGCATATTGGATCATTGTAGTCGCCAAGCCATCCGTTTCGCGCCATATAATATTCACCGTTTTTGCGCGTATTAAGGAAAGTGTTCCATTCCTGTGATGAAAGGCTTACATTCACACCGATTTCCTTCCACATGGACTGAAGAGCTTCTGCAACAAGCTGGTGGCCGCTGCCTTCGTTATAAATATATTCTATTGTCGGAATTCCCTTGCCGTCAGGATATCCGGCATCCGAAAGCAGTTTCTTTGCCTCCTGAAGGTTTTTCTCGTAAGCTTCATCGGAAGTATCGTAATAATCGCCGCCAACCTCACGAAATTCCTTGCTCGGATCAACATCCGAAAGGCCTGTCGGAACGAATGCGCCTGCAGGCTGCTGCCCAGACTTGCCAATGTTCTTCACGATATAATTCCGATCAACCGCGAGTACAAGGGCTTTTCTGACCATAGGGTTGTTAAGCGGCGGTTTGTTTACATTAAAACTGATGTAATAGGTTCCAAGCTGTCCCTGCAAATTAAACTCAGGTTTTTCCCTCCATGCATCAATTTCATCGGTGGGCATGGTATCTGCAAACAAAATTTCTCCGTTTTGAAATGCAGCAAGAATGGCATTATCATCCGACATCAACATGAATTTGATGGTATCGGGACCGGTAATTTTCGATGCATTCCAGTAGTTAGGGTTCTTTTTAAAAAGGATGTACGAATCATGCACCCATTCCTGGAGCATATATGGACCATTTCCAATATATGTTGACGGGTTTAATGTCCACGCGTCAGGATTTGCTTCCACTATGTCCCGGCGTACGGGGAAAAATGCCGGAAAGGCACATAATTCAAGGAAATACGGTGTTACAGCAGCCAGTTTAACCACCAGCGTCCTGTCATCGGGAGCGGTAACATTCAGTTTACCCGTTTCATACCCTTCAATGGATTCAAACATATATGCATAATCGGCAGCAGTTTCAGGACTGATAACCCTGTTCCATGAGTAAACAAAATCATTTGCGGTCAAAGGCTTCCCGTCACTCCATTTAAGGCCTTCCCGAAGTTTAAAAGTATATGTCAGCCCGTCATCGCTTACAGTATGCGATTCTGCCTGCCCGTATATCGGCGTGCCATTCCGGTCAAGTGACATCAGGCCTTCATAAGCATGAATCAGCATTGTAGCTACATCTGCAGCCGAATTCAATGCCGGGTCAATAGTATCGGGCTCTGAACCAACATGTACGGCAAGCTGTGCAGGCTTCGGCGCAGGCGTACCGGTAACATTTGGCCCGGGCTGGTTGTCAGTTCTGCAGGAACATAGAAGAATACTCATAATAAGAACCATTGATAAAAAAAATATACTCTTTTTCACTGTTTCATCACTCCTTTTTACTGGTTAATGCATGTATTTGGTATATACCGGAAATAATAATGGCAAAACCAGTTTTTTCTTTAGATAATATGTCCAAATTTTTCATGGTTCATACATGAAGCACGAAGGATGCAGGAGAAAGTAAAGAAACAGTCATTCCAAAAAACAGAGGGACAATTCTTGTGCTTCCCGGAAAAGGGAAGCGCAGGAATTGTCCCTCTGTTTCTTTGATTCTTTCTGCTTTTTCATGAATTGGCCGTAACCTTGTCCAGATTATGACATGCCACATAATGTCCATTACTGATTTCGGTGAGCTTGGGCTCTTCGGTTTTGCACCGTTCGGTGGCATACGGACATCTGGTCCGGAACCGGCAGCCGCTGGGCGGATTCAGTGGACTTGGAACATCCCCGTCAAGAATAATTCTCTTTCTTTTCCTGCTGGATGCAGGATCGGGTATTGGGACAGCAGAAATCAGAGACCTTGTATAGGGATGAACGTTATGAAACACAAGCTCATGGCTGTCGGCAAGTTCCACCAGCTTGCCGAGGTACATAACGCCGATCCTGTTGCTGATGTGCTTCACAACCGAAATATCATGGGCAATGAAAAGGTATGTCAATCCCATTTTTTCCTGTAAATCCTCAAACATATTTACTATCTGGGCCTGTATCGATACATCAAGTGCCGATATTGGCTCGTCGCAAACAATGAACTCAGGATTTACCGCAAGTGCCCGGGCAATACCAATACGCTGCCTCTGTCCTCCGGAAAATTCGTGAGGATAGCGGTTTGCATGTTCACTGCTCAAGCCCACACGCTGAAGCATTTCCATTATAATATCGTTTCTTTCCTTTTTTGAACCGGCCAGTTTATTTATATCAATGGGTTCACCTACAATATCCCCGACTGTCATTCTTGGATCCAAAGATGCATATGGATCCTGGAATACAATTTGCATTTTCTGCCGGTAAGGCTTCATATCAACTTTTGTTATGTCTGTTCCATTATATATGATTTTTCCATCTGTGGGCTCATAAAGGCGTAGGACCGATCTTCCGGTGGTTGTTTTTCCACATCCCGATTCTCCCACAAGCCCCAGAGTTTCACCTCTTTGAATATGGAAAGAAACATCGTCAACGGCTTTGACATATTTTTTGCTGAACAGGCCGCTTCTTACAGGGAAGTACTGCTTCAGGTTCTGAACCTCTATTAAGGCATTCTGGGGTTTTTTATTCATGTCTTTTACCCTGTTCATTTTACCGCCCTCCTTTCCTGTTCGAAAGCTTCCTTCTGCATAAGCCAGCATGCGCTTTTGTGTGTATCGGAAAGCTGTGTATACACGGGCATTTCTTTAAGGCAGATTTTCATGCACTTTCCGCATCTTGGCGCAAAAGGACATCCTGCCGGAGGATTAAGCATATCCACAGGTGTCCCATCAATTGGTATCAGCTTTTCATGCCTTTCAGAATCAATCTTCGGTATACTGCGCAAAAGGCCTTTTGTATACTCATGCCTGGGGTTGTAGAATATTTCATCGGCTGTGCCTTCTTCCACAACCTTGCCTGCATACATAACCACAATCCTGTTGCACATATTTGCAACTATGCCAAGATCATGGGTTATCATAATAATTGACATGTTTACTTTATTTTTAAGCTCCATCATCAATTCCAGAATTTGAGCCTGAATAGTCACATCCAGAGCAGTAGTCGGCTCATCGGCAATCAGAAGCTTGGGTTCACAGGCCAAAGCTATGGCTATCATAACCCTTTGCCTCATACCTCCCGAAAGTTCGTGGGGATACTGTTTAAGCCTTTTTTCAGGCTCGTTTATACCCACAAGTTCTAAAAGCTCCACTGACCGTTCATAAGCCATTTTCTTGTTCAGGTCGGTGTGCAGGTTTATAACTTCCTGAATTTGATTACCTATTGTATAAACAGGGTTTAATGAAGTCATTGGATCCTGGAAAATCATGCTGACTTCCTTTCCCCGTATCTTTCGCATTTCTTTCTCGGTCATTTCGTTTATCCTATGCCCGTTGAAGTCTATCGTTCCACCGGTTATTTTCCCCGGATGGGCTATAAGCCCCATTATCGAAGAAGCCGTAACCGATTTGCCGCTTCCGCTCTCACCGACAATGCCCAATACATCCCCCTCCTGCATGCTGATAGAAACATCATTGAGGGCTTTAACCTCTCCGGCGGGCGTAAAAAACGAAAGTCTTAAATTTTTTATATCTAATAATGGTTTTTTCACATTAATCCTCCTAATTCTTAAGTTTAGGATCAAAAGCGTCTCTCAAACCATCCCCCAGAAGATTGAATGACAGAATAATAAGGCTTATCACAATTGCAGGCGCCAATAATCTGTGAGGATAGGATGAAATACCTCCTATTGCCTGAGACGCAAGGGAGCCAAGGCTTGGCATTGGGGCCGATACTCCAAGTCCCAGAAAGCTTAAAAAGCTTTCAGTGAATATGGAAGACGGTATCTGTAATGTTGTGGTTACAATAAGCGTTCCAATGCTGTTAGTCAGCAGGTGTTTTCTGATAATCCTGCTGTCAGAAGCTCCCAATGCTTTAGCTGCAACAATATACTCCTGTTCTTTGAGCATGAGCACCTGGCTTCTTACAATTCTGGCCATTCCAACCCAATACAGCAGTGAAAAAACGATAAAAATACTAATCAGGCCAATTCCGACGGTATTAATCCACGCAAAGCCCTTAACGGTATCTGCCAGCTCCTTCAGCGGGTATTTCAAAGTTACCGAAAGCAGTATAATAACCAAAATATCGGGTACGGTATAAATGATATCCACAGCCCGCATCATGATCATATCCACCTTGCCGCCGAAATAGCCGGCTATGGATCCATAGGCAGAACCTATTACCAAAATTATTGCACTCGCTATAATACCAACAAGCAACGATATCTTGCTACCGACCATAACCCTTATCATTAAATCCCGTCCAAGGCTGTCGGTTCCAAGAAAATGCGGGAATACCTTCTCACCTGTTTTAATACGTTCCATCTCGGCATCCGAGTATTTCATGATACCCAGGTTCTCGCTTCCCCTTATCTGCTGTTCGTAGGAGTAAGGATAAAATGCAGGAACAATAAATGCAAAAATCATAATTATTATGATAACAACCAGCGAAGCCATCGCCAGCCTGTTCTTGCGCAACCTTCTGAATCCGTCTTTCCAGAAACTTACACTCTCCCGCATAACTACCATGCTTTCCTTTTCGCTGTCGTCTGCAGGTAAAAAATCAGATACATCCAGCTGAAAACTGAAAGGATTCTTTTTATTTTCCACTTTCGGCCACTCCTTTCTACTTCAGTTTAATTCGCGGATCGATAATTTTATATGCTATGTCTACAATCACATTCATTGTAATAAGCAAAAATGCAAGGAATATTGTCGTCCCCATTATCAAGGGATAATCCCTGTCGGTTATTGAACCCACAAACTGACTTCCCAATCCAGGTATTGTAAATATTTTCTCAACTACAAAACTTCCTGTAAGAATATTGGCAAGCATGGGTCCCAAATAAGTTACAACCGGAAGAACGGCGTTACGCAAAGCGTGTTTAAACAATGATTTAAACTGGCTCAGGCCCTTTGCCCTTGCAGTCCGCATATAATCCTGTCCCAGTACATCAAGCATGCTTGAACGCATCAGTCTTGAAATATATGCAGTGGGATAAAAAGCCAGCGCGGCTACCGGCAGTATATAATGCAGCGGCGATGTAAGGCCGAAAGTAGGCAAAATGTGCAGCCTGACCCCAAAAAAGAACATCAGAACCGTTGCAACAACAAAACCGGGTATGGCTATACCCATCGTTGACAAAAACATTATCAGCCTGTCAAACCATTTGCCCCGGTTTAATGCGGCAACAGAACCCATTGGTATGCCCACAAATATTGCAATCACTACGGCCAATAATCCTATTTTTGCCGATACAGGGAACCTAGTCTTTATAATATCATTAACTTCCTGTCCCCTCATCTTCAGTGAAGTACCCAGATCCCCCCTGATAAGCCGTTTCATATAATTCAAGTATTGAATGCCGATTGGCTTATCCAGGCCATATTTTTCTTCCAACGCCTTCAATGTCTGCTGGGAAGGTGCTTTTTCCGACAGGAAAGGACCACCCGGAACCAGGTACATCAGAAAAAAGGTCAGCGTTGCAACCAAAAACAGTGTAACTATTGCCGATATAACCCTTTTAATTATATATGCACTCATTAATGACACCCCTTAACAGAATAAAACCGGCTTAAGTCTTACTTCCAAAACAGCGGAAAACAAAAAAACATGTCTTATCAGACACGGCAAAAGTCTACCTGTTTTTACACATTGCCATCCCGCTGTTTTCAGGGATAAAATTAAACTTAAACTGGTTTAGAAATCAGCATATAAAAATGAAGTATTTCATACCTGATTTGCATGTTTTTCATTATACTTTACATAACGTTATATGTCAATTTTTACAGGAAGTATAATCCATTGTAATTATTGTAAGTCTGCTCTACATAAGTATTCCTTTTCCTGCACAATGCGTCCGGAAGGCTCTGCATTTTTTCAACAGCCATTGAAAGATCAGAACCGATAAGAGTTTCTATCAATAAATGAAGCTTTATTGATTGTCTGATTTTTGTAAAAACCATTACAAAATCCATTGGCTTAATGAAAACATCTGAATTGCATACATCATGAAAAAACTCGAATAACCTGCCGTCCTTCATAAATCTGCAATGTGGCAGCATTCCTTATGCTTAAATATCTTCTGCAGACGTCCGTTTATGCGAAAAACTGTTTTAAGTTTAGCCTTCGCATTTGCTATGAATTATAAATTTCATACTAATATTTACATTTTTTTAGTTTTATAAGTATTATATATAGGTAATGCACTAATTATCGGAAAAAGGGGTGTTCTGTTATATGAGATTATTCAGCGTTATTGCCATTATCTCATTCTTAATGCTTGCGGTATTGTCAGGCTGCGACATGGCGGCTAACACTAACATACCGGTATCTGAAAAAGGAATGCAAGATGCTGCCGGTGACCGTAAAGGCAGTGCTGATAACAATAAAGAACACATTGAGGACACAATGTCATCAATCAGATCATGGAAAGACATGTATCAATGCAAATGGACTTTTCGCGGGGATCTGGACAACAACTACCCTATCGATGACACCGGGCAGGTATTGATTGTTTACGGTGATGACAATAATATCAGCGGCTATCATTCGGACACGTATTTATACGGTTTAAACAGGGAAACAGGCGAAAAAATATGGTCTGTATACGGTGGCTATTATCCCCTTCGCTACTGTATTAACGAACCTGAAAACACAATACTCATTGGCGCCAAACCATCCGTCGATGACGATACAAAGCTGCAATGCATTGAGATAACAACAGGTAAGTTACTTTGGGAAAAAATTTTTCCATTTGAGATCAAGCGGATTTCAATTACAGACGAAGTAGTTGCCATTCAGCCATACCACCGGAATACAATTATGTTACTGGATATCACCGACGGTGAGGCGATATGGGAAAAAGAGCTGGGACAGAACGAATTGCTTATATCATTACAAAGGAAAATGAGCAATATCATTATAAGAGAAAATGACGGTCTGGCTGCATATGACCCAATCTCCGGACAAATGAAATGGAAAGTGGAAGGCAGCCTTTTCCTGAAAAGTCCTCATCCCATGCTAATGCTGCCTAAAGTGATTGAATCAAAGCAATACCAAATTTTATCGAAAAACACGAACACACAATGGATAACCTTCGAAGATTGCTTCAGGAAAATAGATTTCAATACCGGCGAGGCATTGGATTCGATCCCTACAGGGGGAATCAATATGTTGTACCTTCTGGACAGCGAGTTTTCAATAATTAAATCATATGAAAAAAAAGACAACGGCAATTTAATCTCAAAATCGTTCTCGTTATATTCAAACTCACAGAAAAAGGAATTGTTCTCAAAAAACGATACGTTACTGGGGGCGGTGGTCCATCAGAATAAACTGATTTACACAACCCCTGAGAAAATTAAATGTATTTCACTGGATACCTCGGATTTGCTCTGGGATGTCGGCTATTCTTTTGACCCGCCGGAAGCCTACAGTCCGCTTATTATTCAAAATCGGCTGGTAATTGTCAGCAATGACGAAATTCACGTATTAAACCCGGATCCGGGTGAGTATCTGTACCAGGTAGATGATTATAATTTGCCGGTATATCCCTACCTTGACATTCCGATCATCGATGATACGCCAAGCGTTATATATGTCTCAGGTAATGAGATTTACATTTCAAGGGATGACGGGCATCTTGACGCTTTAATTTTAAAATAAAGTTTCCGGCTTCCTTCAGATTTCACCTCACGATGGGCACCCTTGCTTTTGGCCAGCGGTTGGCGATATCAACCCCCGTAACGGGCTTTCACCGTCAAGTTCGCGCACGTAAAAAAGAGTTTGCATTGGTTTTAATGCAAACTCTTTTTGTAATTATATTCCTATTTCCTTACAGGAGGAGGGAAGGAACATATTAATTCAATTATCTGTTGCTTCTTTCGTAAGCTGTCGTTCTTATTTCGCAGAAGCGATCAAGACCTAATTTCTTCATGGTACTTACATAGTTTTCCCATTCTTTGTCGTCTTCAGCATCCAAATGGCCCATGATGAACTTCGCATAATATTCTCTCGCAGTTTGCTGCAGGCTTGTTGTAATATCTGCCAGCTCGCTGCTTTCTTCATCAGTATATGCCATAACAGGAGAGATGAAGTGATAATAACCTTTGCGGTTAAAGAACGTCTTTTCCAGTTCGGTGAGATACGGATAGTAATATTCATTCAGATTCGGGTGCTGCCTGCCTCCTGTTACAAACCCGTAGTTGGTCAATGTCTTTCCTTCGGATTTTAAAGGAGAAGTCATATGATCCATGAATACATAGTTATTGCCCTCCTTCCTGTAGGTTACACCTTCAATTCCATATGTCCTGAAGACCATACCTTCATCGGTGTGCAACCAGTCCATAAAGGCCATGTATCTTTCAATAACTTCATCAGAAGCATCTGCCGAGAACCCAACGCCACTTGCATTATAGTACGGGTTCGCTTTGAAGTATGTAGCTCTCTCAGGATTGCTCGAAGGCATATCCTTGGCCCATACCCAGCTTGCTTCAGGATTTTCGTTCCTTGACAGCCTGTTCAATTCGCTTTCAATCTTTGAAGGATAGCTCCATGCTATCATGTGGTTACCCTGTGAAATTGTGGCATTTACCTGGTCGGTAGTACCGGTGGCAAATTCCTGCCAAATCAAGCCCTCTTCATAAAGCTTGTTCATGAAAATAACATGCTGACGGAATGTATCAGTAGTAAATGCATATGGAACAAATTCACCTGATACCGGGTCCACGTAGGACAATTCTCTTGGAGCCAGTTCAGGAATTCCAAATACCTGCAGGAAACCTGTAAATGCCCACAGCACGTCACCTGAGTTGGCTGATACGTACGGAACTTTACCTGTTTCTTTCTTCAGAGTTCTCATCACTTCAAGCAAACCATCGGTGGTTGTGGGGAATTTAAGGTTCAGTTTGTTAAAAATATCTTCTCTGTACAGCCATGCCATATCGATGGAATTAGCTCTCCTGCTGGGGAAGTAATAACTCTTGCCGTCGGAATAGCTTATGGCCGGCCAGATGGATTTCCATTCCTCTTCGGTGTATTGCGCATAATAATTAGGCATCAGATTCTTAATTTCTTCCTGGGTATAGCCGCGGAAGTAGCCTGCCTGTATCCATTCATTGAGCATGAATTCGGGGCGCTGGTCCAGATTGATGTCAGGAGCCTCGCCGGAAGCCAGCAGCAGGTTCATCTTGGTTACAAAGTCATTGTTATTGATGTCGGTTATTTCAAATACGATATTGAATTTTTCCTTAACATAAGGAGAGAACAAGTCTTCCTCAACCGCCCTTGAGTCACCGCGCCTTGCCACGGTAATGGTCAGCTCCTTTGCATATTTATCTTCAGGAGCTGCTTCTCCGCCGGCTTGTTGTGTCGGAGCGGCTGTTGGCACGGAGCTGGCCTGCTGACCTTTCTGCGCGCAGCCGGCAAATGCACAAGCCATCAATATCATAGCTAATGCTAAAGACAAAAAACGTTTTTTCAATTTAATCCCTTCCTTTCAGATTTTTCACTTTATACTGATTATTCGGCGATTCACCGAATGATCATCCTTTCAGTGAGCCCATCATGACACCCTTTATGAAATGCTTCTGGATAAAGGGGTAAACCATGAGCATGGGAAACATGGATATAAACAGCGTTGCATATTTTAATCCTTTTACATTAAGATTGACAATGTCGGCCGCAGTGTTAAAGTCATCACTGCTTGCAGCATCCTTCATGGAGTTTGCTGCTATTATCATTTCTCGCAGTATCATCTGCAGCGGATATTTGGATGAATCTTTGAAGTAAATCATTGCACTGAACCACGAATTCCAGTGGCCAACGGCATAGTACAAACCTATGGTAAAAAACACCGCTTTTGAAAGCGGCAGTATTATTTTAACCAGGATTTGAAAGTCATTTGCGCCATCAAGGGCCGCACTTTCTTCCAGCTCGGCAGGAAGCCCCTGAAAGAACGTTCTCATGATGATGAAATTTGTAATGCTGATTGCTCCGGGTAAAATCAGTGCCCACATGCTATTATACAATCCCAGGTTTTTCACAAGAAGGAATGTAGGAATCAGCCCGCCCGAGAAATACATGGGAATAATCGCAACGGTCATATAGAATTTACGCAATGCAAGGTGTTTTCTCGACAATGCATAAGCAAACGAGGAAGTCATCAGAAGGTTTACCGTTGTTCCGACAACGGTATAAATAACTGAATTTACAAAGGCCTTTGGTACTTTTCCTGCCTCAAGAATCATCCGGTAATTATCGAATGTAAGCCCTATGGGATAAATAGTTACAATGCCTGCATCATTGGCCGCACTGCTGCTGAGCGAAGATGCCAATACATTTAATACAGGATACAACGTTACCACAAGCATGAAAATCATTGATGTATGTACAACAACATCCAATACCCTGGACGATAAAGATCTGTCTTCAACCACGGAAAATCCCCCCTCACCACAAACTTGTTTCAGTAAGCTTACGGGCAATTGTGTTGGCTATATACAGCAACATAATGTTGATAACCGAATTAAACACCGACACTGCCGTTGAAAAACTGTATTCTGAATATACAAGGCCACGCTGGTAAACAAACGTGCTGATTACCTCAGATGTTTCATAGGTAAGAGGCGTCTGCAGAAGAAGTACCTTTTCCGCCCCAAGGCTTAACAGTTTGCCGATGTTCAGCAACAGCATGATAATAATGGTAGGAGATATCGCAGGAACTGAAATATGGATCATTTTCTGCCAGCGTTTAGCCCCGTCAATAGTAGCACTTTCATATAATTCCTGGTTAACATTGGATAATGCGGCAATATAAATGATAGCACTCCAACCTGTACTGGTCCAGATATCGCTTATAATATACAATGGCCTGAACCATCCGGGTTCGGTCAGGAAGTATATGGGTTCTCCGCCTAATGCCTGGATTATATTATTCACCATGCCACCGTTAGGAGACAGCATCATAACCATCATACCTATAATGGCCGGCAGAGAAATGAAATGCGGCAGATAACTTACAGTCTGTACAAATCTCTTATAGAATTTATTTTTGATTTCATTCAATAACAAAGCAAATATTATTGGAATCGGGAATACAAAAATTATCTGGTAAACATTAATAAGTACGGTATTTCTGATCAATCTAAAGAAATAGGGATGCTTAAAAAACTTTATAAACTGATCAAACCATACCCATTCGCTGCCCCAAATGCCATTACGAATTTTATAATTCTGAAAAGCCATCAGTATCCCGTACATCGGGATATACTGAAAGATTATAAAATATACCAGCCCGGGTAAAGCAAGAAGTTGAAGATACCTCGTCTTGTATATCTGTATCATCAAATTTTTAAACCTGCTTTTCAATGAACCGT
Source organism: Thermoclostridium sp. (assembly GCA_036562185.1). Classification (GTDB taxonomy): domain Bacteria; phylum Bacillota; class Clostridia; order DSM-8532; family DSM-8532; genus Thermoclostridium. The sequence continues at coordinate 51,382 of DATCKN010000063.1, forward strand.
CAGTTTTATTTTTTACTGTAAATTGTTCTGCACGATGCAAATTTGCGACCTCCATTCCGCTTGTTTGTATCTGATAAGTAAGGATTTTTATTTTATAAGCCTAAAGCTTATCACTAACTGGAATTAAAATTTCCCTGCGGCATATTTTAGGATAATTGGTTTTTTAGTGATAATCAACAAACAATACCTCGTACCATGGGCATATATCTAAGAAAATTAAAAAACCTAGAAAACAGCGGTGTTTCAGAGATTATTCATCTAAAAATTTGCGCGCTTTTTAATAAATTGCCCGATAAAAACTAAAGGATTTATGGCTGATATGACATATAATTTTCATAATATCCCTTGTCAGTAATTTTAGCTTATACTATAATTGTTTGTGGAGTTTTACTGGTTAAATTTCATTATAATATGCTCTATTTGCACTTTTTACATAAAAATTTTGTTTCACAAATTTATCTGATTGTCGTTGAAAATACCCTTAACGGGCCGGTTTACCCTTGCCTGTTACAGTTGAAACAATATATCCGGGGATATGGTGTTTTTCCATCTGCATTTTATGTTGGAATTCAGACCATTTCAATGAGGTAAAATTATGAACTTGTTAAAAAGCAAGAATTTTAAAAAATATATGATCTCATACTTAATGATACTGATTGTACCTTTTCTTGTCTCTGGGCCTGTTTACAACAAGGCTGTCAGTATTATGCGGGAAGATTCCATCAGGTTTACATCCACTAACCTGAACAGCATAAAAGACTTGCTGGAACAGGAGTTTATCTATATTGACAACAATATTCTGAACCTGAGCCAAAAACCAGAGCTTCGCAGGATTATCAACCTGGATAATCCTTCCGAAGGTTCTTCCACCATGTACTGGTTCTTTGAGTTTTTTGAATTTCTGAATAATAATCTTAATTTTGAAAGTATTCATACAAATGATAAAGTGTATCTGCTTTTAAACAAGAATAACAATAAATCTGTATTCGCCAAACGATTTGCAAGTTTTGACTTCAATGACTTTTATACAAATTATTTTAATTATGAAAATATTGATTACGATCAATGGTATGAAATTTATTTTGGAAAATACCATTTCCGTCAGACGTTGCCCAGCCAGAATATTACCGTAAACGGCAACAAAGGCGAATACATTACCTTGCTGTATACCATGCCGGTCGGATTGGGCTCGGATTTTTCAAATAAGTATGAAGGTGTTATTGCCTATCTGTTTGATGCTTCTGAGCTCCGGAAAATGCTGAACAACAGTGTGGCCGAAAACGGTGGGTGGGCATACATTCTGGATGAAAACAACCAGATTATTATATCCACAAACCCGGAATTAAGCCATCAGCTGGTTAAGCTGAATGTCCAGGCTGAGGGGCATACGGTCACCAAAATCGATGGCAGGGATATGCTGGCGGTATATACAAAATCATCTTATATGCCCTGGCTTTTCGTATCCATCTTTCCATTGTATAATGTTACAGAAGATTTGAACGGTTTCAGGAACATCTCTGTAGCCATATTAATTATTGCATTAATTATCGGGATATCAGTCTCTGTATACCTTTCGTACAAAAACACACAGCCCATCCATAATTTATTGGGGTTATTTCCCGGGCAGGGGCTTAATATAAACATCTACCGGAAAAATGAGCTTAACCAGCTTATGGAGACAATCCAGGGGATCATAAATGACAACAACTATATGAAGAACTCCATTGTTAGCCAGTACAATCATCTTCGAATCATTTACTTTGAGAAATTATTGAAAGGCGAACTGAAAAATCAGAATGACCTGGATGTTGCCAGAAAATATCTGGATATTGAGCAAAAAGGTTCTTACTATGTAGTAATGCTGGTTCGGATCCATTCCATGAATCAGCTGGTCAACGATGAAATTTCACTGGAACAGGATATTTACCGCCTTGCCCTGGATAAGACACTGACTGATGCATCAGGAAGCAGGGGATATGTTCACATCCTGGATCCGAATGAGATTGCCGTTATACTGGTATTCGAGAACAACACTGATTACAAGTACCATTTAAACAATATTATCAACGAGGTAAACCACATCTTTATGACGAACTTTACCATCATGCCCATTATCAGTATCGGCAATCTTTATGATAACCTGCTGGACATTCATCTGTCGATGAAAGAAGCAACCTATGCGGCGGATTATGTCATGAACCAGAACAGGAAGGACACGGTAATATGGTATCAGGATTTGGGCAGCAACAATGCCGGTTATTATTACACAAATGATTTTGAAACCCTGATAATCACCTTTACGAAATCGGGTAACTGGTCAGAATTGAAACCATTGTTGGGCAACCTGTATCTTAACACCATCAGCAATAAGAATATATCCGATCAGATGAAATCAGTGCTGTTAAATGATCTATGTGCTACGCTGGTGAAATTGTCCATGGAACTGAAAACCGACATTGATATGGAATCAATAGAAAACGCCATCAGCACAGGTAACCTCGAGCAGTATTATAATGCGCTGAAGGCTGAATACAAGAAAATCTGCACTACACTGTCTTCTAATAAAAAGAGCCGTAATGAAAAACTTAAGAAAGAAATATTAAAGTATATCCAGAGCAATTTCACAGACCCGAACCTGTGTGTAGCCAGCCTGTCCCAAAAGTTCAACCTGTCCGAAAGTTATTTCTCCCAGTTTTTTAAGGAACAGACCGGTGAGAACTTCAGCCATTACCTGGAGAATTTAAGAATCAAGCATGCTTCCTCACTTTTACTCGATGAGCGATTATCGGTGGACGAAATTGCCCAGCAATCAGGCTACAACAATGCAAGTACATTCCGGAGAGCATTTAAGCGGATAATGTTCGTATCTCCTACCGAATACATACAGCTGCACAAATAAGTTTTTGAACGGTTTCAGTTCGGGTAATCGCATTAAAAAAGAGTTTGCACAATAATATGCAAACTCTCTCTGTTCAATATTAAGGTTATGTCCGGCATCAGTTTATTTTCCTTTAACAGACCAAAGCCCCAGTGCAGGATTTGATATATAAAAGTATGTTTCTTCGCTGCCTTCATAATAACCATCGGTAATGCCTTCGGGCTTATATTTCCTTTCGGCTTCTTCATATGGCATGTAGTTAAACCCTACACCCTCCACTTCTTCCCGTGTCAAATGCCTGACAGCATATGTGATGGTGAACCTCCCGTCACTTGAGCCATGGATTAAATGAGCGGCTGCTGACGGGTTTTCCTGGAGGTCGGCATTTTCATTGTATTTTTTCAGGGTGTTTTCCCTGCCCTTATATCCGTACTTTCTGATCAATTTGTCAATATTCTCATCTTCTCCGAATTTTTTTACACCCGGCGCCAGAATGATAAGTTCGCCGCCGTCAGCCATTGCCATACGGGTGCGGTATATGGCCTTATTTCCAAGCCACGTGCTCTTAAATTCCCTTGGATCAAGGTATACTACTGCCTTCTGAATGGGCTTGTCAAGCCATATTAAATTCTTTTCACGGCTAAGTTCAACAGCCGCTTCAAAAACCTTTCTGCTGTTGCCTGCAAAAACGCCTTCAATTTTTACCACGTCATGGGAAGCTGTGGTTACGGTTAATATATAAACTAATGGAAGATTATTCAAAAAATGCTCCTGGGCATAGTCAAAAACTTTTCTGACAGGAGAATGATCCTTGCCCATAATACGTTCCATCCCGAAAACAGCTCCCAGTATATGGCTGTGGTTTATCGTATCCTTACCGCCGCATCCTACCAGTAAATTCTTTGTATAATTTGCCATCCCGACAACTTCGTGAGGAACAACCTGGCCAATTGACAGGATCAGGTCATATGAAGGATCCAATAGGCGCTTGTTTATTTCAATCGGGACAGGATTGTTTATAAGGCCTTCGGATACTTCTGACACAAAACTTGCAGGTACCTCGCCGATTCGGACTACATCTTCCCTCCAGTTATGTGTAATAACCTTGTCAAAGGGCACCACTCCTTCAAAGAAAGCATCGATCTGTTCTCTTGACATGGGATCATGAGTACCCAATGCCGGCATGATGTCCACCTGTACCGTATCCTTAAGCTTTGAATAAATCATTGCAGTTATTTTTCCCGCCCCTGAATGCATGCGTGTAAAATCAGGAGGAAGCAGCAAAATCTTCTTCAAAGGCTTTTTACCGGCTTCGTTTAACACATCATCAAGGATAGACTGAAGTTCTTCATTTGTTACACCATTATTTGAATTTGCAGTTTTTATTATATCTTTCATACTAACCATCCTTATTGGCTTATTGGCTAATTCGCAAAATTTCACCGATATACCGAAATTTAACAAGACTGATAAACCCGCAGCATCCCCCGTATGCAACATTGCCCATACCTGTTTTGCTGCCGTACCGGTATGGCTATTGTGCAATGCAAGGAAACTTACATCGGAACGGGTATATATACTTCCTATTGCAAGTCCTGCCTGCTTAAGGCCGGACTACACAGCTCTTGCAAGTGAAGCTTCTGTTTCAGGCATCGCACAATAGCCTTTGCACTTAAAGAATTTACAGGCTCCGAAAACACAAATGCCGGAAAGGGGATGCTTTGAATTCAGCCATTAAGTTTTTAAAGTACACATTAAGGTTATTGCGAATCAGCGATATTTTAATTTTTTACTCCATTCACCGGACTTTATACATTATATGTTGAAGCAGAGGTGCTTCCACCTTCACCGGTCCAGTTGGTATGGAAGAATACTCCTCTTTCTTTGTCAACCCTTTCATAGGTATGGGCACCGAAATAATCCCGCTGTGCCTGCAGCAGGTTAGCCGGCAGTCTTTCGCTCCTGTATCCGTCATAATAACACAATGCTGACGTAAATGCCGGAACAGGTATACCATTGGTTAATGCAATTGATGTAACCCTTCTCCAGCTATCCTGAGCTTTTTCCACTCTTTCCTTAAAGAACGGATCCAATAACAGGTTTGTGAGCTCGGGATTCCTGTCAAAAGCTTCTTTAATCTTGCCGAGGAACCTGGAACGGATAATGCATCCGCCGCGCCACATCAGGGCAATACCGCCATAGTTCAGATTCCATCCGTATGTTTTTGCAGCTGCGCGCATTAAAGT
>DATCKN010000039.1:0-90127 GCA_036562185.1 Thermoclostridium sp.
GGATAAACCCGATACCCGTTTTGGCTTTGAACTTGTGAACGTAAGCGAAATAGTTAAAAATTCCGGCTTTAAGGTTTTTACCAGCGCTGTTGAAGGCGGCGGAAGTGTAAGGGCGATAAACGCAAAAGGCTGTGGTGCAAAATTTTCACGGAAGGAAATCGATGCATTAACAGAGGTAACCAAGACGTACGGAGCAAAAGGAATGGCCTGGATTGCCGTTGAAGAAGGTAATTTAAGGTCTTCGTTCACAAAATTCCTAACCGAGGATGAGGTAAAACAGCTTCTTGATAAAGTTCAGGCAGAACCCGGAGACCTTATCTGCTTTGTGGCAGATTCTTCAAATGAAGTTGTTTTCGAGTCACTTGGGCACCTGCGCCTGGAAATTGCCCAGAAACTTAACCTGCTTGATGAAAACAAGGCAAATTTCCTTTGGGTGACCGAATTCCCTCTTCTTGAATATGATAAAGAAGAAAATCGCTGGGTTGCAAAACATCATCCGTTCACAGCACCAATGGATGAGGATATTCCGTTATTGGAAACCGATCCCATAAAAGTACGTGCAAAAGCCTATGATATTGTTTTAAACGGGGTTGAACTGGGTGGCGGAAGCATCCGTATCCACGATCAGGAACTCCAGAGAAAGATGTTTAAAATTATTGGTCTTTCTGAACAGGAAGCCCAGGAGAGGTTCGGCTTCCTTCTGGAGGCTTTCAGATACGGAACACCGCCTCATGGCGGCCTGGCCTTTGGTTTGGACAGAATGGTTATGCTTATGGCAAAATGTGATTCAATACGCGATGTTATTGCATTCCCGAAGGTTCAGAACTCCTCATGCCTTATGACAGGTGCTCCGGATTTTGTTGATGAAAAGCAACTGAAAGAATTGCACGTTCAATCGGTGATAAATGATAATGAAAAATGATGCATTGAAGAAAGAAATAATTGACTGGCTGGTGCATATTGCACTGGCCATTGTTATAACTTTGGTAATCATAAATTACATAGGCCAGTTTACCATGGTGAAGGGAAACTCAATGCTGCCGACATTAAAGGACAACAATATCCTGGTCATAGAAAAGCTTACACTGAGGTATGGTCAAATTAAGCAGGGGGATATTGTTGTGGTAAAAATACCCGATTTACTAGGCAAGGGCAAAACTTATGCCGTAAAGCGGGTAATTGCAACCGAAGGTCAAAGAGTTGAGATTAAGGACGGAAAAGTCTATGTAGACGGTCAAATGCTGGACGAAAACTATACAAGCGGCGGGGATACTTTTGCAACAGGGGAATTCAGTGATATGGTGGTCCCCGAAAACTGTATTTATGTCCTTGGCGATAACCGTCTCCCAGGAGCCAGCAAGGACAGCAGGACCTTTGGGCCGATAGATGAAAGCAAAATAGCAGGAAGAGTAATATTCAGAATCTTCCCGTTCACTGAAATAGGAAAAGTAGAATAACCAAAGAAATACAAAGGGACAGGGACTGGGCATGATGCGCAGATCCCTGTCCTTTTTTATCTGTTCTTATTGTGAACATAACATAATGTGGCAGAATTAATATATAAAGGAGGTAATTACCATTGCTGCAATTATCCTTAAGAGATGTTATCAAAACTTACAGTGGTAATATTCACGCGCTAAAAAACTTCAGAATTGACATCACCACGGAATTCTCGGGCTGTTGGGGCCAAATGGGGCGGGAAAGTCCACTCTTGTTAAAATCGGAAAAGACAAGGGGTCAGAGGTGTTTTTTGGCTTTTATTCGTCTGTTTTCCATACAATTGCTTTATTAGGTAATATTATGATATAATATTATATATTAACATGTTAACATTATAAGTAAGGAGAGATTACTATTAAATCATTGGGGAAGACAGATTCGGCATGCCGTGCTGCTGATATTTTCTTAAAATTTATAATACTGTGTGCTATATTATTGTCAGTTATTGTTCTGTACCAAAATATTGAAGTTGTCATAACAGCCGGTACATTGATTGTATTCGCATATCTGGCTATAATCACCGCCGTTATTGGATTCATGCTCTATTTGGCGAAATTCAATATGCCCGAAAAACTGTACATAATGTCAATACTGATTATCAGCCTTATCCCCCGCTTATGTTTTATCATACTCGTACAAACACCTGTAAGCGGTGATTTTTTATTAATGTATAATGCGGCAGAAGGTATAATTTCAGGGGATCGAACCTGGATTGATATTCCGTTCTTTTCAAACTGGGGCTATCTGATTCCTTTTGTCTATTATGAAGCCTTAATTCTAAAACTGTTTGGAGCAGATTCTGCATTAAAATTATTGAATGTAGCTTTTATGGTTATTACGAATCTGATGATTTACCTGCTAGCCAGGGAATGCACCAATTCCCGTGCTGCATTTATCTCTGCGGTCCTATATTCAGTCTATCCTGCTCCGATCTTGCTTTCTTCTGTTCTTACCAATCAGCACATATCTCTTATGTTTTTTTTGTTAAGTATGTATTTCTACCTTGTGAACCGATCCTGGGCCGGTGTACTGCTCTCAGGCCTGTTTTTATTCCTGGGAAATCTGATGCGTCCCGAAGCGGTTTTGATACTTGCTGCGATGATTGTCCATACTTTATTAAGCCTTTGTGCTGATTTCAATGTAAAGGTTGCTTTATCAAAAATGCTTTTAATATTAGTTGTTTTTGTAGTTCTTACGGGGCTTTCCTCTGTATTGTTTAAAGCTACGGGTGCCGCGCCTTACGGCATTTCGAACAACTGCCCTGAATGGAAGTTTGTATTGGGTTTGGATACCGGGTCAAACGGAACATATACTGATAAGAATTCTTACATAATATCAATTAAAGACCCGAATCAGCGGTTTAATGAAGCAAAAAAATTAATATCCGCTTCACTCAGGGAATGTAAAAACATACCTTTGTTTTTATGGGAAAAGACTAAATCTATGTGGGCCAACATGGAAAGCGCTTCATGGTCGTTAATGCACATACAGAAGGACAGGCCTTTTTGGGAAAAAACCGGCGATCTTACATACGAACAAGCTATTAACCATATTATATACTTTGATAAATCCATATACATACTATTGCATATTTTATTTACTGCAGCCTGTATTCTCCTGTGGATGCCCCCGGTTTCAGCGAAACACAGGGCTTGTTTCTTTATTGCTTTGGTTCTGGTAAACTACATGACATATGTTTTTATAGAAATTCAGACGCGTTACAGGTATTTTATAATGCCTTCGTTCTTTATTGCTGCTTCTGTGGTATATGAACTGATAACCAAGTATATAGGGAAAGGGACATTGGAAAATAAAAACTAAGGGACAGGGGCTTTGCGGTTAACTGCTGTCAGCGAAAGTCCCTGTCCCTTGCCGTAAGCCAGGAGCATTAAGACAATTCAAACATGCCTGTGTATAGCTGATAATATCTTCCGTGTTGTTCAATTAGTTCTTCATGGCTGCCGCGTTCTATGATTTCGCCGTTTTCAATAACCATAATAGCGTTGGCATTCCTAACGGTGGATAGCCTATGGGCAATAACAAACACGGTTCTTCCTTCCATAAGCCGGTCCATACCTTTTTCAATAAGCGCTTCTGTTCTGGTGTCTATCGAACTGGTTGCTTCATCCAGGATTAGAACCGGCGGATCTGCAACAGCGGCCCGTGCTATTGCGAGCAACTGCCTTTGTCCCTGGCTTAAGTTCATTCCGTCAGCAGTTATCATAGTGTTATAGCCATCAGGAAGGTGCCTTATGAATGAGTCGGCATTCGCGAACCTGGCTGCTTCTATAACCTCTTCGTCCGTCGCATCAAGCCGGCCATAACGGATATTTTCCATTACAGTACCCGAAAAAAGATGTGTATCCTGCAGTACCATTGACAAAGAACGTCTTAAATCGGCCTTTTTTATATTTTTAATATTTATGCCGTCGTATAAAATTTCGCCGTCGGAAATATCGTAAAACCGGTTAATAAGGTTTGTTATGGTGGTTTTGCCCGCTCCGGTTGATCCGACAAATGCAATTTTCTGCCCCGGTTTTGCATACAGGGTAATTCCTTTTAATACCGTTTTGTTCTCTTCGTACCCAAAAACAACATTTGAAAAACGTATATCTCCTTTTAGCTGGATATACTTCACATGGTCGCCGTCAGGAACTTTCCATGCCCATAAGCCGGTACGGCGGTTCGCCTCTGTAAGTTTGCCTTTTGAATCTATCTCGGCGTTTACCAGGGTTACATTGCCGTCGTCTGTTTCCGGCTTTACATCAAGCAGGTCAAATATACGTTCTGCACCCGCTAAAGCCATCAGGATGGTATTGAACTGTTCGGACATTAGTGTGATAGGCTGGGAAAATGAACGGGTGTATTGCAGGAAAGATGCCAATGAGCCTAAATCAAATCCGGTTGTTATTGCCAGAATCGCACCTATAATGGCAGTGATGGAATAATGGATGTATGACAGATTACCCATTATAGGCCTTAGCATGCCTGAGAAGGAGTGCGCCCCTTTTGATGCTTCAAACAGTTCTTCATTAAGTTTGTCGAACTCGTCTTTTGATTTAGCCTCATGATTGAATACTTTCACAACTTTTTGGCCTTCTATCATTTCTTCAATATATCCGTTAACTTTGCCGATGGCGATCTGCTGTTCCCTGAAATATTTGCCGCTCTGGGCTCCAAGCTTTTTAATCGCGAATATCATTAAAAACAGCATACCAACAACTACAAGGGTCAAAACCGGGCTTAAAACAAGCATGGCAATGAATACACCTATAACGGTAATGCCTGAAGAAAACAGCTGCACAAAACTTTGGGAGAGCATGTTCCTGAGAGCATCAATATCGTTTGTATAACGGCTCATCAGCTCGCCGTGGGTATGCGTATCAAAATACTTGATTGGCAGGGCTTGCATATGCTTGAACATATCGGTACGCATTTTATACAATGTTCCTGTTGAAATATTAAGCATAAGACGGTTATACCCATATGTTGCAGCAGCACCGGCTGTATAGATTACTGCCATTATTCCTATAACTCTGAGAAAATTTGAAAGATCGGGGTTTTGCTGCCCAATAAAGGGAACAATATAGTCGTTAAACAGCGGCTTCAAAAAGTACGTACCGGCAATAGAAGCCCCGGAACTTACCAAAACAAGCAACATAACAAGTGTAAGCTGAATTTTGTAAGGTTTCATATATTCCAATATTCGCTTGATTACCCTTTTTGTATCCCTTGGCTTTAAGGCATGACCATGCTTAATGTTTCTAGGCCCCGGCATTTTCAACAACCCCCTTTTGCTGTGATTCGTAAACTTCCCTGTAAATTGCATTGTTCATAAGAAGCTCTTCATGAGTTCCTATTGCGTTAATCTTACCGTCATCCATGACAATAATCTTATCAGCGTCAATTACCGAAGCAATACGCTGGGCAATAATAATTGTGGTTATTTTTTCAGACTGCAGGTTTTTGTATATCCTTGTGAACAAATCCTCGCTCCTGAGTGCAGCCCGGATTCTGCTGTCGGTTGCCGTATCAACCGCACTTGTACTGTCATCAAGTATTATGATTTTTGGCCTTTTAAGCAGTGCCCGCGCAATGCAAAGACGCTGTTTTTGTCCACCCGAAACATTTACACCTCCCTGGCCAAGTACAGTATTATAACCGTCAGGGAAGGACATGATGAAATCATGAGCCTGTGCAATTTTGCATGCTTCGATAATTTCTTCGTCAGTGGCATTTTCATTTCCCCATTTAAGATTTTCCTTGATGGTACCCGAGAATAAAACATTTTTCTGAAGAACCACAGCCACCGCGTCACGCAGGTGGGAGATGCTGTAGTCGCGGACATCCACACCTCCTACAGTTACACTTCCTTCTGTTACGTCATACAGCCTGGGAATGAGCTGTACCAGAGTTGTTTTGCCTGAACCCGTTCCACCTATGATTCCCACTGTTTCACCCGGTTTTATATTAAGGTTTATGTTTTCAAGCACCATGGTTCCATCTTTCCCCACATAACTGAAGGAAACATTATTAAAAGATACCGAGCCGTCTTTTATTTCAGTAATTCTATTTTCTTTTTCCACGATGTCAATTTTCTCATCAAATACTTCATTAATTCGCATTAATGAAGCACGGGTCAGAACAAACATTACAAATATCATGCCTATCATCATCAGTGACATAAGGATTTGGCTTATATAGCTTATGAACCCCATCAGCTGGCCTGATTGCATATCGCCCGAGATGATGAGATTTCCGCCAAACCATGCTACCGCAAGCATACAGCCATACATAATGAACTGCATGATCGGCATGTTCCATAAAACGATTTTCTCTGCCTTTATCTGTGTCTGGCGCACCTGATCTGCTATATCGCAGAATTTTTCATTTTCATAGTCCCCGCGTACAAATGCTTTTACAACACGTATTCCGATCAGGTTTTCCTGGATTATTGCATTCAGCTTGTCATATTTCTGTAGCATTATTTTAAATCGTGGATAAGCATTCTTTGCTATTATATATAACGATAAAGCAAGTATGGGTATTGCAAACAGGAAAATGGCAGAAAGCCTTGCATTCAATGACACTGCCATAACAGTTGCCATAACAAGCATCATTGGAGCACGAATCATCATGCGAATCATCATCATAAAAGTCATCTGGGCGTTGCTGACATCGGTTGTCAGTCTTGTAATAAGTGAAGCCGTACTGAACTTATCTATGTTTGAGAATGAAAAATCCTGTATTTTATAAAACAAGCCCCGCCTGACTTCCTTTGCAAAGCCCGTAGCGGCTACAGAGGCAAGACGGGCAGCCAGTGCTCCGAAAAACAACGAAAAAACGGCCATCAGGATCATAAGGATGCCCATTTTGGTAATATAATTCAAATCCTTATTCAGAATTCCTATGTCCACAATTTTAGCCATAATACGTGGAATATTAACTTCAAGTATAACTTCGCAAATAATGCTCAATGGTGCAAGAACAGCATATACCCAGTATTTTTTCGCAAAAGGAAGCAGTTTTCTAATCATGTGTATATTCCTTCTTTCTTTCAGTTTTAACTCTTTGCGCAGTGCAATTGTTCAGAGGAAATACATGATATCGGAATTTGAAAAGCACTACGTTTATTTTTCCTGGCGTATCCAAACAAATGAAGCTGACATGGGCGCAGCGGAAAATCCGTTGCAACGTTTCGGCGGGTTATCCGTCTTACAACATGAGAAGTATCCAAACGGTGAGCAATTTCTTGGCACTGCATGTCAAGACCTCCTTTCCGGGTTCAGTTTCAGAACGGTATCCTGGTTGATATATAGTTTTAGCTGCCAGCCCATTATATAAACAGCTAAAGAAACAGCCCGGCAAATACCAAAACGCTGTCAGGCCAACAGTAAATGGTGCGGTAGGAACTTTTCTGAGTTTTGCTGCAGTAAACCGTCTAATTTAAGTATTATAATATCCGGAAATATTTGGTGTCAATAAGCGAGTGACGGAAGGAACAGACCTTGCACTTTTTCCACAACCATAGTTTTTTTTCCCGCATGTAGGAATTGAATTATCTATTAAACCCGTGCTTTATTCAGCAGGGAAGCTCTTTTTATTGCACATCATGTAAATTTGTGCCGGTTTGTAATAGTAATGCTCATGTGATAAAATAGAAGGTAAAAGTTATCAAGAAATTTCTTACGAGGGATACTGCATGGGATATACAACAGAAAAACCGCAGAAATTTTGTGATATGTTCAGTGACGTTGGATTGGACACAATGTTAAGTGAGACCTTTGAAAATGCAATGGTGTCAAAACTTGTGTTCATAAAGTCAACAGGTCAGGTACAAATAAGCCTTGATATGCCATGTCTGGTGAAAAGGCAGTCTGTTTGTTCACTGGAAAAGATTTTAAGCCGGTTTTTTAATACTTCGGTCAGTATAATACCATGTTTTAAAATAGACAGAATCAATTCCGAATTTGTTGATTTCTGCAAGGATTATCTTTTTCAGGTTGTTGCGTCGAAATCAAAGCATTATGAAGTTCTGATGAAGGATTCGGATTTTGAATTGGATGGAGGAAAGCTTAAGATTCATCTTAAGACCGCATCCAAAACTATTTTGAAATCAGGCAAATGTGATAAATACCTCGAAAGTTATATTAAAGCCTGTTTCGACAAGGATATTGCGGTAGAGTTTATAGATCCGCCTGAAGAGGATAATGTAAGTGATCAGTATTTTAAAATGAGAATGGAGCTGGAGAAGGAAGCAATCAGGAAAGTCATCAGTTATACGGCAGAAAGCAGTGATAGTGAAAAGAAAAATGTATCAACCGATACTTCAAATTATAATGCAGGCAAAAAGTCAAAGTCAGACAACCCGGATTTGGTTTATGGAAAAGATTTCAACAGGGCAGAAATCGTAAACATGAGCGAAATTACAATTGATTCGGGCCGGGTTACTGTAAAGGGAAGGGTCATACGGGTTGAAAGCCGCCTTCTGAACAGCGGAAAAACCTTATTCTGCTTTGACATAACCGATTTGACCGGTTCAATTACGGTTAAATGCTTTGCCAACGATAAACAGTTGGAATTGCTTGAAGAAAACATTAAAACAGGTTCGTGGTTTTATGTCAATGGTGATGCCCAGTTTGACACGTTCAGCAAAGAACTGACCATGCTGGCAAAGGGCATTTTAAAAACAACTGTCAGTGAGAGGATGGATACCGCCTCTGAAAAACGGGTTGAACTGCATGCGCATACACAGATGAGCCAGATGGACGCGGTGACACCGGTTAAGGAACTGATTGCCAGGGCTGCAAAATGGGGGCATACTGCCATTGCCATAACCGATCATGGTGTTGTCCAGGCATATCCCGATGCTCACGAGGCAGCAAAAAAGAACGGGATTAAAGTTATTTATGGTGTTGAAATCTACCTCCTTGGTGAGGATAAGACAGATGCAAACGGGAATATTGATTATAAAAATGCTGATACGTACCATGCTGTTTTACTGGTTAAAAATCAAACCGGCCTGAAAAACTTATATAAGCTGGTTTCTGAAAGTCACCTGAAATTCTTTTACAAGAGGCCAAGGGTTCCAAAATCCATTCTGGAAAAATACAGGGAAGGCCTTATTTTGGGCAGTGCCTGCGAAGCAGGTGAAATATACCGGGCAATCCTGGATGGAAAAGATGAGGATGAGCTTGTTAAACTGGCTTCATATTATGACTACCTTGAAATACAGCCATTGGGCAATAACCGTTTCTTAATTGATTCAGGGTATGTTTCTGGTTTTGAAGAACTGAAAGAAATAAACAAGCGCATAGTGGACCTGGCACATAAGCTTGATAAGCCTATTGTTGCCACTTGTGATGTCCACTTCCTGGACAGGGAGGATGAGGTGTTCAGGCGCATCCTTCAGGCAGGCCAGGGATACAGTGATGCCGATAAACAGGCTCCGCTGTTCTTCCGTACAACAGATGAAATGCTTGAAGAATTCGCGTATCTGGGCGAAGATACCGCTTATGAAGTTGTTGTGAAGAATCCAAAGCTTGTTTCTGATTGGGTGGAAAATGTTCAGCCAATCCCTGACGGTACATATCCCCCGTTTATAGACGGCGCCGAGGAAGATATAAAAAATATGTCCGTCAAAAAAGCTGTGTCACTGTATGGTTCTCCTTTGCCTGAAATTGTTCAGAAAAGAATGGACAGGGAACTTGAGTCGATAATTAAAAACGGTTTCTCGGTTATGTACATCATTGCGCAGAAACTTGTGTCTAAGTCATTGCAGGACGGGTATCTGGTGGGCTCGCGAGGTTCGGTAGGATCTTCCTTTGTGGCATACCTTACAGGAATTACAGAGGTTAATTCACTGCCTGCCCATTACAGGTGCGGGAATTGCCTGTATTCTGAGTTCCCCGATGACAAGAATGTTGGCTGTGGATTTGACCTTCCCGACAAGAATTGCCCTAATTGCGGCAAGCCACTAATAAAAGACGGTTATGATATACCCTTTGAAACCTTCCTTGGTTTCGATGGGGATAAAGAGCCGGATATAGACCTGAACTTTTCGGGTGAATACCAGCCGCATGCTCATAAGTATACAGAAGAGCTTTTTGGAGAGGGTCATGTTTTCAGAGCCGGAACAATCGCCACCGTTGCAGAAAAAACTGCCTATGGTTTTGTTAAAGGGTATCTTTCCGAACGGGGGAAAATTGCAACGAATGCCGAGATTAACCGCCTTGTTGCAGGTTGCACCGGAATTAAACGGACTACCGGGCAGCACCCGGGTGGAGTAATGATTGTTCCGCATAATAAGGAGATTTACGATTTTACCCCGATACAGCGCCCGGCTGACGATGCTGAATCCGATATAATAACTACGCATTTTGATTACCACTCAATAAGCGGAAGAATATTGAAACTTGATATATTAGGCCATGACGATCCTACAGTTATCCGCATGCTGCAGGACATCACAGGCATAGATCCGAAGAGTATTCCAATTGGCGAGAAAAGGACGATGGAACTTTTCAGGAGCACCGAATCATTAGGCGTTTCTCCCGAGGATATCGGCAGCATTGTGGGAACCTATGGAATTCCTGAGTTCGGTACCAGGTTTGTTCGCCAGATGCTGGTGGAAACAAAGCCAACAACTTTTTCGGAACTGATAAGAATTTCAGGTTTGTCTCACGGTACCGATGTATGGGCTAATAACGCACAGGACCTGATCAGAAGCGGTATTGCTACATTGGCTGATGTTGTGGCAACCCGTGATGACATTATGCTTTATCTTATTAAAAATGGCCTTGAGCCGTTAACTTCATTTAAGATAATGGAGGACGTCCGGAAAGGAAAAGGTTTGAAGCCTGAATATGAAGAACTGATGAAAAAGCATGGCGTGCCAAACTGGTATATTGAGTCGTGCAAGAAAATCAAATACATGTTCCCGAAAGCGCACGCTGCCGCATATGTAATGATGGCTTTCAGAATAGCGTGGTTCAAGGTTTATTACCCCGAGGCGTTCTATGTAACTTACTTTACGGTAAGGGCTGATGAGTTTGATGCAGATATAATCTCGAGAGGACAGGACAGAATACGGTATGAGATGCAGGAGCTTGAGAAAAAAGGGAATGGAATGACGCAAAAGGAGAAAAACCTGTTAACCATACTTGAAGTGGCAAATGAAATGTATGCCAGGGGGATCAAATGCCTGCCCGTGGACTTGTATGAGTCCGATGCCACTAAATTTAAAATTACAGAAAAAGGTATACTGCCGTCTCTCAGTGCCCTGCAGGGCCTTGGTGCCGCCGCTGCGTCAAATATTGCCGAAGCGAGGAAAAACGGCAAGTTCCTGTCCATTGATGACTTAAAAACCCGTGCAGGTATCAGCAAGTCGGTTATTGAAATCCTTGCAAACCACGGATGCCTTGATGGCATGGAGCAAAGCAATCAGGTGTGTTTCCTGTAGCGGGTGGATTCTGATGCAAAGATGGCTGGTGTATAAAGTTACTGTGAGGTAATGCAAAAGGGAAATCAAAACTATTATCCTTACAGCTTTTGCAGATCCCTGCAATAAATTGACTCTGCCTCAAAGTCGAATACTGTTTGACTAAAGTTTACTAATTAGATAAAATATGAATCAATAAAGGGAAAATTCCTATAACATACCCTGTTGAATCAAAATCCTATTATATATGCTTCGTTTTTTTGCGTGAAAAGAATAGACTTTTTTTAAAAAAAGCAGTATATCTTGATGGAGTGATTTTTTTGAACAATAAGTTGCGAAGCGAATTGGTTGATAAACTCTTTGAAGCAATACTCCTTTTAAAGACAAAAGAAGAATGCTACAGTTTTTTTGAAGATATAGGCACAGTATCTGAAATCAAGGCATTCGCGCAGCGACTTGAAGTTGCTAAAATGCTGGATAAGGGAAACACTTATAAGGAAATACATGATAAAACCGGAGCCAGCGAAGCTACAATCAGCAGGGTAAGTCGTGCTCTGAATTATGGGGCGGATGGATACCGCCTTGTATTGGAACGGCTTAAGGAGACCGAAAGGAGCGATAAAACAGATTGAAGTTACTGGAGAAATTATTTGGAAGTCATAGCGATAGAGAAATTAAAAGAATTGAACCTCTTGTCGACAGAATAGAATCTCTGGAGAGCGAAATGCAGAAGCTGTCCGATGAAGAGTTGAGAGCGAAGACACCTTATTTTAAAAAAAGGCTTCAGGATGGTGAAACACTCGATGATATTCTTCCGGAAGCCTTTGCTGTTGTACGGGAAGCATCAAGGAGGGTTCTTGGATTAAGGCATTACCGTGTTCAGCTTATTGGCGGCATTGTTCTTCACCAGGGACGAATTGCCGAAATGAAAACCGGTGAGGGTAAAACCCTGGTTGCTACATTGCCCGTATACCTTAATGCACTTGAAGGAAAAGGTGTACACGTAGTTACGGTAAATGATTACCTCGCAAGACGCGACGCCGAATGGATGGGCAAAGTATACCAGTTCCTTGGCTTAAGTGTCGGAGTTATAGTTCACGGTTTGGATAATGATGAAAGAAGGCAGGCTTATGCCTGTGATATAACCTATGGTACAAACAATGAATTCGGGTTTGACTATTTAAGGGACAATATGGTGGTATACCTCGAGCATATGGTCCAGAGAGGCCACAATTTTGCAATTGTTGACGAAGTGGATTCGATATTGATTGACGAAGCCCGTACACCTTTAATAATATCGGGTATGGGAGACAAATCCACCGATTTATACCATCAGGCCGATGCCTTTGTCAGAAGGCTGAAAAAAAAGGTTTTTACCGAAACAGATGATAAATCTCTTGATGATGATATAGATGCAGATTATGTCGTTGACGAAAAAGCCCATACAGCAACACTTACCGCAAAAGGAGTGGCCAAGGCCGAGGAATTTTTCCATGTTGACAATCTTTCGGATATTGAGAATATGGCCATTTCGCATCATATCAACCAGGCATTGAAAGCCCATGGCCTGATGAAGAGGGATGTAGACTATGTTGTCAAAGACGGTGAAGTTATTATAGTGGATGAGTTCACCGGAAGACTGATGTACGGAAGAAGGTACAGCGAGGGCCTGCACCAGGCCATTGAAGCCAAGGAAGGCGTAACTGTTGAAAGAGAAAGCAAAACTCTTGCAACAATCACATTCCAGAATTATTTCAGATTATACAGGAAACTGTCGGGAATGACCGGTACGGCATTGACTGAGGAGCAGGAATTCCGCTCGATCTATAATCTTGATGTTATAGCAATTCCTACAAATCTTCCAGTGATAAGAATAGATCACCCCGATGTTGTGTATAAGGGAAAAGAAGGAAAGTTCAATGCTGTTATAAACGACATTGAAGAAAGTCATAAAAAGGGTCAGCCGGTACTTGTTGGTACAATCTCAATAGAAACGTCGGAGTATCTCAGCCGCCTGCTTAAAAAGCGTGGAATCCCTCATAATGTGCTGAATGCGAAGTACCATGAAAAGGAAGCTGAGATTGTTGCCCAGGCGGGTAAGTACGGAGCTGTAACAATAGCAACGAACATGGCCGGCCGCGGTACCGACATTATGCTCGGAGGTAACCCTGAATTCCTCGCAAAGCAGGAAATGCGCAAACAGGGAATGGACGAGTATTATATCAACATGGCAACAAGTTTCAATGAAACCGATGACGAACAGATCCTGAAGGCACGGCAGATTTACAAGGAACTGTATAACAAGTTTAAAAAGGAAACAGATGCAGAAAAGGAGAAAGTAGTAGCTGCGGGCGGGCTTAAAATCATAGGGACCGAAAGACATGAATCAAGACGAATAGATAACCAGCTACGCGGTCGTTCAGGCCGTCAGGGAGACCCTGGCGAATCCCGGTTTTATATTTCTCTTGAAGACGACTTGATGCGCCTGTTTGGTTCTGACAGGCTTACCGGAATGGTGGATATGCTGGGGTTGGAAGATGACCAGCCCATTGAGCATAAAATGCTTTCCAATGCAATTGAGAATGCCCAGAAAAAAATTGAAGGCATCAACTTTAACCGCAGAAAGAACGTGCTGCAGTATGACGACGTTATGAACCAGCAGCGCGAGATAATATACAAGGAACGTTTCAGGGTTCTTAACGGTGAAAACCTGAAAGAAAACTTCCTGAAGATGATAGACGGCATAATAGACTATATTATCAACCTCTACTGCAAGGAAAGCCCATACCCTGACAATTGGGAATGGAATGGAATAAAATCACAGGTTGAGGATATATTCCTTCCTAAAGACTCCTTTAATCCCGGTGAATTCGACTTTGAAACATTGACGGTGGAAAAGCTCAAGAGTATTCTGTATGAAAAAGCAGTACAAAGGTACAATGAGCAGGAAGAAATCTTTGGCAGTGAAATAATGAGGCTACTGGAGAGAAGGATACTCCTTAAAAATGTCGATGAAAAATGGATGGACCATATTGATGCAATGGAACAGCTGAAATATGGTATTGGCCTTAGAGCATATGCCCAGAGGGATCCGATTGTTGAATACAGGATGGAAGGATCAGACATGTTCGATGAAATGATCCGGAGTATTCAGATTGATTCAGTTAAGGAGTTATTGCATGTAAGAAAAGAAAATATAGTTGTGCAGAGAACCCAGGTAGCAAAACCAATTGAAACTTCCCATGGAGAAGAAACGGTTAAAAAGCCTAAAAAGCGTTCTGCAGAAAAAGTGGGCAGAAACGACCCATGTCCTTGTGGCAGCGGAAAGAAATATAAAAAATGCTGCGGCGCTAATTCATAAACAAGTTGCTTTATTTTGCCGTCGGTATATGTTGACTGGATACTGGAGATGGAATAATGGATTACGATAAAGCAATGGAATATATAAACAGTCTGGCCAGGTTTGGAAGCAAGCCTGGCCTTGTGAGGATTAAGGCCTTAACAGAGAGGCTGGGAAATCCTCAGAATTATTTGAAGTTTATTCACGTAGCCGGTACAAACGGAAAGGGTTCAACTTCCGCCTTTTTGGCCGGCGTTTTGTCATGCGCAGGTTATTCTACAGGCCTGTATACTTCACCTCATCTGTTAAAGTACAACGAAAGAATCAGGATTAATGGACAGGATATAACAGATAGCGAGCTGGCAGAATACGTTTGCAGGATTAAGGAAGTAATTGACAGGATGCTTGAGGAAGGCTTAGAACAGCCCACATTATTTGAAGCATTTACAGCACTGGCTTTTCTGTACTTCTATGAAAAGAAATGCGATGTTGTAATTCTTGAAGTGGGACTGGGCGGAAGGCTGGATGCTACAAATGTTATCCCAAGCTCCCTGATTTCAGTAATAACAAAGATTTCACTGGACCATACCGAAGTGCTCGGGAATACAATATCGGAAATAGCATATGAGAAGGCAGGAATAATAAAGCCAAATGGCACTGTTGTGACATATCCCCAGGAAGAGGAGGCTTTAAGGGCTATAGAGTCTGTTTGCAGCGAAAAAAATGCAACGATTTATTATGCAACACCGGATGATTTTGAAAATGTTGAACTGAAACCAGGGATGCTTTGCTTGAGCCATCCTGGCTATGGAAAAATCAAGACATCTATTGTCGGCGTTCATCAGGTCTGCAATGCCGCCGTTGCCCTGAAAACTGCCGAAGTATTGAAAAAAGAAGGATTCAATATTAAAGACAGTGATATTGTGGAAGGATTCAGGACGGCGTCCTGGCCGGGAAGGTTTGAATTAATTGGAAGGAATCCCGATTTTTATATAGATGGCGGGCATAACCCTGACGGAATCCATTCGTTTGTTGAAACTTTCAAAGCGATATACCCCGGCAGAAAAGCGTCGATAATTTTCGGTGTAATGAAGGATAAGGATTATGAAACGATGTTAAAGGAGCTTTCAGCCATTACAGAACGGTTTGTTGCGATAACCCCCGACACACCCCGGGCACTTGATGCTGAAAGTGCTGTAAAAATAATGTCAAAGTATTGTAAAAATGTAGAATTTAGTGATACAATAGAAGAAGCAGTTGAAAAAATTCTTTCAACTGCTAATGATGATGACATTATTGCCGCGCTGGGATCGTTAGCTTATATAGGATATATACGATTGCAATTTCACAATTCTGACAAATGTTAACACATGTACATTTCTGTTATTTCGGAAAGCACGGAGGGGAAGGTATGCTGGATATTAAAAATGTGCTGAATGATTTTAAACCCATTGATATAGAATCGGTTGAAAAAAGATCAGGAAAATTGCCCGAGAATATTGCAGAAGCTATTAAACTGTTCAACAGGGCATTGGATGATGTGCAGTTTAAAAGTGAAGACATGGCAATTATTGCATTGAAAAAGGCAATATCTCTCCATCCTGTTTTCTATGAAGCAATGAATCTTTTGGGAGTATGCTATGCCATGGTCGGAAAGGAAGACGCAGCAAAGGCGGCTTTTCAGAAAGTGATAGATGCTGATGACAGCAGTATTAAAGCCATGGAATACCTTAAAAAGCTGCAGGGTTCAAATGAAGAAAATGAGATAAATGTAAGCGCACCTGTAAAAGGAAATAAAAAACCGGCCAAGAAAAGCATCCTGGCTGTTTCTTTGAAAAAAGGATTGATGCCTGAAAGCAATAAATTATATTTTTTGAAGTACATAGTGGGTGCTATTCTAGGTGTTTTAATTACTTCTTTGATTTGGTACATGGTACCGACAGGCAAGGCGTTGTTTACATTTAAAAAGATTGAGAATATTAATAAAGACCCTGAACTGGTGGAAGAAATCGAACTTTTGAATAAAAGAATTGAAACCCTTGAAAATGAACTGCGTGAGCGCAATGATGAAAACCTTAAGATAATGGATGAGTTACAGATTTACAAAGAATGGGCAACCCGACTAAACGAAGCCAACAGAGAATACCATAACGGAAATTACATACAAAGCGCCGATTTGCTATATAAAACCAAGGGAATAGATGTACCCGGAGAACTTTACGAGTACTACAAGTCACTGTGGGATGTTGTCAGATTGGAGGCAGCTCAGGCTCTTTACAATGAAGGCAATAAAATTTACAACGGTAACAAAAGCAAGGAACCTGAAATATACAAGCAGGCTCTGGAAAAGTACGAAACTTGCATAACTTATATTGAGGATGAAAAGGTGTCTTACCGGTCCAATCTGTATTATCAGGCAGGAAAGGCGGCCGCCCGATGCAATGAGAGGGAAAGGGCAATGGAGCTGTTTGAATATATCATTAATGAATATCCGGACACGTCCATGAGTTCCTATGCAACTGCCCGGTTAAATGAGCTGAAAGCAGGAAGAGATATCAGCGGCAGTTAGAATGGTGAATAATTGCAGGTCATGAAAATTCAATAACTTTCAATGAGTAAAATTCATTACAAAATATAGACGGGCACTCTGCTGTATGCAGGTGCCCGCCTGGTTATTTATGAAAGATTATTTTGTAGCTAAAACTTTTTTCAATTTGGCAAACCGAGGCAGGCCATCTTCCATCGGAGGAGCCGATTCTCCCTGGATCAGAGGCAGGGCATAATCTATATAAGCCTGTGTCAGGCCG
This sequence comes from Thermoclostridium sp., assembly GCA_036562185.1. Classification (GTDB taxonomy): domain Bacteria; phylum Bacillota; class Clostridia; order DSM-8532; family DSM-8532; genus Thermoclostridium. Next base: position 17,588 of record DATCKN010000039.1, read on the forward strand.
GTTCCGTTCTCTGTAATCCATTCTCTTGGAATCTTCTTTTCTGTGTTTGCAACTTTATGCAATTCCACCAGTTTGAAATTGCATTTATATTCGCTTCCCGGCTCGCGTTCATACGCCACCATATAGTCGGTATATCCTTCAACTGCATACTTTACAGCAAGTTGGCCGGCCTTGAAGCTTTCCTCAACATCGGTTTTTGAACCGCAGTGAGCAGCACAGCGCTGCAGTAAGCTGAATTCTATTGCACGGGCCTTGCATTTCAATTCTTTCTTTAATACACTGGCCAGAACCTGTGCAGTTCCTCCCAGTTGGCTGTGACCGAAAGCGTCCTTCTCTTTGGCAAGGTCTGAACCATATTCAGAGATATATTTGCCGTTTTTGTCCTTAATTCCTTCTGATACGGCAATAATTAATTTTCCGTTGTTCTTTTCATAAACTTCCTTAGCATCCTTGATGAATTTGTCCATGTCAAATTCAATTTCAGGAAGATAAATCAAATCCGGGCCCAAACCCTTATATGCGGCAAGAGCAGTTGCTGCGGTGAGCCAGCCTGCATTTCTTCCCATTACTTCCAGAACGCAAACCATGGGTGTGTCATAAACGCGGGCATCCAGATATACTTCCATTGTAGAAGTAGCCACATAACGGGCGGCGCTTCCATATCCGGGACAGTGGTCGGTTTCTGCCAAATCATTGTCAATTGTCTTAGGAACACCGATAACGCGGCATTCATATCCAACCTTCTGCATGAACTTGCTTACCTTGTTGCAGGTATCCATTGAGTCATTTCCGCCGTTATAGAAGAAGTAGCGGATATCATATTTTTTGAATACTTCAAGCAAACGTTTATAATCGGTATCATCAACATCAGGATCTGCCAATTTATAACGAACCGAACCCAGTGCAGAAGAAGGGGTTGTTTTTAAAAGATCAAGTTCTTTCGGGTCTTCCATTCCCATATCATAGAATTTTTCTTCCAGTATTCCCTTAATACCATTTGCGGCACCATATACTTTATTAATACAGTCCTGTTTCAGGGCTTCGGTAATAACGCCGGCAGCACTTGCATTAATAACCGATGTCGGTCCGCCCGATTGACCAAATATTGCGTTCCCTACTAATCTACTCATTAGTATCGCCTCCTATACGCATTCCGTGCAGATTTTCTTAATCAATAAAATACTGCTTTTTTATCAGGAAATAATATACCATAAAGAATTAATGAAAGCAACGGTGTCAGCTTATCTTTGACATTAAAATAACAATCTCATTAACTGAAAAATTATATCCGCCTAAATTTACAGGCAGCGAATTTGGTTTCCGGATTGAAATAAACTGGGAAATGTGGAAACTTACTTAAAGTTGACCAAAAAACAGTCTCTGTTTTTATAAGATTAAATTAGCAAAAAGATATTAATAAATTTTTCCAAACTGCGCTGAAATTGATCGATAATTTCCACTGTTTAACTAAAACGCTGTCTGAATAAGCCGATAATAATATAGTAACTGATACAAATGTATAAAAAAGGTAAATCTAATCCAAAAAGGATAGAATTAAGTGAGTGGATATATATGGCGGATAAGGTTTTGATATCAATAAAGGACTTGTATATAAAAAGCATTATACTGAAAGACCTGGATAAAAGAGGCTTTGAAATAGTAGAGGCTACCGATGAAGTTGATCTCTTTCTAAAGCTGGATATTTTCAGAGAATCGATTCTCTATTATATTGTCCAGATAAACCCAAACACATACGGGAAACAGTACGACAAAATAAAACAAATCAGGCAGGAGGAATATTTCAAAAATCTTCCGGTGATGGCTATTATACCTGATAACTCAAAGGAATACATTAACGGAGCCCAGGAAGCCGAAGTTAACGACCTGTTCCTTATGCCGGCCAAAAGGGAATTGCTGAAAGATTATCTTACAGAGCGTTTATCGGCTTTTATTACGAAAATTCCAACAAAGGATAATGAGTATTTAAATAAAGTCAGGGATAATCTCTTATCAGGTCTTAGCTCCAACGGAGACTTGATAAATGAAATAAAAAGGGCATCCAGGGGAAAGTACCCCGTTTCTTTTGTTATGTGCAGGCTTTCGGGAATACATATTGGCATGGTCCAGGAATTTTATGACAAACTGGCGCTTCAGATGAGGGAAACTGACAAAATTGCCAATCACGACTATCGTACATTTATTATTGTTTGCCCTTTTACCGTGAAGAAATATTTGCTTGAGGTGGAAAAAAAGGTTCGCGAAACATATGAGAAAATGTTCCAGGGAAAAGGGAAACTATATATGTACAGCGTTACATATCCTGATGACGGAGACACCCTTGAAAAACTTATAGATACCATGGAAAAAGGGGTTCATGACAGTATTGTCATATCCGGAATGAAGCAGCCATTGAATACTCTCAGCAGGGAGAAGCTTGAAGAGTTTAAAAATATGCTAAAACTATATAAGTAGTTGGATTTTAAAATCAATTCGGTTATTAATTGCGATTCGGAGATTTTTCTTTTCTTCCGGCAAAGATATACAAAAACAGAACGATGAGCCATATAAGCGCCACAATATACTTATACAAAGGATCAATGGGCAGGGGGGTAAAATACCCTTCTGTAAGGCCTGCCAGCACAAAAAGGGGTATTGTACCTGACAGCATCATAAGTGCTTTTTTCCCGCCTGACGAAAAAGATTTTCTCCTGGAGTCCAGACCCGGGAAAATCATTGACCTGGCTATAGTGAGACCTGCAGCTCCGCAAACAAAAATACAGAATAATTCGGGTACACCATGAGGCAGTATCAATGACCAGAAGGTAAAACCCGTTCCTGCATTTACGGCAATGGCAGACAATGCTCCAAGCATCATACCGTTTTTTGCAAGAACATAAACCGTTCCGACGCCAAAAGTAATTCCAAGGGCAAAGGCAGTAATCCCTACGCTTATGTTATTGGTAAAAATGTACACCGAAGCAATGGCATTGTTGATGTCTGCAACGCTTCCGTCAGAATTTTTTATAGCATTTACATATTCAGCGGAAACAAAGGAAAGAGCATAGTCTTCCTGATACAACACCGCTAAAAAGCTGAAAAGAAAGCTCAAAACAAAAATACCTGTTGATATCAAAAATATAGGATATTCTTTTCTTATCAGGGCCGGAAAACCCTTTAGCAAAAACCGGAGTATTCCTGACAAACTTTTGGGTTTGGTAATATAAATGGCCTGGTGTGCCCTTGCAACAAGACTGTTAAGGTATTCTGTGGTACCTGTGTTTCCATATCTGGTTCTGGAAATTGAAAGATGACCACAGGCCGACTGATAAAGATAAAAAAGACGGTGCAGTTTGTCGATATCCTCGGGCTTCTTACCTTTGGTATTATAGGTTTTAAGTATATCCTCAAGTTCCTGCCATGTTTTCTGGTTGTTGCTGATAAAAAGTGATTCCTTCATTATTGATTCTCCAAAACATAAAATGATATAAACAAGCCAAGGTTAGTTCATAAAAAAAAACAGCCATTTATTAAAATTTATTTTACCAAATACTATTTTCTGTTACAATAATAAATGGAAATACATTGAAGAAGTGATATGGTTCCGGAGTTGAAAGTATGAGAAATATATATCGTGTTAAAACACCTGAGAATGTAACGTTGGAATTTGAGCTTGCAGGAATAGGTTCACGTAGTGTTGCGGTAATTATCGACACTATTGTTCAGAACATTATTCTTTTAATTATTATATTAATTGTCACGCTGATTAATCGTGACATATATTCCAATATATGGCACGCGGAGAAAAACACACCGTACATTGTAGTGTCCATACTTTTGGTTTTTATTGTACAGTTTGGTTATTATATGCTGTTTGAATATTTCTCAAAGGGGTCGACTTTAGGTAAAAAAATAGTCGGGCTTAAAGTTATAATGGCAAATGGTGAACCTATTTCGTTTACTGCCGCACTTGTAAGGAATTTATTGCGTATAGGTGATATGCTGCCGGGAATATATGGAGTGGGGATTTTTTCGGTATTTTTCAGCCAGCGATATATGAGAGTGGGAGATTTGGCGGCAAATACAATCGTAATTAAAGTAAAAAACGGGAATCCTGATTTTTTGAATATCAGAACCCCAAATTCAGAACAGCATAATATTTCTATTAATCCGAAGGAAGAAGCCTTGCTTATGGAATACAGCGCGCGCCTGAAGGATAGGAATAACCCGCTTTATTCAATAAAGCTTGAAAATCAATTATATAATCATTTTTACAATAAAGTAGGCATTTTTCCGAATTTGCCTGAAAAATTCGATAAAAAAACCTACCTTAAATGCCTGCTCGATTATATCGGTATTTCATAAGCCTGAAATCAGGTTATAAAGGACGCATTTATAATATTACAAGCCTTAAAAAATTATGCTATAAAAGATTTGATTTACTGTTTTTATTGTGTATAATATAAATTGTTGTGTATACAAAGTACAAAAATATTACTTTGGAATATAGCACAGCGACTCATAATGTAAATTATGAAGGATTATTACATTCCTGTCATATGTTATTGCGCAAATTAAATTTTTACCTAACTTAAGGAGGGAGATTGATGTCCAAAAAACACATGCATACCATGGACGGTAACCAGGCAGCTGCATATGTAGCATATGCGTTTACCGATGTTGCTGCTATTTACCCAATTACACCATCTTCTCCAATGGCGGAGTTTACCGATGAATGGTCCGCTAATGGAAAGAAGAATATCTTTGGACAACCAGTAAGAATAACCGAGATGCAATCTGAAGCAGGTGCGGCAGGTGCAGTTCACGGTTCACTGCAAGCGGGTGCGTTAACCACAACATTTACCGCTTCACAGGGATTGTTGCTTATGATCCCGAATATGTACAAAATAGCAGGAGAATTATTGCCGGGCGTTTTCCACGTTTCAGCTCGTGCAGTGGCTTCCCATGCTTTGTCAATATTTGGTGATCACTCTGACGTTATGGCAACAAGGCAAACAGGTTTTGCATTGCTGGCATCCGGCAGTGTTCAGGAAGTTATGGATCTTGGCGGAGTTGCACACTTAAGTGCTATCAAGTCAAGAGTACCTTTCCTGCATTTCTTTGACGGGTTCAGAACTTCCCATGAAGTTCAGAAGATTGAAGTCATTGACTATGAAGATTTTGCAAAACTGGTTGATTGGGATGCAATCCGTGAGTTCAGAAAACGCGCATTGAATCCTGAACATCCTGTAACCCGTGGTACTGCTCAGAACCCGGATATATTCTTCCAGGCAAGAGAGGCTTCAAACAGATTCTATGACGCAGTTCCCGATATCGTAGCTGAATACATGAAAGAAATCTCTAAATTGACCGGAAGAGAATACAAGCCATTTAACTATTACGGTGCTCCTGATGCAGAACATATTATTGTTGCTATGGGTTCTGTAACAGAAACCATTGAAGAGACAGTTGATTATCTCGTTGCTAAGGGTGAAAAGGTTGGCGTTATTAAGGTACACCTGTATCGTCCGTTCAGCAGCAAATATTTCTTTGATGTTCTTCCAAAGACAGTTAAACGCATAACCGTGCTTGACAGAACAAAGGAACCCGGTGCTGAAGGAGAACCATTGTACCTTGACATCAAGAACCTGTTCTATAACCGTGAAGACAGACCTTTAATCGTAGGCGGACGTTACGGCCTTGGTTCAAAGGATACCACACCGTCCCAGATTAAGGCTGTTTATGACAACATGAAGGAAGCAAATCCAAGAGATCGCTTTACAATAGGTATTGTAGATGATGTAACATATCTGTCCCTTGAAGTTAAGGATAAGATTGTTACAGAAAGTGAAGGTACTGTACGCTGCAAATTCTGGGGTCTTGGCTCCGATGGTACTGTTGGTGCTAACAAGAGCGCCATCAAGATTATCGGTGACAATACAGATTTGTATGCACAGGGTTACTTCGCCTATGACTCAAAGAAGTCAGGCGGTGTTACAATCTCACATCTCCGCTTCGGAAAGAACAAAATCCGTTCTACATATTTGATCGACGAAGCTGACTATATCGCATGCCACAACCAATCCTACGTTGACAAGTATGATTTGATTGCCGGACTGAAAAAAGGCGGAACATTCGTATTGAACTGCCAGTGGACCGAAGAAGAGCTTGATGAGAAACTGCCGGCTGATTTAAAACGCAAGATCGCCAATAACGATATTAATTTCTATATAATTAACGCTACAGACATAGCCGAGGAAATCGGTCTTGGAAACCGCATTAACATGATAATGCAGGCTGCATTCTTCAAGCTTGCCAATGTTATTCCTATTGAAGATGCCGTTAAGTACCTGAAAGAATCCATTGTCAAGTCCTATGGCAAGAAAGGTGAAAAGGTAGTTCAAATGAACTATCAGGCAGTGGATAAGGGTATTGGTGCCCTGAAGAAGGTTAATGTTCCTGAAAGCTGGAAAACAGCAGAAGACGGCGTAAAACATGAGGATACGGATGTTCCTGAATTTGTTAAGAATGTTATGAATCCGATGAATGCAATGAAGGGTGATGATCTGCCTGTTAGCGCATTCAAGGGTGCTGAAGACGGTACATTCCCGCAAGGAACATCAGCTTATGAAAAACGCGGAATAGCTGTTAACATTCCTGAGTGGCAGATTGACCATTGTATCCAGTGTAACCAGTGTTCATTTGTATGTCCTCATGCCGCCATTCGTCCATTCCTTCTGAATGATGAAGAAAAGGCTAATGCACCAGAAAGCTTTAAGACCAAGCCCGCTATCGGAGCTCAGCTTAAAGGATTGCATTACAAGATTCAGGTAAGTGCCCTTGACTGTACAGGATGCGGCAACTGTGCCGATATCTGCCCTGCCAAGGAAAAGGCTCTTATCATGAAGCCGCTTGAATCACAGATGCAGGAAGTAGAGAACTGGGATTATGCGGTTAAGCATGTTACCATAAAGGATGACTTAATGCCTGTAACAACTCTTAAGGGCAGCCAGTTTGCACAGCCTTTAATTGAGTTCTCGGGCGCATGCGCAGGTTGCGGTGAAACACCTTATATCAAGGTTATTACCCAGCTTTTCGGAGACAGAATGATGATAGCAAATGCAACAGGTTGTTCATCAATCTGGGGTGGTTCTGCTCCTGCAACAGTTTATACCACAAACAAGGAAGGAAAAGGTCCGGCCTGGGCAAACTCCCTGTTTGAAGATAATGCAGAGTATGGTTATGGTATGGCACTGGGAGTTAAGCAAATCCGCAGTTCAATTGAAGCAGATATGAGAGCCCTTGTTGAAATGGATATTCCTGCTGCCCTGAAAGATGCGCTGAACAAGTGGATTGAAGGCAAAGATGATGCAGATGCATCGAAGAAAGCTTCAAAAGAAGTTCTGGCAGCAATTGAGAATAATCCTGTAAGCTCTCCTGAAGCTAAGAAGCTGATTGATGATATTCTTGAAAAGAAGGATTACTTAATCAAGAAGTCAATCTGGATTGTCGGCGGTGACGGTTGGGCTTACGATATCGGATACGGCGGACTGGATCATGTTCTTGCTTCGGGTGAAGACGTAAATATCCTTGTATTTGATACTGAAGTATACTCTAATACCGGCGGTCAGTCATCCAAAGCTACACCTACTGCAGCAGTTGCCAAGTTCGCTGCATCAGGTAAGAAGGTTAAGAAGAAGGATCTTGGTATGATAGCAGCAACTTATGGTTATGTTTATGTTGCACAGGTTGCGATGGGCGCTGACAAGAATCAATTCCTGAAGGCAATAATCGAAGCAGAAAAATATGACGGACCTTCATTGATAATTGCATATGCACCATGTATCAACCATGGTATCCGTCAGGGAATGGGCCGCACACAGGCAAGATCGAAACAGGCAGTAGATGCCGGTTACTGGCACCTGTGGCGTTACAATCCGGAACTGAAGAAGGAAGGAAAGAATCCGTTCGTTCTGGATTCAAAAGAACCAACCGAAGACTTCCAGGAATTCCTGAACGGAGAAGTTCGTTATACTTCATTGAGGAATACATTCCCGCAGATAGCTGAGGAACTGTATGACAAAGCTAAGAAAGACGCACAGGAAAGATTCGAAAACTACAAGAGAATGGCTGAGTAATTCATGCAGAAAAACCCCTGACCACAGATGTGCCAGGGGTTTTTGAAGGATTTTGCATTGGCTGAAATATAATACTTTGTTTCAGCCAATGCGTATATTAGTTGCATAAAATCGAGCAGATAGGAGCATTATTTAAAGTATCATCAATGAATGATAGTGGAAAGGAACGGGTTCTGGTACCATGAAATTCAGAGATTCTGGTAAGATGGTTAATACTATAATTATTCTGTCCATAGTAATTGTTGTAGGAGTAAGTATAATTGCGCTGGTTATGGATATTTCCGGATCGTCCAATCCTGTTCCTGTTTTGGAAGAAGGAAAAGACTATGATTTGAATCATTCCAGACAGAACATATACACAATAGTGGATGAGAACGGAAATACTATTGAACTGGAAAGAATAAGCTCCGAAGTATTTAAGGATAGTCGTGGCAATCGTTATAAATTTGTTTCAGGTTCACCCTTTAAATACATTGGTAAAGATAAAGATTAAAGGGTAGGTTACTACCCTTTTTATTTACATAAAATTTTCTGTTCCGGCAAAATATTACCAATATAAGCCGAGCGATCATGCATGCCTTTAAAAAGCCTCTTTCATATTATGTTTTATCCTGCAATCTGTTTAAATTTGCTCTTTTAGTCAATATGCCCTTCGATTTAAATAAATCACAGTTTTAATCATTTATATCCTGTATAACCGGTATCGGAGCATCTCATTAATCTGGATTTCACGGATTTACTTATTGATATTTTTCATGTGGTATGCTATCAATGATATAATAGCGATATAACTCAGATGTCCTCCCATATAAGGAAAGGAGATTATACTGCCGTTATATTATAATGACTGTGTTGTTTCGGTTCAGCAAATAATCCTCAAATTAATTAATTTTAACCGGAGGTATATAATGAAACTTGTATCATGGAATGTTAATGGAATAAGGGCCTGTCTTGAAAAAGGATTCATGGATTTTTTCAACAGCTCGGAAGCTGACATTTTCTGTGTTCAGGAAACAAAGGTCCAACAGGGGCAAGTTCAGCTTGATTTAGATGGATATTATCAATACTGGAATTATGCTGTGAAGAAAGGCTATTCAGGGACGGCTCTTTTCACTCGTGTAAAACCTTTATCGGTTGTTGACGGCATAGGAATTAACGAGCATGATAATGAAGGAAGGGTTTTAACAGCCGAATACGATAACTTCTATATGGTAACGGTGTATACACCAAATGCGCAGCGCGGTTTGGCCAGACTGGATTACAGGATGAAATGGGAGGATGATTTCAGAGAATATCTTCTAAAACTAGATAGTAAAAAACCTGTGATTATATGCGGCGATATGAATGTGGCACATAACGAGATTGACCTGAAAAATCCGGCCTCCAACAGACAAAATGCAGGTTTTTCAGATGAGGAACGCGAAAAAATGACAGTACTTATTCAAAGCGGATTTACCGACAGTTTCAGATACCTTTATCCCGATAAGACCGGCGCCTATACCTGGTGGTCGTATATGTTTAAGGCAAGAGAAAAAAATATCGGATGGCGTATAGATTATTTCCTTGTTTCAGACAGGATAAAAGATAAAATCCGTGAGGCAGGAATGTATTCGGATATCTACGGTTCTGACCATTGCCCGGTTTTCCTTGAAATTGATATTTGATTCCGAAAGTTATAATTTGTATGAATATAAATATTTGAAACAGTTCCGGATTAAGGGTTTATTTCATATGAGAAATAAGCCTTTTTTATTATCTTTAATCCTTCCTGGCCGGCTTGTCAACACAAAATAACGTGCTTGTACTAATTTAAAAAATTCCCGCATAGAATTATTTAGGCCTGAAGCCTAATTAATTTCACATTCGGGAGGCTTATATATGCAAGCAATAAGACTCTTACCAAACAACGCTGAAAAAAGAAAGAAAGATTTGGGTTTATCCTTTGCTGAAGCCAGGAAAAGGCTTGAAATTTACGGGAGAAATAAACTTTCCCAAAAGAAGAAAAAATCCTGGTTTTTATTGTTTTTATCACAGTTCACGGATTTTATGGTTCTGGTTTTGCTGGGTGCTACGGCCATTTCAATGATTATTGGTGATATAACCGAAGCATTGACAATACTTGCTATTGTATTTATAAATGCTTTGCTGGGATTCTATCAGGAAATGCATACCGAAAAGATAATGGAGGCAATAGAAAAGCTTGCAGCTCCAAAAGCTAAGGTTATAAGAGACAACGAGCTGCATGAAGTATCCGCAGAAGAAATTGTGCCCGGGGATCTGATAGTTATTGAAGCAGGGGACAGGATTCCTGCTGACGGTATTCTGACGATGGCTAACGAACTTCTGGTGGATGAATCCATGCTCACCGGTGAATCAATGCCGGTTATGAAGAATGTAAAGCCATCGGTGCTTGATGAGGATTCGGCTTTTCCGAAAAATCATGTATATATGGGATGTTTGGCTACCGCAGGAACAGGTCGTGCTATAATTACAAAAACAGGTATGGATACCGAGATGGGCAGAATCGCCCATATGATACAGGAAGCCGAACAGCAGGACACACCTCTTCAGAAGAAGCTTGAAGCCCTTGGAACATATATTGTAATAGCATGTCTGGTTATATGTGCGATTGTATCTCTAACGGGAATAATCAGGGGCGAGGATGTATTTTCAATGCTCCTTGCCGGAATAAGCCTGGCTGTGGCAGCAGTTCCCGAAGGACTTCCGGCTGTGGTAACCATAGCTTTAGCTCTTGGAGTCCAGAGAATGGCAAAAAGAAATGCATTGGTAAGGAAACTGCCTGCGGTTGAAACGCTGGGCTGCGCAACTGTTATTTGCTCTGACAAAACAGGAACACTTACAGAAAACAAAATGCGTGTTATTTCGATATACAGCGGCAGGACAAGATATCAGGTGTCAAGGGATGAGACCGAACACAAATCCAGATTGCTTTTCCAGGGTAAACCTGTTGATCCAATGAAAATGCCAAGTTTAAATTTAATGGCTTTGACAGGTATCCTGTGCGGGAATGTGAACATACGTAGAGCAGAAAATGAAGAAGAGAACGCAGGCGAAGATATATTCCTGGGGGATCCTACCGAAGTTGCACTTGTCCGGATGGCGGTTGAGGCAGGGTACAATCCTGATAAAATAGCTGGGGAATATCAAAGGATTAAGGAAATACCTTTTGACTCGAACAGAAAAATGATGACTGTTTTATGCGCCCTTCCGTCGGGAGATAAAATTGTCTTCTCAAAAGGTGCCCCGGAAGTAATACTTCAAAAGTGTACATCCATAATAGTTGCAAATAATGAACGAAAATTAGCGGAATATGATATAAGCAGGATTGAAAAGGAAAACACTTACATGGCTCAAAATGCCCTGCGGGTAATCGCTATGGCTTACAGGGTCATAGAGAAAGGTAAAAAAGAACCTGAAGACTTGGAGCAACAGCTTACTTTTTTAGGTCTTGCGGGAATGATGGATCCTCCACGCAGAGAGGCTTATGATGCAGTTGAAAAATGTAAAATTGCAGGTATTAAGCCGGTCATGATAACCGGTGACCACAAAGAAACAGCAAAGGCTGTAGCCAGGGATCTGAAAATTATTGATGAAAGCCAGAATGTTTTAACCGGAAATGAGATCGAAAAGCTTAATGACCATGAACTTAAGGAAAGGCTTAAAGATACGTCTGTTTTTGCACGTGTTTTGCCGAAGCATAAATTAAGGCTGGTCAAGGCATATAAAGAAGAAGGATATATTGTGGCAATGACCGGTGATGGCGTGAATGATGCACCGGCAGTTAAAGAGGCTGATATTGGTGTGGCTATGGGATTAAGCGGAACCGATGTAACGAGGCAAGCAGCTTCGATGATTCTTATGGATGATAATTTCTCAACCATAGTTGCAGCCGTAGAGGAAGGACGCAATATCTACAGCAATATCCGCAAATTTATTAGGTATTTGCTGTCCTGCAATATCGGTGAGGTGCTGACAATGTTCCTCGGAATGCTTTTAGGCATGCCTGTACCATTACTGCCTGCGCAGATACTGCTGGTGAACCTTGTAACCGATGGATTGCCTGCGATAGCGTTAAGTATGGAATCAGGAGATACCGATATTATGAAGCAAAAACCGAGGGATCCTGATGAGCATATTTTCTCGGATGGATTATGGAAATTAATTATCACAAGAGGTATTTTCATAGGTGCTGCCACATTGTTGTCATTCATACTTGTATACAGGCAATCGTTAAGCCTTGAATCCGCAAGAACGGCAGCATTGGTGACGCTTGTATTAAACCAGCTTATTCATGTTTTTGAATGTAAATCCGAGAAGAAGAATATCTTTGAAATTGAGTTGTTAAGCAATTTATGGCTGGTTGGTGCTGTTCTGACGTCACTGAGCGTTCTGGCAGGTGTTGTTTACCTTCCTGCTTTGCAGAACATTTTCAAAACAGTCGCACTGGTTCCTGAGCATTGGCTTTATGTTGCGGGACTGAGCCTTTTGCCGCCGGTTATAAGCTCGTTTTTCAGGAGCGGGGGTAAAGAAGAGCCAAGGTAACTGTTAATTTCGATCAGTTTTCTGCATTAAAATTCTTCAGGACAAATTAACACATAATTACATATAATGTTACAATATGGTACAGTTAAGTATGTAATGTTTGAAGGGGAACTCTGGATTCCCCTATAAAACTGAATAATACGGGCACTAATATCTTGGTGCAAATTGACGTGGAATATATGCGGTATCGTTTATAATTAAAGGTACATAATTGTCATCAGCAGGTTTATATTGTATTGGTGGGGAGTTTTCCGAAAACTTAAAAGAGGCCTATTCCCGGATATCGTATATATTTCACCATTGATAATCAATGAATGCCAATTTGATACTTGCAAATTCCAAAATGCTTACTTGATGCCGCCACTTTTTTCATTAGCCAGTATCTGCTTCAAGTTAATATCCGGCATACTATGAAATAATGCTACTATACTCTTTATATATTGAATAACCATAACATTGTTTAGCATGCTGTTTTTATAACAATATTACATGTTATTGGTAATTAATGTACATTGTGGTTATCCGAAAAAATAAATTCCACTTTGAAATACTAATTTTCACCGTACCCGGCTTTAGAAATTTTAAGAAAGCTATTGCAAAAATGGCCTAAACTCTGTATAATATCCTTTGTCATGAGTTATGCAGGTTAATACCATAGAAATTGATCATGCATAGTCGTGGGGCATTAGAGGATTACAAAATGCTTTAATATAAAACACAAAATAAGGCGATTTTAAGATTAATTGCAGTTGAACCGGATAAATACTTTATCACGGTAAAAGTTTGGGGGTATAGCTCAGTTGGGAGAGCGCTTGAATGGCATTCAAGAGGTCAGGGGTTCGACTCCCCTTATCTCCACCACACAGAAGCTTTTGAAAACATTGTTTTCGAGGCTTTTTCTTTTTATCCAAAATTAGGGAAAGTTGAAGAAAAGTTGAATAAGAGTTGAATGAAAAATAAATCTTGACCGAATACTTTGGATATATCTTTATGGATAGGTATTATCCAAAAAACAGATATGAAATGTTTTACGAGTAAAAGCTATGAAAAAGAACAATCAGAACGCTTATTCCCTTAACATCCTTGAATAAGAATATATAGTTTGTCTGTAAGTCTTTTTTTTAAATATAATTTATTGTAAAATAAATCTAGTAATTATGTAAAATAACCAAAACGAAATTACACAAAGATTCAGTATCTTGATATGGGGTTATATTATGAAACTGACGAAACTTAAGCTCTATAATTATCGATGTTTTGGCAGCGTTGAACAAACAATCCCAATCGATGATATTACTGCATTTATTGGCAACAATAGCTCGGGCAAAACTGCAGCTCTAATGGCATTAAATTGTTTATTTTCTAGCAATAGCAGCGATCGAATATTGACGCGAAGCGATTTCCATCTTCCTAAAGAGACTAAACCAGAAGATTTGGAGTCGCAAGAGATGTACATTGAAGCAGTATTCACTTTTAATGAATTAGAAGGTGATCGAGAAGACTGCTCTTCTGTTCCGACTTTTTTTAGCAGTTTTATTGTAGATGATCCTGGTGGAACACCTTATTTGCGCATTCGACTAGAGGCTACATGGGAGAAAAGCAGCAACATTGAGGGTTCGATTGAAAGTAGAATATTTTACATAACCTGTCCAGAAGATGAGAAAATTATTAATGAAGAATTTAAGATTCCAGCAAATCGAAGAGACTTAGATCGCATTCGAGTAATATATATACCAGCGGTCAGGGATCCTTCCAAGCAAATAAAAAATGCCTCTGGCTCGATGCTTCATCAGCTCTTAAATTGCATCAATTGGAGTGCTGCAACAAAAGAAAAGATAGAAGCAAAAATTAAAGAGTTAAATAATCAATTTTTAGAAGAAAAAGGAGTATCAATACTTAGAACATCCATTCATACGCAATGGGAAACATACGACTCGGATATTAGATATTCAAATGCAGAGTTACGTTTTAACAGCACAGATATTGAAGCTTCTATAAAAAAATCTGAGATCGTCTTTTTACCAACAGTGACGGGTAAAGAATGTACAATAGATGAGATGAGCGATGGATTGCGTTCTTTGTTCTATATTTCACTTGTTGATAGTATTCTTGATGTCGAAAAGAAAATCCAGCAAGAGTTAATAATAGATCCTGAGAACGTTTCATTTAGTCATAAGCCACCAGTCTTAACGATCATTGCCCTAGAAGAGCCTGAGAATCATATTGCACCTCATTTGATTGGGCAGTTAGTTTTAAATCTAAAACAAATTGCGTTAAAGAGCAATGCTCAAACAATATTAACTTCTCATTCCACAGCAATTATTAAACGATTTGATCCAGAGAAATTAAGGTATTTCCGTTTCGATGCTAATGACTGCTCAGCAAAAGTTCGTTCAATTACATTACCAGATAAAGAAAAGCTAGAGGATCAATATAAGTATATTAAAGAGGCAGTTCAAGCCTATCCTGAATTGTATTTTGCTAAACTTGTTATTCTAGGTGAAGGCGATAGTGAAGAGATTATTTTACCAAGGATTTGGAATGCAAAGAAAGGTGATGTTGATGCAAGTGGAATCTCGATTGTCCCTTTGGGTGGCAGGTATGTAAACCATTTTTGGAGATTGCTTAAAGACTTGGATATTCCATTTATTACGCTACTTGACTTGGATAAAGAACGAGAAGGAGGTGGCTGGGGTCGTATTAAGTATGTTCTTGAACAGTTAATTCAAAATGGTTATGATAAAGAGATACTATTAAGGACAGAAAAAGGTGTTTTATCAGATGAAGAATTTAATGACATGCACAAGTGGGATATAGGTCATTCTAAGGCTTTACAAAGCTGGATTGACCTTTTAGAGCAATATAATGTTTTCTTTTCTTCCCCACTAGATATAGATTTTTTAATGTTGGAATATTATGGAGATGTGTATAAAAGCTTATTGAGCGAAAATGAAGGTCCTCGATTGATAATTAATGAAAACGGAAATGAATATCAAAGACATATTAAGGACATTGAGACTTCCAGAACATCTTATCCGGAATATACAACACGTGTCGCAGACAATGTACGACGCGTATTAAAAGATTGTGGCAGTGCTGGGAATACATATTCTGATGAGCAAAAGAAATTAATGGTATGGTATACTTATTTCTTCCTTAACCGAGGAAAGCCATCAACTCATATTGAGGCATTATCAAAGATGACTGATGAAAAACTATTAGCTTCTATGCCACCAATATTTGAAAGGTTGATTGCTACCTCTGAAAAATTATTGAAGGAGACTTCTCCATGAAATTTGTTACTCCTGATAAGTGGATACCTTGTGATGGCATTATCTTAGAACATAATGCTGATGCTGCAGTTAGAACTAATAAAAACGTTCTTGTTGTTGCTGGACCTGGTGCGGGGAAAACTGAACTTCTAGCACAAAAAGCATGCTATCTCTTCCAAACAAACTTATGCAATGACCCTAAAAAGATATTAGCCATAAGCTTTAAGAAAGATGCTGCAGAAAACCTCAGAAAAAGGATCATACAAAGATGTGGAAAAGAAATTGAAACTCGGTTTGTTTCAATGACTTATGATGCATTTTCAAAAAGTATTCTAGATCATTTCCGTTTTGCCCTTCCAGAAATATTAAGACCAGATGCAGCATATTTGGTTAACAATGCGGATATTATAGATGCTGCTTTTAAGAAAGCAGGCTATGACAATCCGCAAAGCTTATCTTCGAAGAAGCTTAGAGCATACTATGATCGTGTACTTGCGTCAGTAGAATTACCCTTTACTCAAAGCAATTTAGGTGAAACGGTGTGGAAATTATTACTTAAAGGGTTTAATAACCACAAGTCAACTCTGACATTTCATATGATATGTATTCTTGCAGAATATATTATAAGGACTAATCCCAAAATTAAGCGAGGATTGCAAATTACCTATAAGTATGTCTTTTTAGATGAATTTCAGGATACAACTGATTTGCAGTACAGACTGGTGAAACAATGCTTTTTGAATTCAGGCTCAGTAATTACTGCTGTTGGCGACAACAAACAGCGTATTATGGTTTGGGCTGGTGCAAGAAAAACCGTCTTTAAAGACTTTGAAGAGGAGTTTAAAGCAGATAGACAAAAACTTATCATGAATCATCGTTCGGCACCAAGACTCGTTGATTTACAAAGGAAAATGTATGCATCGCTAAATGAAAGTGATTGTACTATATACACCTCTGATAAATGGGATCCAAATGATGGTACTGTTTTATTACTCATCGCTGAAGACGAAGATGCAGAAGCAAACGAAATAGCAAAACACATATCAAAACAGATTGATTCGGGAATTGAGCCAAATAAATTGTGTATTTTATGTAAACAGTTACCACTGAACTATGTTCACAAAATTATAACTGAACTTAGTAAACATCAGATTCGTGCTCGTATTGAGAACGATTATCAAGATTTAATAAAAGAACCAATAGTAGAAATGCTAATCGCAATATTGCGGCTAGCTGTTGATAATAAACATCCACATGAATGGGATTTATTGGTATCAACGACAGCTGAGCTTTGGAATATAGGTTCCTTACAGTCAAATGATGATTATTTTAAAATGCAAGATGCTCTAGGAGTAGAAATAGAACAGTTACGCAAAATGATAAAAAATGTTGTGCGTAAAAAGGATTTCGAGGCTTTAATACAGCATACTATTCAATTTTGGGGAATCAACCGCATTAAAGCCTTATTCCCGACATATAGACAAGGAACGTATTTAGATGACGTAATAGAAAGTTTTCAAAGCTATATGTGGATTGAACTTGAAAATACGCATCTGAATTGGATGCTAGCTATAGAAAACTTTGAAGGATTACATTCAGTTCCGATTATGACAATCCATAAAAGCAAAGGATTAGAATATGAAACTGTATATTTTGTCGGTTTGGAAGATTCTGCTTTTTGGAATTTTAAGAACCAACCTGAGGAAGATAGGTGCGCATTTTTTGTTGCTCTATCCCGTGCCAAAAAGGAGATAGTATTTACTTTCTGTAAGCACCGCTTTACATTTAAAAATCCTATACAATCACATGATCAAATAAACGAATTCTTTGAGTTACTACAAGCACCAGGAGTTGCAACAATAATAGAATGTTAGTTTTGCTGGCTTACTGCCTTGATTGCTCATTAAAGGCGGCTAATTTTAAAATTATAACTACCAGTCAATAGGAAAGCTATTTTTTGGGTATTTCACTTTGGCTTCAGCAAGTTTCTTTTCCTTTTTCATCATTTTTATCTTTTTTAAGGTTTCTTCTATCATTGGTGAAACTTCAAGATTATGTTGCTTAGCTTCTTTAAACATACTTTTATAAAGTTTTTCAAGCTCATAATCCGGTAAATATTCATTGGCCCATAATATTACTTTCTCTTGGGACATTGGTATTAGTTTTTCCCCGTCAGAATAAGTTCCTAGTTTATCACATGAAGCATACGGTGATGCTGGCCCTCCTGCACCATGAAGAAAATATTCGCCTGATTTGGTTTTGTATAACTCCGTAATTGACCAACGGATATCTGATTTTGGATATCCAGCATCGTATTTTCCCAGGAATATTGCGGTTTTTGTATTATAAACTACACCTTCAACTTTTCTTCTCATATTTTTATAACCTCCATCGTTGAATATTTACTTTTAAATTCCTCTATACTGATATTCTCTTGGGTAGCAAGGGCTAATATATGCTTTTTTAAAGGTTCATTGCCTGCGCATATTTGTCGAGACGTTCGCGTGTTCTTAAGCCTAAACGAAAAGCGAGGTAGTGTAATTCATATTTTAAACCGTTATTAAGACATTCTTTAGCTTTTTCAATTTCAGAAGAAGAAAGGAAAAAATTATCTTCAGCATTTCCTGTTGTAGTTTTCACTTCGATAAAGAGGTTTTCCCCGTTTTTTGAAAATGACAGAATGTCAAAACCTGCTTCTGGATCATTTGAATAGTTAGGATTTATACCATTTTCAAACGCTGTTCCCTTAAGCTTTTTACGTTCCTGATTAAAAACCCATTCTTCTCCTTTAAACCCAATATCGTTCTGCTTTTCGCATAGTTGCTTAATGCTTTCAGCAGTGAGCTTCGTCGCCCTTGCTACCTGATCCTGAGTTAAGTTAAGCCTTTTGCGCATATAATATATGATATTTGTTGGATCTTTCATTATTTTACGACCTCCTATTAAAGAGATTTCTTGCCTCGTCCATTAACGGAAACGGAGTTTTCAGTTGGCGATAATAAAATTTGGGTTTATACACACGGTTTGAGTGGTATTTTTCTGTTTTTCTTACCTCGCCCAAGATATGTGCCAGCTTATCAAGCAATCCTTTATTGGACTTCTATGAATTTGCGAAAAATATTATACTTTATCTTTTCTTCGCACTCTCTAATCTTTTGGGATATCTTAATGAATATTTGGAGATATACATTGAAGCAATATAAATGGCAGGAGGTTGCTCTTCATCTGAGCAGCCCCTGCCAAACCACCGTGCAAATACCATTTGCCACCTTAGATGCCATAACACCTTAAAAATGTTCTCTGGCATTTGACAACACTGTACTTCTTCATCCCGCCATATTTAGTTCAAATCAAATGCGTCAAGAACTTTTCTCGCAAGTTCACTGAACTGAGTATCCTCAGGAAGTTTTATTGTATACCTTTCTACCTCGTCCTTATCTAATCCAAAAGAATTGTCTTTTCTTCGCGGTAGTTTTTCAATTCTATATCCTTCATCATTCTCTATAACACTAACAAGTTGATGCTTTCGTGCAAACTCAGACCATCTTTTAATTCCGGTAGCTAGCTCAAATACTTTTTGATTCTTATCTTCAGGAACATTTTCTCTGCTTATGGACAGCATTTTACCAATCCACATTCCAAGCTCTTCATCCGAATATCCCGCCTCCAATTTGACGAATCTCTTCGAATCTCTACCTGGTCCTCCTTCCTCTCTCCAAACTGGTATAAGTAATAAGTTTCTTTTTGAATCCATAAAAATATTTACTTGTGCTAACATAAGAACCTCCAACTGCAATTAGTATTATCAAGGGCCTTTAACAATCCTTATAATTACTTCAATTGGAACAGAACTCTCTAAATTTGCAGCATATGCTTTTGCTGCTTCAAAAGCCTGCATCTGCTCTAATGATATATTCACATTTGGTATAGCAACTTCCAGTGCTTTAGCTGAGTAATCATTGATGGTGACATTTACTCCGTTATAATATCTGCTTGTAAAAGCATCAAGCTCTCGAATATCCCTAACTATTTTACTATATAATTTTGCACCATTCCGATATGTAGCAGCAGTAGTATCTATGCTTTTGAAGCTTGTAAGTAATTGATTCTCCAACCTATCCACTGTCGGGAAATTATGGCCTAAATTGTTGCCTAAGGCGTCATCAATTATATCGCCTCTTATTACTGGTGGTTCCTGCCAAGGATCTCTATCTAATGTTACTACATCTTTAGCATACATTGCAATATCAATAACATCACTGTCTCCGTCGGAATACCAGTCTGCCAGCATTACCTGTAGAAAAGTACTCCCACCATTAAAATACATGGTCAGTGTATTATAAATGCCATAAACACTACATGCTTCGATTATCAGTGCCACTTCTGATATTACTAAATAAGAAGCGCCTACGATAATTCCAACAAATACGACACCTTTTATAATATGATTTAAATCAGCGTCATAATAAACAGTTAGCGTAGCATCAGCTTCTGACTTAATATCACCGGTAAAAAAGTCATACCACTCTTCTTGTCTTGGGGTAATCTCTTCCCATCCCACCAGCCATTTATGTTTATAGTATTTTGGTGATCTTCCAGTTAATAATTTGAAGACATCTTCACGAAGCGCTTTTTCTCTAATGGTAAGATATTCCCTGACCCCATTAATGTCAATGTTTGCGAGTATAGCTAATTCATATTTATCAAAATCAGTTTTATCATTTTGAACTAATATTTCTAAACCTTCAGAAAGATAATCATCAAAAGGATAGTTTGGATTACCAAGACTATAGATAAACCAGTAAATATCTCTTCCAAATATCAACCACTTTTTTCCGTTATTGAATGTTATTTCTTTTTCAGAGCTGCTGGTTATTCTAACATCATATTCTGAAGGTCTAGCATCCAGTCCATCTTTTATCCCATCATTATCAGTATCAATAACAGTTGGGTTACTGGTAAATGTCCACGCCTCTGTAGTATATGAATAACCACCCGGGCTGACGGTTATTACTGTCTTTTCTTCCAGTTCAATCAAGTCAGGTACACCATCACCGTCTGTATCAACTTCATAGTCTCCAAGTTCCGGATCTTTATCCAACTTAACCAAACACCCATTAGATAAACGAATCCATACACCATCATTAACATCATCATCGATAATTTTAATTAGCGGTTCAAGAGCCGTTGCAAAGTTCTCATTGATGTTGGCGAAAATGCCACCTGTTTGAGTGTATAAATCGCTGTAAGTTGTCCTGTAACTACTGCTACTGATTACCGAAACATTTACTCCATCAGCCTTCAGACGGCTAATCTCCTCTTCCATTGTTGTTATATCATAGTTTGTTCCGTTTTTATAATTTGCATCCGTAATTAATACGATGTATTTATCTATATTATTCCTGAAGCTTTTCCTTCTTGCCGTTTCAAGAGCATCGACAGCAGATTCCGGTGTATCTCCACCCCCGCTGGCATTAAGTTTTTTAGGTTCAGCAATAAAACTATCAACATCCAAAAACCAGCCGTGATCTTTCGTACTTGCTTTTCCATCTACAGTTATGTCTCTAAACTCAACCAGGCCTAATCTAATATCAACATGCTCTTCTTTCAGCTTATTCACATATGTAGTAATATTATTTTTTACATTATTAATCGTACCACTCATTGATCGAGTGGTATCAATAGCAAAAACCACATCGGCTTTTCCATTATTGATGGTACTTGATTCGTTTGCATAATCGATATCGTAGAGATATTGATTATAGTCAACAACGAGATAATAGCTAAAATGATCAACAGTACTTGATAATTTATTAGATTCTATGGTTGTATCCAATATCTCCAATATATTTTTCTTGCTGTTATAGTATGCTATTCTTAAGTCATTAATGTTATGAGAGTCAAGGACTTCCTGAGAAACCGTAAAGGTGATTTTAGCTTTATCAAATCTAACTTCCTTTTCATGACGTATGTCAATCGGCTTTCCTATCATTGAATTAATAGAATCGAATATTCCATTAATACTAGCATCAACGATGTCTATCTGCTCACTGTAATCTCCGGAACCTAAAATTGAAATCTCCGGGACAACAAGCGATTCATCCAAATCAAATTGCTCATATTCTGACGGCACTAACTTTTGCTCAAAAATTTCCTGCCCATCGATAATACCGTTTCCGTCACTATCCTGAACCAAAGGATTCAATCCATTCATTATTTCAGTGCCGTCATTCAGTCCATCTCCATCTGTATCTTTTACACATGGGTTCGTAAAATAAACATATACTTCATCATAATCAGATAAACCATCTTTATCTGTGTCTCTGGAACTCGGGTTTGTACCATGGATATACTCCTGTAAACTATTCAACCCATCATTATCAAAATCATTATTGGGATTAAAAGCATCTTTAATATCGACATGCCCAAAAGATGCAGGTAGCAAAACATAATACTCATATCCATCAGGAATACCATTATCATTGCTATCACTGTTATTAGGGTCCCACCCTAATGAGATTTCAGTATCATTATCAATACCATCGTTGTCCCAATCTTTGCTTCCATAGTATCCATTTTGGAATACTATGTTGGTTAGGATATAATTTGACGGAGTGAATTTTACATCGCCGGGATTTCCGCTAAATCCTAATGTTATCGTTTCACCGGGTTTTATATTTGAGTTATATCCTGCATTCTTTATATGATAATGCCCATCTGAATGATCAACAATCTCCGCTGTCCAAAAACGCTCAATGTTAAGAGCGAAATCGAACTCAAGTTGCCAATCCTCGATTACCTCGTCAGAAATGTTTTTAATACTGATTTCTCCGTTAAATGCACTTCCCCAGTCACTGGTTATAGCGAAACTTATTTCATACTTATCAGAGGGAACCTGTTTTTTAAAGCTAAGTATTTGATATGTATCCGGTATCTCGATTTCATCATCACTGTTTGCAGTGAAACCAAAGCTAATTGATTTTCCTGGCTCAACATCCTGATTTGAACCAGTGTTCTTTACTATATAATTGTTATCTGCATTCGAAATAACAACTGCATTCCAAATATTTGTTATCTCATGAGGCATATTGAATTTCAGTGACCAGTTCTCGATTGGTTCATCACCAGTATTTTTCAAAATAACGTCTGCATTGAAAGCATCTTTCCATTGACTTGTCACGTTAAAAATTACTTCATATCCATTACCGATGTAAATTTTCGTCTGTTGGCTATTTGAATTCTGATCTGTAGCTAATGCGTTTGAAAATTGTGTCAATAGAATTGAAAGAACTAAAAACATGGACAAAACGGTTTTTGAGAGGTTCTTAAAAAATCTCACTTTACCACTCCTCCATAATATTGGAAATCGTGTCACAAATATACACTTTTAGCATATGTTATGTCAAGATATTTCTCTCATTTATGACATATTTCACCACCGGGATATAATTAAAATTGGGCGACATTATGAAAAACTCATATCATTGTCCTAGTATATTTACCGATAAAACTCAAATTAAAATATTACCATTCAAAGGGAAAACTGTTTTTCTATATAATATTACGCTAAGGAAACTGTTAATGATAAGAAGACAGCAGTTAAATCTTTTGTGTTATAAGGTTTCCAAGTGGATATTTTTTAGACCGCTTTGGCCTTAGTTAAATAATTTCTTAGATAGCGTTTCCTGTTGAAAGATATATTAATCTGTTTTTATTGTTTCTTGTATTGGCTCTTATTGTGTATTGGTGTAAAATATAAGGAAATCAGTGCTTGTGGGATTCAAATGAATTAGCCGGGATAGCATTTAATAGGTGTCAATAATCATTAAATAAATATATCCGGACAGGGATGAGTATAGTGGAACGAAAAATCGAAGAATTTATCAAGAATTATATGAAGTCGGACAAGAATACCATGCGGCTTATTGACAAGCCAGCTTTTGGTGAGCCCGTTGTAGGTTTCAGTGACGGTGATGACGAGTTATACAGTTTTTACAAGCAACATATTGATCCTCAGTTTTACAAGCTGCCGGCTGAGTGGCTTGAGGAGACCTACGGTCACCCGTTTGATGATAGAAATGTGAGTGTTATCAGCTGGGTTTTACCTCAAACAGAGGATACAAAGAGCCTATGCCGCGATAAGACAGACTGTCCTGCCATGGAATGGCAACTGGTCAGGGTGTATGGCGAGGAATGCAACCGTGGTCTTGCAAAAGCACTGGAAGGATATCTTATTGGGTTAGGTTATGAAGCTGTGGCTCCTATGTGCAGCGAAAAGTTTTCCTGGGGAGATTCAGAGAGGTTCTATAAGGTATCAAACTGGTCAGAACGGCATACGGCACTGATTTCAGGCCTTGGTACTTTCGGGCTTTGTGACGGATTAATATCTGTAAAAGGTAAAGCCGCACGCTACGGCTCGGTAATTGTCAACTGCCGTCTGAAAAAAACGCCGCGAAGCTACAAAACATACAATGAATATTGCCTGGCAAAGAATGGTTGTACTGCTTGTATAAGGCGTTGCCCTGCCGGTGCTGTCACTGTTCAGGGACACGATAAAGAAAAATGTGTCCGTTACCAGAATGAAATTATTAAAAAAATAAGCCATGAACGCTACGGTTACGAGGGGTATTCTGTCTGCGGCCTGTGCCAGACCGGAGTGCCTTGTGAGTCAAGGATCCCTTAATGATAGAATTCTAAATGCAATAAACAGGTTTGAAAGCAATGATTCCACAGAGCTCACGCATGCAGGTAATACCTATGAAATTAGTGCATCAGTGAGCTCACTTAGTTTAAAAACTTTCTTGGAAAACAATACGTATGAGCGGTTCAATTGAAAGCCCTTGTCATAGGTGCGTTAACAGCATGAAAAACATTACTGAGCTGTTACAAGGTATTTACATACCAAGTTAAAAGTTTTTCCTGAGTTTATAATTTTATTATATAATCCGGTAAGGCCACTCAAATAGTTATACTTAATACGAGGGAGAAGGGTATGTTTCGGATTTTGGTTGTTGATGATGATAAAAATACACGCCGGTTGTTGGAAGCGGTTCTGACTGCCGAGAATTACACTGTTTTTACAGCCGTTAACGGTGAAGATGCCCTTGAATTGATGGAGAGGGAGCACATTGACCTTGTGGTTCTTGACATTATGATGCCCAGGATGGACGGATACGAGTTTACCAGGGTTCTTAGGAAAGCAAACAATAATCTGCCAATTTTAATGGTTTCAGCAAAGCAATTGCCCGAGGACAGGCACAAGGGCTTCATTGCTGGTACGGATGACTATATTACAAAGCCTATTGATATGGAAGAAATGCTGTTGCGTATCAAAGCGCTTCTGCGCCGTGCACAAATCGCAAGCGAAAAGAAGATTGTGATAGGAGATGTAGTGCTTGATTATGACAGCCTTACGGTCTCAAAAAACGGCGAGGTTCAGGAATTGCCGCAAAAAGAGTTTATGCTTCTATTTAAATTGCTTTCTTATCCAGGAAGGATTTTTACACGCATTCAGCTGATGGATGAAATATGGGGCAATGACAGCGAGTCCGGATGGCAAACACTGACAGTTCATATCGGAAGGCTTCGGAAACGGTTTGAAGGATGGGAAGAGTTTGAAATTGTGTCCGTCAGGGGACTTGGCTATAAGGCAGTGAAAAAAGTATGAAACTTCAGGAAAAGAAACACCGTTTGGCATTAACTTTACTGTTCTCCGGCGTGGTTTTTTGCTTTTTTCTTGTAACAATGGCCCTGGTCGGAGGAGTTATCATCTTTTTAATTCATCGCGGAGTGCTGGTGCCCAGTGGCGATGCTCCCAAAAGTGCCCATCTGATCCTGATAATGATGGTGGCAAGCATACTTCTCGGTGCGGTATTGACTGCTGTTACGAGCCGTTTTCCGCTTAAACCCGTCAATGACATCATCAATGCAATGAACCGGCTTGCTTCAGGCGACTATAAAACACGCCTTTATTTTGGAAAACCTCTAAACAAGCACCCGACAGCGGTGGAAATCAGCAACAGCTTCAATAACCTGGCAGAGGAACTCGAAAAGACCGAAATACTGCGTACTGATTTCATCAATAACTTTTCGCATGAGTTCAAGACTCCCATCGTTTCCATCGCAGGGTTTGCTAAGCTGCTGAAACACGGAAATCTGACCGAAGAGCAGAAAGCCGAGTACATTGACATTATCGAGGAAGAGTCTTTGCGCCTTTCGGCTATGGCAACAAATGTGCTGAACCTGACAAAAGTGGAGAACCAGACAATCCTGACCGGAGTGTCGCTTTTCAATCTTTCCGAGCAGATCAGAAACTGTGTACTGCTTCTTGAACACAAGTGGAGCAAAAAGAACATTACTCCGGAACTTGATTTCGGAGAGTATTACATCAACGGCAATGAGGAAATGATGAAACAGGTGTGGCTCAATCTGGTAGATAATGCTGTAAAATACGGTGATGAAGGCACTGCGATGCGTATAGACATTACTGAAACCGAAAGCAGTATTTTTGTTTCTGTTTCGGACACAGGCGTTGAGATTCCTCCCGAGTCAAAGGATAAGATCTTCCGGAAGTTTTACCAGGTGGATGAGTCACATTCAAGCGAAGGCAACGGCATCGGGCTTGCAATAGTAAAAGGAATCGTTAAATTACATAACGGTGATGTAACCGTGTTATCCGGAAACAATAAAACGGTATTTACAGTGTCACTGCCTAAGTAAATCTTCTGATAAAATCCGAACGACAAAATATCGCTGGAATTTAATTTTTTAAGGAAGCGTACAGAAACTGTCTGTCGCTTCCTTGTTTATTTTCAGTTAATAATACAGCCATATAATCTGATCCACTACCTGGACAGAATAAGCAGGGATATGAACATACAAGCGGTGAGTAGGCAGACAGGATTTCCTGACAGCAAACAACAGGGTTAACGGAAATTTTAGACTACAGGGAATTTAACGCTGTCTGATGACAGCTGTCTTAAAGCATATCATACGTTCATTAACAGAAGGAAATTGATAATTATGGGTAAAACGATTGGAATAGATTTAGGTACGACGAATAGTTGTGTTGCTGTAGTAGAAGGTGGCAAGCCGGTTATCATCCCAAATGAGAATGGAAACCGGACAACACCGAGCGTTGTTGCCTTCACGAAGGAAGGAGAGCGGCTTGTAGGTGAACAGGCTGTAAGGCAGGCTGTAATCAACAGCGGCCGGACAATCCGCTCGGTTAAACGCCATATGGGTACCGACTGGAGAAAGGAAATTGACGGGAAACTATATTCTCCTCAGGAGATCAGTGCGATAATTTTACGCAAGCTGAAAGCAGATGCTGAAGCCTACCTCGGTGAAAAGGTAACTGATGCAGTTATCACAGTTCCTGCATATTTCAACGATATTCAAAGGCAGGCAACAAAAGATGCCGGAAAAATTGCGGGGCTGAATGTCAAACGCATTATTAACGAACCGACCAGCGCTGCGCTTGCCTATGGTCTTAACAACGGTACCCCGCAGAAAATAATGGTTTATGACCTTGGAGGAGGTACCTTTGACGTTTCCATTATAGAAATCGGGGAAGGTGTAATTGAGGTCCTGGCAACGAACGGTGACAACCATTTGGGCGGAGACGACTTTGATGAACGTATTGAAAATCATTTGGTTGATGTTATCAAAAAGGAGCATAATGTTGACGTAAGACGCGATTTTGCCGCAATGCAGCGGGTAAAGCAGGCGGCAGAACAGGCGAAGAAAGAACTGTCTTTTTCCGAAGTCAGCTATATAACGCTTCCATTCCTGGCTCAATCTCACGGCCAGCCTGTTAATTTTGAATATACGCTTTCCCGTGCCATGTTCAATGAGCTGACGCGTGATTTGGTTGAGAGGACTGCAATTCCCGTACAGAATGCATTAACTGATGCGGGAATAGCAGCATCGGAGCTTTCAAAAGTCCTGCTCGTGGGCGGTTCTACGAGGATTCCGGCAGTACAGGATAAGGTCAGGGAACTGACGGGAATCATTCCGTCAAAGAGTATCAACCCTGATGAATGCGTGGCACAGGGGGCTGCAATACAGGGGGATACCCTTTCCGAAGGTTCAATTGCGCTTTTTGGAAGAGACGATATTCTCCTTCTGGATGTCACTCCATTGAGCCTTTCAATAGAAACTGTCGGCGGCGTTGCCACCCGGTTGATAGAACGAAATACCACGCTTCCGGTACGTTATTCGCGGATATTTACCACAGCAGCACCATACCAGAGAAGTGTTGAAATCAACATTTTGCAAGGTGAACGTCCAATGGCGAAAGATAACAAATCCATTGGAAAATTCAGGCTGAACGGTATAAAACGCGCTCCCGCAGGAGTACCGCAAATTGAAGTCACTTTTGACATTGATGTTAACGGGATTCTTAAAGTTTCAGCAAAGGATCTGGATACCGGTAAGGAGCAGTCAATTACCATAACCGGCAATGAGAGAATGTCAGATGAAGAGATCGAAAAGGCAATCAGGGATGCTGAACAATATGCAGCGAATGACAGCATCCGCCGGCAGGCGATTGAAATAAAGGCAGAAGCAAGCAAGTGCCTGAACATTGCCCAAACAGCGCTTGGCAGGGCAAGAAAAGAAATCTCAAAGGAAGAAAGGAAACAGATTAAAGCAGATATTTCCAATCTGAATAAGCTTTTGGTAAAGGCAAAACCCGATAAGATGACAGACAACGATATTTTGGCCATCCGGAATGCATTGGAACACCTGAAATCAAGTAGTGCCAATGCTTTAAGAGTAACAGGCGTTGACATGAAAGAAACTTAAAGCGAAATTAACCGGAAAAAGAGAAATAACAGCATGCAAAACATGTGGAAATGATATTACATTATGCGTGCCAATAAATAGGCAACATGTACAATCAATTGAAAATCAAGGAGGTAAAAGAGCAGCTTGCGTATTGTTTAACATGCTTTGCTTAAAGATCCTGATGAAAATCTGACAGGCGAGAAAAATGCTGACACTGCTCTTAGGTATCATCCCGCCATGTAGCGTGGCAAAGAAAAATCAGGCTGTGGCTTTGAAATCTGAATAAACGGGTAATTTATTGAAATCAGGATATAATTCCCCCCAGAGCTTGTCTTATTTTTAATTGGACCTGAACCTTCGCGGTTTGGGTCTTTTTTCGGTATAAAATAATTGCCGCTAAAACCCTTTGGTTTAACGGCAGTTAAGAAGTACTCTTTATATCTTAAACTGTTTAACCAGCCTGATCAGCGATTCAGATATCTCATTTGACTTACTTGCCAGGTTTACAACATTTTCAGCCATATGCACAATTTCTTCGGTTTTCTGGGCAATGTTTGCTGCCCCCATAGCTTCTTCGTTGGCGGAAGCGGTTATTTGCGTGATGGCTTGAACCATGTTCTGCATAGATGCCAAAAGTTCTTCTGATGTTGAACTGAATTCCATCACTATATTGTTGATTACCTTAGTAAGCTCATTATATCGTTCGCTGAGCTGTACCAGATCTTCATAATCATTGAGAACTTTTTTTTCAATAAAATCTGTAATCTCAACAGAACTTGAAGAAAGAGCATTTACTACTGCCAGGACTTCCTTTGTTACCTCTTGAATTCGCGATACTGAAGTTTTAGAGCCTTCGGCCAGCTTCCTGATCTCATCGGCTACCACTGCAAAACCTTTGCCAGCTTCTCCTGCCCTGGCAGCTTCAATTGCCGCATTCAAAGCCAGAAGATTTGTTTGTGAAGTAATCCCCAGTATGGCATTCGACAGCTCGTTAATCTGCTCTACTGCTTTGGCTTGATTGATTGCATTCTGCAGATTGACCTTTGTTCTGCCGTATATATCCAGAGCTTCTTGTTTTGAAGTGATTGCATTTGCCTTAATAGTTTCACTTATTGAATTTATTTTGCTGACAGTCGCTGCTCCTTCCTGGGCTTTTGCGGCAATTGACTCAATGGCTTTTTCTATTTCAAGCGATGTGGCATTCATTTCTTCGCTTGAAGCAGCCATTTCTTCTGTTCCTGCGGATAATTGCTCTGTGGTGGAGGAAATCTCTTCAATGTTTCCGTTCAAATGGTACATATCTTTATTGATGGCAGTCAGCATTTGACTTACGCTGAAAGATTCATCAACAACCGATTTCATCATCATGCGTACGGAATTTTGCATCTTCTCAAGCGAATTAGCAAGACTTCCTATTTCATCTTTTTTAGCCAGGAGTTTTTTCGGTATATCTACTGAAAAATCTCCGGTAGCGATTACATTCAGATGCCTGGTGGTCTCTTTGATTGGCCTGGCAATATTGCGTGCAATCAATATTGTAAATATTATGCCTAAAAAGATGAAGTGAGATGATATAAATATCATGGTTTTAGTTACTGCATTCACCATCTCCATAGCTTTTGATTTCGGTAAGGCTACACCTAAGGACCAGTCAGTACCCTCTACAGGATGATAGGCTATGTATTTTGTTATGCCTTTGTAGGTATACTCGCCTACACCCGATTCTCCTTCAGCCATTTTCTTTTGAATGATAGCATTCCAAATAAAATAACCATTCGCATTGTAATACTTTTACATTTCATCATATCCTCTCCTAGCTTGGTTAAAAAAATCAATGAAATTAGTATATTTTATATAATTATCGACATATTTCTACATTTTTATTAACGAAATGCGGTTTAAGAGATGTATTTTATCAATTAAAGGCGAATTATTAAAATGAATCGGACATATAAGCGACATGAACCTTAACTCATAAATTTTGATAAGGCTCATTACACTTAAGAGAAATTTTCTTTGCTGGCGAAAAATCTCAATCACACCTGAGGATTTCCCGGTCACCGACAATTTTTCAGTTCTAAATAAAGGGTGTTTTCCTGTGTTATCATCAATTAATAAACTTACATAAGCAAATAGACAATTAAACATTAATCTGGTAAAATATGGCTATATGGCTAAATATGGACCGGGAGTTTATAGTCTGATTCTTTTAAAGCCTTATAGAACATGTATTCAATTGTGGGGGAAATTCAAACCCATATTAATAAAAAATAAATGATATTATGTTACAATATAGAAAAAGCTGAAATTAAACATAAAGGTGATTATTTTCTTATTTTTACTGCATGGAAACGGAAAAAAATCAGGTGTTACGGCAAAATTTAATATGGAGTGATAAATATGGCGGACATTATTCAAATAAACAATGATACATGGCGGATTGAAGACAACGGCGTAAGATTCTTCCTGTTGGCCGGGGAGGAAAAGGCTTTGCTTATTGACAGCGGTATGAATACACCTAATGCAAGAGAAATTGCAGAGAGCGTCATAAAGCTGCCAATCATGCTTCTAAATACTCATGCCGATCCGGATCATATTTCGGGGAACGTTGGTTTTGATTCCTTTTATATGTCTCCTGACGAGGAAGGCAATTACAGGGCGCATGGGGGAGAAGGATCAATCCTGCCTGTAAATGATAATGAAATTATTAATCTTGGAAACCGGCCGCTGAAAATCATATCAATTCCGGGACATACACCCGGCAGCATAGCCATATTGGATATAAACCACAGGGTGCTTATTGGAGGAGACACCATTCAGGACGGGAACATTTTCATGTTCAAGGAACGCAGGAATATGCCCAGGTATGTTCAAAGCCTGAAAAAGCTGTTAAAGTATGCCGGCGAGTTCGACGTAATATACCCGTCGCATGGTTCATTCCCGGTTTACCCGGATTTAATTTCAAACCTTATCGAAGGTGCTGAACAGATTATTAATGGAACGGCAAAAGGCAGGGTTATTGAGATATTCGGTACACCGGTCATGTTGTATAAGTTTCCCTATGCCGGATTTTTGTGCGATATTCCGAAAGACTGAAAAGAGGATTTTTACATTTTAGCTTCATGGTCTTTATTGCGAACTTTACCGTGAAAAATTGTCAATCGGGGTAGTTTTTAAGGTGGCGGGTGTATGGATAAATATAATGAAATTAAAGCCGTGTTTGAAGCAAACGCTGATGCCGGAAATGCCGTAAAAATGTCTGAATACATGCGGAACCAGTTTGCCTTTTATGGCATACAGTCTCCCAGGCGAAAAGCCGTTACAAAGGATTTTATAAAAGCCGCAAAGAAAAGCAAATCAATAGATTGGGAATTCCTTGATCGCTGCTGGGAAGATGATCACAGGGAAATGCAATATTTTGTGATCGATTACCTGGGTGCCGGCTTTTAACTGTTTCCATATTTGTCATTGTGTTTTCCGCGTATGGTAGTAATTCCGCTCATAATTAAATACAATGCAACAACTATTGAACCGCAAAGATCTACATAAAGTGACGCAGGTGTACCTGGAGCAACAGTAACGAATGCCAATGCAATTACCACGCAGGCGTCAACCAGGGATTTCGCACGATAAAGCCTGCTTTGCGCCGACAGGATCGCATCGGGTTTTTCATGATTGAGTTTCCTATAACGCAGCCAAAACCAGGAATTTGTTATTACACCTAAAATTGCAATAACAAGACCGGGAATTACATTGCCCTTTCCGGTGTTTGGCGAGAAAATCGCAATGAAAATCATCGCACCTCCCGACAGGCACATTGCTATACCAACGCATGAATTTGCGGTACGTTCAAGTTTATCTTTACGTAAAGCGTCAAAATCGTCACTTTTATGTACAGTACGGAATACTATCCACGATACGATTATTGCAACAAGTTCGGATGTGCGGCGTATGAAGTCTGCAAGCTGCGTGGATGAACGCCCGAAAAAAAGAGCAATGCCAATCACCAAAGGGCCTGGTGAACTCAAAAGCACAGAAGCGAGGAGCGTGCGCTCACCGGATTTTTGCTTCATAATATCACACCCCCCATAAATGAACCAGTGAAATTAAAATTACCGCTGCCGCTAAAGGGCAGGTTATTGTATCCATTCCGCCCCTGGTATAAAGCTCCACCAACGCACATACCGCCGCTGTCAATGCAGCTGTCGGAATGTAACTGTACCACTTTAATGAGAAGTGCATAAGCAATACAATTATTACTGCAATAAAGGATACCACAAACATTGCAACGGTGCCTTCAAGACTTTTACGCCCTTCAACAAGCTTGCCTTCAATATGGTGACGGCCAAAGCGCTTTCCGACCAATGCTGCTGCAGCATCACCCAGACCCCAGGCAAGTACCGATGCAATCACTAAGTACTTCTCTCCAAGCCATCCCCAGCAAACGCTGATGAGCACCGCGAACATGAAAAACGCTACTACCAGGCTGCGTTTAATTTCTCCATTTTTTCGCTCTATAAGAAATTCTGAATATACCGGCAATTTACGTTCGGCAACTGCAAGAACCGGGTATACCATTATAATAAATACAATAGTTCCGGTTGCTGATATCCACCAGGTATTAAATGCATAAACCCAAACGAACACCGAACCTAACAGTATCATGTGTAAAATTTTACGAAATACTTCCTTTGGAATAGTAATAAAGCGATGCAGCATTAGTGCTGTAGTTGCAAGGATAACGAAATAACCAATCAGTATTCCGTAACCTTTTATAAACTCAATTAGCATTTTAAGGCCCCCAAAGAGTGAAATTTTCCAATATTGCAGGACAGCAAAGAATAACCGCTTCAACAGATTAATTATAGGTAATGAAAGCTTACAAATCAACAAGTTATCTTTCATTCTTTTTTATATCCTTTTTGCAGAAAAACAAATAGAAGGGCAATAAACATAAAACAAGTAAAGGCCGGGTAGATATATTTAGATATAAAAAAATTCTAGAAAAAAAAGACAAGACTAAAATTTTTTCGTAAGTATATATTGTATTTAAGATAAAAAAATAATATGAGAGGAGAAGGTAATTTGAAAGAGAACGTGAAAAAGGTTACTTCATTGGCACTTGCGATTGTATTATTAATCAGCATGTGCCTGCAGATTAATATTGCTAATGCTGAAGAAGCTAAACTACAGGAGCTTCCTCAGGTTGGGCAGGTTATTCATGGTTTCAGGGCAGCTGAATTGGGTGACATGGATATTATAAACGCGAAAACCGTACTGTTTGAGCACGTGAAAACCGGAGCGATACTTTTTTACATACAAAGCAAGGATATTGACCGTTCATTTACAATTGCTTTCAAAACACCTGCTGTTGACAACACAGGAGTTAATCACATTCTGGAACATATTTCGGTATCGGGCTCCAGGAAATACCCAATGAAAAATGTGTTATTTACCATTACAAACCAGACATACAGTACTTTTATAAATGCAATTACCGCACCAACCGTTACTTGCTATCCGGTGTCTTCCATGAGTGAGGATCAACTGCTGAAACTGGCCGAAGTGTATTTGGATTGTGTGTTTTATCCTTCGGTATACAACGATAAAAACATCTTCCTCAGGGAAGGATGGAGATATGAACTGGAAGGTGCCGATGCCCCGCTGAACATTAACGGGACTGTGTACAATGAAATGAAAGGCTCTTTGGGGAACATCTCTACGGCATCATTATATAATGTTCTGGATGCTTTATATCCAAACAGCATACAGGCAAACATATCCGGAGGCGATCCTGATGAAATCATTAACCTGACATATGATCAGGTTATTCAGACACATCAGAACTACTATCATCCGTCAAACTCCATTATGATACTTTATGGAAACCTTGATTATACAAGATTCCTTAAAATGATAGACGAAGAGTATCTTCAGGATTTTGACAGAAAAGATATACAGATAGATTACGGGATAGTTGAACCACTGCAGCGAAAAACAGAGGCTACTTACAAATTCCCTGTTACCGCAAATACCAATACGGCAAATGGGTCCCGCATTGATTATGCATTTTCGATAACCAATGCTTCAGAAGAAGAACTGGTTGGGCTGTCGATTCTTGCTCCTGTTTTAACGCAGTCTTCTTCACCTCTGCAAATAGCTTTCAGGGAAAAACAGATTGGCGGGAGCTTATCTGTAAGTTTTGTTGATTCATTTGTACAGCCTGTAATTATGTTTTCGTTAGAAAACACCGATGAGAGCAAAAAGGATGAATTTAAGGAATTGGTTGACAATACAATTAAAGGTATTGTTGAAAACGGATTTGAAAAGGATTTGGTTAATGCAACGTTATCTACGGTATTGCTGGCCTATTCAAACCTTACAGAAATAGGTAATCTGGGTGTTAACCTTTCGATGTCCGTAAGTACAAAATGGGCAAATACAGGAAGTGTTTATTACTTCAATAACCTGTTGAAAAATATCAAAAACATTTCCGGGAAAATAGATGACAATTATTTGGAGGGACTGGCTGCAAAATATATTCAAAATAATAATCATGCAGCTTTGGTAACAACAGTTCCGGAACCAGGGCTTTCAGAACGTTTGGCTGAACAGCAGAAGGAGTATCTTGACAATATTAAGGCATCTATGAGCAAAGAAGAAATAGAGAAACTGGTAAAAGATACAAAGGCATATAATGAATGGAACAGTACTGAAACAGATCCTGCAATTGCAGATAAACTTCAGGCAATAAAGGTTTCTGATTTGCCTGTGGAAGTGAAAACTTATGACATCAGTGAAAAGGCTTTGCCTGACGGTGTAAGGATGCTTTCAGCACCGGCCGATGTAGCTGAAACAGGAACTACAGCCATAATACTTGATACTTCTGCGGTTCCGGTTGAAAAACTTCATTATCTGCAGCTTTATTCAGGACTGTTGGGAAAGCTGGATACCGAACTTTACAATAAAGAACAGCTCAATACTTTAATTATGAGATATCTTGCCGGCTCTTACTTCAATTTAACTGCAATCCCCAATAAGGACTATAGTGATTTTACCCCCGGCATAACTATTTCATGGCTGGGCCTTATGGGTGAATATGGTGATCAAATTGAACTTGTAAAAGAAATTCTTCTTAATACCAAATTTAACGATGCAAATACGGTATTAAGCATAGTGAGGCAGCAAATGTCAAACATGAAAAACATGTTTGAAGCATATCCTATAAACCTGCTGATAAGCCGCAATATGGCAAACCTTAATACATGCATGAATTATCAAAGCTATCTGTCGGGTTTGGATTATTATTACTTCCTGACTCAAATAGAGCAGGCATTGCAAACCGATCCAAACGTTGTATTGGCAGAACTGGAATCAATTCATAAACTGGTTCTGAACAGAACCAATATGATAACCATGTTCGCAGGAAATGAAAGCTACATTGAAATATATGAGAAGGAAATGAAGAAGCTGATTGATGCACTGCCGGTAAAAGAAATAGCCAGGCAGGATTATTCCAGCATACCGCGCCCTGCCAAAAAGGAAGGAATTGTAATAAATACACCCGTTCAATATAACATGATTTCTGCAGATTATGAGAGTATGGGTACTGCCTTTAGCGGAAAGTATATTCCATTGCAACTGATTATATATGAAAATTACATCACTCCGAAAATCAGGTTTGGTTATGGGGCATATGACAATATTGTAAACTTCAACACAACATCGTTTGCGTTTATTTCATACCGTGATCCGAATATAAGGGAAACTTACGAGGTATATCAGGGATTGCCTGATTTTATCAGAAATTTGAACATTACCCAGGAAGAGCTGGACAGATATATTCTGAAGGCGTTTAGTCAATATACCGCCAGCCAGGGTGAGTTAAGCGGAGCGTTGGCTGATATGAACAGCTATTTAATGGGTATGACCGAAGAAGACAGGATTAAGGTTTTAGAAGAGATTAAATCGACTACTGTTCAGGATTTGAAAAACTCTGCAACAATGTTTGAAAAGCTTCTTGCCAATGGTTCCTGGTCTACAGTGGGCAGCCGTGAAAAGATTGAAGCCAACAAGGATTTGTATGATTTTATTATAACAATAGGACAGCAGCAAGCAGAGGAACCTCTTACAAGAGCGAAATTTTTCGAGCTTGTTCTGTCAGGTGTTCCTGAACCTCTGGAGTACGCAAAGAAATTAGGTTTGCTGGTGGGTGACGGACAAGGGAACTATAATGAAAATGAAAAACTTACCAGGGAGCAGCTGGCAGTAATCCTTAACAGGCTGGCAAAAATGTACGGATTGGAATTTTCATCCGAAAATATCATCATTTCTGATGAAAAAGAAATAAGCCCATGGGCATTAGAAAGCGTACGGGCCCTGGTTGCTTCAGGACTCAGTGTGCTTGATGATGATGGAAATTTCAAGCCGAAAGAATATGTAACAGAATCTTTTGTCCAGATAATTATTTATGAAGTTATGTCAAAATTTGTTGGTGTACAGTAAGTGCGATAAAGCATAGATAATTTAAAACAGCCCCCCCACCCCCACATCATGTATGTGGTGGATATATAAATACCAACAGGCGGTGAGTTAATCTCCCGCCTTGTTGATTTTATTGGTATATTTGATTGCTGATTTAAGATAGAACCAAGATATTAAGAAGCAATGGTGTCCTTTACGAAAAGTTTTACTATACAAGCTGCAAAAATCCCAATAATGGCGGTAAAAAAGAAACCTGCATTCAAACTGGCTATATCGCTTATGAAACCCACCACCACGGGTCCTGTAAACATGCCTAATCCATATATGGCCTGAAAGAATCCCATGGCACTTCCTCTTTTACTTTCTTCAACATTTTTTATGCAAAGTCCCATAAGCAGCGGGATTGTAACACCTTTCCCAAAGCCTCCGATTACCTGTGTAACAACAAGAACAGGAAAACTTTTTACAGACGGAATTGCCATACATGATAATGCTGTTATTATATAGCCTGCAAAGAGAGTTTTGTTTTCACCTAATTTTTTTGAGAAAAAAGATCCGCTTAATGCACCTGCAGGTATTCCGGGAAGTATTGACAATGTTGAAAGAAGACCCAGCATGGCGCTGTTTGCACCCAACGATTTTGCAGCGATTGGTGTAAATCCGTAAACAGTTGCATAGGCTATGAACTGCGTGAGAATTGCCAGAAAAGACAGAATTAAGAGGTTGCCCGATTTTCCAATTAACAATAATTCCGTAAAGGAAACCGGTTTTCTGTTTATTTCTTTATTTTCGCTGATTAACAAAGCGGCAGCTACAGCTAAAACTGCTGATACACCGGCTAGCAGGAATGAGCTTCTGGCACCGGATATTTCAGCCACATTGCTTCCTGCAAACATCGCAAGAACCTGGCCTGCGTTGTTCGCAGCCAATAAATAACCTGTTGCTTTTGTTGCTTCATTACTTTTGTAGTAACCTGAAAACAAAACCGAAAAAGTAACCCATGAAGATGCTGCTACTCCTGCCAATGCCCTGAAAATAAGCATTGACCATGCACTGCTGAAAAACCATAATCCCAGACTGCTTATCAAACTGAAGACAATACCAAGAATGATAAAAGGCTTTCTTTTGTTCAGTTTATCTGAAGCAATTCCGAGAGGAATCCTTATAATCATCTGTGTGAAACCATATGACCCAATAATTATGCCAACCATACTATGTGATACGCCTGAATTTTCAATGTATCCGGGGAATATAGGGACATATGTATATAATGAAAACCAGAACAGAGCTGTAGTTATAATGAAAACTGTACGTTTGAACATTTCTTTATGCACTGTTTCACCTTCAGTCGCTCAAGCGAGTCCTCGCGTAAATATATTGCTCTTATTATAGCATGTTCTTTGCATAATCCACATAGCAATTTTCAGCTTTTCTGCCTTGATAGGCCGCTCTGGTTTAAATAAACGGACTGCATAAAAGATAATAAAGGTGCCGCCTTATTATTGAACAAAAGACAGCACCTTTATTTCCCGGTGTGCTAATAGCAACTTAATATCAACGGCATATTATTTGTAAAAAGACATAAACGGACCATGGGCTTCAATCAGTTCATCCACCATTTGAACAATTTCATCGATGGTCAACTCCGAACCGGTATGAGGATCCAGCATGGCCGCATGGTAGATATGCTCTCTCTTTCTTGTTACTGCAGCTTCTATTGTAATTAAATGAACATTTATATTTGTCATGTTCATTGCCGCCAATTGCACAGGCAATCTGCCCACATGGCAGGGGTGGATTCCCATTCCGTCAACCAGGCACGGTACTTCAACGCATGCTTCCTGCGGCAGGTTCTCGATCAGTCCGCCTGTGTTGAGAACGTTTCCGCCAATTTTAAATGGTGTATTGGTAACTATTGCGTCCATTATATAAGAAGCATATTCTTCTGTGCGATTGTGGGTAAGATTCGGATTTTTGACAAGTTCGTCCCTTTGCTTTTCCCATCGTTCTATTTGGTTTATGCAACGTCTGGGGTATTCATCAAGCGGAATATTATATCTGTCGATCAATTCAGGATATTTGCTCTTTATAAAGAAAGGATTATATTCGGCATTGTGCTCGCTGGATTCCGTGCAATAATAACCCAGTCTTTTAATATATTCAAATCTTACCATGTCACTGTGTTTTTCTTTTTCATTCTTTTCAATTGCCCTTCTCCTGATTTCGGGATATAAATCGTTCAAGTCCCTGTCGTAGATTTCCAGGAGCCATGCCATGTGGTTAATCCCGGCTATCAGTTCTCTGCGGCCTTCAATCTTGTCTTCCATTCCCAGTGATTCCAGCAGCCTGCTAGAACATACTTGTACGCTGTGGCATAGACCAACGGTTTTAACAGGGGTATATCTTAGCAAGTATCCTGTTAATATGGACATGGGGTTTGTGTAATTTAAGAAATAGGCATTCGGACACACTTCATCGATGTCACGGGCAAAAGACTCTAATACAGGAATGGTTCTAAGTGCCCGCATTATACCACCGATACCTAAGGTATCACCGATTGTTTGCCTAAGTCCATACTTTTTCGGGATTTCAAAATCAATAATTGTACATGGATCGTAACCCCCGACCTGGATGGCATTTACGACAAAATCTGCAGATCTGAGTGCTTCTTTGCGCTGTTCTTCTCCAAGATAGGTTTTAATCCTGGCCCTGCCGTTGTTTATATTCCTGTTAATGGCCTGCAGCATTAATTCTGATTCTTTCAGGCGATCGGCGTCAATATCATAAAGGCATATTTCGCTGTCTTTTAATGAATCAACAGATAAACAGTCACCAAGTACATTTTTTGCAAAAACCGTACTACCGGCGCCCATAAATGTAATTTTGACCATACGAACAACCTCCCTTTACAGACATAATACTTTATTTTCGGGAAGTAATAAATTGAATTATGTCTTCACAATATGTTATAATGTCTCCATGAAAAAGACTGGCAGTCAAACTGACATTCCCTTATTGAATAAAGGTTTTCATGATGTGAATCCGGTGGTATGCGGATGGCAGGAATGTACCAGTGGCCATTCGTTTGGGCCTGCGATCAGGAAATACTACCTGATTCATTACATATTGGACGGAAAAGGGATATTTGAGCGTCAGGGTACGGTCTATAGCCTTGGAAAAGGAAACATGTTTTTAATAAGACCACATGA
Organism: Thermoclostridium sp.; assembly: GCA_036562185.1. Lineage (GTDB taxonomy): Bacteria > Bacillota > Clostridia > DSM-8532 > DSM-8532 > Thermoclostridium. The sequence continues at coordinate 58,040 of DATCKN010000039.1, forward strand.
GTCAACTTATTACGAAGCGGATATGGATAATCCCTGGTCGTATGTGTGGATAGGGTTTGATGGCGCCCTTGCCGGTGAGCTGATTGACGGCTCCGGTTTTGATAAAAGTCCGGTAGTTTATTCTCCGAGTTGTGCTTTTATATTTAAAAACATGGTAACAGCAGGAAAAACAGGCCAATCTGCCGAGATCTACCTTTGCGGTTTAATCTTTGAGCTGTTTGCCAGGCTGAAAGGAGAAAACAATGTAAATACCTGTGCTGCGCAAATCTATGCCAGAAGGGCTGAAAACTACATCCAGTCAAATTACATGTATGATATAAGCGTAGCAGGTATTGCAAAAATGCTTGGTATTGACAGAAGGTATCTTTACAGGATTTTTACTGAATACACAGGAACATCACCGCAGAAGTACATATTAAAATACAGGCTTGGCAAAGCGGCGGAACTGTTAAGCCAATATGACTGTACTGTGAGCGAAGCTGCACGAAGCTGCGGCTATACTGACACATTCAATTTTTCAAATATGTTTAAGAAGGAATATGGCATATGCCCTTCGGAATATAAAAAAAGATTTTACAGGCCGTAAAGATATACTCAAAAATCTCCGCCCGTCCACTGTCTAGCCTTTGCCTGGTCTTAGCGTAAAGCCGAAAACTCCTCCGCAAATTCCGCCGGCAATATGCGCAAACTGGGATATATTATCATGAGCGGTCAGACCTTCTACAATTTCTCTGCCCAAATACAGTGAAGCAACAAGAAGAAGGGTAAGAGGTATGCTTCCTTTCTTGATGTTTGCGAACGAACTTAGAATTATCAGCATAAAGGCTATGCCGCTTGCTCCCAGCAAGGCGGTATCGAAAAAAATAACGTTCAATATGCCTGTGGCAACAGCAGTAATTATAATCATATGCAGCATGTTTTTTGAACCATATTTCATTTCCAGCATCGGTCCGACAAGCAGGATGATAAGAAAATTGTTCACGAAATGTTCCCAGTTTACATGCCCCAATACATGCCCGAACAGTCTGATATAGAAAAATACATCTGTAAAGCTTCCCCTGTAAACCGAGAATAAAAGCCGAGTAGAGGCCATATCGGTGATATTTCCGATTATAAGCACGATAAGCGATAAAAAGGTATAGGTAAGAATAACCGGGGAATTATAATGGATTCGCCTTAGCAATTTATTACACTCCTATCTCAGTAAATGTTTTCTTTAACAGCTTTGACTTCAAATAAATTTCAAACCCATAAAATTAAATAATAAAGCAGTCTATAAAACAGAGGTTATTCATAGGCTGCTTCAAAGCTATTTATGCCAAGTCTTTCTTATTAATCTGATCCAAATTTAGTATATATAAAACGCGTTTCCTGCGCAACACCTAAAAGTTAAGCACGATGTGCCAGTTAATTAAGGAAAGAACAGGCTTTGAATTATTATTGAAGGGTTTTAGTTTATACCTCATACTTTTGTATAGTTAATGACATTATAGGATATTGCATTATTTTGCTATATATGATATCATATTCATATGAACAAACATTCATATGTTGTGGGGTATAAACATGAAAGACCTTAATCTGGATTTAGAACGATGCGACTGTACGGTCATACATGAAGAAACAATAAAGAATGTCAGGGCAAGGATGCCGGCTGATGAGAACCTGTATGATCTGGCAGAACTTTTCAAGGTATTCGGGGATACAACAAGGATTAAAATCCTTTGCGCCCTGGCAGAAAGTGAAATGTGTGTATGCGATATTGCAGTGCTTTTAAATATGACACAATCATCAATATCTCACCAGTTAAGGGTGCTGAAGCAGGCGAGACTTGTCAGGTACAGGCGGGAAGGAAAGGTAGTATACTATTCCCTTGATGATGACCATGTAAAACAGATATTCAATCTGGGGTTGATTCACCTTAATGAAATGTAGAAGTGAGGTTATGTTGTATGCAACAAAAAGAAATGTTATTGCTGGACGGTTTAAATTGTACTCATTGTGCATCGGAAATTGAAAAAGAAATTAATGATATAGAAGGGGTAAATGCTTCGCTGAACTTTATGACAAAGATCCTTACAATTGAGCACAATTATGCGGATAATGCAGAAATAGTAAAGCTGGCAGAAAAAATCATCCTAAGTCATGAGCCCGGTGTGAAGGTTTCCAAATGGCACGGCGAAGCTGGTTCAGAAAAGGAAAGTGCTAAATCGTTCCAAATAAAAGAATTTTTCGGACCTGAAAAAATAATATTCCTTATTGGTGCAGCAATCTATTTAATTGCAGTAATTCTGCCGTTGCCTGAGCCTGTTGAAACAGTTATGTATCTTGCCGGATATTTGCTTTTGGGTGGAGAGGTTCTTATCAGTGCAGTAAGGAATATTCTAAAAGGCCAGGTGTTTGATGAGAATTTCCTCATGTCAATTGCAACGATAGGTGCTATCGCAATTGGTGAATATACTGAGGGTGTGGCAGTTATGCTGTTCTATCAGATTGGAGAGTTATTCCAGGAAATTTCTCTCGAACGGTCCAGAAGGTCCATCAGCGATCTTGTGGATATAAGACCAGACTATGCGAACCTGGCTTCAGATAATACTGCTATCAAGGTTTCACCTGATCAAGTACGGGTTGGGGATATTATTATTGTAAAGCCGGGAGAACGTATCCCGCTGGACGGTATCATAGTTGAAGGCAACTCCAGCCTTGATATGTCATCGCTTACAGGAGAACCAATTCCTAAGACCGTCCAGGAAAAGAATGAGGTTTATTCCGGCGCGGTTAATATGGAGGGGTTGCTGAAAATAAAAGTAACAAAACCGGTGCATGAATCAACAGCTGCCAAAATACTTGATTTGGTCCAAAATTCAGCCACAAAAAAGGCTCCGACAGAAAAATTCATTACGCGTTTTGCAAAATGGTATACTCCGGCAGTAGTTATAATAGCTGCATGCATGGCATTGTTCCCGCCGTTGGTTCTTTTTGCGGCAGATAAAGGTTCCTTTGGCGCCCTTTTTTCAGACTGGTTTTACAGGGCATTAATCTTTCTTGTTATTTCATGTCCATGCGCATTGGTAATATCCATTCCCCTTGGCTTCTTTGGAGGAATAGGGCTTGCTTCGAAAAACGGTATCCTGGTGAAGGGGGGGAACTACCTCGAAGCGCTGACAGCGGTTGAAACTGTTGTTTTTGATAAAACCGGCACGTTAACAAAAGGTGAGTTTGAAGTGACAGAAGTTATCCCTGCCAGCGGAGTAAATAAAGACGAGCTTTTAAATATAGCTTCGGCGGTTGAAAGATATTCGAATCACCCCATAGCCAGAGCAATAGCAGTGGCCCGCCCTGACCTATGCGCCGACATTAAAGTGGAAGAGCACCGGGAGATACCGGGATTTGGTATTGTTGCCAGGTACAATGAACAGGAAATAATGATCGGAAACAAGAATCTTATGGACAGGGAGCGAATAGAGATAATTATTCCGGAAACTACGGGTTCTGTAGTTTATATAGCAATTGATAAAAGATTTATGGGAGCAATAATCGTATCCGATACTGAAAAGGCAGATTCGGCTGAAACTGTTGGGAAACTTAAGAAAAAAGGTATAAGGACAGCAATGCTTACCGGAGATTTGAAAGCAAATGCCGATGCAGTGGCAAGGAAAATGGGAATTGATGAGGTGTACTCAGAACTGCTTCCCCAGCATAAGGTGGAAATACTGGAAAGCTTGGTAGCTAAGAAAAGCAAAAAGAGAAAAATTGCATATGTCGGGGATGGAATGAATGATGCTCCGGTACTTGCAAGAGCGGATATCGGAATTGCAATGGGTGGTCTTGGGACAGATGCTGCAATTGAAGCCGCAGATATTGTAATCATGAATGATGAGCCGAAGAAACTGCTGACGGCAATTAAAATTGCCCAGGAAACGAAAAAAATAGTATATCAGAATATATTCATCGCTTTTTCGGTGAAACTGTTTGTTTTAACTCTTGGGGCAGGCGGCATGGCAACAATGTGGGAAGCGGTATTTGCAGATGTCGGTGTTGCACTTATAGCTGTACTGAATGCAATGAGGCTAATCAACAAGCGTATGGAGTAATGGTTGTTTATTAATGAAGAAGTCCCCCGCATGGCGGGGGATTATTATATGGTTCTGTAAGGGTTGGGTGAATGGCTGGTATCTGAATTTTCAGATAAAGTATGTTTCTTTTTACTTATTAGTAATAATACCTTCTGTCTTTGTTATCATAGAATAAAAGCAGGAATAGAATGATGAAGAACAAGATTTCAGCATTATCGCTGAAAAAGTTTCTGTAACCTACGTTGTCCATATTCAAACCTCCTTATGTTAATCTAATATCATATTATTGCCGTGTCCTTTTTTTGGTTACAGTTAATTCGGTGTCACATCTTGTTTAATGCTGCGAGTTCTTGTAAAATAATATTGTAATTTTTGTTACACAAATGATAAATTAATAAGCGGAGGATAAGTATGAAGTTCAAAAGTATTGCCGTTGCTGTATGGGGTGTAATAATAATATTAGTTATTCTTGTTCCGATGCCTACGGTGCTGATGGACTTGCTTTTCGTAATTAATATAACCATTTCTCTTCTCATTCTGTTAAATGCTATATACGCAAAAGACGCACTGTCAATGTCCTCTTTCCCGACTTTGTTGCTGTTTACAACACTATTCAGGCTGGCTTTGAATATTGCTGCAACAAGGCTTATAATAGGTCAGGGAAATGCAGGTAAAGTTATTGAAAGCTTTGGTAAATTTGTAGGCGGTAATAATATCGTAGTCGGCGCTATTATATTTCTTACCATCATGCTTGTTCAGTTTCTGGTTATCACCAAGGGAGCTGAGCGCGTATCCGAGGTTGCAGCAAGGTTTACCCTTGATGCTATGCCAGGAAAACAGATGGCAGTTGATGCTGATTTGAATGCCGGCTTGATTAACGAAGCTCAGGCAAAAGAACGTCGTAAGAATATTCAAAGAGAAGCGGATTTCTATGGCTCCATGGATGGTGCCAGTAAATTTGTTAAAAATGACGCTATTTTTGGATTTATAACCGTAGCATTGAACGTAATCGGCGGATTTATCATGGGGATGATGCAGGATAAAGGCGCTACGGTGGGAGAGATTCTGCAGAAGTATACCATATTAACCATTGGTAACGGATTGGTTGTTCAGATACCTGCACTTCTGATTTCAGTTGCAACCGGAATAATTGTAACAAGAGCAGCCTCAGAAGAAGAACTCAGCGAAGAAATCGTGGGCCAGTTGTTTACAAGTCCGAGGACCATGTTCATTGCGGCCGGAGCATGCTTTGTCATGTCGTTTATCATTGGCCGTTTTTTAATGATTTTAGTGGCTGCTTTATTGATTATAATAGGTATTAATATGAGGGGATCGGAAGAAGAAAAACTCAAAATGGATGAAAAGGAAGTTGAGGAACGGACGGTGGAAGAAATCCGAAAGCCCGAGAATGTTATAACACTTTTACATGTGGATCCCATTGAACTTGAATTCGGGTATGGTCTTATTCCACTGGCAGATGTTAATCAGGGCGGAGACCTTCTGGACAGGGTGGTAATGATAAGAAGGCAGCTTGCTCTTGAACTTGGCATGATTGTGCCCGTTATTCGTCTGCGCGATAACATCCAGTTAAATCCTAACCAGTATGTTATAAAAATCAAAGGTGTAGAAGTATCGAGCGGAGAACTTTTGATGGATCATTTTATGGCAATGAATCCCGGTACAGCTGAAGATGAAATTGAAGGAATACCTACAACCGAACCGGCTTTTGGGCTTCCTGCACTCTGGATTACCGAAAGCCAGCGTGATCGTGCAGAGATGCTGGGTTATACCGTCGTTGACCCGCCATCAATTATTTCAACTCACATGACTGAAGTAATCAAGAGACATGCACATGAGCTTCTGAGCCGTCAGGATGTGCAAACTCTGCTGGACAATGTTAAGAGCAATTATCCGGCTATTGTTGAGGAACTGGTGCCAAAACAGCTTAGCCTTGGTGAGGTTCAGAAAGTTTTATGCAATTTGCTTCGTGAAGGTGTATCTATACGGGATATGGTTACAATACTTGAAACACTGTCGGACTATGCTGCTGTCACAAGGGATACTGACATGCTTACCGAGTATGTAAGGCAGTCCCTTGGAAGAGCAATATCAAAATCGTTTATTACACCGGACAACTCCGATGTTATAACTCTTGATCCTCAACTGGAGCAATTAATTCTTGATTCGATCCAAAAAACCGAGGGGGGATCATATTTAACAATAGAACCATCTGTTTCAAACGTAATTATTCAAAACCTGTTAAAGCTTGTCGAAAAGGTAGCGCAATTGGGAAAACAACCCATCGTGCTTGCTTCACCAATGGTGCGGTTATATTTTAAGAGGATGACTGAGCAATATATACCTGGTCTTGTTGTTTTGTCCTATAATGAGCTGGATCCTTCTGCCAAAGTCAGATCGATTGGAATGGTTAAGTGCTCATGAATATAAATGCGGTGATTATTTAAAATAAGATTGAAAGCAGGTAGTGGAGGAAATATGCGGATTCGTCGGTATACTGGCAAGGATATCCAGGAAGCAATGCTTAAAGTTAAGATGGATTTAGGCAGCGATGCTGTTATACTAAATACACGGAAAGTACGTAAAAAGGGGATTAAGGGTATTTTTTCAAAACCACTCACTGAAATTTTGGCTGCTGTCGATGATGAGCTTGGAGTGAAGAAGAAAGCATCCGAAACAGAAAAGGTAAAAAATACTACGGAAGATAAAAACAGGATAGAGTTGCTTGAAAACAGGCTCAGCAGGATGGAAAACATGCTGAGAAGCCTTTACAACGATATTCCAAATAATCAGAACATGAAAATTTCAGAGAATGCTGTGAAATATGAAAACCCAAAAGTGGAAATCGTCCGTCCTGCATCGGTTGGTAATTTCAACGTAAAATCCGTTGAAAACCCTTTTGCCTTGTTAACCAAAAAATTGTCGGAGAATGATATAGAACCGGAAATTATAGATAGGATTGTTGGTAATATCAAACTGTCTGTAAGGAATTCAGAAAATTATGATGAGATTGTAACCGTTGCTGAAAAGGTAATTAAGGATATGTTGGGCCAGCCTCAGACAATTCAGTTGCGAAAGGATGGGAAACCAACTGTTGTAATGTTTTTGGGGCCGACAGGTGTAGGGAAAACAACCACTCTGGCAAAAGTAGCTGCAGAGTATTCATTAAACCATCGGAAAAAAATAGCTTTCATTTCTGCAGATACCTATAGAATAGCTGCAGTTGAACAACTTAAAACATATGCCGAAATATTAAATATACCGGTGTCTGTTATTTATACACCGCAGGAAATAAAAGAAGCTATCGAAGGCTTCCGGGATATGGATCTGATTTTGGTGGATACAGCTGGACGCAGCCATAATAACGAAACACAGTTTTCGGAGCTTAAGGCGCTTGTTAACACTGCAGAAGCCGATGAAATTTACCTTGTGTTAAGTTGTTGCATCAGCCGTAGCACTTGCAGGGATATTTTAAAACACTATAGCTTTTTGAGCAATTATAAACTGTTATTTACAAAATTTGACGAAGTACATGTGCCTGGAATGATTCTGAATGTCAGGTATGCAACGGGTAAACCTCTTTCTTATATAACGGTGGGTCAAAGTGTGCCTGACGATATAGAAGTTGCAAATGTTGAAAACATTGCAAAAAGTATTTTGTAAGGAAAAGGGAATTTGTGGCATATTAGTGAGTTTATCTCAAAATAAAGACCGGGGGTCTTGCTAATGAGTGATCAGGCTGATAAACTTAGAAAAATAGTTGGACATTTAACAAAACCTGAAAGTACAGGTAATATAGAACAAAAAAAAGCTGCAAAGGTGATTACTGTTACCAGTGGTAAGGGTGGTGTCGGTAAAACCAATATCACTGTAAATCTCGCTATCACATTAAGCAAAATGGGCTTTAAAGTGGCCATACTGGATGTGGATTTTGGTTTTGCGAATGTTGATGTTATGCTGGGAATAACTGCAAAATATACATTGCTGGAGTTGATACGGGGAGAACGTGACATATTTGAGATTCTTACCGATGGGCCCTATAATATTCAGTTTTTATCCGGTGGATCGGGTGTAGAAGAGCTGATTCAGCTTGATAAAAAGCATATAGGTAAATTTATTTCAAATATATCACTATTGGATAAGATTTTTGATGTTATTCTGATTGACACTGGTGCCGGTCTTTCAAGAAATATCATGAGTTTTATTCTGGCGGCGGACGAAGTCCTTCTGGTAACTACTCCTGAGCCTACAGCAATAACGGATGCGTATGCAATGATTAAAATGATATCGAAAAATGACAAGCACAGGATAGTCAAAGTTGTTGTAAACAAGGCCGAATCCTTTAAGGAAGCAAATGATATTTTGGACAAACTGCTGATGGTTTCCGACAGATTTCTGTCTTTCAAAGTACAAAAAACAGGGTATATATTGGTAGATGATTGCATACCGAAAGCAGTGAAACAGCAAAAACCGTTTTGCTTGAGTTATCCTAAAAGTCATGCTTCCCAACAGATAACAGAGTTGGCTATGAATCTGTTCTATGAAAACGGCAGGATGGACAATCCGAATATACATGGGAAGGGAGTCAGAGGTTTTTTCAGCAGATTGTTAAGTAGTTATGGTGTGCAGCATTAAATTGTATTATAATGGTATTTACTTATATGTGAGGAGGCTAGCATGAAGTATCGGCAAATAGAGACAGGCACTAAACTGGAACTGGAATTGTATAACAGCAATTATGAAAAGGTTTGTTCCGGTCTCGTGAGTCAGTTTGAATCATATGATGAAACCAGTAATATGATGGAAATCCATGTTCCTTTTACACAAGGAAAGATTTATACCATTCACACTGGTGCAGAACTAGATGTCATTTTTCTGAAAGAAAAAGATACGTATATGTTTAAGGCTGTAGTTACTGGCAGAAAAAATACAGAGCCTATTCCGATGTTGTGGGTGAAACCGGTAAGCCAGATAGAAAAGATTGAGAGAAGATCCTTTTTCAGAATGGAATGCAAATTACCTGTCCGGTACCATATTATAGGTTCAACCGAAGAGAAAGATACTGAAGAAATACAGATGTTAGACTGTTATACCAGGGATATAAGCGGCGGGGGTGTTTGTCTGGTTACCGAAGAAGCATATGAACCGGGTACAAAAATAAGAGCCAGCCTGAAGATAGGCAAGCAAATCGGTTTTATCGGTACTGTTGTCCGTTCGGTCCAGATACGTGAAAAAGGAAAGATTTTGTATGAAATAGGAGTTGAATATAAGCAAATAGAGAACGGAGACAGGGATAAAATTATTAGTTACATATTTGAAAAACAAAGAGAAAAGATTAGAAAAGGCTGGATTATGCCATAAATTATTCCTGCTGGTGTTTTATTGCAGGTTCAACACTCAAAAATCTGCTAAATTAATCCGATATAAAGAGAAAGCGGTTGTGGGGGTGCGAGAGAAAAATGGATATTAGTCAATATCTTGGTATTTTTGTAGAGGAGTCAAAAGAGCATTTACAGGATCTAAATACCTCTTTGCTTGAACTGGAAAAAGACCCTGGTAATATTTCTATTTTAAATGAAATATTCAGGGTTGCTCATACATTAAAAGGAATGGCCGGTACAATGGGTTATACGCGTATGTCGAATTTAACCCATAAAATGGAGGATGTTTTGGACGGCCTGAGAAACGGCCGGATTCAGGTTTCGTCTGATGTTGTGGATATTTTGTTTAAATGCCTCGATGCACTGGAGAGCTATGTTGAAAATGTAAGCAGTACAGGCAGTGAAGGCGAGAAAGATTACAGCGATATTATTGAGTTTCTGTCTGAAATTTCAAGTAAAAGAAAAGGAGCCGGGGAACCGGTTAAAAAAGAGAATAAGCCTAAGAATGAGGCAAATGCAGGTTTAAAGCTGGAATTGAATGAATACGACAAGAATGTCATTCAAAATGCGCTTGATCAATCATTGAATGTATATCAGATTTATGTTGAGCTGGATCAAAAATGTTTATTAAAAGCTGCAAGAGCTTTCATTATATTCCAGATCCTGCAAAGCAATTCTGATATTATTAAATCAGTACCTCCTGTAAATGACATTGAAGATGAGAAATTTGATTATTTCTTTACTGTTGTTATTATTGCCAAAAAGAGCAGGGAATTTTTTGAAAAAGAACTTAATTCGGTTTCAGAAGTGCGAAAGGTTGAAATTACCGAAATTACCCGAAATCATCTGGAAACCGTTAAGCAAACATCCGAAAGTAATGCAAAACATCCGGAAGAAAAAGAATACAAGCCTGTCACTAAAGATTCATCGCAAAAATCTGCAGAAAAGAAAGTATCCGGAAAAACAGTACGCGTTGACATAGAGAGACTTGACGTACTTATGAATCTTGTCAGCGAACTTATCATCATCAAGACAAGGCTGGATGGTATCATCTCTGACAGTGGTGACAGAGAATGCTCTCAAACCATTGAAAGTCTTGAACGAGTTACAACAAGTCTTCATGATGCTGTAATGAAAGTGAGAATGGTCCCTGTTGAGACTGTTTTCAATCGCTTCCCCAGAATGGTCCGGGATATTGCAAGAGACCTTAACAAGGATATTGCCTTACATATGTCCGGGGAGGAAACAGAGCTTGACAGAACCGTTATTGATGAAATCGGAGAACCACTTATACATATATTGCGAAATTCTGCAGACCACGGTATTGAAATGCCTGAAGATCGTATTGCAAAAGGTAAGGATAAAACCGGTAATATATGGCTTAGAGCATACCAGGCAGGAAATAATGTTATCATTGAAGTGGAAGATGACGGATCGGGTATAAATGTTGACAAAGTACGCAAGAAAATACTTGAAAAAGGCTTGGAAAGTGAAGAAAGCATTAACGGATTATCAGATGAGGAAATTATAGAATACCTGTTCATGCCTAATTTCAGTACGTCAGATAAGGTAACAGACCTGTCCGGGCGCGGTGTCGGTTTGGATGTTGTAAAAACGAAGATAGAGGCCCTTGGAGGCAGTGTAGAATTAACTTCAAAGAGAGGGCAGGGAAGCAAAACCATTATCCGTTTGCCGTTGACTCTGGCAATTATCCAGGCATTGTTGGTGATGGTCGGAAATGAAAAATATGCGATTCCGTTGAATTCCATCCGTGAAATCTGTAATTTGGACCCACAGGATATTAAATATGTCAGAAATCAGGAAGTAACGGTCCTGAGAGATACTGTTATCCCGATTATCCGTTTGCATGATGTGCTGGATATAGAGCGGGAGCCTGACAGTAATAAAAAGAGCCTGACTTGTGTAATCGTTAAAAAAGGCGAAAAATTATCAGGGTTGATAGTTGATTCGCTGATAAATCAGCAGGAAATCGTAATCAAATCCCTAGGCAAGCTGTTGTCGGGTATACGTTGCATTGCCGGAGCTACTATTTTGGGTGATGGTAATGTAGCTCTGATACTTGATGTGAATTCAATAGTATAACCTGTTTTAAAGGGGGGTTGAAAAGTGGCTGTAAATCAGAAGCAATACGTTATTTTTAAAGTAGAAAACGATGAATACGGTGCTGATATAAATAAGGTTACTATTATTGAAAGGATGCTTAATATAACAAGGGTACCGAAGACCCCGCAATACATAAAAGGCGTTATTAATTTGCGCGGGGATGTTATCCCGGTGATGGATTTGAGAACGCGGTTTTCTCTCCCCGGGAAAGAAGCAGACGATAATACCAGAATTATAATTATAGATATCAATGGTATCAGTTACGGCATAATAGTTGATTCGGTGGTGGAAGTTCTTCAGTTTGATGAAACAAGCATAGAAAGTGTTTCTGGATTTACCAGTAATGTAAATCTTGATTATATCAGCGGGGTGGCAAAAAACAACGACAGGCTGATAACATTATTAAACCTTGAAAAACTTATATCCGAGCTTACTAACGCATGACAACAAGTGAAAGAATATTAAATTTGTGAAAGGTTAAAAAGATGGATGCGTCATATTTAAATTCCTTCCACTTGGATATTTTAAAAGAGATTGGGAATATAGGTGCAGGAAACGCAGCAACAGCTCTTGCTAAAATGTTGGACAAAAAAGTGGATATGGAAGTGCCCCAAATAAAGATTATGGGTTTTTCTGAGGTCAGTGAAGTACTTGGGGGTGCTGAAACACCGGTTGCAGGTATTCTTCTGGGGATTTGTGGTGACATTTCGGGTTACATACTTTTTGTTCTTGAGGAGAATGCGGCACAAAAACTTGTAAACATACTGATGGGAAGAAATCCTGCAGAAGAAGTGGAATATGATGAAATAACGCTGTCTGCATTGAAGGAAATAGGCAATATACTGACCGGTTCTTATCTGTCTGCTTTATCCACTCTTACAGGGCTTTTAATTAAGCCTGACGTCCCGGATATTGCCATTGATATGGCAGGTGCCATATTGAGCGTTCCGGCTATAGAGTTTGGAAGAACAACAGATACGGTTCTGTATATTGAAACCGAATTTATTGAAGGTGAGAACAGGGTAATTGGGGACTTTTTCCTCGTACCGGATATTGATTCATACATGAAACTTATTAATGCATTAGGAGCAGCATACTAATGACGGAAAATGTTATAAAGGTGGGGATGGCAGACCTGAAGCACACATCGCATCCAGGCAGGTTAATAACATTAGGGCTTGGATCATGTGTCGGGATTGCACTATATGATACAAAAACAAAAATGATTGGACTTGCCCATATTATGCTTCCATGGTCATACCAGGCAAAAAACAGTTCAAATAAAGCGAAATTTGCAGATACTGGGATTAGACTGCTTTTAGATAATATGTTGGAAAGTGGTGCAAACAAGAACAGTATTGTTGCCAAGCTTGCCGGAGGTGCGCAGATGTTTTCCTTCTCCAATGTATCTGATATGATCAGAGTGGGAGAGCGGAATGTTGAGGCTACTAAAAAAATTTTGCAGGAGCTGAATATTCCTGTTATTGCCGAGGATACAGGGGGAAAACATGGAAGGACCATCGAGTTTTTTTCGGAAGACGGACGGTTAATGATTAAGACCATAGGCTACGGGGTTACCTATATATAGCTATGCTTTCATTTTACGAAACTCCGGCATGTTGCTATGTTCTTGTTATTTTATAATCCAAATACTATGGGAGGAAAAAATGTATAACTATATTATGAGACTTCCTCTGTTATTTGCGTTGCTTGCTGCAATTATTTCAGGAATTATTGGTATTTCCGGTTCGATGACCAGTGACAGAATACTGCTTCAAATGATAATATCAATGGTAGTATTTTATGCTATTGGTTTTTTTGTACGTTACAATCTAAAAAAGATTTATGAACAGGTTAAAGAAAAACAGGAAAAGGAGAAAGAGAAAGAAAAAGAAAAAGAAAGCGTTAGCGATATAGAGGATGAAGGAGAAAAACCCGAACAAAACCTGTTTGATGAAAAAAAGGAAAATGTTATTGATTTCGAACCGTTGAAGGTAAGCAAATTTATAAGGGAGGAATTAAAAAAGTCGGATAATTAGTTGTAAATTTTCTCTATATTTTTACTGAAAAAGTTAAAAAATATTAGGCATCTATGCAGAAAAAAAATGAAAAAGGTTGACATATGGCATACGTGAGTTAAAATATTGATATAAGGTTTAGATATTACTGGCAGTTAATTTTGTAGTATTACCAGGAAAATATTTTATACAAAAGATAAGCCATATGGGCTGTCTAATAAGAGAATGGGGGGTAAATATGTCTTCTACCAATCTACAAAGACAGCAGGAACTATGGAAAAAGTACCATGAAACAAAGGATCCTTCCATTAAGCAACAACTGATACTGGAGTATACTGACATCATTAAGTATGTAGCAGGCAGGCTGAGTATATATTTCGGATCGAATGTGGAATACGACGACCTTGTAAGTTATGGGATTTTTGGTTTGATTGATGCTATCGATAAGTTCGACATTAACAAGGGTGTAAAGTTTGAGACTTATGCATCGTTGAGAATTCGTGGAGCTATTATAGACAGCATTCGTGAACTTGATTGGGCCCCTCGTTCATTGCGTAAAAAGAGTAAAGATCTTGAAAAAGTATATTCTGAATTGGAAAATGAACTGGGCCATGCGGCTACTGATGAACAGGTTGCATCGAGGATGGGGATTACGGTTGAGGAGTTGAACAGGACACTTCAGGAAGTTAACATGTCAACTATGATATCTCTGGAAGATTATCTTGAACAGAACTATGAAACCGGGCTCGATGTAATTAATGAAGGCGATGACATTATACCTGAAAAGAGAATTGAGTTTCTGGAGATAAAAGATATATTGGCAGATTCAATTAGTAAATTGCCTGAAAAAGAAAAAATGGTCGTGTCTTTATATTATTTCGAAGAATTGACATTGAAAGAAATAAGTGCCATTATGAAGGTATCCGAATCAAGGATATCTCAACTGCATACAAAAGCTATTCTCAGAATGCGTGCTAAATTGGAAAGACAGAAATATTTACTTCTTGGATCATAATGAATAAAGTTGGGGGTAAAAAATGAACTTGGAATGGATGGATGCCTCTGTCATGGTTGCATTGAGTACCGATAAAATGAAGGCTTACATTACTATTAAGAAACCTGAAGAAGGTGGGAAGCCGCCGGAGATCCAGGAAATATATGACGAACTGCAGAAAAATGGAGTAGTTTATGGAATAAAAGATGATGTGGTGAGATATTTAGCACAAAACCCTGTTTATGATCAAGAAGTTCTTATAGCAGAAGGGACGGCTCCTGTCCATGGTGAAGACGGCCAAATACGTTTTCTGATTGATATTAATAAAGAAAAGAAGCCAATCATCATGGAAGACGGAAGTGTCAATTACAGGGACCTGGATTACATTGTAAGTGCACACAAGGATCAGAAAATATGTGAGATTGTGCCGCCTACTCCCGGTTTAGACGGAAAGAATGTACTGGGCGCTGATATAAAGGCTGTTGAGGGTAAACCGGTAAAAATAGTCCGGGGCTCAAATATATATACAAGTGAGGATAATTTAAACTATTACTCTGCAATCGACGGCCAGGTTAAGTATGAAAACGGGAAATTAAGTGTTTTTGCGACATATGAAGTGCCGGCAGACGTTGATAATTCAACTGGCAATATTAATTTCATCGGCAGTGTTTTCATCCGGGGAAATGTGTTGTCGGGTTTTACTGTTGAAGCAGGTGGAGATGTTGAGGTATTCGGAGTGGTTGAAGCCGCCACGATTAAAGCCGGTGGCAATATAATCCTTCGGAGAGGAATGACGGGTAATAATAAGGGCGTTTTGATTGCAGGCGGCAATATAGTAGCAAAATATATTGAAAACAGTACTGTTGTGGCTGCAAATGACCTTAAAGCCGAAGCAATAATGCATTCTGATGTTAAGTGCGGAAACTGTCTTGAATTAGGTGGAAGAAAAGGCTTGCTTGTTGGGGGAATTACAAGAGTAGGGAAAGAAATTGATGCTAAGGTTATAGGCAGTTATTTGGCGACCAATACGGTTATAGAAGTTGGTGTTGATCCAAATATAAGGGAAAGGTATAAAGCTGTACGGGCTGAATTGACTACTTTAGAAGAAAATGTAAGGAAAACTGAGCAAGCTATTATGCTTCTGCAAAAACTGGAAGCTGCAGGTATGTTGACTGCTGAGAAGAAGGAAATCCTGGACAAGAGTTTAAGATCAAAAATCTTTTATGAGAACAAACTTAACGAGTATAGGGAAGAACTGGTTTCGCTTGAAGAAAAACTTCAAATGGAAGGACTGGGACGAATAAAGGTACAGAATTACTTGTACAACGGTGTGAAAATTTCGATAGGTACGGCTTCAATGAATGTAAAGGAAACATTGCAGTATTGTACATTGTACAGAGAAGGTGCAGACATCAAGGTAGGTGCGTATTAACCGACAAAATTTTCAGGAAGTGGTTTTATGCCCATAAGGCCTGTTGATTTACAGGTAATGATACCAAAAGTTGTTGATGTGTCACGCATACAGGCTAATGAACAGCATCAAAATCTTGCTGCTTTGCAAAGTAAGAACCAGTCTGTTGAAAAACAGGCAGAAGAAAGTATGAAGCAGGTTAACAGGCAAAATGAGCTCAATAAAGTCAGTATCAGGGAAAATAACGAAAGAAGAGGCAGAGAGTCAAAGCAGGAAGATAAACAGAATCAAAACAAAAAGAAGGAAATTAAAGGGAAATCAAATGTTTATAGTAAAAGTAATCCTGGCAGTACTATAGACATACGCTTGTAAACGTGAAACTGTTTACAAAAGATAAATTCTGAGAGGTGTGAAAATGGATATCTTTTATATTTGTGTTATCCTGATAGGTATCTTTATTGTATGTTTTGCTTTGATATGGATGGTTATTGAAAAAAAGATGGCCAGGGATTATCGTCTGGAAATTGATGAGCGCAGATATGAACTTGAACAGGTAATTGAAGATGCTGAACAGCTTCTGACAGAACTGAATAATTTCTCCAGTTACATAGTTAACCGTCTTGAAGAAAAACAGCAAAGCATTGAAGAATTGTTAAATAAAGCTGATGAAAAGATCGGATTTCATTATAAAACTGAAAGCAGGTCTGATTCACTTTGTCAGGAAAAACAGACTATAAGCAATTATGAGCCGAAAAAAGAAAATGTTCAGGCTTCTGAAACAGGTGTTTATTCAGTATCTGAAATGAAAGGAAAGCTTATTTCCTTGGATGACAGAAAGCATGAAATTATTAAGTTGTACAAGAAAGGAATCAGCAGTACAGATATTGCGAGGATGCTTAACATGGGAAAAGGTGAAATAGAGCTTATTTCACGTATGTGCAGGTAGTTTGGGCGTGTTCATTTGATATCTACAGGTAAAATACCGGTGAGGATCCAGTTATGATAAAATTGCATGGTAAAAGTGTATTGCTTGGAATCGGAATAGGTGTAATTATCACAGCCTTTGTAAGTCTGATATATTCTCTTTGTAATTAACAGGCTTATCTTGAACTTGATGAACCTTCGGTGTTTCATTTCCGGCACTCATATAATGATGGCACAGAACCCGATGTAATTATTGAAAACGGCAGAAGATATATCCTTGTTGAGGTGAAATATCTTTCAGATTTTGATAAAGGCAGGAATGGCAGAAAACCGCAGGTTATCAGGATAGAGTGATTGAGCTCAGGGAATTTAGATAAGTTTTTAATTTCTTGTTGACTTACTATTTAGAAGATGCTATAATTTTCGTTGTCTACCGGATTCCTGAACGGTAACGGCAAGTAATCCGGTGAAGCCATATTAAGTATATGGTATCAACAGGCCGAAGTGGTGAAATTGGCAGACGCGCTGGACTCAAAATCCAGTGGAGCTCAAACTCCGTGTGGGTTCGAGTCCCACCTTCGGCACCAAAGTGAAAACGGTAACGGCAAACGGCTGAAATAAATAGACCGCCTGACAGGGCGGTTTATTTTATTATTTTTACTGATTAATAACTTTGCTTAACTTATCAGCAGCATCCTGAACTATTTCTGTGAGGCTATGCTGATATTTTTTTGTCATTTGGTCAGCAGTATGTCCTATCTTTCCTGCGCTGCTCTTGCTGTTACTCCATGCTTTAACATCATAGTTACGTTTAAGTGGCGCAGATCGTGAGTCCGGATATGAGATAAACCATTTTCTCAAAGAATTCTTTAAACGTTAACTGTACCGGGATGATATTGATTGCCATTTAGTTCTGTAAATTTTCTTTTTACCTTTCACTTATTAATTCCAAGGAAGAGATGTTGGTAAGTTCGTTTCCGGCTCAAGCTTATTTGGATTGTTTTACCATTCTTGAAAGAAATGCCTTGACAAATTATCTTCACTACTATATATTATATAGTAGTATAGATAATACAGCATTAAGTTGATCAGAACCAGAGGTGATAAATATTGAATGTACAATACAAGAAAGGTGTCATCGAGTTATGCGTTTTGTCGATGTTATACCGCAAGGATTCATACGGATATGATATTTCAGAGTATATATCAAAGCGGATTAACATATCGGACGGAACAATTTATCCCATATTGCGCAAGTTAAAAAGTGAAGGCCTTGTAACAACTTATCTTTCGGAGGAAAGCGGAGGTCCTCCCAGAAAATACTACAGGATTACTGAATTAGGGCGCAGACAATATCTTGCTGATAAAGCAGAATGGCTGAACTTTATAGGGGAAGTAAATAATTTGTTAAAGGAGGATGGCGATGAATAGAAAAGAATTTATTGAAACTCTTACGAAAAAGTTACGTGAAAACAACATCAGCGACATAGATGAAATCATCGCTGAGTATGAAGAACATTTTAATTTTAAGCTTACCGATGGATATTCGGAGGAGGAAATTGCAGCGGGGCTTGGAAACCCCGAAGAAATTGCTATGCAATATACATCTGGCAATATTGATAATAAAACCATTGGTAAAAAGGCAATAATTACAACCGGGCTTGTATTTGCCGATATTTTTGCCGGTGCTTTTTTTGCTCTGTTTTTTGCATGGGTTATAGTAATGGTCACATTTACAATCGCGTCAGCCACAGTAGGTGTGTGTTATCTGGGAAGATTTAATATTTACTCACTTATCCCGCCTATACCATATTATTGGTGCCGAATCGTCTATGTTGTCATGCTTCTTTCTTTAGCGGTTCTTTCAGGTGTTGGAACCATATACTGTGCAGCCTATTACAGGCAGTTAATGCGGGCTTACGGACGTTTTCACTATAACTGCATCGCGTCTGCTTCAGGCAAAGCGGTATTCCCACCATTGAACATACGTCCGCAATTCTCAGCTAAAACTTATAGGCTGTTTCGTAAGATTGTTTTAATTGCACTGGCTGTTTTTGCTGTATCATTTGTACTGTCTTATATTTTGTCTGCTATTGCAACAGGTTCACTAGAATTCTGGCATGTATGGAAATGGTTCATAGAATAAGCTTGGGAGGGAATATGATATGAAAACTGTAGTTATAACAGGTGCAACCTCAGGAATTGGGTTTGCCGTTTGCCATGAACTTGCTGCATCAAATTACAGTATTGTCGGGGTTGGAAGAAGCGATGAAAACTGCAAAAAAGCCTTAGAACTTTTGAAAAAGGAATATCCTGATGTGCCCATAGTATTTTTCTCCGGTGATTTATCGAGGCAAATTGAGGTTTTGAGGGTTAGCAATGAAATTAGGGCATATATTGAAGCCAAATGCAATGGGCAGCTTTACGGACTTATAAACAATGCAGGATGTGTAAGAAGTTATTATATGACAACTGAAGATGGCTACGAGTATCAATTTGCAGTAAATCATCTTGCAAGTTTTTTGCTTACTTATTATCTGATGGAATGTCTGATTAAGTCCAAAGGCAGAATTATAATGACATCAAGCGGTTCGCATAAAAGGATGAAAATGCATTGGAATGATATCATGTTTAAGCACGGATACAACCCGCTTCTGGTATATAAGCAATCAAAACTGGCAAATTTGCTTTTTGCATACGGTTTAAACGACCGATTTGCCAATCACGGAATATCGGCATATGGAATTGAGCCCGGGCTTGTAAAAACAGATATTGGGTTTAAAAACACAGGAGGACTTGTAAAAACGGTCTGGAAATTCCGAAAGAGAGAAGGAGTATCAGCGGACATTCCTGCAAAAATCTACTCATTTTTGCTTAATCAGGCTGAGGCTCCCAAAGGCCTGTATTACGATAAGTCAGGAGAAGCTGAGTATAGCAGACAAGTAAACAAAGAAAATGCTGACAGGCTTTGGGCATTATCCGAGCAATTGTGCGGAGTTCGTTGGGGGTGATTGATTTGACGGTGCTTATAACCGGAGCTTCAGGTGGACTTGGCAGGGCCTTTGCATTGGAGTGTGCAGCCAGAGGTTTTGATATTTTACTCACCGATATTAACGCAGAAGGCCTTGAAAGGATAAAAAATGGCATATTACGACAGTATGATGTTCATGTATATACAAAACCTTGTGATATAACAAATGACAGTGAAGTTAATTCTTTAATCAATTATGCAAAGGAAGCCGGCATAAAGCTGGATATGCTTTTAAATGTTGCAGGCATAGACCATGAGGGTGGGTTTACTACACAAAGTCTCAACAATATTACAGAAATTCTGCGGGTAAACATCGAGGCCACATTACGGATGACTTATAAGGCTTTATCCATACGTCGCAAAACAGGAAGGTTTTACATCGTATTTGTGTCCTCTCTTGCTGCGATGTATCCGATGCCGCTTAAAGCAACATATGCGGCATCAAAGAGGTTTTTGTTTGACTTTTCGCTTGCGCTGGGGCAGGAGCTAAAGAGTGAAAACGTAAAAGTACTTGCACTTTGTCCAGGCGGCATGCCCACAAATGACAACTGTATAAAGGCCATTGAAGCACAAGGGGTATGGGGCGAAATAACAACAAATACCTTGGAGAAAATTGCGCACAGGACAATATCCATGGCTTTACACGGAAGAAAGGTATATGTCCCTGGAACTATAAATCGATTATTTAGTATTGTTTCGAGAATTGTTCCGGCAAGTATAACAACCAAACTCATCCATAGCCGCTGGCATAGAGCACAGGAGAAATGGATTATCAATCAAGGCTAATTTAAGGGTTGTGTGAAACATTTTCTGTAAATCAGTTTTCTATGATAGTTTTCAACTGGGCTTATAAGCCGGATTTTGGCTTACAAGCCCTTGGCTGTATCACCGCCGGGATATAACTGACCCATAAAGCCGGAAAAGAGTCCCACCTTCGGCACCAAAAACGAAAAGTATCAACGGCTTCAGCGTTGATTCCTATTTTCCGGAGTCAGCAAAAAGATTTGAAGTAATTTGCTGGTTATCCTGTATAGCAAAACTTATACAACCTGGAATATATAGAATTTAAGGTATGATGTCTCGGGGACATTCCACAGTATGGGATGATCAGGGGCCTGCTGGCGGGCTTCAATCTGCCTTAGGGATACCGAGGCGTCCCTTGCAGCACTTGCCAGTGTTTTGCGGAACAAGTCATCGGTCATGAAATGGCTGCAACTGCAAGTGGCCAGATATCCGCCACGGGGCAATAACTTCATGGCCTTCAGGTTGATTTCCTTATATCCCCGGGCAGCTGCCTGCACTGTATCGCGGGACTTGGTAAAGGCAGGAGGATCAAGAATGATATAGTCAAAATCCCTGCATTTCTGCTCTGCCAGTTCTGTCAGCAGGTCGAATACATCCTCGCACAGAAAATCCATTTTACCGTCAAGCCCGTTTCGCACGGCATTTGATTTTGCCATGTCAATGGCTGACTGTGAGACATCCACGCAGGTCACATGTTCTGCTCCGCCGAATGCTGCATTAAGACCGAAAGAACCGGTATGGGTAAAGCAGTCCAATACCCGCTTACCCCTCGCAATCCGGGCCACGGCTGCGCGGTTGTACTTCTGGTCCAGGAAAAAGCCGGTTTTCTGCCCGTTTTCCACATCTACCAGATATCTCACTCCATTTTCGCATATCTCAGTCACGGCAGATTCAGGTACAGGTATGCCACCGGACCGGTACCAGCCCTTATATTCCTGCAGTCCTTCCCGTGTACGAAGAGCAATGTCATTGCGCTCAAAAATTCCGGTGATGGTTTCGCCCATTTCGGTAAGCACATCCCAAAGTGCATGGTAAACCGTATCCTTGACTAGTTCCATACCAAAGCATGTAATTTGAACTGACAGAATGCTGCCATAGCGGTCCACTGTCAGTCCCGGCATCTGGTCAGCCTCGCCATGAATCAGGCGGCAGCATGCAAAGTCTGCTCCGGGCATAACGGTTTTGCGGTAATGGACGGCATACTCCACACGGCGGCGCCAAAAACGGGCGTCAAATATATCATTGGCATTACGTGAAATAAGCCGGACTGTAATCTTGCTGGCACTGTTGTAAAACCCCGTACCCATGAAGGCATTTCCTGCAAATACATCTACCAGCCCGCCGTTTTGGGGCAAGCCCTCTGTCCTGCGAATTTCTTCCCCGTATATCCATGGATGCCCATCCCTGACACTGCGCTCCGCCTTGGGAGATATCATGACTTTGGGATATTGCCGTTGCTGTTTCATTTGTGTCACCTTTCGAGATAGATTGTTTCTGCCCGATTGTACCACATTTCTATTCTGCCTTCAACAAGGCCGGGTTATTAAAGAAAAGCTGTTATAATTGAATCATTTATTTAGTTGTTATATAAGCTGCTTAATTTGAATAAAAATAAATTGTAAATAAATACTTTATAATGTTTGGCAGGGGGAAAGTGAGAAGGTGGTTCCTTAAGAACCACCCTCAGTGAACCAGCTTAGTCATCAAATTCGATTGTTCCTCCTGCCCGTTTTATTTCCTCAAACAGATCTGCAAGGTCATTCTTTCCGAGTAGTTTCTTGAGGAATGGAAGTCTTACTATTATGCAAATACCGCCGGGTGAAGAGATTTCCAGGAGATTTAACAGGTTGATTTCTGCCCCTGCCGGGATGAATATGCGTAGTATTGTCCCTTTTTTCTGTGGGCAGGCTTCACGGACGCGTCCATAATCCTGAACATCAAGCTCATCCCGCTCGCGATTGCGTTTGGATGAACGTCTTAAAGCTTCGAGGGCTTCTCTGTATTCCACATTTACACCTCCTTATTGCTTTTCTATTTCATCATATGTACATGCTGGTTAAATGTTTACATAAGTTATCTGATTCATTTTTTGATTAAAAGGAGGGTGATATGGCATTTATATGACGTGGACAGATTTTAATCCTGGATTTGAAAGCAAATTAATTTAGAATGAAAAAATAATAAATCAGAACAGAGGGATAAAAAGGGAAGAGGGGCTTATTGCCTGATGGATTTTACGAAAAAGCATAAACTTGCATTATGAAACCTCCACAGTGTGGGCTACAGTAAGAAAAACTCCCAGGTGCATATGGAAAAGTGAGTCAAATCTGGTAAAAGATCTGAATACACAGTTAATATTTCTGATTAATGTAACTGTCAGCTACAGACTTTTTCTTTTCTTCCAGAAAAACTCCTTCTTCCTTAAGGCGTTTTAAAATAAAAGGGCTTTTGGAATGCAGAACAAGATCATAAGCATCCATACCGCCATTGGGAGATGATAATGTATTAATTTCAAAAAGCACATCAGGATCTCTTATTACAATTTCAAATAACTTGTCCTGCAACTTCTTCGACTTTACTTTCACGAAATATGCTTCAACATTTCTGAAATCCAGAAGTTTTAGCAATGCCATTGTGACTTTGTCTTTTTCATGATAGAAACTGTTTGACTGTGCCAGGAAACCGGCCCTTTGCTTGCTGCCGGAAGGGTAATCCTTGGCCAGGCTGTAGTAATATTTGGCCAGGACATTAAAATAATGATAATTGTAGATAGCTTTTTTTACATTGTCTATCCGTTCAAAAGGTTTTATTCCAAGCCGTTCTATAGTCTCAAAATTTGCTTCAATAAACTCGTTCTTTGTTAAATCACCCATTTTATATTGAAACAGCAGGCTTTGCCTATGCTGCAGAAAACTGTTGAACTTATTGCTCATCTTTTTCACCGCCTAATTATTAATCTTAAAGGATAGGCGATAAAAAGTAAAGAAATCCGTATAGCCAATAAACTCCAAAAAGAACGATTGATTGGAAAGATGCCAATCAATCGTTCAAAAATATTTATGACCTAATAAATAACTTTATGCCCACCACATTTCGCCGGTGTTTTCAAAGGCCATAACGTCCTTAAGGAACTTAATTGCCTTTTGCAGGCCTTCATTTACAGACAGCAAACTGTCTTCATGTTCTATTGAAAGAACATAATCATAGCCCACCATTCTCAGGTTGCTTATAATGTCTTTCCAAACCTGGTAATCGTGACCGTATCCTACCGTCCTGAAGATCCATGAGCGGTTAATTTCATCACTGTAATGTTTAACGTCTAAAACCCCGTTAACTGCGGTATTATACCGATCAATTTTCGTGTCCTTTGCATGGAAGTGATAGATGCAATCCTTCAGCTTACGGATTGCGGCAACCGGATCAATACCCTGCCAGAAAAGGTGGCTGGGATCAAAATTGGCTCCGATTACTGGACCTACAGCATCGCGTAATTTTAACAATGACTCAGGGTTATATACTGCAAATCCCGGATGCATTTCAAAGCAAATTTTATTCACCCCGTGCTCTTGGGCGAATTTGGCTGTTTTCTGCCAGTAGGGAATTAAAACCTCATTCCATTGGTAGTCCAGAATTTTCAGAAAGTCATCAGGCCATGGGCATGTTACCCAGTTCGGATAAAGCGAGTTCGGCGAATCTCCGGGGCAGCCTGAAAATGTACAAACTCTTTCAACTCCTAATTTTTCAGCAAGCAATACTGTTTTTTCAAAGTCCTCATGGAAGGCACGGGCTATATCATTTTGCGGATGGACCGGGTTTCCGTGACAGCTTAACGCACTTATTTCCATATCGTATTTTTTTACAAGTTCCTTCAATTTAGTGATCCTTGATTCGTCCTCCAAAAGCTCTGACGGATTTACATGGGCTTTACCGGGGTATCCGCCTGCTCCAAGCTCTACGGCCTGTACTCCCGACTCTTTTAAATAGGCAAGACTTTCTTCAAGGCTTTTTGCGGATAATAATACAGTAAATACACCGAGTTTCATTACACATACCTCCTTTTAAAGAACACTCATTTTTTGCGGAAAAGTCTGATAATTCTTTTTGGGACGTATCAAATGTTCATTTGCTCTGCCATTGCCTTCAGATTATTAAAGCTTATCCTGCATGATTCTAAAGACGGCTTGTCAAAAGTTTCCTGCTCAACAATAAAATACTCTGCCCCTGCCTCAAGACCTTTCAGTATAATTCCCTTCATGTCAATAACGCCATTACCGACCTCGGTATTCTGTTTTTCACCGGACGCTTTCATATCTTTTAAATGAACTGTCTTGCATCTGCCTGAATATTTTGTTATGTAGTCAATCGGATCAATACCTGAATACTGAATCCAGAATACGTCAAACTGGGGGTAAACTCCGGATTTCTCTGTCAGTTCCAGAAGAATGTCCATAACATATTTACCGTCCAATTTGTTGAATTCGTGATAATGATTATGGTATGCAAGCTCCATTCCTGCTTCATGAATTCTGGGGGCTATATTGTTCAACAGTGCTGCGGTATCATTTACATCTTCCGGTGTATCTGTTTTGGACCATGGAAGGACTATATATTTCACCCCTATGGTTTTGTGATATGCTATTACATTGTCAAGATCGTTAACAAGCAAATCTTTCCCGACATGTGAAGATATAGCGGTAAGGGACAGTCTGTCCAGGGTATCTTTCAGAACATCTGCGGGCGTGTTGAAAAAACCTGCAAATTCAACGTTCCTGTAGCCTATTTCAGCTACCTTTTCAAGGGTTCCCATAAAATCTTTGCCTGTTTCGTCTTTGACCGAATATAGCTGTAGTCCTATTTTGTCTAAAAAACTCATGCGTATCCTCCTAAAAACATACTTCCTTTTTTGTTTCAGCCGAAAGGTAGATGCCATCAATTATCTTCATAAGTTTTACGGCTTCTTCGGGTTTTGCAATAGGTTCATTATTTGTTTTGATACATTCAATAAAATGGGAAAATTCATTGATTGGGCTCTTAAAATTAAGGTTCGGCTTTATTTCAACCAGTGTGGAAACCTGCTCGGTTATAATTTTCAGTTCTCCATTGCGGTAAATTGCACCGCCTTTTGTACCCCGGATTTCATAGAAGTTTTCCTCTTTTTCAATATTTGAAGCCCAACTGAATTCCAGATCCAAAGTAGCTCCGTTGTCAAGGCGTACAAAACCGACAGCCATATCTTCAACATCAATGATTCCATTGTCACTGCCGGTCATTCCCCAGCTCGAGGAATTTATACACTTATTTTCACTGAATTTTGAATATGCAGCACCGGTTACTGATAGCGGATTTGGATAGCCCATGAAGTACATAGCCAGATCGATGAAATGGACACCCAAATCTATCAGAGGTCCGCCACCCGATAAAGCCTTATTGGTAAACCAGCCTCCTTTGCCCGGAATACCGCGTACGCGTTTCCAGCCGCAACGGACATGATAGATCTCACCGAAAAGGCCTTCGTCAGCATACTGTTTTACAAACCATGAATGATTTGTAAAACGGTTGTTTAATGCCACCATCAGTATTTTCCCTGCCTTGTTCTTTGCATCCACCATCTGTTGTGCTTCTTTCTCATTCATTGCAATGGGCTTTTCACAGTGAACGTGAATGCCCTTTTCAAGTGCCAGAACCGATACAGGGCAATGAAGATAATTTGGTGTACAGACACTTATAAAATCAAGCTTTTCTTTTTCGAGCATATCCCGGTAGTCGGTGTAATATGACTTAAAACCATACTCGTTTGCCACTTCTTTTGCAAAATTTTCATTTTCATCGCATACTGCAACAAATTCAACATCCGGGATGTTTTGATATCCCTTAATATGTTTTGCGCGAGCAATTCCCCCGGCTCCGACACATCCATAACGTAACGCCATAAAAGTCCATCTCCTTAAACTGAAACTGTTTTGCCTGTCTTTGCTGATTCAAGGCATGCCAGAACAATACGAAGCGCTTTAAGACCTTCTTCGCCGTTAATTTCAGGTTCTGTCCCGTTGTTAATTCCATCCACAAACATGTCAATGACACCCGAACTGGTCTGGTTTTCATTCGTTTGAATTTTTCCAACCTTATAATATACTTTTTCCTTGTTCTTTTTTGTAATCTCAATGGGGAAATCTGGGTTGTCATAGATCCTCATAACACCATCAGTGCAGTATAAAACCGTGCTGTTGTCCTCATCTCCGTAATAAGTCCAGCTCGCCGTAAGAGTGCCAAGAATTCCGGTTTTTGATTTCAGCATGCAAATTGCGTTATCATCAACTTCAATCAGTTTATTATTTTCATTTGTTTTGTGCAATGTTGAAACATAGGCATTCACTTCCACAATTTCATCGTCTATAAGCCATCGGATTAAATCTGCCTTATGAACGCCAAGATCCCCCATTGCGCCGATGAATGCTTCGTCACTTTTAAAAAACCATGTATGCCGGCCTTTGTCCTGGCTCCAGAATTCGGGTCCGCCATGGCCGAAAGTAGTTCTGAAGGTTAAAACTCGCCCCAGTTCACCGCTTTTTAAAATTTCTTTCGCCCGTATATGCGCGGGAGCAAGCCTTTGATTATGACCTATCATTAAAAATTTCCCCGCCTGACGGGATGTGTCGATCATCTGCTGTGCTTCTTCTAAGGAAGTTGCCATTGGCTTTTCACACAACACATGTTTTCCGGCTTTCAGCGCTGCAATTGTAATTGGGGCATGGTATTTATTCGGAGTACATACACTGACCGCATCAATTTCCCTGCAGTCAAGAAGCTCCTCTACAGATTTGAAAACCTTGCCTCCGTACTTTTCTGCCAGTTTTTCAGCCCTTCCGGTTACAGGATCATAATAGCCGATTAGTTTGCAATCTTTCCGGGCGTGATACTCGGGCACATGTCTTGCAATTGATATTGAACCGCATCCTATTATTCCAATACCAGGCATTATAAAACACTCCTTTCTGATTATATAGGAAATGAATCCATTATATTTTTTCCAAAGGCTCTTTTATGTTTGGGCATTCCAATCTGTCTATTCTTTTTATTGGGTTTGCCCATTTAACTGCATTAATGACAACTCTCTGAATGTCTTTATGATAATAAACAGGATAGGTCTCATGACCCGGCTGGAAATAGAATACTTTCCCGTAACCACGGTTATAACAGCATCCGCTGCGGAAGACTTCTCCGCCTTTAAACCAGCCGATAAAAACAAGGGCATCGGGGGTCGGTATATCGAAAAATTCCCCGTACATTTCATCTTTTTCAAGTTCTATGTATTCACCAATTCCCTCTGCGATAGGATGATTCGGATCTACTACCCATAATCTTTCATTTTCATCTGCTTCGCGCCATTTTAAATTACAGCTTGTGCCCATCAGTTTCTTGAATATTTTTGAGTGATGACCGGAATGTAGAACGATAAGCCCCATGCCTTTCAGGACCCTTTGATGAATTTTCTCCACAATCTCATCCCTGACCTCGCGATGCGCTATGTGTCCCCACCAGATAAGCACATCTGTGTTATCAAGAACCTCATCGGTCAAACCATGCTCGGGTTCATCCAGTGTAGCTGTTTTGACTTCAAACTCGCCTGTGGAGTCTAAAAAGGCTTTAATGGCCACATGAATTCCTTCAGGATAAATTTTTTTCACTTCATCATCTGTTTTTTCATGTCTGAATTCATTCCAGACTGTAACCCTTATTTTCATTGCCTCACATCCTTTATGCATATTAACAGGCTTAGCCTGCCGAATACTGTTAATTACTTTACGGTAGATTCCCTGACAATCAGCTCATGCTCCAGAATATAGTGCATTGTCTCCATATCTTTACTCTCAATGGCTTTCAGAAGCACTTCCATAGCCACGCAGCCCAGATCATACATTGGCTGGGAAACGGTTGTCAGAGTAGGTTTAAACATTCGAGCAAAATAAACATTATCAAATCCGCAAACAGCAAGATCTTCAGGTACGTGTAAATTTTCCTCCATGGCAGATCGGATGGCGCCAACAGCCATAAGATCGGATATACAGAAAACAGCCGTGGGACGCGGATCTAAACTTAACAGATATTTCATTACTCTGAAGCCGGATTTGTAGCTATAGTCTCCATATCCGCAATAGGCGGGATTATAATCAATACCGGCTTCTTCCAAAGCCCGTATGTATCCTTCCTTCCTTAAAGTGGAGGACAGAAACTGGTTATTGGCTCCTATAAAAGCTATCCTTTTATGTCCTAAACCGATTAAATGGTTGACTGCCTTAAAGGCTGCCATTTCATTATCAATTGACACATGAGTTATCGGAAGCCCGACTTTATATTCGCAGCACTGTATAATCGGAATTTCCTGAGACAATTCTGTCAGCTCTTCACTGGTCAGCTCTGATGCCATAAGTATTGCACCGTCAGCCAAATGACTTTTAAGCATTTTTATATATTTTTTCTCCCTGTCCAAATCTGAATCTGTATTGCAGAGCATAATGCTATATCCGTTTTTATTCGCGACATCTTCTATCCCTTTGACTATTTCTGCATAAAACGGATTGGCTATATTCGGGAGAAGTACCAGTATTCTCTCAGACCTGGTTTTTCTCAATGCCCTTCCCAGCAGGTTTGGGCGATAATCCAGCTCGGCGATGGCCTGTTTGACTTTCGTTATGGTTTCGGGTGAAACTTTTGCATTTCCATTGATAACTCTTGATACAGTGGCTACAGAAACACCGGCGTGCTTTGCTACATCGTTTATTGTTGCCATTTATCCTCCTTATGTAAAGCATTACACTTGAAATTTCAATGTATTAACAGGTATATTTTATTGGTTCATGTAATCGTTTCCACGAATATTATAAGATTTTTTAAAAGCAAAAGCAAGTCCTGGATCTATTGATTTAATTATCCGCTGGATTAGTGAACATGGGGTAATTTTGCTTAGCAGGGCTAAGTTCAATGTTTAGGGGTGTGGAAATAACAGGTAAATATTTTAGCGCAAAAATTTCTGCAAAAATATATAAAAAAAAGATTTAAAAATGTTGACAGACCCGAAACATGGCTGTATAATTGTATCTTGTCAGACGAAATAAAAAAACTTGATTCACGCACCATTAGCTCAGTTGGTAGAGCACCTGACTCTTAATCAGGGTGTCCTGGGTTCGAGTCCCCGATGGTGCACCAATTAAGACCCTGCTGTACGCAGGGTTTTGTTTTCTGTCATATTATATTTTTCAATTAAATAGTGTCAAGCATTTTTGAAAATGTCCTAAAATGATCAAAACATAAGCACCAGAAAATTGGTGCTTTTTAAGTTCATAGCGACATTGATATGACCATGCTGACACCCGCATTTATTCCACGGTTTTCTTGACAACGAGCCTCCCATGGCATGTCTGCAAGCATCACCGGCATCCACCCTTCTGAATAAAGAAGAAGGGCGTTGCGGGGGGGGATTGATGCCTGGGTAAACACCCTAACATGCCATGGCTCATTGTCAAGAAACTTTCGCGGCATAAACGCTACCAAAGTAAATGAGCACGCTAAGAAAGGCCTATGGAAGCTTTTATCCAAGGCCAATATATCTGACTTGCCATAAGGTTAAGCGATATTCTCCTGCCTGTGGGCCTGCTTTTTTAGATAGCGTTCAAAGATGGGTTGCCTCCATGGATGGTTCATGGGAGGAATATATCTTTTGACCGGTTTCTCCTGTACAGGAGAGATGTCAAAGTTCTTTGATGTAATGGCATGATCAGGCACTGCATCTAAGGCATATACATTTTCATCTACACAAAAGAACATGTTTCCATCCAAGGCCTGAATAACCATGCCAGAAGTTCCTCCGCGGTAATAAACGGGGCGTCCGTCAGAGCCAACAGGCCTGTAATAGGTTTTATCAAATTTAATACAATGGCCATTATCTACCTTCCTACTGGTTAGAATGGCGAGTGTCAAGTTTATCTTCTCATTATCGGGTTGTTTTTCAAAGACAGATTTGGTACTATTAATAGGTAACGCAAACTGAGTATTGAATTCTTTTATGTAGGAGTTTAAGAATTCGTTGGCTTGCTCAAGATTGGTTACACCGGCCAAGCGTAATTCAAGGGGGAGTCGTGATTGAAGGGTTTGGAACATTCTTTCCACGCGCCCCTTGGCTTGAGCCACACTACTCGTCTGAATCTGAATCCCCAACTGACTGCAAGCATATCCGAACTGTGTAAAGGTATCTTCTTCCACTGAAGAAATGTTTTTCTTTTTGTATTCAAAAACAGTACGCCTATCAGTAAAGAGCATATAGGGGATACCGTATTGGACCAGTACTTGCTTTAAAGTTTGGTAGTACCCTTTCAGAGTCTCCTGCGAATCAAAAAAGGCCCCCATAATAGCTCCGGTAGCATCATCCACAGCAATGTGGAGATGGCTTTTCTCAGTACCGAACCAATGATGGAGGGATGCATCCATCTGAAGCATTTCACCTGAGTAAGCACATCTTGGGCGTCTGGGGTGGGCATCCTCAATAGCAACGATAGCATCAAGGATTTGAACAACTTCTTTCTGAGATTTTGCTTTTTGCTGGGCAGTCTTAAGGTATGCCTTTACCTTCTTTTTTGTGCTGCGCCTTACTTTGGGAGACAGGATAAACTCCTTCATGAGGATATTTCTAACACTGGTTGGAGATGCAATGATGTTTTCATTTCTTCTCAGTAGCTCAGAAAAATGAGTGAAGTTTGCATCATAATACTTGGTACGGTAGAGATCCAGAATGAGTTGCCGGGTTTTTTCATCGAAAGCATGAGCAGGTTTTCTCCCACGATTACCATGAACGAAGTAAGACTTGCCCTCCTGTAGATATCCTTTAATCATACGATTGATATGTCTGATCGAGCAATTCAGATGCATCGCAGCTCTTTTTTTGTTTCCATTTGTCTCAATTAATTTTTTAATGGTCAAGTACTTTACATTTTCTTCCATAGTTAATTCGACCTTTCTCAATTGTAATCACCCTTCACATTATGATATGAAGGTTTTATTATACTATATTTTTTAGTGGGACATAATCACGTGTGGTATAATGAGACATTATCATAAACCGATCAGACTAACTTAGAAAAGCTAAAAAATTGTCTTGACAAGTGGGGGCATTATACAAGGTGTCTAATGCATGTTGATCCTTGATATTTATATTCGGTAGACGTTCAAAGAGATAAGTAAGATATTCAAACGGGTTCAACCCATTCTCTTTTGCCGTCTCCACAATACTGTAAATTGTTGCGCTGGCATTGGCTC
>DATCKN010000075.1:0-11469 GCA_036562185.1 Thermoclostridium sp.
CTGCCAATTCATGTCACTTCAGCATGATATGTCAAATTTCGTTTAATCTCTCAAGGTTCTTGATACCATTGATGCTATCGTTTCGTTAGTTGTATCAGCGACAGCTTTAATATATTACCACGGTACTTCATGTTTGTCAACACTTTATGTATACCATTTTTTATCCCTCAATTGCCTCATGTGAAAAAGTAACTTCGGCCATTATACAACAGATAATTTAGAAAGACTTAATGCGACCAGTACTTTAGAAAGCTTTAATCGGAATTTCCTTTTTATATAAAAGTTATAGTGGAATTAAGTATTTCAAAAGCCTTAATTGTATAAACAGCTTCCAATCTGAAATGGTAAATACCGCCCCACCGATATAAAGCAGCAGGAATTAATCTTATAATTTTATCTGTATAGTGCAGAACTTATGACATAAGCAGAAAAGCATACATAGATCAGGCCCATCCGGACAGAAGATTGTACGTTGTAGTTCAATAAATTCAGAAGGGCAATAGAATATGTGCCTGATAGTCCATCATTCAGTTATTTCAATAATATTGAAGGGATAAATGATTGGCATACCGCTCATCCCTAATCTTTAAATGTAATATATAATATAAGGTTTGTTGCTTCTTATATCCGCCCGAGATTGTTACAAATAAAACCAGGCAAATGTAACCGCGGGTAAAATAAAGAGACCACAAGAAAACCTTATGGTCTCCAATTAAATAAAAACTGTATAATTCCGCCGTTACCTGACAACTCTTGCGCTTCCTCCGGCCATCAGCTTTTCAACTTCTTTTACGTCAGCCATTGAAGTGTCGCCGGGTGTTGTCATTGCAAGTGCGCCATGAGCTGCACCGTAATTTACTGCTTTTTCCGGATCTCCTGTTGTCATTAATCCGTATATAAGGCCTGAAGCAAAGCTGTCCCCGCCTCCTACACGGTCCAGGATTTCTAATTTATTGTAGTCCTTGGCTTTATATATGTTGCCGTCCGCCCAGCAAATAGCGCTCCAGTCATTAACGGTAGCAGTATGAACGGTTCTTAAAGTTGTGGCGACAACCTTAAAATTAGGATATGTCTTAACAACTTCATTGATCATGTTCTTATATCCTTCAATATTCAGTGACTTCAGGTTTTCATCGTTGCCTTCAACCTCAAATCCGAGGGCTGCTGTGAAATCTTCTTCATTTCCTATCATTACATCAATATACTTGGCAATTTCCCTGTTAACTTCACGGGCTCTCTTTTCGCCGCCAATGCCTTTCCACAGTGAAGGCCTGTAGTTTAAGTCATAGGATACAATCGTACCGTATTTTTTTGCTGTTTGAACAGCTTCAATCACCACTTCGGGAGTTGTTTCTGATAATGCTGCAAAAATTCCTCCTGTGTGGAACCAGCGGCTGCCGTACTTACCGAATATGGTATCCCAGTCTATGTCACCTTTCTTCAATTGCGAAGCAGCAGTGTTCGCACGGTCGGAAACGCCGAGGGCTCCTCTGACGCCATAGCCACGCTCGGTAAAGTTCAAACCGTTCCTTACATTTCTTCCTATACCATCGAATGGAACCCATTTTATAAAACGGGTATCCACACCGCCCTGCATAATAAAATCTTCAAGCAGGCGGCCTACTTCATTATCTGCAAAAGCTGTTACAACAGCAACATCCATGCCAAAGCATTTCTTTAATCCACGGGTAACGTTATACTCGCCGCCACCTTCCCATACCTTGAAAGAACGTGTGGTTCGAATTCGGCCTTCGCCCGGATCAAGCCTTAACATTATTTCGCCAAGGGATATGCAATCGTACATGCATTCACTTTTTGGTTTAATATTCAATAAAGCCATAATAACACTCCTTCCATATAATTTCTCACTAACCTATGAAACAGCTTTTCAGTTTCATAACACAGTTTATTTCCCTCTTGCTTCTTTAATTTTTTGAATGAAAAGCTTTGCAGTTTCTGTTATCTTTGCATAATCTCCGGTTTTTGCACCCGCAGTCAGGCTGCTTCCTGCGCCTAAAGCTACTGCTCCGGCTTTAATCCATTCTGCTGCATTATCAACTGAAACACCGCCGGTCGGCATTAATTCAGCCTGTGGAATGGGGCCTTTAATTGCTTTGATAATACCAGGTCCAAACAACTCACCAGGGAATATCTTTATAATATCAGCCCCTGCTTCGAGGCACTCAATAACCTCACGAATTGTCATTGCACCAGGCATGCAGGCAATACGATATCTGTTGCACAGCTTAACCGTTTCAACGTTCAGGCTGGGGCTTACAACATATTTTGCTCCGGATAAAATTGCAATTCTCGCAGTTTCGGGATCCAGAACTGTTCCTGCGCCAAGAATAATCTGTTCATCTGTAAAGCGGCTTGCAAGTTTTTCAATAACCTTATGGGCTCCGGGCACTGTAAAAGTGATTTCAATTGCCGGAACACCACCCTCAAGGCATGCTTCGGTAATTCTAAGGGCTTTGTCTTCATTTTCCGCCCTTACAACAGCAACCAAACCGGTTTCACAAATTCTTGAAATAATCTGTTCCTTCTTCATATAATCACCCCTATAAAATTAATAATTATGTTCAATTAATTGATCAAACTGTCTTCATAAGTAAAAGCAAATACTATATTTTCATAAACCCCAATCGTTTCGAAATATTGGCAGCAGCTTCTATTACCAGTCCGCTGTAATATTCATCTTTCTCCGGCGAAATAATGTTTTTGCTCCCTGTTATGCTTATTGCAGCAATAACTTTACCTGTAAAATCCCTAATTGGTGCAGCAATACAGCGTATTCCGGTTTCATGTTCCTCGTTGTCAATGGCCCAGCCCTTTTTACCTACATTTTCAAGCTCATTCCTGAAATCGGCTTTACTTGTAATTGTATTATCAGTATGCCGGGTGTATTTTATTTTTTCCAGAATTCTTTCCTGGATATCACCATTCTGGGCTGACAGCAAAACCTTGCCCAGTGCAGAACAGTATACCGGTACCCGTTTTCCTATCTGTGAATACATTCTGAGATTTTGAATTACATCTATTTTTTCTATATATACAACTTCTGTTTCATCCAGAATTGCCAAATGTGTAACCTGACCTGTCATCTCTGATAAATGGCGCATAAAAGGTACTGCCTCTGTTTTAAGTTCAATTTGCTGTATATACAAGCTGCTTATTTCAATAAATTTCAGACCAATTCTGTACAAACCTGTATTCTGATCTTTTTCCAAATATCCACGCCTGACCAGTGCGTTAATAAGGCGATAAACGGTACTTTTATGTAAACCGGTTTTTTGCCCTATCTCTGTTACGCCCATTCCGTTTGGCGCTGCTGCAAGCAATTCAATTATATCAAACGTTCTGTCAAGTGTTTGTACACCATTTTCATTCATAGCTGACGCCTTCCGTTTCACATTATGAAACACCATTTTGTAATACGGTACAATTTAATTATATAATCAGTATTTCCTATAGTCAATACAGTGCTTTTATTCTGTAAATCCGATATTGTGCAACTCAAGGAAAATTTAGGCAGGATGCAAGCTTTACACCTGGAACAGGAAGCCAGGACAGGAAGCAGACGGGCTAAAATGCATCATTTAAATAATGTAAAGTATTTTATTATGAAAAGTTGCATAAGCTTCAAATAAGTTGCAGCATCTTTCTCCCTGAAGGCGGCATTGCAGGATTCCGGAACCTGTGATTCCGGACAAGTAACCGAAAAAGAGCGAAAAATGTTTTTTTGTATATGCAAAACATTTTCCTCCGGTGTTTTAATATGCTATAATAAACTATATTTTTTATAATCTTATTGGAAGGTGGTTGATTAAATGGTATATGTTATGCTGGCAGATGGTTTTGAAGAAATTGAAGCATTAACAGTGGTGGATGTATTAAGACGTGCCGGTATTGATGTATCTACTGTCTCTATATCCGATTCTAAAACCGTTACCGGATCTCATAACATATCTGTAATCTCCGATACTCTTTTAGACAATGCCGATCTTGACAATGCAGAAATGATTGTTCTTCCGGGAGGTATGCCAGGTACTAACAATCTTTATAACAACCACGTACTGGAAAAAAGTATTTCTCACAGAGTAAAAAGCAATAAATGGATAGCCGCAATATGTGCAGCCCCAATTATACTTGGTAAGAGAGGACATCTGAAAGATTTGGAAGCTGTATGCTACCCCGGATTTGAAACGGAACTGATTGGAGCTACCGTCAAAAATGACAAAGTAGTAATATCAAATAATATTATTACTTCCAAAGGGCCGGGAACCGCGCTGGATTTTGCACTGGCCATCGTATCAGTACTTAAGGATGAGAGTACTGCGAAAAAATTAAGAGCGGGCATGCAGGCAGAATAAACTGCATAGAAATGGTTACAATGACATGTATCATCCAGGTATTCTGAAAGACCACAAACTTAATGTATATTAAAGGATTGGACATTCATGAAGTATGAAGAAATAATTAAAGCGATTGAAGAAAACCCTATAATTGCTGCAGTCAGGAATGAAAGCCTTTTGCAAGAAGCAATAGAATCTCCTGTTTCTACAATCTTTTTATTGCATGCGAATATTTTTAACATCAAACCCATGGTTAACGCAATAAAGGAATCGGGAAAATATGCAATGATCCATATAGATTTTCTCGAAGGTATTGGGAGAGATAACAGCGCTATAGATTATATATGTGATGTGATTGAACCTCACGGAATTATAAGCACAAAGAACAGCAATGTTAAATATGCGGCCGACAGAGGCATGTTTACAATCCAGAGGTTTTTTCTGATAGACAGCATGTCATATGATACTACCATTAAAACGGCAAATGCGACAAAGCCCCATATGGTTGAAGTATTGCCCGGAATTATGCCGAAAATTATAAAACGTATCAGCAGCCAATTGCCAATGCCTGTTATTGCAGGAGGTCTGGTTGAAACAAAAGAAGATGTAATTGAAGTGTTAAATTCTGGAGCAATTGCAGCGTCTACGGGCATGCAGGAGCTTTGGGAACTGTAAAACCGGTAAAATAACAGCGTTATATTATCACATGAAAAAGAAGTTTATGTGCTTCTGTTTTTTTGTGCTTTTGTCAAACGCACCGCTTAACTGCGGTGAAAATATACACCCTCCTTACAGGACAGACCATAAGGAGTGGATTAAATTTAATTTTTTTATGATCATATAGGAGGATGAACAAGTGGCAAGGGAAACAAATCTTAAAGAAAAAAAATTATTCGTTTTGGACATGGATGGAACATTTTACCTGGGCAACAAATTAATTGACGGCTCATTGGATTTTATCAGAAGGGTCGAAGAGACAGGAAAGCAATTTCTTTTCTTTACTAACAATTCTTCCAAAACAGGCGAATTCTACATTAAGAAACTTGCATCCATGGGGCTTAACATCAGTAAGGACCAGATTATTACTTCGGGCGACGTTACAATAAATTACCTCAAAAAATATTATAACGGCAAAAAGATTTACCTGATGGCTACAGATATTGTGGAAAAGCAATTTTACGAAAGCGGAATAAACCTGTGCAGTGAAAATGCCGATGCTGTTGTAATTGCCTTTGATACAAGCCTTACTTATGAAAAGCTGACAATAGCCTGTACACTGATCAGAAACGGCAGCGATTTTATAGCAACCCACCCTGATTTCAACTGCCCTACAGAGGATGGCTTTATTCCCGACTGTGGTGCTATGTGCGCATTTATTACCGCGTCAACAGGTAAAAAGCCCAAGATTCTCGGTAAACCATATAAAGAAACGGTTGAATGTATTCTTGATCATACCGGACTTGCACTTGATGATATTGTATTCGTTGGTGACAGGCTTTATACCGATATCGCAACAGCATACAATCATGGTGCAACCGGATTATTGGTTCTGTCAGGCGAGACAAAACTTGAAGATTTGGAAAAATCCGACGTTAAGCCAGATTTAATATTTGACAGCTTAAAAGAAGTAGCCAAAGAACTTTGATTTGACACTAAAATAAGGCGGTGGGCAATATCCACCGCCTTTAATATCAATATCTTACTTTTGTGTATGCAAGTACAGTAATGTATTAAAAAGACCCATACCTCTGATAAACAAAAACTGATGAACTCCCATTCCGTTGCCAGATGTATACTTTGGCTAACCGGCAACCTTCAAATCATCAGATACCATAATCATATTGAATACATTATCAAATTCAGCCTGGTTTTCCAAAAAGACATCAACTATTTCGGGATCAAACTGGGTGCCCCTTCTCTCTTTTATAATCCCAACAGCTTCTTCGTGTGAATAGGCTGCTTTATATACCCTTTTTGATCTTAATGCATCATATACATCGGCTAAAGCCATTATCCTTGCAGAAAGAGGTATGTCCGTTCCCTTTAATCCTTCCGGATACCCTGTCCCATTCCACCATTCATGGTGATAGTTTGTTATGCTTATTCCAATCTCAAGCAGTCTGTTGTCAGGGTACTTGTGTCTTACTTCTTTTAATGTATTGGCTCCAATGATTGTATGAGCTTTCATTATCTCATATTCTTTTTCATTAAGCTCTCCGGGTTTTAGAAGTATTTCATCGGGTATACCCACTTTGCCTATGTCATGAAGCGGAGCTGCCTTATATATATTCTCAATGTAAGTATCATTTATGTATCCCTTATACTTTGGATTTTCTCTTAATTTTTCGGCAATCATTCTGCAGAATATTGCAACCCTTTCAATATGTGCACCGGTATTATCATCACGGGATTCTGCCAGTTTAACAAGCGAATAGATCATGGAGTACTGGGCATCTGACAGTTCTTTCTCTTTAAGTTTGTTAATTTCAAATTCTTTTCTGTAGTCTTCTGCAAAAAAGCTAATTACAATGGATACGGTTACGTACATCACCAGTCTTAAAAACCAGTTAAAAAACCCCTGTTTTATGCCTGCTTCTACATTCAAAGGCATAATCGGTCCTACCAGGATTCCACTGTAAACTGCATGAACAACTGCCCATACCATACAATTTGTCGAACTGGCTATGGAAATTGGTATATACATGAGATTTGCATAAACTTTTTGGGTTCCGTCTGTAAAATATACAATTACAAAAATTATGGTTGAAAGCAGATAGGACAAAAACAGGAACTCTCTTTTCCTAACTTTCAAACGACTTGCAAACATATGGATTCTCCCCCCAAAAATCCAAGTTTCAGCATTCTTTTTACTTATTATTCTATAAAATAATATCAAACTAAATGTCTCTAACCATAATCCGGGCCATTTATCTATTTTCCCCAAAAAATCAGAACTGCGCATGACTTTATGAATCCGGTCACAATTTGATTATAACCCAAATTCAGGGTATATGGAATATCTGTTTGGATATACTATGAATATTCTAAAAACTTAATCACATTAAAAATTATAAAATGGAGGTAATTTCATGCAAAAAATAGCTGTTCAGCGTGGTTTAACACCCGTTCAGGAATATCTTACCGATCGCGGTTACGAAGTGGAAGTAGTGGATTTTGACGCATTCTCAAAAGCTCAAAGCGAAGAATACGATGCAATAGTTCTAACAGGAATGAGCAAAAATTTCCTCGGTATGGAAGATACAGCCACCAATGCACCGGTAATAGATGCAACCGGTATGACACCGGAAGAGGTGTGCGAAGAAATAGAACGAACCTTTATGTAACAATCAGGCAGAGTGAACCAATTCAATAACAGCTCCACAGGAATATTAAAAATTCAGCGAGTTTTAACAGAGGAAAACTCGCTGAATTAATTATATTCTTAAATTCTATTTTTATAACTCTACCTGGCTTTTGTAGCAATTTCTTCGGTAATCTTTTTAGCAAAATCATCAAAGTTCATCGGGCCAAGGTCTCCCTCTTTCCTTGAGCGAACAGCAACCTGCTGGTTCTGCATTTCCTTGTCTCCTATAACAAGCATGTAAGGAATTTTTTCAAGCTGAGCCTCGCGAATCTTGTAGCCAATCTTTTCATTCCTGTTGTCCACTTCAACCCTTACACCAAGGTTTCTTAACCTGTTGGCAATATCCTCGGCATATTCATTCTGCTTGTCTATGATAGGCAGTATTTTTACCTGAACCGGAGACAGCCACGTCGGGAAAGCACCGGCATACTTTTCTATAAGCATTGCAAGCGTTCGTTCATAGCATCCAATCGAGGTACGGTGGATTATATACGGGCGTTTCTTTTCGTTATTCTTATCAATATATGTCATGTCAAAGCGCTCTGCCAGTGAGAAATCTATCTGTACCGTGATAATCGTGTCTTCCTTGCCATGAACGTTTTTAAACTGTATATCCAGCTTAGGTCCATAAAATGCTGCTTCTCCAACTGCTTCCACATAAGGCAGGCCGATCTGATCGAGGATCTTTTTCATTTTTGCCTCTGCGTCTTCCCACGCTTCAGGATTATCAATGTATTTTTCCTTGTTGTTCGGATCCCATTTTGAAAAACGATAGGATACATCCTCTTTTAATCCAAGGATATCAAGGATATAGTTAATTAAATCCACAGCACCCAAAAATTCTTCTTCAAGCTGTTCGGGTGTTGCAATTATATGACCTTCGGAAATTGTAAACTGGCGCACACGTATAAGCCCATGCATTTCGCCGGATGACTCGTTCCTGAATAAGGTGGATGTCTCGGCCAATCTCACGGGCAGATCCCTGTAGCTGTGCAATTTGGCATTATATATCATAAACTGGAACGGGCAGGTCATAGGCCTTAAAGCCAGTACCTCCTTGTCCTTTTCCTCGTCGCCGAGCACGAACATTCCATCCTTGTAATGCTGCCAGTGCCCGGAAATCTTATACAGATCGCTTTTTGCCATGTATGGCGTTTTGGTTCTTAAATAACCCCTGCGTTCTTCTTCATCTTCAACAAAACGCTGCATAATCTGCATTATTTTAGCTCCCTTTGGCATTAACAGCGGAAGGCCCTGGCCGATTGGTTCGGCAGTCATAAATATTTCAAGCTCGCGGCCAAGCTTGTTGTGATCTCGCTTTTTAGCCTCTTCAAGCTTTGCAAGATGCTCGTCAAGCATGCTCTTTTTCGGGAAACTTACGCCATAAATTCTTTGCAGCATCTTATTTTTTTCATCGCCCCGCCAATAGGCCCCGGCAACATTAATAAGTTTAACTGCCTTTACTTTTCCGGTGCTTAAAAGGTGCGGTCCTGCACATAAATCGGTGAATTCCCCCTGGCGGTAAAAAGATATTTCGGCA
Organism: Thermoclostridium sp.; assembly: GCA_036562185.1. Classification (GTDB taxonomy): domain Bacteria; phylum Bacillota; class Clostridia; order DSM-8532; family DSM-8532; genus Thermoclostridium. Next base: position 9,260 of record DATCKN010000075.1, read on the forward strand.
TCATCAGGTAATTCTGAAATTAATTCTGCCTTATAAATTTCACCATTTCCGTTTACAAGTTTTAAGGCTTCTTCCCTGCTTAAGGTAAAGCGTTCGATAGGAAAATCCTCTTTAATGATTTTTTGCATTTCTGCTTCGATTTCTTCCAATTGCTCGGGAGAAAACGGCTTTTCTATATCAAAATCATAATAGAAGCCTGTATCAATTGCAGGGCCTATGGTCAGCTTCACATTCGGGTAAAGCCTTTTTACGGCCTGAGCCATTATATGTGAAGTGGTATGCCAATAAGCCATTCTTCCCTGCGGATCATCAAATGTCAGGATATTAAGGCTGCAATCATCATTTAACTGAAATCTTAAATCAACCGTTTTTCCATTTACCTCTCCGGCCGTTGCCGCCCTGGCAAGACCTGCACTAATGCTCTCAGCGGCTTCAATTACAGTTATACCCTTTGGCATTTCTTTGTAACTTCCATCTTTCAAAGTAACTTTAATCATAGCTACAACTCCTTACGGTATGTGCATTAAGTGATAATTTATTAATACATTCTTATTGAATAATTATAGACCTTTTTTCAGAAATGTAAAAGCTTATTTCAATAAATCTGTATTATAAGGCTTTCTGCCTTCGGTGCCGACTATTATCCTGTCCTTTATTTTTAAAAATGTTGCCTCACCGATTCCCTTTACATTTTTAATGTCTTCAATTTTATTAAATGGACCGTTCTGTTCACGGTATTCTATAATCGCTTTTGCCTTTACTTTCCCAATCCCGTGGAGTTTCGTCAATGTATCGATATCAGCTGTATTTATATTAATATAAAAAGGTTCTTTTGAATTCTCTTTAGCACTGCCGGTTATATTGTCATTTGTTTCATGTTGTTCCTCATCCATACTTGTTTGCTCTTCGGTTTGCTTTTTTCCTGCATCAAAAACCTCAACCCGGTTTGCTTTCAAATACCAACCCCATAGAATTAGAATCATTATAAGCATTATTATTCCAATAAACATGAAATCCTTTCGGATTGTAATTTCAATTCCAAGGAATTTAAATTTCATTCTTTTCACCTGTGTTAAAGAACTTTTTAATTCCTTATCCGAAAGCTGCTAATGAATTTCCTTATTTTACCGTTATATTCATTATATAGTTTAATACTGGTTATTTCAACATTTTTTCAATCTTTTGATACCTCATCTATAAGGTTTACAATGATATCTGCCGGATTTTGCAGATCTTTATCCTGCATTGCCTTTATATATCCACTCCTGTTTTTATATAGCTCATTCACTTTTTCTATAAGAGATTCCCTGGTAAGTTCCTCTTCATACAATACATCACTGTAGCCTTTTCTCTTAAATGAAGCGGCATTCAAAATCTGATCGCCCCTGCTGGCATTCTTAGACAGGGGTATCAGAAGCGCAGGTTTTTTTACTGACAGTATTTCAAACAATACGGTCGCGCCTGCCCTTGATATTAGTATATCGGCACATGCAAAAATATCTGGCAGTTCTTCGTTTACGTACTCAAACTGCTTATACCCCTTTATATTTTGAAGCTCTGCTTTTACATTGCCCTTACCGCATATATGAACAATCTGGTAAGTCTGAAGCAATTCATTTAATGCCGAACGAACGGCTTTGTTAATGTTTTCAGAGCCCTGGCTTCCCCCTATGACCATAAGAACCGGCTTAACACTTGTAAAACCACAAAGCTTATATCCCTTTATACGGTCTCCCGAAGTTATCTCCTCCCTCACAGGAAGCCCCGTAAAACATGCTTTATTCTGTACCAGGTGCTCTTTTGTTTCGGGGAATGTATAACAAACCTTTTTCGCGAAAGGCATTGACAGTTTGTTTGTAAGGCCTGGAGTCATATCCGATTCATGGATGATTACCGGGATTCGTAACATCCATGCGGCCCAGACTACGGGGCACGAAACAAAGCCACCTTTGCTGAAAACAACATCGGGCTTTATTTTCCTGAGAATGGACAAGGCCTGGCCAAATCCTCCGATAATTCTGAATATATCGGTAAAATTCTTAACATCAAGGTACCTTCTGAGTTTTCCGGCAGAAATCCCATAGTATGAAATACCTTCTTTTTCGATCAGCTGTTTTTCAATTCCGTTCTTCGAGCCTATGTAATATATGTCATACCCTTTTCTTTTAAGTTTTGGTACAAGCGCAATATTCGGAGTAACATGCCCCGAT
>DATCKN010000091.1:0-21827 GCA_036562185.1 Thermoclostridium sp.
CGCAGGATTTTAAGTCCTGTGCGTCTGCCTATTCCGCCACTCCGGCTTAAGCCTTCAACACCGAAACGACTATATCATTATAAGTCACTTATAGTTGATTGTCAATAGATAATTTACTGTGGTTTATATTGGTTTTTCCCCATATATTTTAAAATATCTCTTATTATTATGTTCTTATTAGATAATATTTATTATATTTAACACTGTTGCAGTTTTTCTTAACTGCAACAGTGTATTGATTTTTAAACTTCCGTTAAAGTAATAGATTTTACGGCTTTTTAATTATATCTGTTCCAACCCATTTTCTTAAAACTTCCGGAACTACAACGCTTCCATCTTCCTGCTGATATTGCTCAAGTATTGCCGGGAAAATTCTGCTTGTTGCAAGCCCTGAAGCATTTAATGTGTGAATCAGCTCTGTTTTACCTGTACTCGTACGCCTGAACCGGATATTTCCCCGCCTGGCCTGATAGTCATATGCGTTTGATGCCGAACTTACTTCCTTGTAATCATTCATACTTGGTATCCAGACTTCAATATCAAATGTTTTTCCCATTGAAGCACTGCAGTCTTTAGCAGCAAGTTTTGAGACCCGGTGATGGAGACCTAACCCCTGAACAAGCCTTTCAGCCTTATTTACAAGTTCTTCCAGTGCCTGTTCGGAAGTTTCTGGTGTAGTGTATTGAAACATCTCAACTTTGTTAAACTGGTGCCCTCGGATCATTCCACGCTCTTCTGTACGGTAACTGCCGGCCTCTTTTCTGTAGCAAGGGGTATACGCAAAATATTTTCTGGGCAATTCTTCCTCTTTCAGTATTTCATCCCTGTGATAATTTATCAGTGCCGTCTCTGCCGTTGGAAGCAGAAAATGCATATTTTCACCTGATTCAGAAGTATCAATTTTAAATACATCATCGGTAAATTTCGGGAACTGTCCTGCTGTATATCCGCATTGATATGTTAAAATATGCGGAGGCAACATAAAAACATAACCATCCTTAAGGTGTTCTTCAATGAAATAGTTCAGCAGCGCCCATTCAATCAAAGCACCCATGCCGGTATAAACCCAATATCCGCTGCCGCCGATTTTTGCACCCCGTTCATAATCAACCAAACCTAAACTGATTGCAAGATCAACATGGTTTTTTGGTTCAAAATTATAAGCAGGTTTTTCACCCCAGGTTCTTATTACTTTATTATTCTCTTTTCCGCCGGCTACTACATCATCAGCCGGAATATTTGGCAAAGCTGATATAAATGTGTTTATTTTCTCTTCCAGTTCCCGTATAGCATCATCATTTTCCTTTATATCATCAGATAATATTTTCATTTCAGATAATAGTTCAGAAACATCCTTACCCTCTTTTTTCAACCGGGGTATATCTGAAGAAACCTTATTCCTTTTTGCTTTCTTTTCATCATTTAATGCAATCAGTTGCCTTCTTTGCTTATCCCAATCAAGCAATTCAGTAAAATCTACAACATCCATTCTTTTCAATAATGCATTTTTTACTTCATCGGGGTTGTTCCTTATTCTGTTAATATCAATCATATTTTTACACCTCTTGTCAATTATTGTTTTCTATTTTCCAAAGCCTTATTAATTGCTTCCACTTCTTCATTTGACAATTTTCTTTGTGGTTCACCTTTTTTAATTTCTTTTGCGTAGACATATGAGTTTTCTCTGGAATATATACCTGTTATTACAAAACCGTCTTTTTTTTCATCCAGTGCTGCTATGGAAAAACTCATATTGTTGCCTACATTTTCAAAGGCATTATAATTCACCATACCAATATGTTGCAAGCAATCAGGAATCTTTCTTTCCAGCTCTTTAATTCTCTTATCCATAACGACATGTACATCGTTTCTTAATTTCTCCAGATTTTCAAGGTACGAAATCATAAGGTTTTCTACATCATTGTCTCCCAAACCCTGCATAAAATATTTATATTTTCTGATAATACCGTTCAATCTGATATTCTGTATTAAGAAAAAAATAACAGATATTATTGACAGGGTTAAGGAAATATATAATATGTATTTTTCCACTAATATCCCTCCATTATATGGATTCATTTTAAAATTGGACAAAAAAAACCTACGAAACCTACGCAGAAATTTGGTCCTAAATATACCATATAATACCAATCAATTACAACGCGTTTATTTTTAATTCTGACGGCTCCAAATGCATTTTAATGAAATTATATTACCATGGTTACAAAAATGCAATACAGGCGAAAATAACAATAACCTAATTTTTGGAATAATTAGATATAAGTTCTATTATTCTGTTGAATTCATCATTTGAATAATATTCAATTATTATTTTTCCCTTATTCTTATTATGGCGTAAATCCACCTTTGTTCCAAATATACTTTTTAACTTTTCTTCAATATCAAGTATATTTGCATCCTTATTTAATTTTTGGCCTTTCTTGCTTATATTCCTAATGTTTTTTTGTTCATTGACCATTTTTTCTGTTTGCCGAACACTTAAATTTTTCTCAACTATTTCTTCAGCCAGTTCTAATTGCCTTTCCGCATCTTCTATAGTAATTAATGTACGGGCATGGCCAGGTGTTAATAATTCGTTGATAAGCATATCCTTTATTTTTTCCGATAATGACAGCAACCTTACCGAATTAGCAATTGCGGCCCTGCTTTTGCCAACTAATTTTGATAATTCCTCCTGGGTAAGCCCGTGCTCTTCCATTAGCTTCTGATAAGCTTCAGCTTCTTCAATCGGATTAAGATCCTCCCTCTGGAGATTTTCGATCAAAGCAATTTCCATAGTTTCACGGGATGACAAATCCTTAATAATTGCAGGAATGGTTTTTAGCCCTGCAATCTTTGCAGCGCGCCATCTTCTTTCCCCGGCTATTATTGTATATCCTGTACCTTTTTTCTTTACAATAATAGGCTGTACTACACCATGCTGTCTTATTGATTCTGCCAGTGCCTGCAACTTTTCCTGATTAAAGTTTTTTCTTGGCTGTTCTTTATTAGGCTCAATGTCATTAATTTTTAATTCTACAATGCCAGATTCATCTGAAAGTATATTTTCAGTATCAAGTAGAGCTCCAAGTCCTTTTCCAAGTGCCTTTTTCATTTCTATACCTCCGAATATTCAATAACTTCATCTGCCAGATCCATGTAGCATTCAGCACCTTTTGATTTATTATCATAAAGAATAATTGGAAGTCCATAGCTTGGCGCTTCGCTTAAACGGACATTTCTGGGAATAATTGTTCTATATACTTTATTACCGAAATATTTCTTAACTTCATCAACTACCTGTATTGATAAGTTTGTTCTGGCATCAAACATTGTCAGCACGACACCTTCTACCTTTAGTTCAGGGTTTAAGTGTTTTTGTACAATTTTTACTGTATTCATCAATTGGCTTAATCCTTCTAATGCATAATATTCACATTGTATTGGAACTAAAATTGTATCAGCCGCTGTTAATGCATTTACTGTAATAAGCCCTAAAGACGGTGGACAATCAATTATTATGTAATTAAAATTGCTTTTAACGTTTTCAAGTGCATGTTTTAACCTTGTTTCTCTTGAAATTATTGAAACAAGCTCAACTTCAGCTCCTGCCAGCTGTATATTGGATGGGGATAATACAAGATTATTAACTTTTGTTTGTATAAAGGTCTCTTTTATTGGCAGATCATTAATTATAACATCATATATAGATTTTTTTATATTAGTCTTATCTATTCCCAATCCGCTTGTAGTATTTCCCTGGGGATCAATATCAATCAGCAAAACCTTTTTTCCCTTAACTGCAAGACATGAACTAAGATTAACTGCAGTTGTGGTTTTACCTACCCCGCCTTTCTGATTGGCTATTGCAATAATTTTAGACATTTAATACACCCCACACCTAATACTTTACTCATTATAGCATACCAACTTATTAAAATAAACGATAAAATTGAATTAAAATGTTTCACGTGAAACATTTTTCTTTAGTATTATATGTTCCATAATTCTAATTTAAAATTATAATCAGTATATCTTTAAAAATTATTAAGACTTAATAAGATATGATCTTTTTTTATTTTAATATTTTTTGATTTAATTTAATAATACTCCATATGCAAAATTGAATTTTATAATAATGAAATGTTAATTATTTAAATTATATATTTTAGTGTTGATTCGCATATTACTTCTATTAGAAGTATTTTTTGATCTTGCAGATTAAGTTCCGATTTTTATTTTTATTACTATTAAATTTATTCTAGTTTTATGGTATAAAACATACTTATAAAGCAAAAAGAAATGTTTCACGTGAAACATTTCTTTTTGCTTTGATCTTTTTACATTTTTAAATTCTATATTATACTTATTTATTTTATACATCCAGATTATTTACCTGTTTCGCATACATATGGATAAATTCTTTTCTAGGCTCTACCTTTTCTCCCATCAGTATGGTAAATATTTCTTCTGCTACTATCGGATTATTAAGATCAATTTTTAACATTTTTCTTGTTTTCGGGTCCATTGTTGTTTGCCACAGCTGTTCCGGATTCATTTCACCCAAACCTTTAAATCTTTGAATAAGCAGGTTGCTGTCTCCTCTTTGCCATCCTTTTTCGCTAAGTAATTTCTCCAATTCCCTATCATTATACACATAATATTCTTCTTTGCCTTTATTTACTTTATATAGCGGTGGCAGTGCTATATATACATGTCCGTTTTCGATCAATGGTTTCATATATCTAAAGAAAAACGTTAACAACAGCGTTCTTATATGATGACCGTCAACATCGGCATCTGCCATAATAATTACTTTGTGATACCTTAGCTTTGACAGATCCATATCTTCACCAAAGCCGGCACCCAAAGCAGTTATTATCGGTGTCAGTTTATCATTTCCGTAAACTTTGTCTGATCTTGATTTTTCAACATTTAACATTTTACCCCATAATGGAAGTATTGCCTGATATTTTCTGTCCCTTCCCTGTTTCGCAGATCCGCCGGCAGAATCTCCTTCAACAATGAACAACTCACATAATCGGGGATCCTTTTCCTGACAGTCTGCAAGTTTTCCCGGTAACGAAAAAGATTCCATCGCTGATTTTCTTTTTACCAATTCTCTTGCTTTTCTTGCTGCTTCTCTTGCCCTGTACGAAGCAAGTGATTTCTCAATAATAATTTTTGCCGTCTTTGGATTCTCCTCCAATAGATATTGCAGTTTTTCCGTAACAACATTTTCTGTGAATTGTCTTATATCAGCATTTCCCAGCTTTGTTTTTGTTTGCCCCTCAAATTGTGGTTCTGTTAATTTGACATTTATAATTGCCGTAATGCCTTCACGTATATCTTCTCCTGACAAATTCTTATCAGAGTCTTTAATTAAATTAATTTTCCTCGCATAATCATTTATTACTTTTGTTATTGCTGCTTTAAATCCAGTAACATGAGTACCGCCTTCTGTTGTCGGTATATTGTTCGCAAAACTGAATACATTTTCAACATAACTGTCGGTATACTGAAAAGCTATTTCTATTTCGGCATTATCTTTTTTTCCTTCCAAGTATATAATATCTTCATGTATTACATCTTTATTCTGGTTGATATATTTTACAAAAGAAATTATTCCTCCGTCATATTTAAGAACTTTTTCAACAGGTTTCTCTTCCCTGTTGTCTACAAGTATAATGGTTAAACCACGATTTAAGAAAGCCAATTCTCTGAATCTTTTTAACAGAACATCAAAATCAAAAACTGTTTCCTCAAAAATTTCAGGATCAGGTTTAAAAGTTGTAATTGTCCCGGTAGTATCAGTTTCTCCTATAATTTCCAATTTTGTTACTGTCTTTCCTCTTTCATAGCGCTGCTTATATCTTTTTCCATCTCTGCACACTTCAACTTCCATCCATTCCGATAAAGCATTTACTACAGCTGCTCCAACGCCATGAAGTCCACCTGATACTTTATATCCTGATCCTCCAAATTTACCACCAGAATGCAAAGTAGTATGAACTACTTCAACAGTCGGAATTCCAATTTTTGGATGTATGCCGACTGGTATACCCCTTCCGTTGTCAATATTTGTTATACTGTTATCCTTATTTATAATAACTTTTATTGTATCGCAATAACCTGCTAAAGCCTCATCTATACTGTTATCGAGTATTTCATAAACAAGATGATGAAGTCCCCGGGAAGAAGTTGATCCTATATACATGCCAGGTCTCTTTCTGACTGCTTCTATGCCTTCTAAAACCTGGATCTGTTCTTCGTCATATTTTTTATTCTTTTCTACCTCAACGTTCATTTATATTTTTCCTCCCTCTGTAATTTCTAATTTAGATATTCACTCTGCCTTCATGTACCTTTTTAACAAAGTACTTGTTGAAATCGGAGAAAGGTATACTTTATTGCTGTATTTACTTTGCGTAATTATAATTGATTTCGGTAATTCATTTTCTTCAACATTAACTATAAAGCCTTCCTCTTCTGAAGTCTTTAAAAAATTCCTTGTATCCTGTGATATCGTCGATCTTTCCATATCAATTATTGCAACAATATCCTTAACAAATACCATAAAGTCTCCACCAATGTGCAAAAACATTATATCACCCTGTCTTAAAATTGCATACAAATGCATAATATTTTTAAATTATATACATTTACACCACAGTACCGTTTTTTATATTTATGTATGATATATTTCCATCTGACATATTGAACTGAGTTTTATCGGTGGATGTTACTACTGCCTGTTTATTCTTAATTAATTCATATAAGAAGTTACGACGTTTTTCATCTAATTCCGACATTACATCATCTAATAAAAGTATCGGTACTTTACCTGTTTTTTCCTCAATTTCTTCCATTATTGCTATATTCAAAGCAAGAGCCAATGATCTTTGTTGTCCTTGAGAACAATATAATCTTGAATTTCTGTCGTTTAATAATATTTCTATTTCATCCCTGTGGGGTCCATACAGGCATAACCCATGCTCTATTTCCCTATTCTTATTTTCTGTAAGAAGATCCAGTAAACTATTATATGTATTCTTACCATCCTCATGCAATGTCTTATACTTTATTCTTACATCTTCTTTTCCTTCTGATATTCCGTGCATAATTCTTTTCATTTTTTTCTCAAGGCTTTCTATCAAAGATTTTCTTTCATCAATTATAACAGTTCCTGCTTTAGCCTGGCTCTCTGTCCAAATATCCAGCTGCGGGTTTGGCTGCTTGTCTTTCTTTAACAATGCATTCTTATTTTTAACTATTTTATTGTACTTCTGCAAGTTAAAAAGATATCTTTTATTAATCTGGCATAATACTATATCTATTATTTTTCTTCGTTCGCCCGGAGATCCTTTTATACATGAAAGGCTTTCGGGTGAAAACAATACAGATGGAACAACACCCAAAATATCTGAGATCTTCTCTTTTTTTACTTCATTTATAAATAACTTTTTTTTGTCTCCTTTTTCATATATTATTTCTATATTTTGCAAATAATTACTTTCTTCAAATTCCAGCTTTATATCGAAAAATGCCTCGCCATGTCTTACTAATTCATTTGTATTGTTTGTCCTGTGTGATTTTCCGGTAGAAAACAAATATAATGCTTCGATTATATTTGTTTTCCCCTGGGCATTCTCTCCATATATAAGACTTACATTATCCGAAAAATTTATTTCTTCTTCAATATAATTTCTGAAATTTTTCAATCTTAATTTTTTAATACCCATCATATTCCCCGTCCCTACGGACCTTTATATCCTTACGGGTAAAATCATGAATGTAAACTTTTCACTCTGAATTGGTTTCACTACGCATGGTCCAACAGGTGAGCTGAAATAAATCTCTACTTTCTCATCATCTATTACTTTGAATGAATCAAGCAAATATCTTGGATTGAACCCTATTGTCATATTGCTTCCATTTGCGTTTACTTCCATCTGTTCTTTGGAAATTCCAAACTTCGTGCTTGAAGTAATCAGCATATTATCTTCTTCAATAATTAATTTGACAGGATATTTATTTTCTTCACTCATAATTAAAGAAGCACGCTCAATGCTTTTTGTAAATTCCTTTACATTAACTTCAATCTGTGTTTCAAATTTTTCGGGAATAAAACTTCTGTAATTCATATACTCTCCGTCAAGAAGTTTTGATACGATCTTGCAATTTTCAAATTCAAATAACGCCTGGTTTACAGACATAGTAATCTTTACTTTTTCATCCGACTGATCCAGTATTTTATAAATTTCTCCAAGGTTCTTACCAGGAATAACAGCCTTAAAGCTTACATCTTCCTTTATTACTGTTTTTGCCAGAGCAAGCCTGAACCCGTCAAGAGATACCATTGTTATTTCCCCGTCATTAACTTCGATCAGTGATCCTGTTAAAATTTTCGTTTTTTCATCGTCACTTATAGCATAAATGGTTTTTCTGATCATATCTCTTAATGCAGACTGCTGTATTGTTATCTTATTTTTTTCCTCAATTTCCGGAAGCATTGGATAACCTTCGGCAGAAAGCCCTTTTATTTCATAGTATGAATTATTGCATTCAATTACTATGACATAATTATCCTTCTGATGGATAAATACTTCTGAATCCGGAAGCCCTCTTACAATATCACCAAACATTTTAGAATTTATAACAATTGATCCTTTTTCTTTTATTTCTGCATTAACATAGAATTCTATTCCCATATCGAAGCAATTTCCCACAAGCTTTAGACAATTGTCCGCTTCCACATAAATTCCTTCCAAAATTGGAACAGTTGCCTTTGACATTACAGCTTTCTGTACTGTATTTATGGCTTCCAATAAATCTTGTTTATTACAGGAAAAATTCATGTTCTAAACCTCCATTTTTATTCATATAATAATAAATATCCGTATTAGGAGTAATAAGGGGTGTGAAAATTGTTGAAAAATCGGTTTTATGCTGATATTTCCCGCTTATCACCTGTTGAATTTTCTGTGAATAACATGTTCTTTAATTCACATAAATAAAATTTTTGATCGCTTTGTCGTGTTATCCACACAAAAAAAACAAATTTTCCACATGATTTTGTTGATTAAATTTTACCAAAAAAAATTTGATAAATCATGAGATATGAAATTTTTCTTTTAATTTCCAGTAATATTTTTTTTCATTTCTGATATAGCCCTTCTGATTTCAGGATTTTTCTCAATATCCTCCATAACTTTCTCATATGCATGCAATACTGTGGTATGATCTCTTCCTCCAAAGGCCTGTCCTATTTTTGGTAATGATAAGTCTGTCAGTTCACGGCATAAAAACATAGCTATCTGTCTTGGGTAACTGACATCCCTTGATCTTTTTTTCCCTAAAATGGAATCTGGATTGATATCGAAATAACGGGAAACTGTTTTAATTATAACCGAAGGATTAACTTCTTTTGTCCTGTTATTCGATATCATCTGCTTTAGACATTCTTTGGCCAAATCAACATTAAGAGGACTGTTTGTCAATGATGCGTAAGCAACTACACGATTTAAAGCCCCTTCTAACTCTCTGATATTGGATATAATATTTTCAGCAATATAAGCCATGACATCATCAGGTACTTCAAATTTTTCCAGTTGAGCTTTTTTCTTTAAAATAGCAATTCTTGTCTCTACATCAGGTGCCTGTATATCTGCAATGAGACCCCATTCGAACCTTGATCTCAGCCTTTCTTCAAGTGTGGCAATTTCTTTCGGAGCCTTATCGCTGGAAATTATAATCTGTTTCTGTGCTTCATATAACGCGTTAAAGGTATGGAAGAATTCTTCCTGTGTTCTTTCTTTTCCAACAATAAACTGAATGTCGTCAATTAAAAGAACATCGATATTTCTGTACTTGTTTCTGAATTCTTCATTCTTGTCATCCTTTATGGAGTTAATAAGCTCATTTGTAAATTTTTCCGATGTTACATAAAGTACCTTTGCATCTTTGTTTTGCTCCAGTATATAGTGTCCGATTGCATGCATAAGATGGGTCTTGCCAAGACCAACACCGCCATAGATAAAAAAAGGATTATACCTTTTTGCAGGACATTCTGCAACTGCCACTGCACCTGCATGGGCAAACTGATTGCCACTGCCCCTTACAAATGTATCGAATGTATATTTCGGATTCAACAGTGAAGAATGGGAATTTGCACCTTCATCTATATGATGCTCGGAAAGTGAGCTTTGTGAGTCCCTGACTACCACTTCAACCTGGTATTCTTTATTTGTAACGGTCTTTATTGCATTAGTTATCAGAGGAATATACCTGGTTTTAAGAATGTCTCTGTTAAATTCTGACGGAGCTTCTATTGTAAATATATCCTGATTTATATGTAATGGTTTTGCCGTTTTAATCCAAGTATCAAGGCTGATTCTGGTCAATTCAGTTTCCAAAAGCTTTTCTACATTACTCCATATTTCTTGTACTGATAACATTTTTATTCCTCCAGGCAAAAAATTAACCGTTACCTTTTAATATATCAAACTTGATTTAATGTTTCAATAAAACGATATTGAAAGCTTTTTGATATATTTACTTTTTGTGTAAAATATATAGCGGTTTGGTACTGTTGAAAAATAATTGACCTACTATATAACATCTTTATGGCCGTAAGAATATTAAGGTTTTGTAATTATACATAATTTATTATTCATGGTAATATATGTTTTGGGATAATATATTGCAAAATGCATATTTGTATTGACGTATTGAAATTTCATAATATATAATAGGTTATGCATGTCGCGGTATATAATTATTTAATTGAATATAGCTTATATAATGCTTTTGATGGGAGGTGCATCTAAGTGAAAAGAACATACCAGCCTAAAAAGAGACAAAGAAAAGTTGAGCATGGATTTCGTAAAAGAATGAAGACAAGAAACGGCAGAAAGGTTTTAAGAAGAAGAAGACTTAAAGGAAGAAAAAGATTAACTGCATAAGACCGCTGATATGTGGTCTTTTTTTCTTAAAAAAACTTCTGTTTAATAATATGAGTTCAACTTTTGGTAATCAGGTTTTCATTTTAAGCAAATTTTGGTAAAATATAAAAAGTATAATATTGGAACAGTGGTGGAGATAATTATTCTGAAATATACTTCGGAAATAACCGATTTCGATGGTAATAATAATGGGTAAAATAACAACAATAAAAAATAACCGGGAGTTTCAGAATATATACAGAAGAGGTAAATATGCGGTTTCGAAAGCTTTGACTGTATATATGCTTCCTAATAATTTACAAATAAATAGAGTGGGCATTACAGCAAGCAAAAATTATGGTAAAAGTGTAAAAAGAAACCGAATCAGACGGCTTATAAGGGAAAGTTATCGGGCCATTCACGAAAATTTGAAGACAGGTTACGATTTCGTTATAGTTGCAAGAAAAAGAAATGACTATGATATACCTGATTTTCACAAAATTTACAAAGAGTTGAATTACCTCTTTAGAACGTTAAATGTATTAGACAGGAAGTAACATGAAAACTATTATGCTATGGCTTATAAAGGTGTATCAGAGATATATATCACCGTTGAAAGGGAAAAATTCATGCAGATTTTATCCTACGTGCTCTGCATATGCCTATGAAGCCATAAAAATACATGGACCGCTGAAGGGTTTTTTCCTATCTGTAAAAAGAATATTGAAATGTCACCCCTTTAATGCCGGAGGATATGACCCTGTACCGCGGGAAGGAGAATGAATATGTTTGACGCTATAGCTAAGATACTTGGTAAGCTACTGTATCTTATATATAAGACTATTGCTTTCCAAAACTATGGGGTTTCATTGATTTTATTTACATTTATTGTAAAGTTAGCATTGCTGCCATTGACTATAAAACAGATCAGATCTACACAATTGATGCAGGAAATTCAGCCCGAGATAGATAGGATCCAGAAAAGATATAAAAATGACAAGGAAAAACTTAATCAGGAATTGATGAAGCTTTACCAGGAAAAGGGGGTTAATCCGGCGGGAGGGTGTCTGCCATTATTGGTCCAGTTTCCAATTATTATAGCTTTATACTATACAATCCGTAAACCCCTTACATATATGCTGGGGTGGACAAAGGAGTTTATTGGAAATGTAATTATAAAAATAATGGAGATCCAGCCAGGGTTTTTCCAGGGCACTCAATATTCATTTATAAATCAATTTGAGAGCATTAAGTCTGATCCTGTTGCTGTGGCTAATTTATTTGAAAGAAACCCTTATTCTGAAATTAATATAGTAGATGCTTTAAATACCGTACCTAATCTTGTGGAAGAGGGAATGGAAAGGATTAGTCTTAATTTTTTGGGCATATTTAATCTTGGTGTAAAGCCTACTTACGACTTAAGCCTCATTACACAAAATCCGGGTTTGTATATTCCGGCATTGGTTATGGTGCTGATTGCAGTAGCAACTACATTTTTATCTACCAAGATGTCAATGAACCAAATGAGCCAGAAATCAAATTCCCAGATCAATCAAACAAATAAAACCATGATGTATTTTGGTCCTATTATGACTTTATTTATTGGCTTTCAGGCTCCCCTTGGCTTATCACTTTATTGGACCGTGAGCAATCTTTTTCAAATGGCTCAGCAGTTCTTTTTGGAACGAAATGTGTATAATAAGAAGGAGGTATAACTCGTGCCTGATTTCATTGAAAAAGAAGGAAAAACTGTTGAATCTGCAATAGAAGAGGCATTAACTGAACTTAATATAGAAGAAAAAGATGCGGAGATAGAAATACTTGACGAAGGAAGTAAAGGTCTTTTTGGAATAATTGGCGGAAGGAACGCGTTAGTGCGTGTTCGTAAAAAAATAGATTACGATAAAACGGTAAGAGAATTCCTGGAGCCCATTTTTAATGCAATGTCAATTAATGGAGATTTAGAGGTTTCAATGGAGGAAGATTGCCTTAACATTCGGGTATATGCTGATGACATAGGCATTATTATTGGAAGAAGAGGCGAAACACTTGACGCGTTACAGTATTTATTAGGGCTTGTGGTTAATAAATCAAGTGAAAAATTTATAAGGGTAATTCTTGATGTTGGGAATTACAGGGAAAAGAGAGAAGAGACACTGGAGAAACTTGCGAAGAAGCTTGCAAATAAGGTGGCAAAAAACAGAAAGAGTATAACCCTTGAACCCATGAACCCATATGAAAGACGAATAATTCATGCAACCCTTCAGAATTATAAAAACGTTGAAACATACAGCGTTGGTGACGAGCCAAACAGAAAAGTTGTTATAAGGTATAAAAAAGAGCAAAAACAGGAATAGAAATAATAGAACGATAAAATGGACGATGGGTAACCATTGTCCATTTTTAATAATGGTGGAAAATGAATTTTGTAAGTGGTAAAATATAGCCTGCTAACAAAGCTTGGGTGGTGGTATAGATAAAAGGGTATATTGCGGCTAATATTCAGGATACAGATACAATCGCAGCTGTGGCAACAGCTATCGGAAACGCCGGCATATCAATAATCAGAATAAGCGGCAGCAAGGCTTTTAGTATTGCTGCGAAAATATTTAAGGGGAAGGGTAATTTTATGGAATATCCTTCTCATACAATTCGCTATGGAAAAATTATTGATCCGGATACAAATGAGGTTATTGATGAAGTATTAATTTCTAAGATGGCTGCACCGCGATCATATACCACCGAAGATGTGGTGGAGATTAACTGTCATGGCGGTTTCATTACTGCAAAACGTATTCTTGATTTGTTATTCAGGCTTGGTATAAGGCCTGCTGAAGCAGGTGAGTTTACTAAAAGGGCCTTTATTAATGGCCGGATTGATTTGGTTCAGGCTGAAGCAATAACCGATTTAATAGGTTCCATTACAGAAAAAAGTTCAAAAGTTGCTCTTTCGCAGCTTGAAGGAAGATTGTCCGGAAAACTGAACAGGATACGTGAAAGCCTTATAGATATACTTGCCAGGATAGAAGTTAACCTTGACTACCCGGAATATGATTTCGAAGAAGTGACAATAAATGAATGCGCAAAGACAATCAAAAGTATTATTGCAGAACTTGGAAACCTTGTAGAGAGTTTTGACTATGGAAAAGTCTTAAGGGAAGGGCTGAACGTGGCAATAATAGGAAAGCCTAATGCAGGGAAATCCTCATTATTAAACCGGCTTTCAGGGAAAAACAGGGCCATTGTAACAGATATTCCGGGCACAACAAGGGATATACTGGAGGAATATGTAAATATCCAGGGCCTTCCTGTTAAGTTGCTGGATACCGCAGGTCTTAGGGAAACAGCTGACGTAGTGGAAAAAATAGGGGTGGAAAAAGCTCTTGAAGCTGTTGATTCGGCAGATTTAGTTCTGTTTGTTCTGGATGCGCAAACCGGATTTGAAAAAGAAGACGGGGAAATCCTAGAAAAAGTTAAGGATTACTCTTCAAAGATCTTGTACGTTGTAAATAAAACAGATAAAACCGACGAAGAAAAAATAAACGAAATCCGGATCAGAATTCCTGAAGTTATTGAAATTTCTGTACTTGAGGATCATGGCATAGATGTCTTGGAAAAATCAATCCTTGAACATGCCAATAAATCCAGAATTGATACGGATAACCAGGTCATCATCACAAATGCAAGGCACAAAATGTTGCTGGCTGAGGCTTTGGACAGCCTCAAAACTGCTCTTTCTGCGGCAGATGGTGGGATGACTCTGGATTTGATTTCTATGGATATAAAAAATGCGGCTGAGAAAATTGGTTATATTACAGGGCATGAGATTACAGAAGAAGTTGTTATGAACATTTTTGAAAATTTTTGTATAGGCAAGTAATAAAGAGGGATGTTGATGGGTTTTATACACGAGTCTTATGATGTTATAGTTGTAGGGGCCGGTCATGCAGGATGTGAGGCAGCACTTGCTGCTGCAAGGATGGGTGCAAAAACTGCAATTTTTACAATGAATCTTGACAGTATTGCTAACATGCCGTGCAATCCTAATATCGGCGGGACCGCGAAGGGGCATCTGGTCCGGGAAATAGATGCTTTAGGCGGTGAAATGGGCAGATGTGCCGACAAGACACTGATTCAGTCAAGAACCCTTAATACTGCAAAGGGGCCGGCTGTATATTCTCTGAGAGCACAAATTGACAGGCGTTCATATCAGAGAGAAATGAAGCATACACTGGAACTGCAGGAAAATCTTCATTTATGCCAGGCAGAAATAGTGGAACTGGTCATTAAGGATAATAAAGTTGAAGGTGTAATAACACATATTGGTTCTTTTTTCCCGGCAAAAACAGTAATTCTGACAACGGGTACCTATCTTAAAGGCAGGATAATTATTGGTGATGTAACCTATGAAGCAGGTCCTGACGGGCTTTTGCCGGCAAAAAGTTTGTCTGAAAGTTTAAAGAGACACGGAATTGAACTGAGAAGATTTAAAACCGGAACACCTGCAAGGATCAACCGCAGAAGCATTGATTTTTCAAAAATGATCGAACAGCCCGGCGATGATCCTATTGTGCCCTTTTCATTTGAAACAGAAAAAATTGAAAGGGAGCAGGTTTCCTGTTATTTAATATACTCTACAGAAGAAACCCATAGGATAATACGCGAAAATCTTCACAGATCACCACTCTACAGCGGGGTAATTGAAGGTATAGGTCCAAGATACTGTCCTTCTTTTGAGGATAAAATTGTGAAGTTCGCAGATAAAGAACGGCACCAGATATTTGTTGAACCGATGGGGCTGGATACCGAAGAAATTTACCTTCAGGGATTTTCAACCAGCATGCCTGAAGATGTGCAATATGCCATGATAAGGAGCCTGCCCGGACTTGAAAATGCCCAGATAATGAGATATGCCTATGCAATAGAATATGACTGTATAAATCCGACCGATTTGAAACTATCTCTTGAATTTAAGAAAATAGACGGTTTATTTTCGGCAGGGCAAATAAACGGAAGCTCAGGATATGAGGAAGCAGCAGCCCAGGGAATTATGGCTGGAATTAATGCCGCATTGAAAGTTCAGGGAAAGGAACCTTTGATACTTGACAGATCGCAGGCTTATATAGGCGTATTAATAGATGATCTGGTTACAAAAGGGACAAATGAGCCATACCGGATGATGACTTCACGTGCAGAGTACCGCCTGCACTTAAGGCAGGACAATGCCGATGCTCGTTTAACACCTATAGGGTATAAAATTGGTCTTATCAGTGAAGAACGGTACCAGAAATTTCTGAAAAAACAAAAAGCTATTCAGGATGAGATAGAACGGCTCAGAAAAAAAACCGTTCCTCCCAGTGAAAAAATTAATGAATTTTTAGACAGGCATAACAGCTCCCGAATTGTAAGCGGCATAAAGCTGTATGATCTTCTGAAAAGGCCTGAAATAACCTATGACATGCTGAAGGAGATAGATGATGAGATCCCTGATCTTCCTAATTCTGTAACCGATGAAGTATCTATCCTGATTAAGTATGAAGGATATATTGCAAAGCAAATGCAGCAAATTGAACAGTTCAAAAAAATGGAAGAAAAAATAATACCTGAGGATATAAATTACGATGAGATTAAGGGACTTAGAATAGAAGCAAGGCAAAAATTGTCAAAATTCAGACCCCGTTCGTTAGGCCAGGCTTCAAGAATATCAGGGGTATCACCTGCGGATATATCTGTTCTGGTCATATACTTAAATGCATTAGGCAGAAGGAGAAATGGCAATGAAGGCTGAAAATATTGATCTTCTGGTAAGGGGTTTTAAATTATTCGATATTGAACTGACTGATAAGGAAATTAGTAGTTTCAGGCACTATTATAAAATGCTCATAGAGTGGAATGAAAAAATTAATCTGACAGCAATAGTGGATGAACGGGAAGTTGTTATCAAGCATTTTATAGATTCAGTTTCTGTTCTTCCGTTCTTTCCGGATGGAGCAAAAAGCTTGATCGATGTAGGAACAGGTGCAGGCTTTCCCGGAATTCCTGTTAAAATAGTAAGAAACAGTATGAATATTACTCTGTTGGACTCCCTTGAAAAAAGGGTGAATTTTCTAAACAGTGTAATAAACGAAACCGGTTTAACCGGAATTCATGCCATTCATGGCAGGGCCGAGGATTTTGGCCAGGATAATGAATACAGGGAATGTTATGATGTGGGTATAGCCAGGGCAGTATCCGCATTACCAGTTTTATGCGAATATGTTATGCCGTTTGTACGTGTCGGCGGGTATTTTATTGCAATGAAAGGGGCCAATGTAAAGGACGAAATTTCTGAAGGCGAAAAAGCTGTTACAGTCCTTGGCGGAGAGGTAGAAGATGTTAAAAATTTTAAGTTGCCTTTCGATAACATAGAAAGGAATGTTATTTTGATAAAAAAATTAAGACATACACCGACAAAGTATCCAAGAAAGAGCGGCAAACCTGCAAAATCTCCTATTAAATAACCTCGAAATCCTTTATTTTCAAGGGTTTTACGCGATCGATTTCTTTGATCAAAAAAAGGAATACAAAAAGTCAACGGCGAATATAAAATCTATGGAAATTTCCAAAAACTTGATTTTGCAAAATTAAACAAAAGAAAATTTAGTAAGGAAGGTGCCGTTATGACTTTACACGAAAGGTTACTGTTTAATCGTTCCGATAAAAAAACCGATCAAAGAAAAATTACCTATATACCCATTGAAAATATCAGACCAAATCCATATCAACCCAGAAGAAATTTCGATCAAGCCTCATTAGAAGATCTTTGCAATTCAATTAAGGAATATGGAGTAATCCAGCCAATAAATGTGAGAAAAACACCTTCAAACCATTATGAGCTGGTTTCAGGGGAAAGAAGGTTAAGAGCGTCAATAATGGCAGGATTAAAAGAAATTCCTGCAATTATAATTGACGTTAATGAAGATGACCTGGCAATAATGGCTTTGATAGAAAATTTGCAGAGAGAAGATCTGGGGTACATGGAAGAGGCAGAAGGATACAGAAATTTAATAAGGGATCACGGGCTGACCCAGGAGGAGCTGGCACAAAAAATAGGTAAAAGCCAGTCGACGATAGCTAATAAGATCAGGCTTCTTAGACTTCCGCCAATGGTTAAGAAAATTCTTGCAGATCATAACCTTACAGAACGTCATGCAAGAGCCCTGCTGAAACTTCATGATGAACAGCTTCAGCTGAAAGTTCTGCAAAAAGTATGTGAGAAGGATTTAAATGTAAAGAAAACAGAAGAGCTTGTTCAGAAAGTTCTTGATAAATATGCCAACCCGAAAGCGATGGAGAGCGGAAAGAAGCTTACCCGTTCAATTAAGGATATAAGAATATTTGTCAATACAATAAAACAGGCAATTGATATGATGAAAAAATCGGGTGTCAACGCCAAAGCAGCCCAAATTGATCGGGGAGAATTTGTAGAGTTCATTGTGAGGATTCCAAAGAAGGATAATACTATGAAAAAAGCACAGTAATGCGTATTAATGTTAACCAATATAAACCATTCATGGTATACCGGCACTTCCCGTCTGACAGGAAGTGCTTTTTTATACTGCTTAATAGGGAAAAGGAGGAGTAGACAGAAAATAAAAACTTTATTAAAATAGGAGATGGTGTTTTTTAATTTTTGCCAATATGATAAATACTATGGTAAAATCTTCAATATCCGTAAAATTAAAATATAAATTGAACGTACAAACATAAATGTGCATGAAGTGTACATGCCCGGTTTAGCAGAATTAAAGCTCAATTTATATAGTTTGGAAGGGAGCACAAATTAATGTCGGACATCAATAACACTCAGGAAGGAAATTTGAATAATGGAATTATACCGGTTGATATTGAAGCGGAAATGAAACAGTCCTTTATCGATTATGCAATGAGTGTAATTGTAGATAGAGCATTACCGGATATCAGGGACGGCTTAAAACCGGTGCATAGAAGAATATTATACACAATGCATATCTCAGGATTTACGCCTGATAAACCTTATAGAAAATCAGTTGCGACAGTGGGTGAAACATTAAAAAGTTTTCATCCGCATGGTGATGCTGCGGTATATGACAGTCTTGTAAGGCTTGCCCAGGACTTTTCAATGCGGTATCCCCTTGTAGACGGGCATGGGAATTTCGGTTCAATTGACGGGGACGCACCTGCAGCAATGAGGTATACCGAAGCCAGGCTCCAGAAAATTGCATTGGAAATGTTAAGGGATATTAACAAGGATGCAGTCGATTTTAAGCCAAATTTTGATGATCACGATGTAGAGCCTGTAGTGTTACCATCCAGATTTCCTAATTTATTGGTTAATGGTTCTTCCGGTATAGCTGTGGGTATGGCCACAAATATTCCTCCTCATAATCTTTGCGAAGCAATAGATGCGATAGTTCATATGATCGATAACCCGGAAGCCGACATAAATGAGCTTATGGAATATATTAAAGGCCCGGATTTTCCAACCGGTGGTTTAATTCTTGGCAAAAGGGGAATATACGATGCGTATACCACCGGAAAAGGGAGAATTGTTGTCAGGGCTGTTACCGATATAGAAACCTATTCGGGAAACAGGCAGAGAATAATTGTAACTGAATTGCCCTATCAGGTTAACAAGGCAAAACTTATAGAAAGAATTGCCAGTCTGGTTAAAGATAAACGTATTGAAGGAATCTCCGATCTCCGTGACGAGTCAAACAGGGAAGGCATGAGAATTGTAATTGAGCTGAAAAGAGATGCCAATGCGAATGTAGTATTAAACCAGCTTTTTGTAAATACTCAGCTCCAGGATTCATTCAATGTGAATATGCTTGCGCTTATCCAGCTGCCCGATGGCAAATTCGAGCCAAAGGTAGTTAATTTGAAAGAGATGATTCACTATTATATCCTTCATCAGCAGGATGTGATAAGAAGGAGAACCAGGTACGATCTCGAGAAGGCTGAAGCCAGGGCTCATATATTGGAAGGTTTGAAAATTGCACTGGATTATCTTGATGAGGTTATAAACATAATCCGTCATTCACGTACCGAGACTCAGGCTAAAGAAAAACTTATGGAGCGCTTCGGCTTAAGCGAGAAGCAATCCCAGGCAATTGTCGATATGAGGCTTGGTCGTCTTACAGGCCTGGAAAGGGAAAAGATTGAAGAAGAATATAATGAACTTATTGAGAAAATAAAATGGTATAAGGACATCCTTTCAAAGCCTGAACTGGTGGATGGAATTATAAAAGAAGAACTTATTGAAATAAAAAATAAGTATGGGGATGAAAGGCGCACTAAAATTACCCGCGATAACGATGATATTGAAATGGAAGATCTCATTGATAATACAGACGTAGTAATTACGCTGACTCATTATGGATATATAAAAAGAACTTCACTGGATGAATACAAAATCCAGAAACGCGGCGGAAAAGGAGTAATGGGCCTTACCACGAGGGAAGATGATTTTGTTACAGATATATATACGGCAAGCACTCATCATTACTTGCTTTTCTTTACAAACAAAGGCAAGGCTTATAAGTTGCGTGCATGGGATATTCCGGAAGCAGGACGGCATGCAAAGGGAACTGCCATTGTGAATCTTCTGGAACTGGGGCCGGATGAAAAAGTGTCTGCTGTCATAACAATCACGGGTGAAGAAAAGGACATGTACCTGTTTATGGCAACCCGTGGAGGTATGGTTAAGAAGACGCCCCTTGAACAGTATGAAAATATACGGAAAGGCGGGTTAATGGCCGTAACACTGAAAGAAAACGACGAACTGATTGAGGTTCGCCTGACAGATGGATCCGATGATGTTATACTGGTTACCAAAAACGGTATGGCCATACGTTTCCATGAAAGTGATGTGCGCTCCATGGGAAGAACTTCACAGGGGGTAATAGGAATAAGACTTGATGAAGATGATGAAGTAATATCGATGCTGAAGTACTGTGAAAACAGGACGTTGCTTGTTGTTACCGAAAACGGTTTTGGCAAGAGGACCGAAATGGATGAGTATAAGGTTCAAAACAGGGGAGGAAAAGGAATTCTTACCTATAAAGTTACAGAAAAAACAGGAGCTCTCATCGGAGCAAAGCTGGTGGATGACCAGGATGATATATTGCTGGTCAATCTGGACGGAAATATTATTCGCATACATGTAGGTGAAATAAGTATTCTAAGCCGCGTTACCCAGGGCGTAACACTTATGAGAACAGGTGACGGAAACAAAGTTGTTTCAATAGCACGTATAACCAGGGATATGAATGGTGAAGAAGATGAGCAATAATAATAGATAATAATCTAAAGAGTAGAAATGAATCTCCGCTACAGCAGGTGGCGGAGATTCATTTTATGCCCGATAATTAATATCTTCTTAAAAAATAGTAATAAACTTCACTGTAGAATTACATAATAATTATAATGAGTTTTTGTTAATTTTACTATTATTTAAATTATTGACAAACGCTAATTACCGTGATAAGATAAAGAAGCTGTCGCTGATAAAACTTACGAAACGGCAGTATCAATGGTTTAAGGACCTTGAATGGCAAATAATAATTTAACATATCATGCTGAAATGACATGAATTGGCAGTTATAATCGCTTGACAACCAGGCTCGGATATGTTAAATTAAGAGTCCCGTTGCTGACGCAGCGGGAACGGACTGAAAGAATAACACGTCAAAAATTGGTAAACATAAAGTGCTTGACAAAATGAAAGAGACGTGTTAAACTAAGAATCCGCCGGTGAGACGGACCGGAAACGGGACGTGAACAGGGCGGCAGGGCCAACGGAAGTTGGACAGGACATTGAAAATTGAACAGTGCTAAAAGAACGAATCCGTTAATGAACTTTGA
>DATCKN010000094.1:0-76930 GCA_036562185.1 Thermoclostridium sp.
CTTTCATACTTTTCAGCACCAATTATTGATGTAACTTCCGCATCCATTAGGGCATTAATGAGTAATGTTAACGCTTCTTTTAAAAAATCTTTATCTTTTTCAACAACACACTTGCTAAGTTGTTCTAAAAGTGCCATTCTATTATTATTAGCCACGGTATGACCTCCTCTACTTTATTTATTTGGTTTCCCTAATAAAGTAGAAATCTTATTACTATAAATTGATATGGAGTATTGCCAATTTATTTATTAACTAAGGAACAGAAATCTTTTGGATAGAATATTTTCCATTTCTTCGAATATAACTTTTCAGTCATAGCATATGTAAGGTAGAAATCATATGTGATATTGAATTCTTTAAGCAAATTTATATCGTAGTCTTTATAACCTGCATTTTCCATGTAGAATCCAATTGCTTGATGATATGGATAAATATACTTCATTTTCTTAAGCATTGATACTAGCTTGGGAACATCTATCTTATCTCTGGCCATCAAATAGGCTCTTAAAACTTCATTTACACCACCGGCATAATTCGGTCTTACCGTTAAATCAATTAGCGTTCTTTCCAGTCCAGTTACAGGAACTTTTTCGCCTTTAAAATTAACAACCTCTACGCCCAATCTATTTAAGTTTTTTCCACTTAATACATAGATATTTGAGTTTTTTACCTTTACAATTTGCTTTGTTTCTCTCATAAGCTGTGAAAATGCCTTATCAATATTTTCCTGAATTAATAGCGTGTCTTTATTGCTCGGTTTTTTACACTGTTCTGAGTTTATATAAATATTTATTGGTTCAGTATGTATTAAATTATGTATATACATGGCAGTTCTTTGACAAAAATATACATCTTTTTTTATTCCTAAAGCTATTTTATACTCCGATGAATTAAATAATGCATATTTTATTTGATTATGCATTGGAATATTTACACTTGTAATTATGTTTTCAACTATTAAACTTTCTATAAATTCATTAAAAGTAGTTTTTTGCGGAATTCCCCATTCTTTTCTTTTTTCTGAAAAGATCTTTCTTAAATCAGAGGAGGAAAAGAGAATTTTTGACTGTTGTTTTAAATAATCAGTTATAATTAAATTTTTTTTCTATATTACCTCAAACCTTGATGGTCTGGCCATTTTAAACCTCTTTTCTATTTCATTTGCATATAGGTATATATACCTATATGCAAATGGTAGAGTCATTTTATATTTTTATTTTACGCTATATCTCCCTATAAAGCAATCTACTCAAAGGAAAAATAGTTTTTTTTACAAGGTACTTCGTATGGTATATATACCATACAAAGTACCTGTATTAATTTTGTTTCTTTCTTAGGGTTGATTAGTTACATTTGGTGATAGTAACTATTGCAAATATATTCCATTATAGGTATAATATTTTTAGATACATTGTCACTATATATAAATTAGTGACGATGTATCTAAAACAAAATGGAGTGATTGTTTTGGCAGATCGTCTTAGAATTAAACAGTTAATTGAAAAGTTTAATAACGTGGAGAGTTTTTCAAGAAAAGAATTAAAAGAATTTTACGAAAAGTATAATTCTGAACTTAAGGAAACTACTTTTCGATGGATGATTTATGATTTGAAAAAGCAGAAAATAATTGTATCAATTGACAGAGGTGTTTATTCACTTGTTAATCAGACTTATTCAAATTCAAATACAACGTTAGAGAAAAAGAAGTACAAGCCATCAGTATCAAAAAATCTGGAAAAACTTTATAAAGAACTAAAAAAACAATTCCCGTTTTTAGATATTTGTGTTTGGGAAACGTCCTGGTTAAACGAATTCATGTTACACCAACTAGGTAGAGTTTTATCAATAATAGAAGTTGAGAAGGGGTTTGAAGAAACGGTTTTTAATTATTTAAGAGAGAATTATAGCAATGTTTTTATTCGACCAACCCGTCAGGAACTTGAATGGTATATATATAGTAGCAATTCTAGTATTGTAGTTAAAAATTTAATAACTCAATCACCACTATCTAATAATTCAGATATAGTAATTCCCAAGTTAGAGAAAATCTTGATTGATATTTTTGTAGAAAAAGACTTTTTTTATCCATATCAAGGTCAAGAACTTATCAATATTTATAATAATGCTTTTCATTATTACCAGATTTCCCTAAAAAGTTTATTCAGATATGCTGGAAGACGAAAATGCAAAGAGTTGTTAGAGGAATATTTGCAGAAAATCCATTTTAATATAACATGATATGGGGGTATCAAAATGATTTTAAAAGAGTCTTTTTCAGAAGAGTGGATACGTGGTATTCAAAAGAAGTATAGGAGTGATCCGATCCTGACGGAAAAAGTAATCTTGGCGTTAACACTACTTGAGCAATTGGTTACATGTGGATTGGATTTTGTGTTCAAAGGTGGAACATCGCTTATCCTCTTATTAGGCACACCTAGACGACTTTCTATTGATATAGATATAATTGTTCCTCCTAAAGAAAGAGAATTTTATAATCAAAAACTTGATAAAATTATTGACATGGGTGTTTTTACTCGTATTGAAGAAAACATTAGGCCATCTAAAACTGAAATACCAAAGGAGCATTATAAATTTTTTTATCAATCTGTTATTAATGATAAACAACAGTATATTTTGCTGGACATTTTATTTGATACATATCCTTATCGGCAAATAGTTGACGTGGATATCCAATCTCCCTTTTTAAAAACCGATAATAACAACATTAAGGTTCGAGTACCCAACATAAATTGTATTCTTGGTGATAAGCTAACCGCTTTTGCTCCTAATACAACTGGAATCCCATATAAAGCTGGTAAAGAGATGGAAATTATTAAGCAACTTTTTGACATTGCTGTTCTCTTTGACATGGCTGATGATATTGATGAAATTAAGTATAGTTTTCAGGAGGTAGCTAATAAAGAAATTTGTTATAGGGGACTTGAAATAACTATAAATGATATACTTTTTGATGTTTTCGAGACCTCAGCTACAATTGCGTTTAGAGGCGAAAAAAACATGGAACAATATGTAGAACTCATAACCGGAGCAAAAAAAATGGGGCCGTATGTTTTAGGACAGAATTTCACAGTGGATACTGCAATTCAATGTGCTTCAAAGACGGCATATTTGGCAATGATTTTATTGTGTGACTCACATTCGTTTGATAAATATTCCGAAGAAGAAGTGAAAAATTTAAAAATAACAAATCCAGAATATAATAGACTCAACAAGTTAAGAAAAGCTGACCTTGTTGGATATTACTATTGGTGTAAAGCACTCGAGTTGCATGATAAGGTATTTATTGATTCTGTTACTTTGTCAAGGAACATAAAAATTTCGTTATAAATATTATAAATTCAAATTTATGTCGACACTTGTTAAAGTGTATTCGTTCATAATGTAATAAGGTTAATTTACCTCATTAAAAATTCTATAATAAACTCTGCTTAGAAAAATATGGAGAGATAGATACTCCTTTTCTTTTGAAGAGAAAACCGAACTTGCGAATATCGGTATGTCAGTTTTCATGTGCATGTTATTCATACAGTTATTTCATGCAATTATTTTGTAATGTCAAAATGGTGTGTTTAGGTCACATGGCACCAGTTGTGAATGATAAAATAAAATTGGCAGTTTTCGGTCAATAAGATTTTACGGTTTTTACCGGTATTTGTAAATATGATAGATTAATTGCTGAAAAATCAAATCTGCTTAAGTTTAAGTTAATTGTCAAAGTAAATAAGACCCCTTAATAGAAAAACAGTCTCATTTAGTCTTACAAAGTTTCGGTTGCAAACCTTCCAATGAATGAAGCTATCGGAAACGGCACCATGTTAAAATTAGTTAATTTGAGTCACTCATTTCCTATATCCAGGCAGTAATCCCATTTATTAGGCGAGGCTTAAGCCTCGCTTTCTCTTTTGGTGCAGTACTTGAGTGGCACAAATGACAGGTAAAATGGAAGATAGGCTTGTCTTATGTTTTTGCCTTTTCAAAGGCCTCATCCCCCCATGGAACCAGTCTACTGGGTTGCAGGCCATGTTGGAAAGATAGGGAGATTTCTCATGCATTAACCTATTGGGTATTTGTTTTATTCGCTGTCATGACACCTCCTCCGCAGTAATTAATATTGCCATTCTTTTTCTAATAATATATCCAAGTATTTAAATTTGGAAAGGCTACTGCAAACTGTTGTAATCAATTCTAATATAAGGTACTGGACCCATTATGCAACTCTACAAATTATAGGGTTTTAAATTAGCCAAATTTACACTTTTAAAGGACAGTAGTATTAAAAATGCCTATCAAATTGCTGTTAATGACAAACATGGCACCAGTGACAGGTGGAATAGCCGATGGAAAGGAAGATGGGCCTGTTTTCTGCTTTTGCTTTTTCAAAGGCTTCATCACCCCAGGGATACCAGTCCACTGGATTATAGGCGTGTTTCAGATAAAAAGTGTTTGCCTCATTACACTTCGGAATAGATTGGTAATATATGTTGATATGTGTAAACTATCCTTAATAATATTAAATCTAAAGCGATAATGTAATAATATTATTTACATGATTATCCTATTACTCTACACCAGATGTTTGCTGGAGGTTAGTATTGTGCCATTACGATTCTATCATTGTATATAGACATCATATCTTTATGACTGATTTACCTTATATGGAATAATCTTCATCTTTGCACAGATAATAATTCAGAATTATGCGTATCCAGGGAGATGATATTATAGCAACAGGAACAGGAAAATGTATTAAAACCATCACCAGATGTAAGACTTTACAGATAAATGAGGAAGGCTCGTGACCTAAATCACACTTAATCGGACTTAATGATTCATTCTGATTAGGTTCAGAAGTTAAAAAATTACTCCTAATTGGTCGAGCCGTCCCTCAAACATTATTATCAGTTAATTTAGAGCCTGGCCCGGTTCCTATACTGCTGTGTCCGCTTCTTCATTACGTTCATTGATGCCAGATATAGCATCTTCTCTGAAGCCTGATCCGAAGGAATCAGGACACTAAGCCGATTTTTGCTGCTTTCATTTTCCTATGAAAACAATTGGGTAAAAGGACGTTTTTGCCACTCATCGATTTCTGGCAGTAGCTTATTGGCAGCAAAGAACTTGGTATTCCTCCATTTACTGGTTATTACTTCGAACAAATTGTAAGGTAATCTAAAGAGAAAAGCTGCTATGTTTGAACTCACAGCAGCTTTTCTCTTATGTAATTTCAGATAAGGCTTATACTATACGATAATTGCCCCTGCAAATTGTACCGTCAGGTGCGTTTATATATTCATCCAGGTGTTTCCCGGCATTTGCAACATATTCTTTATTTTGAAATGTTTTTAAGAAGAAGTCCAATATAAGCTTGTAATCCCTTGCATGCTTTTCTACTTCAGGTTGGTTATCAAATGCGAGCACCTTCATAAAAAACAATTTCTCAATAGAAATAACTTTACATTTTTCGCATTCAATGGCCCCCTCTGAAAAAAAGCCGTAATCAAGACGGAATATGCTACGAAGCAGGTCATAACGTTCAAATGAAACGAATAAGTCACCCCATTTGTCCTTTCTATTATCGGGATATTTTTTTGCCAAGGTTTCATAATCGTCATTTGAGATGATAAAATCAATGTCTTTACCCCTTTTTCGGATTCCGTAATACTCCATAGCTAAACCGCCTATGACGAGCGGTTTTGATGTAAAGCTTATTTCTAAAGCAGACAGGTCAACAGCATCCTTAATTACAGATTCATTTCCAATTAATTGGACTTTGCAGATATTTTCCTTATTCATTGTACTTTCTCCTTTATTATTAGTTTACATAGTAAAATACAAAGTCCAATAGGCCAAAATAGATTTTAGCTTCATACAAGCTCTGGCCCAAAGACTTTGCATGAAGCAGCTGCAATGGCAAGTTTCATGTTACCACCTCTTGATATAAATTACCTTTTTTCCAAATATAAAAATATTATATATATTTAAATTGATGAATTCAATAAAATTGATTTATTCTTGCATGACACAATGGCAGGTGGAACAGCGCACGGAAAGGAAAATGGGTCTATTACTGATAGAATGATTATAGTAAGTTATTCTGCTCAGAAAAAATAAGCAATATGATATAATTAGGAATAACATAAACCTTGGTTTTGAATTGATTATGTAATAAAGAAGGAATGAAAGGATCAAACGATTGCGGTAATATCAGGTAAATTTAGGGGGAAACATAATTGGAAAGATGGGAATATAAGACTGTTAAATTTGAGTTGACGGGTTTTGCCGGAGGAATATTGGATACCGAAGGTTTTGATTATGAACTTAATAAGTTAGGAGAGCAGGGCTGGGAACTGGTATCCTGCTTTACTGCTAATGCGGGGCATGGCTATAGCAGAGATGCAATAGCAGTGTTCAAAAGAAGGAAGTAGGGGACAGAGGAACTATGCAGATTTACTTTAATAATGGAAACGACAAAGAGTATCAATATAAGCTTAATAATCTTTTAAAAGATATTTTCTTTGACTTTCAGTTTTGGTATGATTTAAATCTCTGGGATGAAAATTATGAGAGTTATTCTATTATTGACAATGGTGAGATGGTTTCAAATATCTGTGTTTATAAAACAAAGATACTGCTTAATCAAAAGCAGTATTCTGCTTTATCGGTCGGAGCTGTTGCGACAAAAAAGGAATACAGGGGCAGAGGGTTATCCCGGGTGTTAATGGAGCATATCATAAAAAAATACGAAAATGTTCCAATGTATTTATCAGCAAATGACAGCGTGGTAGATTTTTATCCGAAATTTGGCTTTAAGCGCGTATACGAAAAGCTGCCGGTGTGTGAGTGTGCAATAAATAATGATGCTAAGCCAAATATGCTTAGTTACGATGACCCCAAGGTTTGGAACTATGTTTACAATCGTGTGAATTTTTCACAAAAACTTGATTGCCTGAACACGGCCAGCATAAATATTTTTCATATATATTGGGGATATCTTAAAAATTGCATATATGAACTTCCGGAGATTGACACTATGGTTATCGCACAGCAAAAAGGGGAAATTCTTAAGCTCATTGGGGTTTTTTCATTGAAAGATATTTGCTTCGCTGAATTAGTCAGATATCTGCCGTTTACCAATGTTAAAGAGATTGAGTTTGGTTTTATGCCATACTGGTCTGATATAAATTATATCATGAAAGGGTATGAAACAGATCCGTTATTTGTCAGAGGGTTACAATGCGATTTAGGTGATTTTAAATTTCCCGATTTGTCTGTAACATAACTTGTAGTCTGTCCGGAATGGAATGCAGTTTATGAAATGTGCACAGGCTGGATGATTGGGCAAGGTTATTTGATAATTGTAATGCAGCAGAACTTGCCTGCCTGATATTTCCATCATAGAATCCCTTCTGTCAGATAATCATGTATCTTTTTTGACAGTCTGGCTTGTTCCACCCAATTGCCGAACACAGTACCTTTTGGAGTTAATTCCCTGATCATTTTCCTTATTTGTTGCTTAACCCTGCCATACGGAGCATTTTCATATTCTGTTTGTGGCAATGGCATAAATGTATGCGCATGAATGCGCGCTCCCATGTCTGCCAGATCAGACATCATTTTGACAGTCATTTCAGCATCTTCAATGGTTTCTCCCGGTAACCCGAATATAAAGTCAACATTTGCCAAAAATCCATGCCTTGTAATTATCTCAACCGCTTTATAAACGTCGTCGACAGAATGACCGCGATGTGACAGCTTAAGAATCCTTTCACTTCCGGATTGAGCGCCGACGACTAAATCTCTGTTACTCACAAACCTCTTAAGAAGCCCTATTGATTCGTTTGTTACATTATTAGGCCTCACTTCTGAAGGGAAAGACCCCATATGGATTTTGGCCCCCGGACCAAGTACCTTACATATGGTAACTAGTAATCTCTCTAACTCGGGAAGATTCAAGTCAACTCCATTACCGGAACCATATGAAAGCGCGTTTGGTGTAATTGCGCGAAAGTATGTAGCGTTTAATTCCTTCTTCATTGCTTTTAAAATGTCATATATCTGCTCTGTTGTTCTATGCCGAGTACATCTTCCCATAATATGTCCTGTCTGGCAAAATGAGCAACCGTATGGACAACCTCTTGTAATTTCAACAGGGCCGATACGCCTGAACCTTAATGAAACGGGTGAGTATTTTGTAATGTCGACCGGATCACTCTGGCCTGTATTAATTACATTTCCGTCATGATCTTTATAGCAGACTCCTTTTAAACCGGTCAGGCTTATCCCTTCAATTATCCGTAAAATAAATATAGGAAATGTTGCTTCACTTTCACCAAGCAATGCGTAATCAAAACCAAGTTTTGTAATAGTTCTGACAGGATCACCGGTAGCATGCGGTCCACCTGCGACAAAAACAATATCCAAATCATCCTTGAGTGGTGCAAGCTGAGTTATCAGGTTATGTACATCCCAGATTTGCGGGGTAAAGAATGAAAATGCTGCAATTACTTTTTCATACTTTTTTAGATCTTCAATACTCGCATAAATATCATTAATTTTTATAAAAAAGCCTATATCAATAATATCGAATAACTCACATGAGTTTTCCAAAGCGCCAAGCAGTGCATTTATACTATACCTGTTCAGAGAAGTATTCCAAAAAAGTAATTTTGCTTTTTTCATACAAGCCTCATGCTCTTTCAAGTTATTTTGATAATTGATTTCAGGTCATGAATTATAGAATATCGTATTCAACAACAATAAAATTACCACTTTAAAACGGGTACGGTGTTCAGTGATATGTTAATTATACCACTGTTCAATCTGTGATGAAACTTTAAGATGACATGGGTGTATTACCGGATAATGCAAACAATCCACATATTTTGCCATTCTTTTGCCTGCCGAATAAAATAAATGATACAGTTGATCTGCCGGTAAATCCTTTTTTGTGTCAATATATGTAATGTCCATCGCTGACCTCCTGCAATAGAAGATGTAATGCCGGTTTAAGCAGCTATTTATCTCGTGAACAATCTGTTTAGCAATCGTTGAAAATGCCCATTTAAGTAATTATCCTGTAAGTTATCCGTTAGAATATCTAAAAATAACTTAACAGTTTGCTTATAAAGTCGCCGGGATGATTATAAAATTTTCCGGCCTTTTCTATAAACCAGCGACAAAAATCATTGAATGCGTTTTCATTAATGACCCCGTTAACATCGAAACTTATTAACTCGCCGTATCGTGCCGAATAAACACCCAACCTGCTTATCATGTTCCTGTTATTGTTTTGCAAGCTCACTATTCTGTTTAAAATATAATAGCCTATCAACTGGTTATAAAACTCCCTGGTTATGCCGGGTTGAGTTGTTACCTTTATATCAATCAGCATATCATCCATTATCAAGTCTGCATCCGCCCCGTTAACTAACAATGAGGCATCTCCAAAAACAGGGTTCAACAGGCATGTATTTTTACATTTCCATTTCTCATCCTGCAATAAATTGTATAGTCTTTTCAAATCAATAACATCATTAGTGTTTACTTTCCCTATATCACCGGGAAGGTAATCAACTCTGCCTGTTCTGTAGACAATATCATAATGTGAAATTTGCAGAAGCAGTATAAGCAATTCGTTATTTATCCCGTTGATGCTGAAGTATTCATCCATTGCCTGTTTTGTCATTCTGATTAAAGTCAGGCATTCGGCCCTTTGATTACTATTTAGTATTCGAACGACATTTTCTGCTTTCAAAGCAATATAATCTGACATGTTATTCAGTTTTTTTATATAGCATCTGAATAAGTAATCAAATGCTATACCCATGATTGTGAAATTCTTCGTTGCCGGCTGCAGCTTAATTTCTTTGTTAAAATCCAATTTCGGCATTCTGAAGGTTTCTTTGAACTTTTGCTTTACTTCCTTATCATCCAGGAAACTTGTTAAGCTCATTTTTATCTCCTTATACCCCTCGTGAGGTTATAAATCCTTTGAAACGAAATGTACTGGCTTCTGTTAATATTATTATTCCACAATCACAACAATATTTTACCATTTGTCCGGTAAAATGTGTTTTATTTATAAGAAAATTTGCTGTTACAAAAAATATGCCGCAATTTTCTTAGATATCAGGTATCTGTTTGGCAACCAGGAAAAGGAGGGGATAGGTATTAGATTCTGGTAGCAAGAGAATGCAGCGTAACCACTCCGGATGGCTCGATAATCCGTTTTTTTGAAACTATCTGATATTTAATGAAAATCTTTATAACCAACGGCAAAAGCAACTGTTAATATACAGTTGCTTTTTTGTATGCACATCCGGTAACACATTAAAATACTATAATTATGTGAACTAATTATTGCGAGGGAGGAAACATGTTTTATCGTGGCCACTATAGCCTTTGGGATGGTTACTGGGGGAGATACAGGATAAATTCCGAGACAGCCATACAAATTGCATTGCAACAGGTTCCCGGTCAGGTTTTAAAAGTTGAGCTTGACGATGATGATGGCTTATTGGTATATGAAATTGATATACGTACCCAATCAGGAGTATATGAAGTACATGTCAATGCAACCACCGGGCAGATACTGAAGATCGAAAGAGAAGATAACTGGTATTAAGTTATACTGCAATTACTTTTTCAGGTAAGCAATGCGGATGCTTTGCTTAATTTTTTGCTTCACTTGCAGGTTTTCCCCCTGCAATGCCCCAGTTTTCAAGAGGATGTTCAAAAACAGCCAATGCATGTTACGGTATCTGTCAAACAAGTGATAAATTCTGGTATAATAAAATTACTTGATGCTGATATTTGTTGAATATTGCGCGTTCTCGAAACCATATAGGAGATAGGGGAAGAAATTATGGATTTTTTTAGATTTCTTTTATGCGCAATACTCGGGTTTCTTTTGTCGGGGGTTTGGTTTAAACCTTATTACCGGCGTTCTGATACAAAAATTAAAAATACGGTGGCTGTCCTGTTTCAGTTCATTATTTGCAAGCATAATTCCTGTATTTATCATAGCTTCAGTTTGGGGAATTTATCCTGTTCAAATATCCGGATTACATAATATTACAGTGTATTTTGTTGCAATTGCGACAGTGGTAATTACGTCAGCCATCATTGCCAGGAAAAAGTCAACGGGATATAAAAACGGGAAAGAATTGCTGCTTTGGGGACTGGACGGATTGCTTATGGAAATACCTCAAAGACTGATGATGCAGTCATTTATATATGGAATCCTTAGTTCGGAAGGTATCCCGTCATTGAGTCTCTATACAGTGTTAGCTACAGCACTCGTTTGGTGTTTGGGAATTTTAGCGCAGGCGTTATTATCGAAAGAACGGTTTAATAATGATTTGCTAATTGATATTATATCTTCATTTGTTTTTTCACTGGAATAGGTTATGTATATCAAAAAACGGGTTTGATTGTTGTTTCAATGATTGCTCATTTTTGTGAACGCATTTTAAGTTGCAGTATTTTTGTAAAGGAACGCAGTTAGATTCCATGCTGTAATAATTTGTGATATAATCTTGTAAACATTGATAAATTTCGCTGATAAAAAATTTTCAAGAACCATTGACTTTGACACCGTGTCGCACTTTATAATCTAAGCAAAGAAAAGATGAGGTTATGGCATGGAACTTCAAACGATAAGCCAGGTATCAAGAAATTACGGAATATCCACAAGAATGTTGCGCTATTATGAACAAGCCGGGTTAATTCGAAGTCTCAGGAAGGACGGTTATGCTTACAGGGTTTATGACGAAAATGCCATCAATCGTTTGCAGCAAATCCTGGTACTGCGTAAATTGAGAATTCCAGTGAAGCAAATAGTAAAAATCCTTAATAATTTCGATGCAGCCGAAGCAGTGGAGATTTTCAGGCAAAACATCAGCGAAATAGATATTGAAATTACTACACTGTCTACCATTAAATCCATATTGGCACGTTTTGTTGAAGAAATCAATGAGAAAGCCAATGTGAGTCTAAAACTCATCGGTGATGAAGCTGTGATCTCGGTTATAAACTCCCTGCCTTTTTCTGATAATCAAATTAAAGATGCCGGGCAGGATGTTTCAATGGAAGAGTTGAACCGGGCTAATGAAGAATTAATGAAATTGAGAGACAGAGACGTCCGGATTGTATATTTGCCGCCAATGACTGTGGCAGCGGCTTTCGCCTGGGGAGAAGATGCTGTGGATATAACATCGGGCATGGTAAACAAGTTTATAAAAGAAAGCGGACTAATGAATATTAAGCCCGATGCACGATGTTTTGATTTTCAGTGCTTCGGTGGTACGGATGAGCATGGTCAAAACCTGCAAGGGCATGAATCATGGGTTTCGGTGCCAGATGATATGGAGATCCCAGCACCATTGGTAAGGCGGAAATTCAAAGGAGGGCTGTACGCAGCACATGTTTTAAGGGAGTGGGATTTTCAGGACTGGCGCAGGCTTAAGGAATGGGTTCTTGCGAGTGATAAATATGAAAGTGACTGGGGCTCACCGCGTTGGGAATCGGCAGAAACAGGTTATGGCTATGGCCTGGAAGAAACGTTGAATCTTTATAATTTTATTGAGAAGTATAATGCGGAAATGGGTTATTTACAGCTTGATTTGCTGTACCCGATAAAGGAGAAGGAGAATGGGAAATAATAGGATTGGCGATATAATAGAATTCGGCGGATACAACTGGCGCATACTTGATATACAAAACAGCGCTGCATTGATAATTACTGAGGAAATAATAGACCAACGCTCATACCATAATTTCTATAAAGAAATAACATGGGCTGAATGTTCTTTGAGAAGTTATCTTAATGGTGAATTCTATGACAGGTTCAGCCCCGAAGAAAAGTCAAGAATAATTCCGGTGTTAAATAAAAACCTTGATAACCAATGGCACGGTGCAAAGGGTGGAGAAGATACCGAGGACAGGATATTCCTTTTAAGCATCGAGGAAGTGTGCACATATTTCGGTGATAGCCGTTTGAAGCTGTATAACCGGGGTAAAAATCAAAGATATTGGCTTGAAAGAAAAGATGAAAACAACATTAACCGAATAGCTATGCTCCGGGGTGCAAACGGGTCATGGTGGTGGTGGCTGCGATCCCCCGGGCGTTATAATGTAAGGGCCGCGTACATACATGGTGATGGCAATATTGGCATGCAGGGAAACAACGTAAAGAAAGGCAACGCCAGTGATGGCAGATGTACAGGCGGCGTCCGTCCTGCTTTGTGGTTAAAGCTGTAATTGTAATTCGGGCTGAATTGCGGTTTGATTACTGTTACAGATTAAAATAAATATATTTCAAAGGAGAGGATTTAAATGGACAAATATGAAAATGCAATGAAACTTTTGGAGGAGCGCTGCGGGAATGATAAGGAAGTACTCATTGCCCTTGCGACAATATCTTTAACACCGAACGCCGCAGGTAAGCCACGCCCTGCTGTACGTATGGTATGCGCTTATTATGAAGATGGCGTGTTTTATGTTTCTACTGACGCAACAAAAAACAAAATGCTGCAAATTGAGAAGAATAATGAGGTTGCAGTTGCCGGCCTTGACTGGTTCACTTTCAATG
This sequence comes from Thermoclostridium sp., assembly GCA_036562185.1. Lineage (GTDB taxonomy): Bacteria > Bacillota > Clostridia > DSM-8532 > DSM-8532 > Thermoclostridium. The sequence continues at coordinate 13,613 of DATCKN010000094.1, forward strand.
GCATAGCTGAAAACCTTGGTTGGGTTAAGGACGAGAAGAATGCCCGAATCAGGGCGAAATTCAAAAAAGTTTTCGACTGGTTCGATGATGTTGGTGATGAAGATAACCCGGACTCAATCGTTCTGCGCATCACCCTTACAGAAGGCACCATTATTGACAACGAAAAAAAATACGGTGATTTGCAGTATAAAGTTGATTTTGTAAATAAAACAGCGAAGTAAAAAAATGATTGTAGTATAAGAGTTCACAACCAGCGCTTAACAATCAACAGGACAAGATTTTGGAAAATCAGGCGCCCGGGCATGTTTTCCAGTGCATAAAGCTTACCCGTTCAGAGAATACATCCTTTATTCCAGTTTTATAAATTAAATTACCGGATTAAAACCATATACCCGGTTTTCATTTATTCATCGCCAGGTAAGGGTTCTGTAAAGGTGGGTCTGTTTCTTACGGTGTGTTATTTTTCTGCATTGAACCAATCCAGGAATAACAACTGTTTAGTTCCTCATCACTTATCAAATCCGACCTGTGCTCAAACATAACTTTGACATTTCTGCTAATCCTGAATATTTGTGTCATGTAGTTTTTAATAGGTGCCCAACCGTCCGCTGGTTTTAAAGACGGTAATGCAGAAAAATGGTTATTACTTAAATTGCCTGAAACCTTCACATTGGATAAGCGCACAACATGAGTGTACTTTGTAAATCTTTTTATAATTTCCATGTCATTAAAGCCCGGATCAATTTTGTTTTGCCCTGAAATCTCTGTTAAATTTGGCACCATCAAATCCTCCATACATTCCAATCATGAAATTATTCATCGTGCGCCCTGCTCCTCCCTTATTACATGTATGGTATATTCAAAGGCAAGCGTGAATTCAAAACCCACCCTACTGATTATTATAATCAATTTATTTTATGTAAACTAAAGAAATTACCGATACATTTATATCAAGTCTTTTACCGTCAAATGGCACCTTAAGAAAATGGATTTGGAGAGGAGGGCGGTTCTGTGGATTTGGATCCAAAGTTTGAAAAACTGATAAAGAAACAAGCAGCGTACAAATCTGATAATTTAGGTTTGAATCTGCTGATTTCCAGGTTGCAGAAAAATTATTCGGCTAACCAGTCACGTGAAGAACTGGGCAAATGTTTGGATGAGATGAGAGCTTTTTTCAAAAAGTACAATTCCATTCTAGGAAGGGATATTGAAGCCCTGGGAAAATTATAGGAGGTAGAGAAAATGTTTGTTAATCTTGAAGAGGCATCCAGATTGATACATGAAGGCAGAATCTTACATATTGCAGCAGATGAATATTTGCTGGAACAATTACCGAAAGGCAAGTGGATTGCCGGGACCACTCCGTATTTTATTACAGAACATGGAGGTACTGTTTGTAAGGACAGGTTGTTTGTAAATGACATTACGGATGCTGTTGATTATAAAACAGTAGTGTATGATAAAAACAGCATACTAAACATAACGGAGGATGCATATTCCAACGGAATAACATTTTTAATTATGCCTTATGCAAGTGATGTTGCAGTGGTTTATGCAAAGGAAGCGCCAAATTTAAGTAATTTATATATAAATCCCATAGTAGGCTGGATTTCAGGTTATGATCTGTCTGCTGATTCAACTGCAAAGGTCTATGACGGTGTTTCGGGTGAATCATATTATAATAAAGCGGTTGCTTTGCATGTTTGCTTGCCTGATGATCAAATGGTTTCACTGGGAATAGTTAATATTTTTGATACAGATGAGAACGATACGAAGATTGAATTTGCCGAAGATGCTTTATCAGTGGAAAAATGCCTGGTTGATGGGAAAGAAACGCTATTGGCGGATTATATTTTGCAAAACCAAATTAATACACAGTTGCCTTTAATAGCAGATTATAACAGTGTGCTGATTAATGTATCCATTAAAACTGTTTCAGAACATAACAAAACAGTGGATTTATATGCTCCGGTATTTGCAGGAAAGGAATACCGTTTTTCCCGCCCTGTCAGCAATTATGCAGCCAGGTTTAAAGAGCACCTGCAGGGGCTTGAAGACATAAAGCCGATATTCTCATGTAACTGCATCTTGAATTATCTTTATGGGGAACTTGAGGGAAAAGCCACACCACCTTTCACAGGTCCTGTAACTTTCGGCGAAATTGCATATCAGCTGCTTAACCAAACGTTGGTTTATGCTGAAATAATCAGAAAATAATAAAATACTGCAAAAGCAAAAACTTGTTTTGACAATAGCAAAAAAGAAGCCTATTTGGCTTCTTTTTTATTTGGTGGTGCGCCCGGAGAAGCCGGAACCTTCACTCTCAGTTTCGGTACCACTTCCGACGCTTGCCTTCAACTCCGTATTGGACGGAATTAGAATGAGACGATGGTGAAAATCTGCGTGGTGGATAACAATAAATATAATTAAAAATATAAAGAATTTTGTCGATTGATGTAACGTAATGTTATAAATAAAGACATTTAAATTATTAATTAGACAATATATGACAAAATAACATACATATAATTAATCTTTTCCAATGTATGGAGAAAGATTAGCAATATGGTGCCACGGTTTTCAAATATCATCTAAATCATATTGAAAGGGACAGAGTGATTGGCAGGATGTACCTTAAGAAAATGGCAGAACAGTTAGAAAACTGGTAAAAGACGTGCATGGGCAGAAAATTAATAATTTGCATGTCAAAAGCTTCATTGACAGTAAAGGAGGGGGGGCAGCGTAGCAGAAGTTTCAGCTGTGGGTATAGTTAAAGAGGATATCCTCGGTATTAGAATTAATATTTCTAATCTGATAAAAGACCTATTAATTTGATATTAAGACAGTTACAGAAAAACAAATGGATATAGACAATAACTTAGGTACATAACTTCCTGCTATATCCGATGCATCATTAATCACTAATATGAAATAACAACTAGGAGGAGAATTGTATGCGATGGTTCTATAATTTGAAAATCAGCGTAAAACTTATTGTAAGTTTTGTCATTGTAGCTATAATTTCAGGAGTTGTAGGGGTCATTGGAATTTCAAATATTACAAAAATTAATAATAATGACACTATTTTGTATGAAAATATGACTGTTCCGCTTTCTGAAGTGGCGGATATGGCCAGATGGTTTCAGAGGGCGAGAGTAAATGCCAGGGATTTAATACTTTATGATGATCCCGATGATATCCAAAAAGCATATGAAGTAGTGCGAACTTATCTTAATAATGTGGCGTCAAATGCAGAAAGTTTTGAAAAAACGATTGTATAGGAAGAAGTCCGAAACTATTTTCAAATGTTTAAAGAGGCAATGGATAAATTTGTAAAAGATATGGATATCCTATTGGAGCTTTGCCTGGAAAACAGGGACGACGAAGCATTTGCCTTTACAAAGGGAGAAATGCAGACTGATGCTGATAATGTCCGGCAAACAGTTGACAAGCTTATTGAACTAAAGGTTAGTGGTGCGCGAAATCAATCAGATTCAAACAATGCTGCCGCAGATACGGCAGTAGTAACGATGATTGCAGTCATTGCAGTCGCTATGGTCATTGCGGTTTCACTTGGAATATTTGTAAGCCGCATAATAAGCAACCCGATGAGAAAACTTGCAGCTGCAGCCGATAAGATAGCAGACGGCGATTTGGATGTTGAGGTAGACATTGATACAAAAGAAGAAATAGGTAAGCTGGCCAATGCGTTTAATAAAATGGCAGAAAATCTGAATGATTTAATTTCAAATATTAATACTGCAGCCGATCAGGTTGCTGCCGGTTCAAAGCAGGTTTCAGATTCAAGTGTTGAGCTATCCAAAGGGGCGGCAGAGCAGGCTTCTACTATTGAAGAGCTTACTGCGTCATTGGAAGAAATAGCAACCCAAACCAAACAGAATGCGGATAATTCGAACCAGGCAAACTCTCTTGCTGAAATAGCAAGGGAAAATGCGGAACAGGGCAGGATGCAGATGGAAGATATGCTGAAAGCAATGGAAGAAATAAATATATCCTCGAATAATATATCAAAAATTATTAAAGTTATTGATGATATTGCTTTCCAAACCAATATACTGGCCTTGAATGCCGCGGTAGAAGCCGCAAGAGCGGGACAGTATGGGAAAGGGTTTGCTGTTGTGGCCGAAGAGGTCAGAAACCTGGCAGCAAGAAGCTCCAATGCAGCCAAAGAAACTACGGAAATGATAGAGGAATCCATCAGGAACGTGGAAAGAGGAACATCAATAGCCAGGAAAACTTCAGATGCGCTTAACAGAATTGTTGATGACGTTTCGAAGGTATCGGAATTAATCGGAAACATTGCCATTGCGTCCAACGAGCAAGCTTCGGGTATTGAGCAGGTAAATCAGGGAGTTATGATGGTATCGGATGTGGTTCAAAAGAATTCGGCAACTGCTGAAGAGAGCGCTACAGCAAGTGAAGAACTTTCCAGCCAGGCTGATGCTTTGAAAGAACAGGTATCACGATTTAAGTTAAGAAAAGTAAAGAACGGCACAATTTCGTATGGAGGAATAAAAAATATAGATCCCGGCTTGTTGAGGATGTTAAGCAATATGTCTGAGAATATGAAATCAGAGGTAAATACGGGTGATGTCCCGTCAGATGTGTCGGGAGAAAATCCGAAGAGGATCATCTTAAGCAATAAAGATTTTGGAAAATATTAAAAATAACAGTTAACAAAGAGGATAGTGATTAACTATCCTCTTTATTATGTGTGTGCCTGGCAGATAAGTTCTTCAGTGTTTTGTGTGGGTTTACTTCGGCAGATTACATCGCATTAAAACGGAATTAGTTACAACTAACTACCGGGGGTTAAAAAATAAGTTAGTTATAACTAACTTCAATTAATAAAATAACATTAGCCATGTTTCTTTGTCAATGTTTTTTTTGCTTTAGACTTCTGAGGTATTTCGGCGCAGGAAAAAATCCGGTAAAACAGTAAATAATTTGACAATTAACCTGTTTGGCGGTATAAAAGAAATGATTAAATCATTTTGGAAAATGTGGCCTGTTAAGGCAGGGGGGTCGTTCATTTTGAAAAAAATTATTGTATTGAGCGTGACATGGGGGAGTGCAGTATGAAGAGAAGTAATAATGAATTCTTTATAAATTTTGAAGGAACTCTGTGTACAAAATGGACAAGGGAAGTTACTTCAGAAAACGTACATAACGAATATCCACGTCCCCAAATGGTTCGCAAAAACTGGCTTAACCTTAACGGGTTATGGGATTATGCCATAAGGCAAAAAGAAGAATCAAAGATTTCCTCATACGATGGTAAAATTCTGGTACCTTTTCCCGTTGAATCAACTCTTTCCGGAGTGAAAAAACCCCTGACGCCGGAACAGAAGCTGTGGTACAGGAGATATTTCGAAATACCCGACAGCTGGAGAGAAAAAAGGTTACTCCTTCATTTCGGTGCAGTTGACTGGAAGGCCGAGATCTGGATAAACGGCTGCTTCGCAGGAATGCATACCGGAGGGTTTTATCCGTTTACGTTTGAGATATCGGAGTTTATAAATGGCAAAGAAAATGAAATTGTTGTTGCTGTCTGGGATCCAACCGATACCTATGGTCAGGAAAGGGGAAAGCAGGTACTTAACCCTTCTGGTTTGTTCTATACAGCAATATCAGGAATCTGGCAGACCGTATGGATAGAGCCTGTCCCAAATGCTTATATCAAAACCTTTAAAATTACACCTGATATAGACAAAAAGAAAGTGGTTATATTTGCCGAAGCAGATGGGATGAACGAAAACATGGAGATTGAGGCTTCGGTTTTTGAAGAGGGAGTACCGGTAAATTCGGGCAAATGCCGGTATGGCGGTTCACTTGAAATTCCATTGTGGAATATGAAGCTTTGGAGCCCTGACAACCCTTTTCTTTATAATTTAACACTTAGGTTAATCAGTAATGGTGAAGTAATTGATGAGGTTGAAAGCTATTTCGGAATGAGAAAATTTAGCATAGGCAGGGATGAAAAAGGGGTAAAAAGGCTGTTTCTGAATAATAAACCGGTATTTTTTAACGGGGTTCTGGATCAGGGGTATTGGCCTGATGGGCTGTATACAGCGCCTACCGATGAAGCACTTGAATCTGATGTAAAAATGATAAAGAATATGGGCTTTAACATGGTAAGAAAGCATATAAAGGTTGAACCTGCCCGCTGGTACTACCATTGCGACAGGCATGGACTGGTAGTCTGGCAGGATATGATAAATGGCGGTTCAAAATGGAATGTTTTTTATCAGGAACAGGTAAGGCCCCTGGTGGATAAAGGTGTTTCTGCAGTGGTTTATACGCAGCTGACCGATGTAGAAACCGAGATCAACGGACTAATGACTTATGACAGGGAAGTTGTAAAGATGGATATAAGCTTTCTGAATTCTTTGAACAAGGAACTGTCGGATTGCTTGCCATAGTACACGGCAATATCATATAAAGCTTTTGGTTTAAAATTAGTCTTTGCGGGCCTTTGGTGAATCGTCCGGAATTTTGGGCCCAAATGCACTATATGGCAGCCAAACTGAATTGCTTCGTCTTCTTTAGAGCCTGAACCCTGACCATGTTATGACTCGCTACACCATAGGTATATAAAGTATATGCCACATAACAGAAGATGCACCTGTAGACACGTTTCAACTGATTAATCAGTGAAATGATAATAAATTAACAGGAAAGGAGTATTAACATTGAAGGTAATACTGGTAAATGGTAGCCCGAATGCGAAAGGTTGTACTTATACTGCATTGAATGAGGTTGCAAAAACATTGCAAAAAAACGGGATAGAAACCGAGATTTTTCAGCTGGGCACAAAGCCCATATCAGGATGCCTGGCATGCGGTAAATGTTTTAAAACAGGTAAATGCGTTATTGATGATTGTGTAAATGAATTCCTGGACAAGGTACCTGAAGCGGATGGTTTTGTATTTGGCTCGCCTGTTCACTATGCAGCGGCTTCAGGCCAGTTGACTTCTTTTCTGCATAGGGTGTTTTATGGGAAAGGCGGCATATTCAAAGGCAAAGTGGGAGCTGCGGTTGTCAGTTGCCGCAGGGGAGGAGCTGCCACTGCTTTTGATCAGATAAACAAGTATTTCACAATAAGCGGAATGCCGGTGGTTTCCTCGCAATACTGGAACCAGGTTCACGGAAGCACGCCCGAAGAGGTATTGCAGGATGGGGAAGGCATGCAGACCATGCGGACTCTTGGCAATAATATGGCATGGCTTTTGAAATGTATAGAAGCAGGCAGAGAAAAAGGAATACTTGTACCTGAAGGAGAGAAACCTATCAGGACGGATTTCATCAGGTAGGATTTTACCACTTTTTATCGACGCCCGGACAATGAGATCTGGCTTTAGCTGCTCTTGCATGTACAAAACATCCGCATACCCTGCAAAGGCCATCCAAACAATCAGGGCATTCCGAGCATAATTCAAGGCGCTCTTTGTAAAGTCTTTCACCGGCTTTTTCTTCCGGTGAAAGACTGTTTATATATTCTTCGATATTCTTTTGAATCTGTTGCTTTTCAATGCTGCTAAACAGGCATGTTCTGCAAGGTTGTTCCATTTGCTGCTCCAATATTACTCAACTGAGATGCTGACCACGCTGACTGGCGGAATCTCAATCACTAAGCCGTTTTGTGTAATTGACATTTTATCAAATTCAGAAGGCTTTACATTTTCAGGTGCGTCAAAGGTGTTGTGGGCGTTCATTTTTCCTGTTAAAATGCGTCCCGACAGCTTTTCGGGCTTCTTGCCAACAATTTCTGTTTCTATTCTGTAACTTTCAGTAAGTGACAGGTTGCACATAGTAATATGCAGTTTTCCGTCGGCATTAACAGAAGCAGATTCATGAAGGTTGGGAACGGCATATTGCGTACCGATGGTTTCGGTTTCAATGTAGCTTTCAAGCAATTCAGCATCCTGATGTTCTTTATACATATCAAATACATGATATGTAGGTGTAAGAAGCATTTTCTCGCCTTCGGTAAGGATGACCGCCTGTAGGACATTGACTGTCTGAGCAATGTTTGCCATTACAACTGTATCACTGTGTTTGTTGAATATATTCAGGTTTATTCCGGCAACAAGGGCGTCTCTCATTGAATTCTGCTGGTACAGGAATCCGGGATTTGTACCGGGTTCTACATCATACCAGGTTCCCCATTCATCCACAATCAGTCCGATACGTTTGTCAGGATCATACCTTCTTATTATTGCACCGTGCCTTGTAACCAACTCTTCCATTTTGAGTGTTTTAAACAGTGTTATGTACCATTCTTCTTCTGTAAAGTTAGTGGCGCTTCCTTTGGATTTCCACGTTCCGGGTACCGTATAATAATGCAAAGACAATGCATCCATGAATCTGCCTGCAAGTTTTACAACGGTTTCGGTCCAGTTATAATCGTCACTGTTTGGGCCGCATGCAATCTTGTATATTTTATTATCTCCATAATTGCGGACATAAGTCTGGTATCTCCTGTACATGTCTGCATAAAATTCGGGGCGCATATTGCCGCCGCAACCCCAGTTTTCATTACCAACGCAGAAATACTTTAACTTATAGGGTTCTTTTCTTCCATTTTGCGCTCTTAATTCCGCCATTGGGGATACACCGTCGAAAGTCATGTATTCAATCCAGTCTTGCATTTCTTTTACTGTCCCGCTGCCCAAATTACCGTTGACATAAGGCTCACAACCAAGTTGGCGGCAAAGTTCCATGAACTCGTCAGTACCAAAGCTGTTGTCTTCAATAACACCACCCCAGTGGGTATTAATCATTTTTTTCCGTTTTTCTTTCGGACCAATCCCGTCCATCCAGTGGTATTCATCAGCAAAACAGCCGCCTGGCCAGCGCAGTACCGGAATTTTTATTTTTTTCAGGGCTTCAACTACATCGTTTCTCATTCCGTTGGTATTGGGAATTGAGGAATTCTCACCAACGTAAATCCCCCCGTAAATACACCTTCCGAGGTGTTCAGAAAAATGACCATAGATTTCCCTGTTAATTTTGCTTTTCCTGTTCAGGGTATTAATTATGTATTTGGCCATGCATTTATGCCTCCTTATTCTTATATTTGTTATTCCCGAAATACTCGGGTGAATCACGAGGTGGTGAATTTAATCGGGCTAAGGAAATAACTGGATTAGAGTTTCGGTAAAACATAAAATATTTATAAGAATAATGAACATATGTGTATAATATCACTTTGAAATGCCTAATGTCAACCAGCTGTACCATATATATACGCATTGGGGAAAAGAATTGCAAGTATGAAAAAAGCCCGGATGATTCATTCGAGCTTATATAGACATCAGGGTACCTTATAATGGAAATATGACTTTTAATCTTCATCTATGGGACTGTAATTAATACGGACATTTATATCCTGGTTGTAGTTCCCGAAATTCTTCCCGTAAATGGTAAGCCCGCCTACATGTTTGGCATCATCAGGAACGGCCAGTTTAAATTTAATCGGGCTCCTGTAATCTAAATCAAAATCCTTGAGGGAAACATCCGAGACCTTTAAACCGTCTATAAATGTCCCATTATTGTTTATCATGATTAATTTTAAAATACCAAACTGGTTCCAGTTTGGATACCACCAGTTCGGTGTAAAAATACCCTTGACACTTCCAAAATCACCGGGACTGGTCCAATATCCAATACACCGGTTATTTATGTAAAAATGAATATCAGACGGCCAGACATCATTACTGCCGGGAGCTTCGGAACCCAGTTCTGCAGAGATTGTTATCTGGTCAATTTTCTGTTTTGGTGGCAGCAAATTTGGAATTATATATTCCACATATCCTCTTGTAAACCAAAGGATGTCACTTTTAAGGCGATCGGGGTGGGCAAAATATCTTGGGTCGTCCACTTCGCCGATTAACGCTTCTGCGGATGCAAGACCACATGTGGGATATACCTGGTAATCCGAAAAATGCCCGACTTTTATATCTATTTCAAATATGTTTTTCAAATCTTCCTTTGAATTCATTTCAATTAAGATCTTATCCAGATGGCACATGCATTTTTTATGGTTACCATGACCTGAAGATTCATTGGTCACTGATACAAGCCCGCATTCTTCAAGCTTTTTGATATGTCCGGTCAGAGCACTGTTTGAAATGTCCAGGGCGGATGCGAGCTCATTCATGTTCATTCCGTTGTTGGACATTAAAGTCTTTATAATTTGGATGCGCACATCAGAACCGAGAGCTTTAAAAATCTCCAATCCTTCGTCAAGTGTTTTAATATGAAGCATGGTTTCCTCCATCTGTTTTATTATTAAATACCCATTAAACCTTTCCGGGCAAACAGAAAGAAAATTATCCATTCCGGTCCGGTGTTTTAATCACAGGCTGATGGGCTACTTTCAGGCAAAACACGTAAAAAAGACGCTTCAGCGCCTGCGTTATTAAATATAATTTGCTTAAACGCTATTAGTATGAATGATTATTAAAAAAAGTATAAGATAGTTGGAAAAAGAAATCAAGTGTATTATATTTTTCATTAAATATCTTTACATAAAATGTAAGGAAAAACCGGAGTAAGCTTTGTTACTCCGGTTTTTCAAGGGGCGGATTTATTTACCGACATTATAGAGCCTGTAAAGCAGTTTGGCTGCCTCAGCCCTTGTGGCCTGCTGCGCAGGTCTGACTGTGTTTGTCTCCTGTTCGGGTATTATTCCGGCTTTTACTAATGAAGCGATATCCGGAACGGCATAGGAAGCAATTTCATTCTTATCGGCGATATTTTTGAGGTCTTCCACAGACCCTTCCTCCAGCTTGCTTACAAGCCTTAATGCCCTTGCAGCCATTACCATCATTTCCTGTCTCGTTATTGGTTCTCTCGGGCTTCCCATGTTATTGCCTGTACCCTTTACGATACCCAGTGCCTTTGCAATACCCATGCCTTCATAGAAATAATCGTCAGGATACACATCTGAAAAGTTTGAAACAACACGTGCATTAAGCCCCAGTGCCCTGATAAGAAGCAATGTGAAATCGGCCCTTGTGAGATTATCTCCAGGTTTGAATGTGGTTGCAGATGTTCCTTTAATTATTCCTCTGGAAGCGAGAATTTCAATTTCTTTTCTTGCCCAGTCATATCCGTCGAGATCTTCAAAAGTTTTAAAGGAATAAACCACTGCATACTTGCTGAAGTGGTAGGTAATAAATTCAACCGTTCCATTTTCGGCATTGTACCTGCCGGTTGGAACAGGCTCCGCATTTCCTGCTCCGTCGATATACCATACAACAATGTTTTCAGGATTTTCCAGTTCTGCATCAGTAGGTTCGTATGGTATTGAAACCAATACAGGCGAATTGGGATTGTTAAATTTTATTGGTTCATTGTTCAGATACAGCGCAAGTTCAATGACAGGCCTGTTTCCTATTGCATTTTTAATGTTATCGGGCAGAGCACTGGTGTCTGCCATTCCAATCTTGAGGGTTATTTCTCCGGCATTGCCTGTGTAGGAGTTTGAAAGCATATTCCCGGGAATAATTATGGTGCCAAATGGAGTTCTAAGCTCTATTTTTTCATTAGTCGATCTGACTTTTGTCAGAATGGACGCATCAATGCTTAAAGCATAGGATATAGCGCCTTCTGCCTCGGGTATTTCAATCAGTACGGTCTTATCACCGTTTTCATCCGGCAGTGCATTTTCAAAAGCATTGCTGACTGCGCTCTTATTTATCTTCACCGACGCTTCCCGGGTATCTTCGTTAACGACAGGCTCGCCAACCTCAACAGTTTGTCTGGGAACAGCCGTTGGAGATGGGGCAGGTGTAGGTGTGGTTTGAGCTTCTTTTGATGGCCTGCTTCGGCCGCCCCCGCTTACGCCCGAAGATGAGCTTGTTGTTCCTGTAATTGTCGCAGCTTCAGAACGGTTGCCGCTGACATCATATGCATAGACCCTGAAGGTATATTTTGTTCCCGGGGTTAAACCGGTAACGGTGTATGATAAATTACCTGTTCTGCCCTTTAGTGTTTCATCCGTATATATTTCATAATCAACCATTGATTTGCCTGCCGCAGGCTCCCAGGTGAGGGTAACGGATGTATTGCTAATGTTGGTAATACGCAGGTTAACCGGAGCAGAAGGGGCTGTTTTATCGGTATAGTATATCTTTGGTATTGCAAGCGCGCCGGCGAGAACTTCATCCCGGATATCCTCCCCAAGGTAGAAGCTGATATGCGGCGGCTGGTTATATGCCACGTTTTGCCATGCGATACCCATACGGTAAACATGATCATGCATTAATGTGTATATCCTGTACCCGGTAGGGATTGTTGTACTGTATATCCTGAGTTCTGTGCTGTCATCAGATGGCATAACCACTTCTTCACGCCAGTCACCAAGTATATCTGCCTGAAGGGCTGGAGTTGCCTTTGTTCCATTGTTGCTTACGCAACCAGTAAATTCAATAATTGTATCTACATAATTCGTTTCTTCATTGTATTTGGTTATGGATATATCATCCAGAAGCTCCTGTTGCAAATCTCCGTCCCAGTAAAGGGCGAAGTTCGCAGACAGGCCTAAAGCCCTCCAGTCATCAGCCAAAACTTTACCTTTTACGTTGTATAGCCCGGAACCTTTTTGTATATCTGTGAAATCTGCAGTTCCCCAGAACTCATAGCCCGGTTCGGATGAGATGTTCGCTGCCACACCACGGCCTGTATCTTTTGATGCATAATAGGACATAAATGTTTCGCCTGTTGCGGCATCCCTGTATTGCATGCTGGCTACCGCAGGATCTTCAAAGACGCTGAAAACCTGCAATCCTTCCATATCCGGGTCAAAAGCACCTACATGCATTGCATCGCCGTGGGAGCCTTTTTCACGGTTCATCGCTCCATCCATTGCATATAACACCGTTCCGTCATGATCAAGGGTAAGTGCGCCTGCAATGATTTCATCAAAGCCGTCATTATCAATGTCTGCAACCGAAAGGTTGTGGTTTCCAAGGCCCATATACTGCCTGCCGTCCTTATCTGTATCGAATATCCATTCTGTTACCAGCTTGCCGTCCACAAGCTTGTATGCAACAAAAGTGGTTCTTTCGTAATAGCCTCTGCCGAATACCGCACTTGGGGTTTTGCCGTCAAGATATGCCACTGCCGCAAGGAAGCGGTCAGAACGGTTGTACCAGTCATCACCCCACGCAATGGGGTTATAGTCTACCGGGAACTGGTATTCTATTGTATCAATCACTTTTCCTGTTTCCCCGTCAAATATGGAAATATATTCCGGTCCGCCTTCAACTTTTCCTGAATCATTTACATACCTGCCGTTATCTTCCTGATTTCCTATTTGACAAATGATTTTACTGCTGTCGAATATTCCGTTTGTAGCACCGTAAACAGTTGTGCCGTCCGCAGTTTTTATAAACATTTCACTTCTGCCGTCACCGTCAAAGTCATAAACCAGGAATTGGTGGTAATGTGCTCCTGAAGTAAGGTTTAGTCCCATATCCATACGCCACAGAAGCGTTCCGTCCAGTTTGTATGCATCAAAAATTGTCGGCCCTGTTAAACCACTCTGCGAGCTGTCGATGGCATTTGACGGGTACCATTTAACAATTATTTCATATTCCCCGTCACCGTCCAGATCGCCCACACTGGCATCGTTAAGGCTGTAGGTATAGGTTTCGCCGATTCTGTTGACACCGTCGGCAGGTTTTTGAACCGGAATTGAAAGATAGTTCTTATCAACTGCAACTGATTCATCCGAACCGATGACATAATTACCCAGCAATGTTTCTACCTTGTATGTATCACCTGCTTTTCCGCCTGAATCCAGGTAGTTTGTTGCCGAAAGAGGGGTATTGTTCAGTTTTTCTCCATTTCGATAAATATTGAATTTTACATCTCCGGCATATTCATCAGCACGCAATCTCCAGCTTATGAATATGCCATTACCGGATGACAGGGCTATTACACCTCTGTCCAGCCATTCGGCCTGGCGGGTGTTGCCCGGAACCGGCAGACGGTTATATACATACAGTGTTGCAGTGCGGTTATATAGATTGTCATATTCTTCGGTCTCAGCGAGGATTCCGACAAAGGTATAAACTCCTGTTACTTCCGGGTTCCACTCCTTGCCGGTTACCGTCCATCCGGCTACCGGAATATATACCCTTTCACCGCTTACAAGCCTTACAGGAACCTCTTCAGGCAGGCCAACTGAAGATATATCATCCGTAGTTTCACCAACATAAACACGGTGATATGGAAGTTTTTCAACATAAGCCACCGCGTTGGATGCCGCCGGGACAATATAAATGCCGAAATTGTCCAGGTATGTGGTCGAGGTAAGATTGTTTCCTGATGTCCGTATACCCTGGAGCTTGATATTTTTGATATTACCATTAAAGCTGACGTTCTCGAGGGAGAGGTCATAAGTTTCTGTTATGCCGGCTTCCTTATCGGTAATATTGAATTTTAATTTACTTTCCTTTACATATATAAATATTTCAATGCCATACCATTTTTCAGGATTTGTAAATGATGTTTCTGTTGCATTCTGTGCACCAATATAAAATTTTAAAGGCGAATTCCTTGTGTTATTAATTGTAAATATTGTGTTGCCCAGGCTGTCTTCAATTTTAAATTCCCCGCCGTTTTCATTCGGGTTTGAGCCTTTATCGTTAATTGGGCCGGGATACCAGTCGAATTTTACAAGTATCGTATTTCCCTGTGCTGCAGGTTCAAGTGTTTTGGTTGCAACTCGCCCGCCGGACTGGTTTGTTATCGAAAACCGGAGTTTGGGCGTGTTGTTTCCTGCAATATTGCCGGTGTCGACAGACAGTTCGGCACCTGATGTTGTAAATCCCCAGTTTGCAGGGATAACCGGGATAATATCACCAAAGGTGGTATAATACTGATTTACAAAACCTTCTATTTCTGGAACGGGTTCTCCGGGTACAGTTTTGGTATATATTATGCCTTCTACATTGTCCGGATTTGTTATTGCTACAAAGCCATCCAGGACAAATGCTGATCTAAAAGCAAAAATGCCCGGTACAGAGCTGTTGAAGTCTTCACAGTCCCAAGTTATCGGAATTGTCCTTTTTCCTCCGTCATCAAGAAGCACTTCAAAACTTGTCGGAAACAGCGTAATTACATCTTTTTTCGCTGAACCCATTGGAACAGTTATTGAATTCTCATAACCGGACAAAATCGAAACGATCTTTTTAACAGCCGGTTCGGGTGCAGTTGTACCTGAACCATAAATTAAAATGTTGTCCAGCCCGGTTTCAAACGTCAATGACTGTCCGGACGCCCTGTTACCGTTTATCGCCATTTTGCCTATATCGTTTTTATGGTTTACATCGATAAGGCTGATACCTGTTACTGCAAAACTGTTTGCCGGATTGTCCCGGTCTTTTACGGTGAAAGAGACTTCCCTGTTTTCAAAATCAAATCTGACATCAACCGAAAGCCACTTGCTGTTTGTGCTTACGCCGGTAACGTCCATTGTATCTGAAATATTGTCACCCGTTGAACCAACACCGTATTTTATATCACCGTTTGTGCCACCGGCTTTAACAATTCTGAAAATTGGATTGTTGGCAGAATCGCTGAACAGGATTTCACTGGAGTTTGAACTTGTTGAAACGTTTCCTGGTTTCCAGTCGAACTGAACAATAACCTTTGAATGATTTATTGGCTGCTCAAAAGTTTTTGTTGCGCTTCTGGCGCCTGACTGCCCGCTAACACCTGCTTTCAGATATTTTCCGTCATCGGTTGCAATTGCGGGATTGGCATTTCCGGAAAAGCCCCAGACATCAGAATTTTCAAAGTCTGTTCCGATAAGATATGTATACCCTTCAATATCGGGTATTGGAGTAGTTTGATACACATCTTCCTGAACGGTAATTTGAGCTGCTGCTTCTAATCCCCCGATGTCTGCATTCTCAAAATCAGTACCTGTAAGCCGGCTGAACTCAGTGAGGTCAGTGTTTTCAAAGCTGTCAGCAAAACTTAGGGGAATTACAGACAGGAAGATTGCAATTGATAATACAGCAGACAGGAATTTTCCCGCTTTTTTAACTTTCATTTCTTTCATCCTTTCTTTTATATTGGTTTTGGTTTATGTTAACAAGCAGTGCAATAAGTATGGTCAGGAAATGTGCTGCTGCTTGTTAAAAACGAATGTGGCAATTTGATAAGAATCAATAATTTGTGCGATATTATCATAATAAATAGATTAACTTGCATAAAGATCCAGAAAATTTAAATGGATTCACTTTTGATCCTTTGTATGAAATCAGCCTGAAACGGATGCACAGTTAAATATTTCGCATGGAAGATGGCAACTGGATCAATATTATTAATAAGGCAACATATTTTGGTGTTTAAAAAGGAGATAACAGTGATTGATAAAGGAAATGGCAATAAAGAGGATCAAAAGTGATACCTGATGATCATATTTAAAAAATAATGCCAAAATAAACTTGCATAATCAGTATTTAAATTTTCTTGTATTCGGATGGAGTTATTCCCTCATATTTTTTGAAATAACGTTTAAAGCTTTGAAGATTGCTATACCCAACACTTTCAGCAATTTTCTGTAATGTCAGGTTGCTGTTTTTTATCAGGTTTTTGGCTTTTTCTATTCGGTATGTGTTAAGATAGTCGGTCATACTCATGTTCAGATTTTCATTGTAAAGCCTTCGCAGGTAGGAGTAGCTGACACCAATCCTGTCGGCAAGTTCCTGAAAGTTTATGTTTTCTTTATAATGCTCGTGAATATAGTCCTGGACTTTCAGAATATACTTGTTCTGACCGGTTTTACGAATCCTGGTGTATTCAACGATTGAAACGCATATATTTTTAATCCAGTGCTGAATTTCATCCAGGGTTTCAAGTGTTGACAGGTGCTGGTACAGAGTTTTGTCGGTTGAAAACACTTCGCCCGGGTTCAGGTGCTCATTGAGCATATATTTTATAATACTGCCTGTTAAATGATTTATTATTTGCAGTATATTATCATGAGACAGTTTTTTCTCACGGATTTCGCTGAAGAAAACGTCAACCGATTCCATAAGCTCTTCCGAATTTCCGAGTTTTAAAAAGTTAAAAATATGTTTCTCGGTAGCGGCAGGATAATAATACTCATCGTTTTGCCTGTCATCTATGTTCCATGCCGCTATTATTCTATCGCTTCCGCAAACCAGCCGGTATTTTAAAAGGTTTTTTGCTTCTTCAAAACTGGTTTCAACGTTTTCACTGCCCCTGTAACAGTTGCCGATTGTTATTGTAAACGTGCCGTCATATACTTCATACGCTTTTAATTTAATTTCATGAAGTAATCTGATGATGTTAGATTTAAAAGAGGATACCGATTCTGAGGACAGATTTGCAACAATTGCCATACCGCTTTTTTCATGCTGGACTCCGGTACATTTATATGAACTCATCATATCCAGAAACAGTTTCAGAATTAATTCTTTTGTGTAATATGTTTCCTCGTTTGAAAGCCTTCGTGTAAAGGAATAGAAATTATCGATCGTAATTAAAATACATGAATAATATTCTTCATTAAAGGGTAAATACTGCATCGTGTCCAGGTCCGCTTTACCCTTTAAAAGGGACAGGAGACTGTTTTCACGAAGTTTCCGTGCGTTATGCTCATACAAACTTCGTAACCGGTTTCCCTGTTTTAAAACATCATTCAGTGCATTTGATATAACATCCATATCATTTTTATTATTTTCAACAGTAATTCCTTTTTGCAGGCGGATTTTTTCCACAATGTTCTTTACCGGATTGTACAGGCTGCGGGAAATGAAATAGCAGACGGGTATGCCGATTACAGTCATTATAAAGGCAATTACAAGAATAATGCTGCGAAATACATTAAAATTAGTCAGGAATTCCTGAATAGAACATTCATTCAGATAAATCCACCCATTGTAGCCTGATTTGGCATAAATCACAATATAATTTTCTTTACCGATTTTTGTCTGAATAAATCCGGAAGATTTATCCGACGAGAGTATTTCAGAAATATATCCACGGTCCGATATATTTGTGGTTACAATATTGTTCACAGAGCTTAATATAACAATACCGTCAGAGCTTATTACAGTAATCTCCCCGGTGGACTTTAACACACCCTGATCCAAAACCTTGCCCAGTTCGTCTTCTTTTATGTTAATAACCAGAAGCCCCTGAAAAGAAGATGTATATGTTACGGGATAAACCATTGTAATAACCCTGTTTGTTCCGGTAAGGCCGCTTTTTGCAGAGCTTTCCCGTGTGACAGGAATCCCGACTTCCCTTGTTTCCATCCAGAGAATGTTTTTCTTTTTTCTTTTATATTCATCAATCCAAGCGGTGTCATAAAATTCTGGCCTGCTAAAAATGAGCATATCAGATGTATAAATTACTTCTCTGTTATAATCGTATAAATATATTGATTGGATGTTTTTATTTGATATTTTCGTATTGTAAAGCAGTTTCAGAACATCGGAAATTATTGAAACGTTTCTGCCGGTATCCGGGTCATTGCCGGTTAACATGTTGAGGCCTTCAATGGTCTTGTTCAGCGCAATTTGCTTTGCATCGTTCTGAATTTCATCAAGGCATGCTTCAACGAATCCCTGCGCCATGTAAAGTTTTTCTGTACCCGAGTTAATCAATCCTTCCCTGAAAAAGGACAGAGTATAGTAATAATAAGTGGTACTTACTATCAGAACAGGAATTACCATTATGAGAACAAAAGCTATAAACAGTTTAAAAAATACCGGAATGGATATATTCTGTTTCATTGCCTGGAGCTCCGAATTCTGTTATCAGTCTTTCCTTTCCCTGTAAAGAGTATTGACTTCCCGGATGTATTCCTCACCACCGCTTTTAAGCCAGGTCTGAATGATGCCGTTAAATTCGGTTTCATCAATTTCTCCGGTAATAAATTTAATTCTGGCATTGTTAATGAGGCTGTCCAGGAAATTGCCCTTGATATAATAAATCTCAGACGTAAATGGTTCTGCAGGATTGGATACCAGGATTCTTTCATTTTCTGCCTGTATTTTTTCAATCTTTTCCCTTAGACCGCTTGTTTCAACAGGAGTGGTTAAGTCCTTCGGAATAAACGTCAACAGCATCGACAGATCGTTTCTTTCTGTTTCCGAAACACCTTCTGCAATTTCTCTGATTACCACGCCATCCCGGACAACATAATGTCTGCCTTCGATTCCATGGTATAGTAAATCCTGGGCTTCGCGCTCATTTAGTTTATCCATGAACTGAAGAATCCGATCAATTTCATAGTCGCTTTTCCCATTGGCCGATATTGCATAAAATCCGTTATATCCTGATGTGGAAAGGCTCTTCATACCTTTTTTCCCGGCCACGGCACCGAATAATCCTATCTCAAAATTTTCAAGACCTATCCTTTCCATGCGGGATAAAAGAGTGTTTGCCCTGTCAAGGACATCAACAATACAGCCTGCTTGTCCATTTACAAACGGATCATTGAAATATGCCGGATCAAAAAACAAAAAATCCTGGTTTACAAGTTTTTCTTCATACAACTTTCTTAAAAACCAAAGCGATTCCATATATTCGGGGGTAAGATGGGCAGGTACCAGTTCGCCTTCGGAATTCTCGCCCCATACTTTCGGAACACCAAACCAGGTCTGAATGATATCAAGAGAGACGGCTGAACTTGTAAGAATAAGCCCGTATGTATCATCAGTATTGTTCCTGTCAGGGTCCCCACAGGTGAAACCTTTGAGCATATTGTAAAAATCCTCGATGGTTTCAGGCTCTTTCATGCCTATATTCTCAAGCCAGTCTTTCCGGTATATGGCGCCATATCTGCCCAGTATGCGCATTCTTGGAATGCCATATAATTTATTGTCGATTAGAATATTATTCATTACCAACCGGTTCATCTGCCTTAAGTTTTTATAATTATTGAGTTTTGGGCCAATTTCAGCAAAAGCTCCTGCCCTGGCGGCATTAATTACACTGTAAGACTTTGATGTTACAAGCATTACATCAGGCAAATCTCCTGAAGCAAGAATTAAATTCATCTGGTCTTCATAACTGGAATTGCTTACCCATTGAATAATAAGTTTTGATCCTGTAAATTCTTCAATAGCTTTGACAACAGGACTTTCACCTGAGGCAGGGTTTTTTGTGAAGGCGGTCGTCATAATTGTTATGGAAAAGGAATCTGCATAGCTCTGCTGAAAAGGCTGAAAAGACATAACAGCATTGTTATGCGTACAAGCTGTAAGCAAAAGCAATATTAGAGCAGAAAAAATCAGGCGGGTGATTTTAAAATGCTTCATATATATTCACTCATTTTAGTTATTTTAAACCGAGATTTATTACTATTATAATAATTTCTTATAAATTTTACAAATTTCCACTGTGGCAGATCAATATTATTATGCAATTTAGGAACGTCACTTCGTATTCCGGAACTGAACCTGCAATCTTTGCCAAATGCAGTATAGCTGCTGAAAGAAGATGCTGTGAACTCTGCCGGATACTTTTCCGGTCCGCAAATAAATGACATTGCCTTTTTAAATGTTTTGTTTGACATATGTACCTTATCTTATGTAATATATATTAAGTATTTTTTTGATTAATTTACTGCTGAAAAAGCAGGCTTACATAATGAAATGTTCGGAGGAAACACCAATGTCGCAGAATTCGCCTCATGTGATAATACCACCGGGATATAAGTCATTATTGTCGGTTATCGACACTGAAATTGCTATCA
Organism: Thermoclostridium sp.; assembly: GCA_036562185.1. Taxonomy (GTDB): domain Bacteria; phylum Bacillota; class Clostridia; order DSM-8532; family DSM-8532; genus Thermoclostridium. The sequence continues at coordinate 34,389 of DATCKN010000094.1, forward strand.
AACTGTTAAAAGATTTTTTTGAAGATGAGCTTGCAAAGAAACTTAATCTGGTAAGGGTTTCCGCACCGCTTTTTGTAAGGCCAGAATCGGGATTAAACGATAACCTCAGTGGTGTGGAGAGGCCGGTTTCATTTGATGTTAAATACATGGGTGCTGAAGTTGAAATAGTTCATTCCCTGGCTAAGTGGAAGCGGATGGCTCTTAAAAAGTATGAATTTGAAACCGGTCAGGGGCTTTATACCGATATGAATGCCATAAGGCGGGATGAAAAACTGGATAATTTGCATTCCATATATGTTGACCAGTGGGACTGGGAAAAAATAATTGAAAAAAGCGACAGGAACAAAGATTTCCTGAAGTCTATTGTAAAACAGATTTTCGAGGTTTTTAAAAGCACCGAGGATTTTATATGCGGAAAATACCCCAATATTCCCCGGAAACTGCCCGATGAAATTTACTTTATTACAACACAGGAGCTGGAAGATCTTTATCCCGGCCTTACTTCGGAACAGCGTGAATTTGAGATTGCAAAAGAGAAAAAGGCAGTTTTCATAATGGAAATAGGAGATAATTTAAAATCGGGCCAAAAGCATGATAAACGGGCTCCGGACTATGATGACTGGCATCTGAACGGGGACATTCTTTTCTGGTACCCCCTGTTAAACAGATCGGTAGAAATGTCTTCAATGGGAATACGGGTTGATGAAAAAGCCCTTTTGGATCAGCTTATTAAGGCAAACTGCCCCGAACGTAAAGAACTTGCTTTCCACAGGGATGTGCTGGACGGCAAACTGCCATATACAATAGGCGGAGGTATAGGGCAGTCCCGTTTGTGCCTGTTCTTCCTTAACAAGGCTCATATAGGAGAAGTACAGGCATCGGTATGGGATAACGAAACAACTGATATATGCGAAAAGGCAGGAATACATTTGCTGTAGCGGATAACATGAAAATTTAGTTTAATATAAATTTCAAAGAAAGTGAATCTGGCGGATTCACTTTTTTAATGCCTGTAAATACCCACATTTTGCATAATTGTAAGTCCAAAGGACAAGAATATTAACGGTGATGGTTATGCAAAAGTGTAAAAGGGAGAGGCGTACAACAAGAAAAATAATTAAGCTTGGAGATAACAGGGAAAGTAAAGAAGCAGCGAAGAAAAGCAATAAACTTACAAAATCCCTGGAAGAGAATATAAAAATACTTGAAGAGAAATTTAAAAACGACAGCACGGTTATTTTCAGGAGGTTTCAGAACAGGTACCTGCCAAAAGTGAAATGCTGCATAGTTTTTATTGAAGGAATGATAGATTTTAAACATATAAATATGCAGATTATCGAACCTCTGATGGAGCAGGACCTGAGGAGTTTGTCCTCATCGTGCAGCCTTCTTGAAGATATAAAGGATAAGGTTTTGCCGGTAAATGATGTAGAGGAATCGGGGGATCTGGAAAAGATTCTTCAGTCGATTTGCTACGGTAACACCATTTTTTTGCTGGACGGGTATGACACCGCCCTGTTGGTTGAGTCAAAGGGCTGGGAGGTCCGGGCAATCACCGAACCCGAGTCCGGAAAAGTAATACGCGGGCCACGTGAAGGCTTCACAGAACACATTATTTCCAATATATCGCTTATCAGGAGAAGAATAAAAAATCCAAACCTTAAATTTAAATTCATGCAGCTTGGAAAACAGACAAATACAACCATCTGCATAACCTATATTGACGGAGTCGCGCTTGAGAGTGTATTGGTTGAGCTGGAGCAAAGACTCAACAGGATAGATATAGATGGTATTCTGGATTCGGGGTATATCCAGGAGCTAATCGGTGATGCACCTTTTTCCACGTTCCCAACAGTAGGTTATACCGAAAGGCCCGATGTGGTTGTTGCAAGGATGCTTGAAGGAAGAATAGCCGTTATTGTCGACGGAAGCCCGTTTGTGCTGACAGTTCCGCATGTTCTTGTAGAAAACATTCAGGTAAGTGAAGATTACTACGATCACTTTATTTTCGGGAGCTTTAACAGGTTTGTGAGGGCAGTGGCTTCAATTTTCACGATAAGTATCCCTGCCGTTTACCTGGCATTAGTGACATATCATCAGGAAATGATCCCCACCCAGCTTTTGATTTCGTTGTCTGCTTCCCTTGAAGGGGTGCCTCTGCCCACATCTTTATCGTTAATTATTATGCTTATTGTCTTTGATATTTTACGTGAAGCAGGAGCAAGAATGCCCACCGCGGTAGGGCAGACTGTTAATATTGTAGGCACACTGGTGCTTGGGCAGGCAGCGGTTGAAGCACACCTTGTAAGTGCTCCGGTTATTATTGTAACAGCCATAAGCGGGATAACAACTTTGATTGTGCCTACACTGATAGAGAGCCTTGTTTTGCTCAGGTTTATACTGTTAATCCTTGCTTCAATCCTGGGCTTATATGGTTATTTTATCGGGATAATATTGATATACCTGCATCTGATGTCAATACGCTCTTTTGGAGTGCCTTATATGTTGTCAATAACGAGATTCAGAAACCATGATGGACAGGATGCCTGGATACGTGCACCATGGTGGACAATGACTCTCAGACCCAAAATAATCGGTGCCAGAAACCTGATACGACAAATTTCAAACAGGAGATGAGAGGGTTTGAGAATAAAGGTTGTTTTTCTTCCTGTACTGGCAGTTATTCTGTTTGTATTGACATCATGCTGGAATTACAGGGAAGTAAACGAAATGGCAATTATTATTGGAGCCGCAGTAGATAAAGGTGTGGAAAACCAATATATGCTTACGGTGGAGTTGCTGGACGTAAGTGGCGGAGCTCAGACAGAGCTGTCTACAAGGATATTGTCTGTTGAGGGTGAAACTGTTTTCGATGCTGCAAGAAAGCTTATTTCGGTAGAGGGAAAAAGGGGTTATTGGGGACATACACGTGTTTTAATTGTAAATGAAGAAATTGCCCGGGAAGATATAACCGAAGCGGTTTCCTTTTTCCGCCAGGACGCAGAAGCAAGAGGAGATCTTTATGTTATCGTATCAAGGGGATATAGCGCCAGGGAAATCATGAATTCGGGCATACCTTATGGAGATGTGCTGTCGGAATCACTGGCACAAGGCCTTGAAAACAGCAAATTTGTATCTGAAATTCCTGAAACCCGGCTTTATACGCTTAGCCAGGATTTGAAATCGAGCAAGGTTTCTCCTGTATTGCCGGCTGTAACTTTATTGTCAATAGATGATAAGAAAGTGCCTGTTCTCAGGGGAGCGGCTGTTTTTCAGAAAAGCAGGATGGTAGGTTTTCTGGATGAAGAAGAGACAAAAGCAATGCTGTTTCTGAAAAATGAAATTGAAGGCGGTGTTTTAGTTACAAAAGCAGGTAAAACTCGTGTTTCTCTCGAAATTAAGGACAATAATACAAAAATCAAAGTAAAAACGGAAGGTGACCGGCTTATTCTTGATATAACGGTTCAAACAAAAGCAATTATTGATGAAGTAATCGGTAATTTGGAATTCAGTGATATAGAAATGCTGGATGAAATTAAGAGGCTAAGTGAAGAACAGCTTAAAAGCAAACTTGAAAAGATAATTGATAAGGCAAGGTATTACAGGACGGATATTTTTGGTTTTGGACAAAAAATATATGAAGATAACCCGGGAAAATGGAATGAAATTTCTGATGATTACGAGACCGAATTTGCCAAGATTGATGTGAACCTTACAGTAAAAGTGGAAATACCAAATACATCCATTATATTCAAACATCTGGATGAAGGAGAATAGAATGTTTGTTATAGTTTTTATCGGGTATGCATTGCTGGGTATTTATGAATTTGTTCCGTTATATAAGGAAAAAATGTGGAAGGAGTTTTATGTGAACTTAGGATTGGCTTTAATATCATTTACTGTTGCATTCCTGATAAGTATAAATGTGAAAATACCAAGTCCTGCAAGGCAATTTGAAGCAATAATATACTCTTTAACTGGAAAGTAGGAAAGAAATAAAATGGTGAAAATTACCGACAAGGAAGCAATATGCATTGTTGTTTTATTTTTATTAGGTGGTTCCATTGTAATCGGAACAGGAATAGAAGTTAAAAATGATGCATGGATAGCAGGAATTTTAGGGATAGTTTTTTTCGTTCCGTTTGCATTAATCTATGCCAGAATACAGGCCATATACCAGGGGCGGGATTTGTTTCAGATAGCCAATTTGCTGTTTGGCAAAGTGGTTGGTACAGTTATTATCGCAGTTTACACCTGGTATTCATTTCATTTAGGGGCGCTAGTATTGAGGAATTTTGGCGAATTTGCGAATATAACGACATTGAATGATACACCTCTGATTGTTATATTGCTCAGTTTCAGTATAATAACCATTGCTGCAGCGCGATCGGGTATTGAAGTTATAGGCAGGATAAGTACATATGCTTTGCCTTTGGTTATTTTTGTATTAGTGTTTATGGAAGTTTTGTCATTAAAACAGATGAAATTCAATTATATAAAACCTATTTTCGTAAACGGTTTTCAAAGGATAGCCGAGGCAGGGTTCACCGTTTTTTCTTTTCCTTTTGCAGAATCGGTTGTCTTTTTGGGGATTTTTTACTCGCTGAAAAAAAGGGATTCGGCATATAAAGTTTACCTGACCGGGGTGTTTATATCAGGCATTATCCTGATTACTCTGACTTTTGTTAATACTTTTATTCTTGGCCCTGTGGTGCAGGATTTTTACTTTCCGTCATACTCTTCCTTTAGCCGGATACGGCTTGGAAATTTCCTTCAGAGGATGGAAGGTACAATATCTGTATCATTTGCCGTTACATGCTTTATTAAGTCAAGCGTGTGCCTGCTTGTTGCCTGTAAAGGGATTTCAGCCATATTTAATCTTAGTGATTATAGATTTATTACTATACAGGCAGGACTGATTATGACATATCTTGCTTATATAATTTATGACAATACGGTTGAGATGACAGACTGGGCATTAAACATATATCCATACTATGCAATACCGTTCCAGATTATAATTCCGTTGTTTATCTGGATTTGGGCTGAAATTAAAAACCGAAGAAAAGATTCAAATGATAAAGGAAGGTAATTTAAACCACAGGAAGAAGAATATAAGGGAAGAAGTGCATAATTAGGCTGGGATGAAACTAAACAAGCTGAAAAATTAATTAAAGGTGTACGGTTTTACCCGTACACCTTTGGCTGTTAAAGTACAGCCACCTCCATTACAATCTTCATCAGATCACTCCTTTCCTAAGGATTACAGCTTCCGGATGCTGCATAACAAAGCGCTTGTTCATTTTCATTATAGCCGCCGGCATCCTGCAGTATCAAGCTATTGTTTGGTTATATCTATTCTATACTTTCACGAATGGTATCATCGATTACAACTTCATGCTTGAAAACAGGCTTGATACGAAGCTTGAAACTGATATTGCTTTCATTTAGCTGGTATTTCGGTGAAAGCCGTGGTCCACAGCTGTTGGAGCCCACTCCGCTCATGGCATAGTCGATGTGCACAATGGTTTCGGGCAGTTTCTTAAGCTCGTGGGGGTGCATTGCCTGTGTAAGGTTTTCAGGTGTGTAGTGGGACGCGTTGAATGAAAAGTCATCCATTCCCACAAATAAAAGCCCGGCGCCTAAAGCGTTCGTGACCAAAGCCCATTCTGTACCGTAATGGCTGCCGTTTTCCTGGGGGTACAGGTAGTCTTCATGCATATCGGATACAGTTGATTCAAACCTTCCCTTATAAGTGCTTCTGTGCTTGTCAATGTAGCTTTCATGCGGGCCGTAGCCAAAAAACTCCACATATTCATTGCCGCGGGGCATAACCAGCTTCAGGCCGTACCGTGGAAGGAAGGGAAGATTTTCCCGCACCTGGACATTATTCTCCAGGAATATATCGCCGCTGCCATAAATGGTCCAGGTTGCTGTGCCTTTCAGTACAGGCAATTGGGTATAAGAGCCTAGCGAATATGTGGTTTTAATGGAGACAGAATTGTCCTTCTGATCAATAATCTCAACACTATAAGTGTGATTTTTAAGGCGATCGTAACCGTATTTCATCCATTCTGTTTTTTCGTTTCTGTCATTGTCGGTCGGTGCACGCCATACTGTAAATGAAGGTTTTTCACAAATAAGATCAACACCGGCATTCTGTAATTTGGTGAAACAACCGTCAACCAGGCTGAATTCGTATTCGAAATTCCTGCCGGTCAGTTTGATACTTTCTTCATTTTTTAATATACTGACAAATGGCGGTGCTTTAATTGTAATTTTCTCCAACGGCTCTAAAGGAAGTTCAAATTGAGCAAATGCCACTTCATATCCTTTCTTTGCCCATACAGTGTCTTTTGACAAGGTATAGAAGATGCGGACAAAATACCTTCCATCCGACCTATCAGGGAGGTTATAGCCAAGAGTCACTGTTTTTGACTCGTGCGGGGCAACATTCAGTTCGTAAACAGTACCCGAATCGGTTATATTGCCGTTTTTTTCAACAACCCAGTTCAAACACAGGTGGGACAGGTCAATAAAGTCATAGAGGTTTGTAATTTTAAACTCACCTGACTTAAGGTCCACTGCTTCTGTCCTAACCGGCGCTATAACATTTTTCAGTTCCAACAGGCCTGTATGAGGCCTGCGATCGGGATAAACAAGGCCGTCTATACAGAAGTTGCCGTCATTCGGCTCGTCATTAAAGTCGCCTCCGTAGGCATAGTAAGTTATTCCGTCGGGTGTTTGCGTTTTAATTCCGTGATCGGTCCATTCCCAGACAAAACCGCCCGACAGCCTTGGGTATTTGTATATCAGATCCCAGTAATCCTTTAAATCACCCGGGCCGTTACCCATAGCATGGGAGTACTCACAGAGCACGTGCGGCCTTTTTTCATCTTCCATTTTCAAAAATGTATTTTCAAGCCACTCCACACTGGCGTACATGTTGCTGTAAACATCAAGGCAGGAGTTGTCAGGATCGGCTTTTAATACCTCATTGTTAAATGCACCTTCATAGTGGATAAGCCGGCTTTTATCCCTGTTCTTTGTCCACTCTGCCATTTTTCTGTGATTTGGACCGAAGCCCGATTCGTTGCCAAGAGACCACATAACAATACAGGGATGGTTTTTATCCCGTTCCACCATACGCTGCATTCTGTCCAAAAAGGCTTCCGCATATGAGGGATCCTTTGATAACATGCAAAAGTCTCCGGCCCTGTGGACACCATGGCACTCAAGATCGGCTTCGTCTATTATGTAAAAACCCAATTCATTGCATAGTTCCAAAAATCTTGGATCATTGGGATAGTGGGATGTCCTGATTGCATTTATGTTATGCCTTTTCATTAAAATTAGATCTTTTTTAATATGATCGAGAGGTGTGGTATGTCCGAGCTCCGGGTGGGAGTCGTGTCTGTTAACACCCTTGAATTTAACGGGTTTTCCGTTAATATGTATTACAGAATCAATAATTTCTGTTTTTATTAATCCGAATTTCTGCAGGATTATTTCATTATTGTGATAGAAAATCAACTGATACAGGTTCGGCGTTTCAGCACTCCAAAGGCAGGCATTTTCAATTGTAAACCCGAAAGAATCAGTCTGTGAAAGATTCATAGTTTTGTCATATATCTCATTGCCGTTAATATCTTTAACAACCACCCTGACAGAGTATGTTCGGGTATTTGGGATATCAGGATCCTTAAACTCAATTTCGCATTGAACGGTGGCTTTAGAGTAATTTTCATCAAGATTTGTCTTAATGAAGAAATCCCTGATGTGGCACTTGTCCCGGTATAATACGTATACATCCCTGAATATCCCCGAATGCCGCCACATGTCCTGATCCTCCAGGTAACTTCCGTCACACCATTTCAATACCATCACAGCTATGCGGTTCAAACCCGGTTTTAAATACGGTGTGATTAGAAATTCCGAAGTCATATGGCTGACCTGGCTGTATCCGACCTCTTTACCGTTAATCCAGAGGTAAAAACATGAATTTACCCCTTCAAAAAGCAGGTATGCATCTTTTTCGTCCAGGTTTTTATCTACGTAAAAATCCCGGATATAAATGCCCGCAGGGTTTTCATTGGGTACATACGGGGGATCACAGGGGTATGGATAGGTAACGTTTGTATAATTGGGTATGTCATAACCGTGCATTTGCCAGTTGGACGGTACAGGGATTGAATCATAGCCGTCACAGGAGAAGTTTTCGTTGTAGAACCCGTCTTCCACTTTATAAACGCTCGGATAATACTTAAAATTCCATACTCCGTTAAGGGACTGGTAATAGTCCGATGTGCCACGAACGCCCCTGAGCGCATTATTGTATGACTCATATGGGATAAAATAAGCCCGTGGTTTTTCACAATTTACATGCAGTACCGAAGGATTCTCCCAATATTTTTTTACAGGCAGCAATTAAAACACCTCCAAAGCACAAACTAATAAAGAAAGCATTTTACTCTATAGTATAGCAACCGGAGAAATTAAGCAAGTGATTACACTTCTTGCATGCGTTGAAATTAATAAGACATTTCTCCGGTTTAAATACTGCTAAATTCTGGAACAATAAATTTGTACCAATTTATAGGAGGTTTTAGAAATGAGAATCTGGTTTCCGGTATCTGAGGCAACCCCATTTGCAAAAACAGGCGGCCTTGCCGATGTGGCAGGCTCACTCCCAAAGGCTTTAAGAAAACTTGGCATTGATATTCGTGTTGTTATGCCTAAATACAGCCAGATACCACAGCAGTATGTGAACAAAATGAGCTTTATCGGATACACATATGTAAATCTCACATGGAGGCGTGAATACTGCGGTATATTCAAACTCGTACATGATGATGTTCCGTTCTATTTTCTCGATAATGAACGGTATTTCAACCGTGAATGGTATTATGGCCAGGTGGATGACGGTGAAAGATTTACTTTTTTCTGCAAGGCAATATTGGAAGTCCTTCCTGTTATAGACTTCAAACCTTATATAATTCATTGCAATGACTGGCAGACAGGCCTTTGCAGCGTCCTCCTTGACGCACACTACAGGTATTACAGGAACAGAGGCTTTTACCAGTACATGCACACTGTTATGACTATTCATAACCTGAAATATCAGGGGATTTTCCCGAAGAATATGATGGATGAGATTATTGGCCTCGGATGGGAATATTTTCACATTGACGGAGTGGAGTTTTATGACAACATAAATTTTCTTAAAGCCGGAATAGCTTACTCCACGAAAATTACAACCGTCAGTAAAACTTATGCCGAAGAGATAAAAACCGAATTTTACGGGGAAAAGTTATCCGGAATCCTTAGAAAACGCTCGAAGGATATTCATGGAATATTAAACGGAATTGACTATGACGAAAACAATCCCCAGACTGATTCACGGATATATGTGCCTTTTTCAATGAGCAGCCTGGAAAATAAACAAAGGAATAAAGCTCTGCTTCAAAAGGAAACAGGGCTTGATGTAAATCCTGAAACACCCTTGATAGGAATTGTTTCAAGGCTTGTTGCTCAAAAAGGCCTGGATTTGATTGACAGGATGATTGCAGAACTTTTGGGAATGGATCTTCAGCTGATAGTTCTTGGAACAGGTGAAAAAAAGTATGAGGATATGTTCCGGTGGGCCCAGGGAGCTTTCAGGGGTAAAATGTCGGCAAACATATACTATGATCCTGTTCTGGCTCAAAAAATATACGCAGGATGCGATATGTTCCTTATGCCGTCTCTTTTTGAACCGTGCGGTCTGGGGCAATTATACAGCATGCGGTACGGAACCGTTCCCATTGTCAGGGAGACCGGCGGGCTAAAGGATACGGTGATCCCATATAATGAGTATACAGGGGAGGGAACGGGTTTTACCTTTGCAAATTTCAATGCTCATGAAATGAAGGATGCGGTGATAAGGGCAATACGAGTTTACAGGAACAAGCACAAATGGGAGGCAATAATGAAACGCTGTATGCAGCAGGATTTTAGCTGGGATAAGTCTGCCCGTGAATACAGCAATCTATATAATCAGATATGCGATATTACGGTAACCAAATAACAGTTTTCGGCATAGGATATATCAGCTAATGTATGCGAGGTGATATAGATGGGCGATTACTATGATAAAGGTTTTTTTGGCGGCTGGGAATGGATCATTATTATTATTCTGTTGATTATAATTTTCTGCCCCGATATCTTCAGTCCTAAGGGCAGATATTATGACAAATGTTAGTTCTGTCCGGCAGAAGTTAAATGCCCCGCCAGGATAAGCGGGGCTGCTTTTATTCTGATTAATCCTTGTCATATAAAACCAAAGCATTTGTGGCAGTTTACTTTCTGTCTTTCTTAGGTATAATCTCTATCCAATAGCCATCGGGATCATTGATGAAATATATTCCCATGGCTTTATTTTCATAACAGATTACCCCGTTCTTTTTATGGAGTTCGTAAGCTGCCTCCATATCATCAACTTCAAAGGCAAGGTGAAACTCATTGTCACCCAGGTTGTAAGGTTCTTTGCGGTCTCTGAGATAGGTTAGCTCAAGTCGATGATTTGTGACACCGTCACCTAAAAAAACAAGGATAAATTCACCATGAGCCGGTTCAATTCTTCGTGTTTCCTTAAGCCCAAGATTTTCTTCATAAAATTTGAGGCTTTTATCCAGATCGAGGACATTGATATTGTTATGATTGAATGTAAACTGCATAAATAAAACCTCCCGGAATAAATTTTATATATATTTTACCATTAAACAGCGGGAAAAAGTATAAGTTCTCTGAAAATTGATCTCCATTTTATAATGTAAGGTGCTGTTTTCCTGCTGAATATTTGTTCATGCTTTAATTTTAAGCAGACATGTTTCAAAAAAATACTGTATTATATTATACATACAGGTAATACAATATTTAGCTTTATGTTAAATTATGTTAGTATGGAATGTACAATATAAAATAAATATTATAATAAACCCCGGAGGTCATTTCTATGTTTGATGTTTTTAAAAAGTACCCACCCATTGTAGTTGAGGCCAAAAAGGCAAAATTTAAACCCGCTTATCCGCTTCAGCTTCTCATTTTTATCGGAGTACTTGTTGTGATTTCAATCATACAGTTAATTCCGCTGTTTATTTATGGAATTTTTGCCGGCGTCAGGGCAGTTATGAATAATGACATTCCAGCAAGCAATCCGGCTGAAATAATGGATTTTATGAATAGGGATTTGGTTTTGCCCATGCTTTTCAGCACTTGCATTATTACAATTATCGCAATATTATACTGCAGGTTTATAGAAAAACGCAGTTTGTATTCAATGGGATTTACAAAGGAAAAGGCATTTGCCGATTATGGAATTGGGCTTGTAACGGGCTTTGTGATGCTAAGCGCCAGCGTCTTAATTTCATGGGCAACCGGAACTCTGAATTATAACGGTTTTACTCTTGGCGACGGAATAGCAATGTTTTTCGTTTTTCTAATAGGGTTCATTATTCAGGGAATGAGTGAAGAGGTACTGCTAAGAGGCTACCTGATGATATCAATTGCAGGCAGAAACTCCATTGCCCTGGCTGTGCTGACAAATTCGGTTATTTTCTCACTGATGCATCTCCAGAACAGCGGTATATCGGCCATTGGCATTCTGAACCTGATACTGTTCGGGATATTTGCATCACTGTATGTGCTGAAAACCAACAGCATCTGGGGCGCTTGCGCGGTACATACCATGTGGAATTTCGCGCAGGGAAACATTTTTGGTATAAAAGTGAGTGGTTTGGACACAACAGTATCAATGTTTTCATTTATTCCTTCAGGTAACGGCAAACTGTTAAACGGAGGAGAGTTTGGCCTTGAGGGCGGGCTTGCCGTTACAATTGTACTGTGTATATCAATTGTTGCAATAGTCCTGGTAAAGGCTCGGACAGAAAATTCAGAGCCTGAGCCGGCCGTTGGGCAGAACCTTTAAATGTATTTGAAAATCGCTCCGGTTCTGTTCCTTGAGGATGATTTTTAATTCTGCTATAATCCTTTTATCAAAAATCCCTATGCCGCTGTAATAGGGGCAAAACAACCATGCCCCACAAGTTTTTTACCGTGGCCGGCATTTGCAATATGCTTTTAATAAGCGGAGGTAAATTATGCTTAATCTTAAAGAAATACTGACTGACAGTTATTGCATGGCAATTCGCAACCACTTCGGGAATGATTCCGAAAATGAGATGAGAAAACTTTCTGTTGAAAAACAGGAACTGGAGATGTACAGACAATTGGATCAATATCAGGATGAAAAAGACAGAGTAATGCGGGAATGGGCAGACACTCCTGTTGAGGAGCTTGACGGGGCAACTCCGTCAGATTTGATAAATAATATGGGAGAGTTTGAAGATGTTTTTGATCTGTTTCTGTACATGGCGGAAAATGCTGATGATGAGGTTCCCCAGGTTTTAATCGAAAGACTTAAAAGCTTTAAAGGTGAAGCCATATCCGCTCTCGCAGATATTGCCAGTTCCCGTATGGAAAGCCAAAACACCGACGTTGTTTTTATCGCAGCCGTATCAGCTTTAGGTAACTTTAAGGATACAGACGCCGTTCAGTCATTGATTGATATGGCTTATAAAGCTGGCAACAGCCCGGAACTGGATCATATCGAAGAAGCATTAAAGAATGCAGGTGCCTGCACAATTGAGCCAATACTTGAAGCCCTTGAGGGCAGGAAAATAGGCAACGTGGAAAAAATGCTGCTGTATGTACTGGCATCTGTTGGCGCAAACCACAAGGATGACAGAATATATCAGAAGCTTAGGCTGGCTTTCAGGACACTGGAAGACAAAATGCCTGCTGTCATCTGCTTTAATGTATATGGTGACGGACGGGCAATTCCGATGCTGAGGGGATATCTCGAAAGAAACAGCAAAATGGAAAAAGCCTTATTTTATGAAATTGTGGGTACTATCAGGAACCTTGGAGGAATAACCGAAGAATTTCTAAGATTATATTGATATTTGGCTGCCCGAGCTATATATTTCATATTAAACCGATTTATCCGTAAAATCAGCAAAAACAGGCAACACTTAAAAATTATATTAGCGGAGGGGAAGTATGCAGGACAGGGACAGGGTATATGAAGAAAAAAGACTTGGCAGAACCCTTGAAGAAATAGATCGCCAATTGCAGCAAATGTATGCGATAGAAAAAGCTTTTGTAAATAATATGCGTACAACGTATAAAAATATGTGGGAAGATGTGGAAGGCGCGCCGAATGATTTGCAGGACATGGATCAGCTTGTTCTGGCAAAGCTTTATCTCGATGAAATGAGAAACCTTGAAACAACGTACAAAAGCGCTGAAGAAAGAATAGTGCGGCTCCGCAAGATGCAAAACAGTCCTTATTTTGCGAGAATAGACTTTATAGAGGACAATCAGAGCGATATTGAACAGATATACATTGGTATTTCTATGGTTCAGAATGAAGAAACCCTTGAAATATTCGTATATGATTGGAGAGCTCCGATATCAAGCATGTTCTATGACTACGACAAAGGCAGGGCTGGGTTTGATACGCCTTCGGGGCGAATTGAAGGAGAACTGGTTCTGAAAAGGCAGTTCAGGATAGAAAAAGGCAAGATAAAATTCATGTTTGATTCAGAGATAAAAATTGATGATGACATACTGCAGGAAGTATTGAGCCAGAGCAAAGATGAGAAAATGAAAACAATTGTTACCAGCATACAGCGGGAACAAAACAAGGCTATAAGGGATGAGGGGCATAAATTGCTGATAGTGGAAGGCCCTGCAGGAAGCGGAAAGACCTCCATAGCCCTGCACCGTGTAGCGTATCTTCTGTACCGTTACAGGAACAGTATTTCCAACGACAGTGTGGTCATATTGTCGCCCAATGAAATGTTTAATGATTATATTTCGGAAGTCCTGCCCGAACTGGGTGAGGAAAATGTGAGACAGACAACTTTCATGGAGTTTGCAAAAAGTTTTCTGAAATCAAATTTAATGATAACCGATTTAAATGAGCAGATGGAGTATATTCTGAGCCATAAAGGCAGCGAAGAATATAATGTAAGGGCAAAATCCATCAGGTACAAATCATCGATGGATTTTTTGAGAAAGCTTGAGGAGTATACGAGGTATCTGTACAATAACCCATGGAAGTTTGAGGACATTGAATCAAACAATAAGATGATTATATCAGCCAAAGAACAGGAAGAGCTTTTCCGCAGTGATTATGCCTACCTTCCGCTGATACCAAGGCTGAAGAAAGTAAAAAGCCGTGTCCTGTACCTTATAAAGCAGCAGGAATATAAGGAGATCAGCGAGCTGTATGAAAAATTAATGAAAGACCCGGCAATGTCAGATATGAAACCTCATGAAAAGAGAAAAATTGCCGTAAGAACGGTTTTAAAACAGTTTAAGCCACTGCGCGATAAGGTAAGGCATATTGGAATGATCTCTGTAACGGATGTTTACACGAAAATGTTTGATGGTTCATATATATTGGATGAAGAGCTTTCGGATGTGGCAATGTTTACTTTGGAGCAGCTTAGCCAGGGCATACTGCTTTATGAGGACCTTGCGCCGGTATTGTATTTAAAGGGAAAATTACATGGGGTACCCCGCAAGGAGCATATCCGGCATGTTGTTGTGGACGAAGCGCAGGACTATACACCACTTCAGATGGAAATAATCCGTGAATTGTTTCCTTCAAGTAATTTTACTGTAGTCGGCGATTTGAACCAAAGTCTTAACCCTTATGCCAATATCGGAAATACCGGGGATTTGGCAGATATTTTCCGGACTCAGAGTGTATCACATATAAAGTTAAGTAAAAGTTACCGCTCTACACGTGAAATTACTGAATTTGTAAATTATATTGCGGGGATTGAAGCTGAAGCCGGGGTAATAAACAGAAGCGGGCAGTTGCCGTCGGTTCAGGTGGTAAAGTCTGTGGACGAGTGTATAGAGGGGATGAAAAAGGATATAAAAAAGGAGATCTACAATGGTTACAGGTCTGTTGCGGTAATTGCCAGGACCAGGCAAGAGGCCGAAATGGTATACAGAAGTTTGTCTGGATCCATTGCCTGTAATCTTGTTGTTCAATCTGAAACGGCTTTTCCGCGGGGGGTAACTGTAATGCCGTCATACCTGTCAAAAGGGCTGGAGTTTGATGTGGTCTTTGTATTAAACCTTGATAATCCATATACAGGGGAAGAAGAAAGGAATATGTTTTACACAATATGCAGCAGGGCATTGCACAGGCTTTATATATATACATTAAACAAGCTTCCGGAGTACATGGATGATATACCCGGAGAATCTTTTATGCTGGGCTGACTGCCCGGACAGGTAACGTGTTTAAGACAATAAAATATCCCTTGAAAGCATTTCCTATTAAGGGTATCATAAAGACATAAATGTGATAAAAGAACCATGAACAGGAGGTTATAAAATTAAATGGAGATTAGCGAAATGTTTGATGAAATAGTTACCGCACTGGAAGATAAAAAAGCCAGGGAGCTTAGGGTAATTGACATTCAGGAATTGACAACGGTTGCAACATATTTTATTATATGCAGCGGTACATCCACAACTCATATAAAAACCCTTGCAGATGAAGTGGAATTCAGGCTGAGAGAGAAAGGGGTAACTCCTCTGCGGCTTGAAGGGTACAATAGCGCCAGATGGATTCTGATAGATTACGGCGATATTGTTGTTCATATTTTCCATGAAGAAGATCGCGAATTTTATAACCTCGAACGACTGTGGCGGGATGGCAGATCCATTTCTGTTGAAAATTCAGAGCAGAATTAGTTTATGCGCTTTTTATGATTTACGATGAAGCGCTGTATATAAATTAGGAGGCGGAACGAATGGCGTATTCAACGAATGTAGACAAAAAATGGCAGAAGAAGTGGGAAGAGACCCAACTTTATAAATTTGACAGGAATAAGTTGGATAAAAAGCTGTACTGTCTTGAAATGTTTTCATATCCTTCAGGAGCAAAATTACATGTAGGACACTGGTATAATTTTGGATTGACAGATTCATGGGCCAGAATGAAGAGACTTCAGGGGTATAATGTTTTCCATCCTATGGGATTTGATGCTTTTGGTTTGCCTGCAGAAAACTACGCAATTAAAACAGGGATACATCCAAAGGATTCTACTTATGAAAATATAAGAACAATGGAAAAGCAGCTCAAGGAAATGGGAGCAACCTATGATTGGGATTACGAGGTAATAACATGTGCTCCTGAGTACTACAAATGGACGCAATGGATATTCCTAAAGCTTTATGAACATGGCCTTGCATATAGAAAAAAAGCTCCGGTAAACTGGTGCCCGAGCTGTAAAACCGTTCTGGCAAATGAGCAGGTAGTGGACGGAGCATGTGAGAGATGCCATACTGAGGTTACGAAAAAGGATTTAACCCAATGGTTCTTTAAAATCACTGCCTATGCCCAGGAGCTTCTTGATTGCATTCCGGCCCTTGACTGGCCTGAAAAGACCAAGAAGATCCAGACAAACTGGATTGGCCGTTCAGAAGGTGCTGAAATAGAGTTTAAAGTATATGGAAGCGACAGGACATTTAAAGTATTTACAACAAGAGCAGATACCCTCTACGGAGTAACCTATGTTGTTCTTGCGCCTGAAAGTGAACTTACCGACGAGGTTACAACCGACGAGTACAGGGAACAGGTAGAAGCATATAAGGAGTTTGCAAAGAAGCAGACCGAAATTGAAAGAATGTCCACAGTTAAGGAAAAGACCGGCGTTTTCACCGGAAGCTATGCAATTAACCCGGTAAACGGAGAAAAGGTTCCGATCTGGATTTCGGATTATGTTTTGGCCGGATATGGTACAGGCTGTGTTATGGCAGTACCGGCGCATGATGAAAGAGATTTTGAATTTGCAAGCAAATTTAACCTTCCAATAAAAAGGGTTATCAGAAGTAAGGATGGCTCGCCGGACGAACTCCCGTTTGTAGAGGACGGAGTACTGGTGGACAGCCAGGAATTTTCGGGAATGAGTTCCGGGCAGGCAAGGGTTGAAATAGTTAAAAAACTTGCAAAAGAGAATAAAGGTGAAATGAAGATAAATTACCGGTTAAGAGACTGGCTTGTTTCACGGCAGCGTTACTGGGGTGCGCCAATTCCTGTTATTCATTGCGACAGTTGCGGTATTGTGCCTGTACCCGAAGAGGATTTGCCTGTTGAACTGCCCTACAATGTGGAATTTACCCCTGATGGGGAGTCACCGCTGGCAAAATGTGAATCATTCATCAATACTACATGCCCCAAATGCGGAAAACCTGCCAAAAGAGATCCCGACACACTGGATACCTTCGTTTGTTCATCATGGTATTATTTAAGGTATCCCGATAACCGTAATGACAAGGAAGCATTCAATAAAGAATGGATAAACAAAATTCTTCCCGTTGACAAATATGTGGGCGGGGCAGAACATGCAGCGATGCACCTGCTTTATGCGCGCTTTTTCACAAAGGCATTAAGGGATATGGGATATCTTGATTTTGACGAACCGTTCAAATCCCTTGTGCACCAGGGAACAATCCTGGGCCCTGATGGTGCCAGAATGAGCAAATCCAGGGGCAATACCATTTCGCCCGATGAATATATAGCAGAATATGGCTCCGATGTATTTAGGCTTTATCTGGCTTTTGGTTTTGCTTATACAGAGGGTGGCCCATGGAGCGATGAAGGCATTAAAGCCATTGCAAGATATGTCAGCCGTGTGGAAAGGCTTGTAGAAAAGTTTGTTGAAGAAAAGGGTGCCGAAACGACGGACAGGATCGGCGCTGATGAGAAAGAGTTAATATATGTGCAGAACACTGCAATAAAAGGTGTTACCGAGGATGCGGATAAATTCCAGTTCAATACTTCAATTGCCCGCTTGATGGAGCTTACAAATGCCCTTTATAAGTATGACGCCCTTGAAGTGAAGAACAGGGGCTTGATGGAAGAAGTCATCCGGGATTTATTGATTCTTATGTCACCCTTTGCTCCGCATTTCTGTGAAGAAATGTGGGAAAAGATGGGTTATCCGTATTCAATATTCAACCAGAAATGGCCCACATATGATCCTGCTGCATTGGTGAAGGATACTGTTGAAATGGCCGTGCAGATTAACGGCCAGGTTAAGTACAAGATACTGGTTCCACAGGATGCAGACAACAAGGCAGTTGAAGAAGCTGCATTAAAGGATGAAAAGGCTGCTGTTTACCTGAAAGATAAGGAAATCTTGAAGGTAATCGTGGTACCAAAACGTTTGGTTAACATAGTGATCAAAAAATAAAGGCACAGCTATTTGCCTTATGTAAGGGCAGACTTTCCGGTCTGCCCTGTTTGCTGCGCAGTATATTCTGCCACTGTCGGATGAAACCATGCGCCGGTGGCTTGTATATTAAAGGGGGATCATTGGATGAAGTATGAGTTGGATTATAAAAAATTCTGGGAAGAAAATGAAAAATGTTTTGAACCTTTCTCAACCAACAAACCTCGCGTACCTGTGAAGCTACCCTTTGATGATCACTTCTTATTTGAAGAAATGAAAGTTGAATCAACAATACGCTATTATAAGGACAGGGAATACAGGCTTAAGTTGCACAAACTGTGCAATGACAGGATGGAGCAAGCCATTGGAATACGGCATTTCCACGAAAAAGAAGATATGAAGGCTTCGCCTAACAGGTTTGAAGTTATAATGGGTGCCCGCTGGGAATACAGTGAAGGCGGTACTCCGTGGCTTGAGTCCAGTGTTAAGGACATTGACGATGTCAAGGAATTAATTAAAAGAGCGGAAAAGCTGGACATGGAAAAAGAAGCCTTCCCCGAAGAGTGGTATGCCGAAAAAGAGCAACTGGAGAAAACCAAAGGTATTAAGCCTGATTATGGCAGCAGGGGGCACAGAGGCCCTGCAACTATGGCGACCAGTATACTTGGCACAGAAAATACATGTATTTTTATAATGGAAGAACCTGAAGTAATGAAGGAGTTTTTCGAGGTTTTAACAGAAAAGATGGTTGAATATCATAAGGCATTGCTTAAAATATCAAACTCAGAGTTAAAACCCGGCTATTGGATCACAGACGATAACTGTTATTTGTTCCCTCCAAAGCAGTATGAGCAATTCTGTGCTCCATTCATTGAAAGGATCTTCAGGGAGTTCGCACCAGGCCCGGAAGACAGCAGATACCAGCATTCGGACAGTGCCATGGGGCATTTGATGCCTATACTGAATGATCTGGGTGTTAATAATGTTAATTTCGGTCCAACCATTCATCCTGCAGAAATAAGAAAGGCCATGCCTAAAGCTGTGATTCACGGTCAAATGCCGCCTTTCACATTGAGGAACGGGAGTGCCGAAGAAATAATTGAAACAGTTAAAAGGGATATTGATGCGGTAGGAGCAGACGGAGGCCTTGTTGCAACCACCGCAGGAAGTATTGCTGCCGGCACACCGTTTGACAATATTAAGGTATTTCTTTGGGCAGTAAATGAATACGGCAGGTATTAAAAACTACAATAAAGGTTGATTTTTCAAGCGGCCCCGCAAATTGCGGGGCCGTTTCAGCATCAGCAGGAAATCTGGGTATTACAATGGTACGTCCTGCCAGGTATTACTAATCAGCACGCGCTGGTGGCTATAACCTGAGCTTCTTAATATTTTAACCGACTCGGTATAGTAGCAGTCAATCCAATCAGGATGATGCGCGTCTGAATTCAGTACAACAGGTATATCCATTTCCCTCATAAGTTTGATAATCCATTCCGAAGGATATGGTTCAGCGGTGTATCCTCTTGAAATCCCACCGGTATTGATTTCTACAATTACGTTGCTTTGACTTATGATATTTAAAACTTCTTCAACCTTGTTCCGGTACCATGTATCGGTCTCATTAAAAAAAAGGTTGCCGGCATTGTTCTTTTTTACAATATCCAGATGCCCCAAAATATCAGGCCGATGGGTTTTGACCATTTCAGCGACCAGGTTGTAATATGTTTCTATTAGATTCCTGACATTACCGTTGAAAACCGAGTCAAGAAGTTCGGTGAATTCGCCTATGGGGCCGTCTACGGTCAGATACTTGTTGCTTTTTTCATTATAATACATGAAATGAACCGATCCTATTGTGTAGTCAATGCCCGGATAAATTCTGAAGTCCTTGCAGTCCGGATAAAAGTCGGTTTCTAGGCCTGCATAAATCTGTATTTGGTTTTTGTATTTTTCCTTCAGCTCTTCAATTTTCTGAATATATTTGTTTAAGTTTCCGGGTTTCATTGTCCAGCCTGTATCAAAAAGAAAAGGGGCATGGGACGAAAACCCTATGGCTTTAAAGCCTTTTCTGATGGCAGACAAAACATAGTCTTCCGGTTCCATTTGCCCGTCGCAGAAAACACTGTGAGTATGATAAGTTGACAACATATTTTCACCTTATATCATTTTAGCTTCAGCTTGCTTGTAAGATTTGAAATGTTGACTGACAGCAGCTCAACATATCTTTTTATTTTCTTTGTTGTGGTTTTTTCAAATTCTTCTTTTCTTATATCAAAATGCTGGATTCTTTTATATGAAGAAAGCTTTTTGTTAACTTTCTTGACTTCAGTAAGAATAATCTTATGAAGTTCTTCTTCGGTGGGTGTTCTGCCAAGTTGTTCCTCTATGGCTTCCATGTTCGGGAATATCTGGGCGCACACTTTTGTTTCGTCATCTTCAGGATCGTCAACACCGTAAACAAGTGATTCAAGGATATAAGGGCTTTGGTTTAAGTATAGTTCTATATCTTCAGGATAAATATTTTTGCCGTTTTTCGTGACTATTACATTTTTCTTACGCCCTGTTATATACAGAAAGCCATCCTTATCTATCCTGCCATAATCGCCTGTGTAAAGCCATCCATCCCTGAGCACTTCACGGGTTGCTTCCTCGTTTTTGTAATATCCAAGCATAACATTATCGCCTTTGACGATAATCTCGCCAATTTTGTCCCTGCCCGGGTTGTCAATTTTTACTTCAACGCCAGGCAAAGGCAAACCTACAGAACCATCCTTATATTCCTTTATTCGGTTAACTGTAACTATCGGTGAACATTCTGTGAGCCCGTATCCCTGCTGCAAATTAAAGCCCATAGCGCGGAAAGCCTTGCTTACTTTGGGATTTAGAGCAGATGCACCCGAAATAATAAGCCTTAGATTTCCACCAAGATTTTCATGCACTTCGTTGAAAAGTTTTCTTTGGATGTCTTTAAATCCAAGTTTAGCAAGAATGGGAGCAATAAACAGCCCAAACCTGAGTTTAAAATAGCTGTTTTCCTTCCTTGCCTTTTTTTCAATTTTACTGTAAACATTTTCGAGAATCAGAGGAACCGACATAATAATGCTTGGTTTATATTCCTGAAGGTTTTTTGTTATATGTCTCAGCCCTTCACAAAAGCCAATCGATACCCCAAGATAAACCATAGTTAAAAAACCGGCGGTACACTCATAAGTATGATGGAGCGGAAGAATCGACAGTATGCTGTCACGGTTGTCAGCAGTAAGCAATTGTGATACTCCCATAATATCATGGCAGATGTTCTTATGAGACAGCATTACTCCTTTTGACTTATCAGTGGTACCCGAAGTAAAGATTAGCATGCTCATTTCTTCAGGATTTATTGGGGCGTCGATATATTCACGGTTACCTGATTCAATGAGATTTCGTCCCTTTTCCATTAAACCGGACAAAAACATAATTCCGTCATATTCGCTTTTATCAAGGTTATCCATGCATATTACATATTTTAGGTCAGGAAGATCTTTTTTTATTTTAATTACGTTATCAATATAATTTGCGGAAGTAACTATGGCAGAAGCTTCTGAACGGGACAAAAGGGAAGCCAGTTCATTGATTGGAAGTTCTTTGTCCAACGGTACAATAACTCCAACTCCGTTAACTACTGCCAGGTAAGTAAGACACCATTCGTACCTGTTTTCACTCATAACGGCTATTTTGGTATTTTTAAGCCCTAAATCAAGAAGAGCCGTTCCAAGCTCGTTCAAAGATTCTATAAATTTCGTGTAGGTGATCGATGTAAATTTGCCATTACTGTCTTTCAAGATAAACGCACTGCAACCTGGATTTAACTTCTCACTCTGTTTTACCATATCTCTTAAATCTACGATTTTTCTAACGTTAAAATACTTTAACCTGTTCCTATTCATAACATACGACCCCACAAAAAGATAAATTAAATGAAACTGAACACTAAGAATATTATATCTAATGCAACCCAATAATACAACGAATGTTAAAAACATAATTATTTCTAAAATTTGTTTTGTATTAAAAATATATACTAGCAGATTATATTAATGAATGCTTCAAATGAGATCTCAATAACCTTTAAACTATCTCCCTTTTTAAACGGGGCAAATTTCAATTAAAGGAGGTTAACTATGCAAGTTGAAAAAATGAACCGTCCCAATGAAGGAATTAAATGTGTAGTAAACAGCTGCTACTATTATATGTCAGGTGACAAATGCTCTGCAGAAAAAATAGAAGTACAACCCCGGAACGCGACTTCAAGCGATGAAACCGACTGTGCGACATTTACACCAACAAATCAGCAATAATAGGTAATTTTTACGGGTGGTAATATACCACCCTGTTTTTATGAATAAGCAAGTAAATTGAAGCATTTGCACGGGTTTTTAATTATTCCCATGTTATCATCCGTAATATAAAATCAAAATTTCACGTAAGAATTGAAAGCAAGCTTTTACAAAAACAATTGTGGCAATTACCCGTTTTTTGTTGAAACCAATCAATCCTTATGATATGATAGTCTAAGGAATATCCAAAACTTGTCGAAAGAAGGAAAATTCCAAATGAGTGATTTGATGAAAGTAAATGCCAGTGTCTATTCACGCAAAGGGTTAGAACAGGAACAGAACCGTGATGACTTTTACATGAACGGAAAGTTTTTATCCGAGCATCACATTGACAACATGGAGGCATCAATAGATAACCGTGCAAGTGAGTTCTTCTTTGCAGTTGCTGATCATATGGAATTTTTCGATGATGAGCAAAAAGTAAATTTCTCTATTTTGAGAGAATTAGGCAAGTTCCATGAAAAAATAACTGTTCAGGATGGTGACGTTGATTATAAAACCAAAGAACTCACCACAAGGGTTGCCGAAACTGCAAAATATGTTTTAAGCTTTCATGAAATGAGTGGCTTACCAAAGGAAGCTTTGGAAAGGCAAATGGGCTTTGCCGGACTTTTGCTTACCAATGGAAAGGCAGTAGTAGCTACATATGGTACATGCCATGTTTTTTACTGCCATAATGGTGTTGTCAAGCATATAACAGGATATCCCAAATCCAAAAACCTGCCCGACCCGATTATTTTATCCGGAGATGACGATGAAGAGCAGGGGGATGAATTCCAGGTAAAAGATGATGACGTCTTTATTTCACAAACAGAGCCTATCGAATTGTGTGAAGGTGATAAATTCCTTCTAATCAGCGATGGCATTTATGATACCCTTGGTGAAGAGTATATTGAAGATATATTATCGATGAGGAGCGACAGCACTTACATAGCTTACCGGGCAGTAAACGAAGCGATGAGCAAGGAATGCATTGATGATATGACTGCCATGGTTGTGAGCGTTGAGAAAATCAGATCAGCTGCATCCGGTGCCCCGCCTGTTAAGAAACCGGCAGTAAAGCAAAAAACTTCTGAGTTGAAAAACGTGCCTCCGCCGACTTATAAATATAAGAAAAAGAATATCAGGAAGTATGAAAATGTGATTTACTATGCTGCCGTATTCATGACAGCAGTTCTTCTTATTCTGATTTTGTTCTTTGTTATAAAAAATATAATGAGAAACTTAAGTGACCCGGGTGAGGTGGTGATAGATACGACGCCTATTCCTACATTATCGCCTACTCCGACTCCCGAGGCTCCGCCGGAGGATATAGAGGTAACACCTGAACCTACTCCAACCGAAGCACCTGTGCAGGTAACAGAACATATCGTTCAAAAGGGCGATACATTGTCATCCATAGCAAGAAAGTACTATGGCGATAACTTTGAATACGTTGAAAAACTGGGTAAATATAATAACATACCTGCTCCATACAATACCATTATTCTGGGGCAGAAAATAAAAATCCCGCCACTGGAAGAACTACTTAAGGTTGAGTAAAATATTAAGAACATTAAAATAAAAAAGCGGTTCGATTACGAACCGCTTTTTTACTTGATTTTAAAGTTTTTATATCAGGAATTTATAAGCCTTTCTATAAGCTTATGCCCTTCTTCGATAAAAATGCCGGCAGATGCCGCATCTTTTTCACAATAGGTTTTATTACTTTTCTTTGATTCGGTTTTCCGATAGATTACATATGGAACGGGATCTCTTGAATGGGTCCTTATTGACAGCGGTGTAGGATGGTCAGGGAGAAGAAGTATTGAGTAATCCCACTTGGAAAGGCCTTGCATTAAAGGACCAAGCAGCTCTGAATCTATCAGCTCAATTGATTTAACCTTGCCTTCAACAGAACCCTGATGCCCGCATTCGTCCGGTGCTTCAACATGAATATAGACAAAATCCCTTCCCGATTCCAGTTCATTCAATGCGGCCAGTGCTTTGCCTTTATAGTTCGTATGAATATTCCCGGTGGCACCTTCAACATAAACTACGTTCAGTCCGGCCAGCATTCCTATTCCACGGACCAGATCCACTGCCGATATCACGCTTCCCGAAAGGTTGAACTTTTCATGAAATGATTCCAGTGACGGCTTCCTGCCCTGTCCCCACAGCCATATTGAAGTAGCCGGATTCAGGCCTTTTTCAATACGTTTTTGGTTCACCGGATGTCCTTTTAAAATTTTTGAGCTTTCCTTCATCAGTGACAATAATAATTCGCTGCCTTCACCTTTTGGCAGAAAGTTTTTAATTTTTTTCCCGCTGATATCATGAGGCGGGGTAAGATTAAGATCCAGCCTGCCTTCATTCCAGACAACACAATGCCTGTAGCTGACTCCGGGATAAAATGAAAATGTGCTGTTGCTGAGTTTTTCGGACAGCGCCTTGATTAGTTCGCGGGATTCCCCGGTGGTTATCTCGCCCGAACTGTAATCTATCATTGTCCTGTCTTCATAGTTTTCTTCATCCGACAGGGTTACAAGGTTGCATCTTATGGCAATGTCATTTTCGCCCAGGTCAATTCCCATGCTTACGGCTTCGAGAGGTGAACGCCCGGTATAATATACTGACGGATCATATCCGAACACCGATAGATTTGCCACATCGCTGCCCGGCTGAAGAGTATCCGGTATTGTTTTAACAAGCCCGATCTCGCCGTTTTGTGCGAGATAGTCCATATTTGGTTTAAACGCAGCTTCAAGAGGAGTTTTGCCTTTTAATTCCGGCATGGGGTAATCTGCCATACCATCCCCGATAAGAACAATATATTTCATTCTAAACCACCTTATTTAAAAACCTTTCATCCAACTGCTTTAATATGTTTAATTTCCGTCAATTGCTTTTACAACACAACTTATGCAAACTGCTTCAGTTGACGTTTATAATAATATATATACCATCAGGCATTGTCTGATTAAACGATAAATTTATGGTAAATATTAACGCATAAAAAAAGACAAGTCAAGATGACTTGCCTTTTTTTATATTAAGTCTTATCCTACCATCGATAACAATACACCTGCTGCAATGGCCGAGCCTATAACTCCGGCAACATTTGGGCCCATAGCGTGCATCAGAAGGAAGTTCTGAGGATTAGCTTCCTGGCCTACCTTCTGTGAAACACGGGCAGCCATCGGTACGGCGGATACCCCGGCTGAACCGATTAACGGATTTACCTTTCCACCGGTGAGCCAGCACATAAGCTTTCCGAACAATACACCGGTTGCAGTTCCCACACTGAATGCTATTAATCCCAATAAAATAATTAAAAGAGCCTGTATTCCGAAGCCGGGCTGGCTAAGCTTGTCTGCACTTGCTGTAGCACCAACTGTAAGTCCTAAGAATATAGTAACTATGTTTATTAATGCATTTTCAGCAGTCTCGCTTAAACGACCTACAACTCCGCTTTCTCGGAAAAGATTTCCAAGCATCAGCATTGCAATTAGCGGAGCGGCAGAAGGAATTAATAAAACTGTAAGAAGAGTAACAACGATGGGGAAAAGAATTTTTTCTGTTTTGGAAACGGGGCGCAATTGTTCCATAACAATCTGACGTTCTTTTTTAGTGGTAAGTGCCCTCATAATTGGAGGCTGAATTACCGGAACAAGAGCCATATATGAATAAGCAGCCAATGCAATTGGACCCAGAAGCTCGGGTGCAAGTTTAGTGGTAAGCCATATTGCTGTAGGGCCATCGGCTCCGCCAATAATTGCAATTGAAGCTGCCTGTTTTTCAGTGAATTTACCGAGAGCCATTGCTCCAAGGTATGTTCCGAAAATACCAAACTGAGCTGCAGCTCCTAACAATAAGCTTTTCGGGTTTGCAATCAATGGACCGAAATCTGTCATAACACCTATTCCGAGGAATATTAACGGCGGGTATATTCCCAGCTTAACACCAAGGTACAATAAATCAAACAAACCGCCTTCGTGAAGTATAGCCCCAAAATCAAGAGGACTGGCATCCCATAGTTCCGGATGCATTAATCCGCCAAGAGGAAGATTTGCTGCCAGCATACCAAATGATATTGGAACCAGAAGTAAAGGCTCATATTTTTTAACTATAGCAAGGTATAAAAAAACACAGGCTATTACTATCATAACCAAATGCAGAGGTGTCATATTGGCAAAGCCTGATTCCTGAATAAGACTTGATATTGCGTTAGTAAAATCCTGCCACATAATTATCTCCATAATCTCCTTTTACTAATATTTTTAAAGTCTTGTAAGGATATATTCATTTCTTCCGGCTACGTTCCATATAGGAGTGGTATGTCCAATACGTTTGATTGATTTGACTTTTAAATCTGCACTTGAACCGCCCATGCTGGCTGCGATTGCCGCAGTAATAACAGCTATAAGCTCTGGACTCAAACCGTGCTGAGTGGTCGAAGTGGAATTAACATTGGTGGTTTCAGCCACATTTTTTATTTGAACATCATTTTTTTGAACGTTATTACTCTGACCATTGTTGCTGTTATTCTTCCTGTTACTGAACTTTGAAACAATCGCTGAGTATATTTTTATGCAAAGACTTAATAATGTAAGTGAGGCAAAAACAACCACCATACCTACCAGAACAACACTGAATGTACTCAATTTATGCACCTCCCCGTAGAATAGAAAAATCTGTTCGTGTTAAAAGTATCACAATATTTGATTACAGTCAATATAACGAAATGTAAAAAGTTCCTCTACTTCTTACATTTATCGGGTACATGGTTTCATAAAGCATTTGTCTGATAAAGCACCAATAAATAACTGATACCCGGTTTCCTGATAATAAAACAAAATATTCCGGCTTTAATTTAAATGTCTTGAAATTAAAACATGTGCCTGTTAAACAAGCAGTTAAAACAGCATCTTTGCTGTTTAAAATAGTATTTTCGTGTTGCAGTTTATTTAATCTTTGGGGTATAATAATTTTTAATGGTTGGATAATTCCATGAGGAATTTTTCTATACTGTTGAGTGGAATTTCGGGTATATATTTTAGTAATATTCCTGAGTGATCAGAGTATTGACATTAAGTTAATTATAGTATGGGAGGAATCTGCGATGGCAAAGGTTTCAGAAGATATGATCATAAGAGAAGTGCTTATGCTGGATGAAGGCACAGCCCCAATTTTTATGAAGCATGGGATGCATTGTTTGTTTTGCCCGTCTGCATCGGGTGAAAGCATTAAAGATGCATGTGCTGTGCATGGCATAGATGCAAAAAAACTCATTGATGATCTGAATGAATATCTCAGCAGCAAGGAATAAATGAAAGCCGCCTTATTTGGCGGCTTTTTACTAATGAATGATTATTCGGTGGCTAATACTGATTGACGCCTATTTATGGAAAGTCTATAATTAAAGTACTGATTACTAATGAGGTGTTGTATGGTATTAAATGAAATTATAGAGCTGATAAATGGTGAAATTCATACATGTACCGATAAAATGAATATTATCATAAAATCAGCATGCGGTGCCGATTTAATGAGCGATGTAATGGCCTTTTCAAAGGAAAATGCCATGCTCCTTACAGGTCTTGTAAATCCTCAGGTTATCCGTACAGCTGAAATGATGGATATTCAGGTGGTCGTGTTTGTGCGCGGGAAGAAACCCAGCAAAGAAATGTGTGAATTAGCCGAAGAAAAAGGAATTGTCCTTTTATCAACAGACTTATCCATGTTTACTGCATGCGGAATATTATATAAAGCCGGAATTGTAGGAAAAGGAAGCGAATGTGAGTAGTATTATAATAAAGGAATATGATATACCTGCCAATGACTTTTCCAGGGCAGGAGAAGCGTCAAGTAATGTTCGGAAATTATTGACCCAATTAGGGGTAAATCCAGCAATTATAAAGAGAACATCCATTGCCATGTATGAAGCTGAATTAAATGTCGTTATACATGGGAACGGAGGAAGGGCTCGCGTTGAAATTTTTGAGGATAAAATTGAAATACTGGTTTATGACGAGGGGCCCGGAATAGAAGATATTGAACTTGCGATGAAAGAAGGATATTCCACCGCGCCTGACTTTATCAGAGAAATGGGGTTTGGTGCGGGAATGGGTCTGTCCAATATCAAAAAGAATTCAGACAAATTTGTATTGGAAAGCGAACCTAATAAGGGAACAAGGGTTTATATAACAATATATCTGTATTAGGGAAAGGACAGTAATATGACTGGTTACTTTCATTCGGTTACACTCGAGGAGGGAAAGTGCAGAGGGTGCACGAATTGTATTAAACATTGTCCCACTGAGGCCATACGGGTAAGAAACGGTAAGGCGACAATTATCAAAGAACGCTGTATAGACTGTGGTGAGTGCATCAGGGTTTGTCCATATCATGCTAAGAAGGCAGTTACTGATCCTTTTTCAATTATGTCAGAGTATCAATTCAAGATTGCATTGCCGGCACCGTCGCTTTATGGACAGTTTGGCCAGGATTTTTCGAGGGAACGAATTCTGCAGGGATTATTGGAACTCGGTTTTGACTGGGTTTTTGAAGTAGCAAGGGCTGCTGAGATAGTATCAGACGCCACAAGGCAGATACTGAAATCGGGAAATGTAAAAAAACCAGTGATATCTTCTGCTTGTCCGGCCGTGGTACGGCTGATTCAGGTGAGGTTTCCGAATTTAATAAATAATCTTCTGAAAATTGAATCTCCCATGGAAGTTGCTGCAAGAATTGCAAAGCATACAATAGCCAGAAAGAAAAATATTCCCACCGACAAAATCGGCGTATTTTTTATATCCCCATGTGCTGCTAAAGTTACCAGTGTCAAAGCTCCTTATGAAAAAAAGGAGTCTTTTGTTAATGGCGTATTTGCAATGAAAGATATACATATCAAACTGCTTGAAAAAATGAAAACCATACATCAGGATAATGACAGTGACCTGGTATCTTCAGGAGCGTATGGTGT
The DNA here is from genome assembly GCA_036562185.1 of Thermoclostridium sp. GTDB lineage: Bacteria > Bacillota > Clostridia > DSM-8532 > DSM-8532 > Thermoclostridium. The sequence continues at coordinate 64,034 of DATCKN010000094.1, forward strand.
GGGATGGGCGGTTTCAGGCGGCGAAAGCCGTGCCCTTGAAAATCCGAAGTCCCTGGCGGTTCATGGGATCCACAATGTTATTGATATTTTTGAGGAAATAGTCGAAGACAGGCTGCATGAAGTGGACTTTGTTGAAGCATTGTCCTGTACCGAGGGATGCCTTGGAGGACCTTTGACTGTTGTAAATCCTTTTGTTGCCAGAACAATCCTCAAAGGACAGGTTGAGAAGGCAAAAGCGAAGGATTTTTCCAATGAAAACGTGGCTGCAGATTATCAGGATTTGTTATGGACAAAAGATATGGAATACAAACCCATATTAAAGCTGGATGACAATATGATGAAAGCCATGATAAAGATGCAGAAGCTGGAAGAGATTAATGACGGGCTTCCGGGCCTTGATTGCGGTGCCTGCGGATCGCCAAACTGCCGTGCTCTTGCCGAAGATATAGTAAGAGGGCTCGCATTCGAGACCGATTGTATATTCAAACTGAGGGAAAAGGTATCGGATCTGGCAGATCATATGAAAGCGCTTGAACATATATACAGGCCGAAAATAGAGGATAAAAACATTGCTCAGGGGGAAGAAGACAAATGACAGTCAATGAGTTTGTACAGCAGTGCGGATACAAAATACTAAGTTGTGCTGAAAAAGCCGATAATACAGAAATTACAGGGGTTTATGTCTGTGATTTGCTTAGTATGGCAATGGCGCGTATCCAGGATGGTGAACTTTGGATTACTGTACATACGAACATCAACATTGTAGCCGTAGCTTGCCTTACCAATGCCTCGTGCATTGTTATTCCCGAAAATATTGACGTTGAGGAAATGACAATTAATAAAGCCACCGAAAAAGGGGTTATTATTGTCCAGGCGCCACACACAAGTTATGAAATTTGCATCAATTATTATCTGAAAAAATCGGAGTTTGATCATGATTAAAGCGGCAGTGGATCTTCATATTCATTCCTGCCTTTCTCCCTGTGCCGGCAATGACATGACACCCGGCAATATTGTTATGATGTCGAAAATAAAGGGGCTTGATGCAATTTCGGTGTGCGATCATAACCACACCGGGAATCTTGAAGCCATAGCAAAAGTGGCCGAAGAAGTTGGTATTTTACTCATTCCCGGAATTGAGCTTGAAACCAGTGAAGAAATACATGTTCTTTGCTATTTCCCGTCTTTGGAATGCATTTTTAACCTTCAGTCCATATTAAACGGGTATTATCTTAATATTAAAAACAGGGAGGATATTTTTGGCGAACAGTGGATTATGGACGCGGACGACAGGCCTTTGGAAAAAGTGGAGCATTTGTTAACCACAGCTACAAAGCTTGATTTATACAGTTGTGTCTCATTAGTGCGTGAGCTTGGAGGTGTTCCTGTCCCTGCCCATGTTGACAGGAGTTCCTATAGCATTTTGTCAAACCTTGGTTCAATACCCGATGACCTGCTGTTTAACACGCTGGAGTTGTCACGGTATATCTCAAAAGCTGATTTTTTAAATAAATATCCCGAATTTTCCGACAGATTTTTTATTTCATCATCCGATGCTCACGAGCTTGGTATGATTCTCGAAAGAGAATCTTTTATTGAACTGGAAAAACTAACTGTACCTGATGTTCTGGAGAAGCTGCGGGGATGAAAAATAATTAATGGCATAGACACTGGAGGATACTTATGAAGTTTAACGGATCTGTTGTTAAGGCTGAAAAACTGGCGGAAGATATTTACTTTCTGCGTCTTAAATCCGGGATAATCCCGGAAAAGGCGGTGCCAGGTCAGTTTGTGAATATAAGGTGCTGCAATGGCCTGGATGCCTATTTAAGACGTCCAATAAGCATTTTACGGACAAATACCTTGGAAAGCACGTTTGATATTGTTTATATGATACGCGGTAAAGGTACGAGGCTTTTGTCCTGCTTTGAATGCGGTGATACTGTGGATTGTGTCGGCCCCCTCGGCAAGGGATTTACTCTTCCTGAAAACGGGGAAAAGATCTGCGTTATTGGCGGAGGTATCGGGATTTTCCCGCTGTTGTTCCTGCTGGAGAGAAGTGTTGAGGTGGAAAAAACCGCTTTTCTTGGGTTCAGGACAAAGGACCTGATGGTTTTGCAGGAGGATTTTCAGAAGGTTACCGACAGGCTGGTTATATCCACCGATGACGGAAGTTTTGGGCAAAAAGGGCTTATTACAAAACCTTTTCTGGAATACCTTGAAAATGAAAAGCCAGACAGGGTTTACACATGTGGGCCTGTACCGATGATGAAAACAGTGGCTGAAGCCTGCACCGAAAAAGGTATTTTCTGTGAAGTATCGATGGAACAGCGCATGGGCTGTGGTATTGGGGCATGTCTTGTATGCGCCTGCAAAGTAAGGAATAATGATGATTATGAATATGAGCGCATCTGCAGGGATGGCCCGGTTTTTAATGCCGGGAAAATTATGTTTGATATTTAAGGCTTAAAAAATGGTTTTGGGGAGGATTTATTCTTGGATTTATCGGTTAATATTGCAGGACTGAAACTTAAAAATCCCATAATCGCCGCTTCGGGAACTTTCGGATTCGGAAGGGAGTTCAGCGAGTTTTTTGATTTGAGTATGTTAGGCGGTATATCGGTAAAAGGGCTTACTTTAAGCCCGAGAAAAGGTAATGCGCCGCCCCGGATTGCCGAGACCCCTGCGGGGATTTTAAACAGTGTCGGGCTTCAAAACCCGGGGGTAGATGCTTTTATACGTGATGAAATACCGTTTTTAAAAAGTTTTGATACCTGTATAATCGCGAACATAGCCGGAAATACCGTAGAAGATTACTGCCGCATTGCAGAGATTTTGTCTGATGCCGATATTGATGCGATAGAGCTGAATGTTTCATGCCCGAATGTGAAGGAAGGCTGTCTTATGTTTGGCAGCACTGCAGAGGGTATTTCGAAAGTGACGTCGGCAGTCCGGAAGGTATGTAAAAAGCCTCTCATTGTAAAGCTTTCTCCAAATGTAACCGATATTGCTGAAATGGCAAGGGCTGCAGAAGGTTCCGGAGCGGACTGCGTGAGTTTGATAAATACAATCCTGGGAATGGCAATAGATATAAACTCGAGAAAACCCATACTCGGAAATATAATGGGCGGGCTTTCAGGCCCTGCTGTTAAACCTGTTGCCGTGCGCATGGTATACCAGGTTTCAAAGGCCGTAAAGATACCCGTTATCGGAATGGGCGGTATTTCAGGCGCGGAAGATGCTGTGGAATTTTTACTGGCAGGAGCGTCTGCGGTGATGATAGGAACCGCAGGATTTGTTAATCCTTATGTCTGGATAGAAACTGCCGAAGGAATAAAACAGTACATGGAAAAGCACGGTTTTGAGAGAGTTTCGGATATTACAGGGGCTCTGCTGGATTAGGATGTTGTAAGGAAATTCTTTGGCTCCGGCGTTCTGGTGAAAACTATTAACAGCACCTAATAAAGATTATCAGGAAACAGTGAAAGGGTGGAACGATGAAAACTACGATGATATTCGTCCGGCACGCGGAAGCGTTAGGCAATAAAATCAGGGAGTTCCATGGTTGGACCGATGAAAGCATTACCGAAAGAGGGCATATTCAGGCCAGGCTTGTGGCCGAAAGATTGGCAGATACAAAAATGGATGTTATTTACAGCAGTGTATTAAAAAGGACGATGGAAACCGCGGGTTATATATCCAGGAAAAAAGGCCTTCCTATAATACCCCGTGAAGATTTAAAGGAAATACACGGAGGGCTCTGGGAAGGAATGCGCTGGGAAGACCTTGCAAAATTTTATCCCGAAGAATACGATACCTGGGAAACACAGCCGCATATTCACCGGATGCCTGAAGGCGAAAGCATGGTTTCTTTTCAGAAAAGGGTGGTTACAGCAGTTCAGGATATTCTCTCCCGGGAACGGGGCAGAAATATATGCATTGTAACCCACGGTACCGTAATACGCGTTCTTTTGTGCTGGTTTAAGGGTTTACCTCTTAAAGATGTAATCACCATTCCCTGGTGCGACAATACTGCCGTAACGATTGTAAATGAGGAAGATGGGCAGTTTTATGTCAGTCTTGAGGGATGTGCATGCCACCTTAATGAGGAAACCAGCACACTGCTAAACCAGGAGTGGTTTAAAGAATATAAGGAGAGATTTTTTGGAGACGAATAATGGGGGGATTGTATGAATAACATTAGAGGAAAACTGATAAAAGCGCTGTTTGACACAAAGGCTATACGCGTTTGTCCTGCAAATGAGCCATTCTGGTATACGTCCGGAAAAATAGGGCCATATTATGTAAATACCCATTTCCTGTATGGCAGTGAAGAAAAGGCCAATTCCCTGTTGCAAGTGATCGACAGCGTAAAAGACAAAAAAGAAGAATGCACCGGCATATTACATGAACTTGTCATGAAAAATTACAATGATGACATGACATATAAGGCTGCAATAGATGCATTGATCGAGGCGATCCGTAATACAGTGCCGGACAATGATTATGATTTCATATCGGGCGGTGAGCGCCGCGACTGGTTTTTCTCGGTTGCTTGTGCTTCACTTCTTGGTAAACCCCATATTACCATCTTTAAGGACATGGACGCGTATATTTTTAAAAACGGGAAATCTGAAAAACTGACTTCTTTGAATGGAGCAAGGGTTTTGCACATTGCTGATTTGATAACCAGTGCATCAAGCTATGAGCGTGCCTGGATTCCTGCAATTAGCAATACCGGCGGAAATATGAAGTACTCATTTGTAATTATTGACAGGCTTCAGGGAGGTAGCGAACTTCTTCAGAAACTCGGGGTCAAGTCCAATGCGCTTGTTGGTATGGATAAGGGCATATTCAGGGAAGCTTATGACAAAGGATGCATAGATCAGGAACAGCTTGAAATGGTATTGAACTATATGGAAGATCCAGATAAATTCATGGGGGAGTTCTTTATAAGCAATCCCGATTTTATAAAAAATGCCCTTAACAGTGATGAAAAAACGGCTTACAGGGCAAGACTATGTATAGAAAAAGGTTACTGCAAAATTTCTGATGCAGGATAAAAGAGCAGGATAGATATAGCTTTAAGCGAAATAAAACCGGCATACCTTCAGATTAAACTTTGATTCTGGAAGGCTAATGCCTGTTTTTTAATTCTCAGACCTGTTAAAATTACAGAGAAGTTTTTTGCGTTGACTTTTACCGGCTAAAAATATTTATAAAATTTTAAGGAGTTAACTTAATGCATATTCCATTGGATTTTGAGAATAAATTCAGAAATTTAATGACAAAAGATGAATTTGATGAGTTTGTTTCCGCCCTTAACGAAGACAGGGCAGCAGGGTTACGACTAAACAGCTTAAAAGTGGATTTACAGGCATGGAACAAAATATCGCCTTTTGAAATGCAGCCCGTACCATGGTCAAGCTGCGGCTTTTATCTTAATGACGAATCCAGGCCGGGAATTCATCCATATTACCATGCAGGTTTATATTATATCCAGGAACCAAGTGCAATGTTTCCGGCAGAAGTGCTTAATGCCGGGCCTGGAGACAGGGTGCTGGATTTATGCGCTGCACCCGGCGGTAAAACCGTAGCGCTGGCGGCAGCGATGAAAAACCAGGGTTTTTTGCTGTCAAACGACATAAATCCGAAAAGAATCAAAGCTCTTGTTAAAAACATTGAGCTGTGCGGAATAACCAATACTGTTGTTGCCAACGATACACCGGCAAGGCTTTCAATGGCCTACAGGGAGTTTTTCAATAAAATCCTGCTTGATGTGCCATGCTCGGGCGAGGGAATGTTTCGCAAGGATCCCGATGCTGTGAAGAGCTGGAGCAAATATAAAGCCGAAGAGTTGCAGGGGCTGCAGCGTGAAATATTTGGCCATGCCTACCAAATGCTTTCCCCGGGCGGCACTCTGGTCTATTCTACATGTACGTTTAACCCCGAAGAAAACGAACAGAACATTGCTTATTTTTTAAAAACATATCCGGATCTGTATCTTAAAGATATACCCAAGAGTTTTGGCATAGAACCCGGCCGTCCCGACTGGGCCGATGGAAACGAAGAACTTCTTAAAACAGCCAGGCTATGGCCTCACAGATTAAAAGGCGAAGGGCATTTTGTCGCTTTATTCGGCCGAATTGGTGAATATATACCCCGGGATGTCAGTTCAAAGTCCGATGAGCCTTTAAGAAGTTACCGCGAATTCTGCGAGCAGATGCTGCATGAATCCCCCCGGGGAATTTATCGTGTTAGTGGTTCGCACGTTAATATAATTCCGCCCGGTTTTGAATACAATGCTAATCTCAAACTTATAAAAACAGGGTTGTACGCAGGGGAGGAAATGCATGGGAAGTTTGAGCCATCTCAGGCTTTTGCGATGGCCACGGACTGGAACAATGTAAAAAGAAAAAAAGGATTTTCATTGGATGACCCGGGTTTAATGCGCTATCTTAAGGGAGAGACATTACTTTCTGAAGGAGAAAAGGGATTTATTTTATTGGGAGTTGAAAGTTTTCCGCTGGGGTGGGGTAAAATAAACAATGGCCAGTTGAAAAATTTATACCCAAAGGGTTGGAGAAAAGCTCGGTAGTTGATGTCGCTCAAACCCGCATGAGAGTTATGTTATGTGAACTAAAAAGGCATAAGTATACAAAAAATGGCGCTGCTGCCATAAAAAAAAGCTCATAAAAAATTAAAAAAGCATAATTTTTTGCTTGACAATAATGCCGTTCTGTCATAAAATAAGTTTGCGTCTTTCGTGAGAGGCAAGCAAGATGGCCCGATGAGGCTAAATATAAGCTTCGGTGGGTGTAGCTCAGTTGGTTAGAGCGCCAGATTGTGGCTCTGGAGGCCGTGGGTTCGACTCCCACCATTCACCCCATTAGATTATGATAATGAGGGCGGAAGCTGTGTAAAGTATACCGGTTTCCGACTTCAAAACAATGGGATGTAGCCAAGTCGGTAAGGCACCAGACTTTGACTCTGGCATTCGTAGGTTCGAGTCCTGCCATCCCAGCCAAAATATGACCCATTAGCTCAGGCGGTAGAGCACTTGACTTTTAATCAAGGTGTCCGGAGTTCGAGTCTCCGATGGGTCACCAATCCCTTGTAACGTATCTGTTACAAGGGTTTTTTGTTTTTTCATGACTTTTATAGAGCACTTGATTTCCGAAAATTTATGTTATTGAGTTTGATAACAGCTATAGAAAAAGAAATTCAGGATGTAATCCGAGTGCTTTGCTCAGATAGATTACTCAATAGTTGGTTCGGTGTTAGCCCTTTAATGCTTTCAAATAGAAAAAGAAGAAGTATAATGTTCGTGATTTCTCATAGGTGTCTGCAAAAAGGGAAGAAATATTTTAAGTACCCTTAGGTATTCATGAGGTTATCATATATTTTTGGTGTTATTTGGAAATATTAATAGTTTTCTAAATAGGATGCTCATCTTAAAATAATTAGTACCATGTTGTATAATAAATGCAGACTGTTGCATTTTTCAGGGTAGAACAGCAAACCTCCGATACAGGCGAATGCTTTTGGCATAAATTAATTGTTAAATTTTAAGGGGGAAAAGTAAATATGGAAAACGAAAAGCAAATTGCCGGAGAAAAAGCTGTAGATTATATAGAAGAAGGTATGACTATAGGGCTGGGTACAGGCTCTACCGTATATTACACGATATTAAAAATCGGCGAGATGGTTAAAAAAGGCTTAAAAATTAAAGCTGTATCAACATCGAGCAGGACAACTGAACTTGCGCAGTCTCTTGGAATAAACGTTTTACCTATTGACAGTGTTGAAACAATAGATCTTGCCATAGATGGGGCAGATGAAATTGATAAGGATTTCAATGCAATAAAAGGCGGAGGAGGAGCACTGCTATATGAAAAAATTGTAGCAAGCCTGGCAAAACAAGTGATTTGGATAGTTGATTCGAGTAAAATTGTTAAAAAACTTGGCAAGTTCCCTCTACCTGTGGAAATTGTTCCTTTTGGGTATACTCACACTATTAAAGATTTTCAGAATGCAGGCATGAATCCAATATTAAGGCAGAAAGATGGCAAGTTATTTATTACTGATAGCGGAAACTATATAGTAGACCTGCATCTGGATGAAATTGATAAGCCCCATGAGTTATCCATTTTTCTTAATTCCAAGCCGGGCGTAGTTGAGAATGGATTATTCCTTAAGATGTCCCATCTTGTTATCGTAGGAAGGGTGTTTGTTGCATAATAAAAATGGACAAAGTCGCAAACAAAAATTCCCCACTTTTGCAACAGTAAATTCCCCATAATTGCAAAAGGCCATTGAAGGCACCACACCAAAATAATATCCTTGTACATGAGCGAAAAACGTGTACAAGGAGGATTGGAGGATGCTATCAATGACCCAAATTAAGAATATCAGAAAAATGTATTTTGAGGAAGGAAAAAATATAAGCCAAATAGCAAGAGAAACCGGCCATGACCGTAAAACAATTAGAGAGTATATCTATAAAGATAACTGGAATAAAGGCCTGCCAAAAGTAACTAAAGGACTCGCTTTTACAAAACTGGAACCATTTAAAGCCGATATTGATGCCTGGCTTAATGAGGATAAAAAAGCCAGACGTAAACAAAGGCACACAGCAAAACGAGTATACGACCGGTTAGTAGAGAAATACAAAAATGATTTTAACTGTTCATATAGAACTGTAGCAGCGTATGTGGCTATAAAGAAAAAAGAAATCTTTAGTGAAAGAAAAGGCTTTTTGCCTTTAGAACATATACCTGGAGAAGCACAGGTGGATTTCGGGGATGCTGATTTTTATGAAAACGGCAAATTATATAATGGTAAATATCTAAACCTGTCATTTCCCTATAGTAATAAGGGGTACACTCAGCTATTTAAAGGTGAAAACCAGGAATGCTTATTCGAAGGTTTAAAAACGATATTTGAGCACATAGGTGGTGTACCCACAAGGATATGGTTTGATAATACAAGCACCATAGTTACCAAGGTAATAAAAGGTGGTGGCCGAACTTTAACGGATGATTTTTTGCGATTTATGGAGCATTATGGATTTGAAGCAGTTTTTTGTAATGTAGATGCCGGCCATGAAAAAGGCAATGTAGAAAACAAGGTAGGCTATCATAGACGAAACATGCTGGTGCCTGTACCACGGTTTGAGCGTTTAAGTGAATTCAACAAAGAACTTCTGGTTCGTTGTGAAGAAGATGCTAAAAGGGAGCATTACCGTAAAGAAAAAAACATAGAAGAACTTTTCAGAGATGATGTGGCAGCTCTTTTGGAACTGTCCAAAACAGGCTTTGACACGAGTAAATACATAACAGTAAAAACAAATGGATATGGCAAATTTTTTCTTAACAATGGATTGCATGAATACTCTGTATCTCCTAAATATGCGAACGAACACGTATTGGTTAAGTTGACTGCTTTTCATGTAATAATACTTGATGAAAACTATCGTGAGATATTACGTCACAAAAGGCTGTACGGTAACCATAAACAGCAAAGCATGCAGTGGTTGCCCTATCTTAACCAGCTGGCACGGCGTCCAGGTGCATTAAAATATACGGGAATATATCAGATGCTTCCACAGCCTTTAAAAGAATATATGGAAAGTGTAAGCAAACAAGAAAAGGGGAAGGTATTGAAAGCCATTGCTGATTTAACACAGAAAAGCGGCTTTGAAAAGGCAGTTGAGACTGTAAGTACCGCTCTGTCCTATGGCACTACTGATTTAGACAGCCTAATAAACTTACACAGTTGGCTCCACGAAAAAGTACTACAGGTTGAGCCTGTACAGTTACCGGAATATATACCGAAGTTAAAAAGATATGAGCCCAATCTTTTTACCTATGATAAAAGCCTTAGAAAGGCAGGTGCAGAAAGATGCTGACATCAGAAATTGCTACATGCTGCAAAGAACTTCGTTTAAGCCGAAATATTGTAGAAATGTCGAGTAAAATACAAGCAGACAGTCATCAGGAATATTTGCTTAAACTTCTCCAATCGGAGATTACACACCGTGAGAAAACGAGGAATTCTAAGTTACTGAAAAAGGCAGGTTTTTATACTATCAAGACATTTGATAGTTTCAGATTTGATGAGGTAACACTCCCTAGTGATATTACTCCGGAATACCTAAAAGAGTGTGAATTTATCAAAAACAAGACTAATATAGTCATGTATGGCAACGTAGGAACCGGTAAAACGCATCTTTCCATAGCCTTAGGTGTAGAAGCCTGCAGGAATGGTTATGAGGTAAGATTTTTCAGGACATCAGCGCTTGTAAACAAGCTTACAGAAGAAAAGAGAGCCGGAACATTATCTGGTTTTCTAAAAAAAATTAATAAATCTGACTTGTTGATTTGTGATGAGTGGGGATATGTTCCATTGGATCGGATAGGAGCACAGCTCCTATTCGAAGTAATATCCGAGCGTTACGAGAATAAGCCGGTGATTATCAATACCAACATAGAGTTTTCAAGATGGGTAAATGTATTTTATGATGAGCAGATGACAGGCGCAATTATCGACCGGATACTACATCACTGCCACATACTGCTATTTTTCGGCCAAAGCAATAGAATGCGGGAAGCCAGGTTGTACACGTAAATTCAGATATGTGAAACAACTAGGTTTACATAAAATTTCCCCACCGGTGCCTGGGGAAAAAAATTTGCAAAAGTGAGGAATTTTATCTTGCAAAAAACAGAAGGGGCAGTACAGCGGAAATAGTTAATTGTAAATAGCATTTATTCCCCTTTGAAAGTAATTGTCAGTGATAAGAAAACCGGGTCAGTTAATTTCTCGTGCTTTGAGTATTCCTTCATATGATATTTTTTAACAGATTTAAGGCCTATTTTTAAAATACATTTATTATCCGCATTCTCCACATCGATCCACCTGACGAACGGGTTAGTTTCAATACCTGAAAGCGAATTTAAATCAAATACTGCATTGCATCTGTCAAAAACAATTATCATCTGTTCTTTTTCCTTGTCATATGAGATATCTGCGGGTGGAATAGTTGCAGTAGCAGCAAGTAATTTAACATCAAAAAATATCACAATGGAGTCAGGATATACTTTTATATCTGATATATCACTTTCGCTGGCTCCAAATTTAAAAGGTGTTTCTATGTCCAAATATAAATCTTCAATAATTCTTTCAAATTCATTTTCTTTACTGTCCCTGACACATCTGATTATGTATGGAAAATCTATTTTAGGTGATTCACTCCATTTACCTGTTTTGTTTACGAAAACTATTTCATTTTCACTGATTATTTCATCTATTTCAATAATACCAAAGGTTGGCAAATCCCAATACTCTCCTGTATCCATAGAGTACAAGCGAAAAAAACTGTCTGCATCGTCTGAATATCTGTGTTCAATTAATGCGTAAAAACCGTCCGAGCCTCGAAAGGTTGTAGTATTTAAAATCTCAAAACCAGAGCTTATTTTTCTTTCTTCTTCAGTGAATTCTTTTTTTATATCATCCAAAGTAATTTTTTTGCTTTGGTTGGTTATATCAGGTTCCTGTTCTGAATCATGCCGGATTGCATCTTCAGAATTATCACCGGGTTCTGCCGGGCGAATAAACATTCCTATAATGATAAATACTATAGGGATTAAAATGATTAAAACGATAAGTATTTTTTTATTTAAGGAACTGTTCATATGAAATCACTCCTAAAACTTTTTGTTTACTGTACCACCTTTTCAGGTGGTACAGCCTTTTATAATGTTTTATAAAAAAGCCCATACATTTAGTTTTCTTATTCAGTCGGATTCACGTAAGAATCAGGGCCCCAGTGTCCAGTAATATTTATTGTCCTTAATTCACAATTATCCAACGTATTAATTCGATCATATAGTAATATGTTGTGTATATCTGCCGTATGTGATGTTACCCATATATCATGGGAAGTTCTAGAACCTGTTGTTCCCTGAACTCTATAAACAACATAGCTGTGATTAAATTCACCATCACTTTCAATATCAATCTGAATAATGTCCCCTACTTCAGCATACGCAACACCATCATAAACTGTGCCATGGGGGCCTAAATCGAATCCGCTGCCTTCCTCAATATACTCAAAAAACTCATCAACTCCTGTCCATACCCATGATTTTGGTGTATCATTCTGCTTACTTGTTTGATACCAATCGCGATCTCCACTATTAGTTATCATTGGAAATGCTTTTGCCTCTATTGTTGATTTTGAATCAGTCCCACCAAAACCATACCATAAACATTGTGATGCAAAATTCTGACAGTCGCCACCTTGCTTAGAATAATCAAAAAACTTCGAATTACGCTTTGAACCTCCATAAGATTCCATATATTTTTGTGCCCGTGTTCTGTTGTAACTTGTAAATTTCTTATTAGCCAATATTGAATAATCTCCACTTTGAATCTTTTCTTCAAATTCCTTAACTTTTTTATATTTTTCAATATTTTCATTACTTTGGTTTGGTTTCTCATTTTTTATCCAATCCAGAGCTTCTTCCAAATTAAAATCATCTTCCATGAAAGTAGTATCTATCTCGTCAGGAGATTCAATGTTTGTTATCAGCCACTTATTTTCAATTTTTTGTAATTGTATAGAATATCTTGGAGCATCTATACTTATCCCATAACTATAATTTTGCAATATATCTTTATAAATTTCTTGTAGATCAACAATTACTTTGTCATTATCAAAGGTAATATTAAAAAAATCTATAGATATATTATCCCAAAGAATCTTGTAATTTGCGTATTTTAGTTTTTCTTTATCATATCTCATTTTATTAATAAAGCCTCTTATGCTTTTATTATCCTGAAAATCTCCAAATATGTAGTGAGTAAATTCATCGGTAACTTCCCCTTTTATAT
>DATCKN010000106.1:0-1731 GCA_036562185.1 Thermoclostridium sp.
CTTCCACCGGGCTGAAAAGAGAAACCCCGTCTTTCAGTTTCCAATAACCATCGCTGAATTTCAATGTTTACACCTCCTGATAATTTCTATATAATTTTTAAAGAACAGTGATTTGTGTAAAAATTTATAAATATACGAATCCTTTTTTTCAACCGATATATATAACGGAAGTTTGATATAATTATATTGATTTTCATCGATAAAGATCTTGCGATATATTTATTGATTATGCAAATATATTGATTTTTTCAGGTGGTTTGTTGTGGATTTAAGCCTATTGAAAGAAAACAGGGAACATGGTGATTTTCTGTTCCCGCTGGGGTATTATTCAATGATTTACCACAATTCATCCGAAATGCTTGACTGCCACTGGCACGACGAATTGGAATTTCTGCTGATGACATCAGGAAAGGCTATATTCAGAGTAGGGGATCTGCAATACTGTGTAAAAAAGGGACAGGCATTGTTCATAAAAAGCGGGGAAATTCACAGTGCATATTCAGATGATGGGGTATGGGGTTTTTCTGCAATAGTTTTCCACCCAAATCTGCTAAACAGCAATCCATATGATAAAATACAGAATGAATATATTAATAAGGTTTTAAACAAGCAGTATATATTTTCAACGGTTATATCGGGTGATGTTCCATGGGAACAGGAATTGCTTGGCCACCTTGAAAAGATCATTGAGATTGCAGCAAAAAAAGAGTATACTTATGAACTGCTGATAAAATCGCATTTGTATGCCATTTTTTCTTTATTGCTGAGAAATGCAAAATCTGAAAATGATCAGAACATAACATACAAATGCGACAGGTTGAAAAATGCAATACAGTATATTCAGTCAAACTTTAACCGGCAGATTCATATAAGTGATCTTTCACAAATGGTAAATATGAGTGAAGGTCATTTCTGCAGGTATTTTAAAAAAATTGTTGCAAAAACGCCGATTGAATATTTAAATTATGTAAGAGTCATTAAAGCCTGCGATTTGCTGAGAAATACCGACAGAAAAATACTTGATATAGCAATGGAAGTAGGTTTTAATAATTTCAGTTATTTTATAAACAGATTTAAAAAGTATATGAAAGTAACACCGGCGTATTACAGGAAAAAATGCCGTGCATGAATGTTTTAACCATGTTTGGACAGTCTGTATGGTTTAAAGGAGAAAGTATATGAAGATAGCAGTTATAGATGCCCAGGGTGGAGGATTGGGCAAGGTAATTGTTGGAAGAATTAAGCAGAAACTTCCTCAGGCTGAGGTTATTGCTTTGGGAACAAATGTAATTGCAACCAATGCCATGCTCAAGGCTGGTGCAGATAAGGCTGCGACAGGCGAAAATGCGATAGTTTTCAATATAAGAGCAGTTGATGTTATCGCCGGAGGAATAGGAATAATTGCCGCAAATGGTATGATGGGAGAGATAACACCGAAAGTTGCGGAAGCTGTATCGTCGTCTGACGCAATTAAGGTTTTAATTCCGATAGGAAAATGCCATATAGTTATTCCGGGTTCAGAAGATTATACAACGAATGAACTTATAGATAAAGCCATCTGGCATATAACACAATGCCTGTCCGATTGACAGAAAGACCAGCTAATTAAAGTCAAGAGTTTATAATAAAAATTTTGAGAAATTTTTTTAGGCTCCTGACGTTAATGAAACGCATGACAACAAGACCACCTAGGTGAGGTAGACATAAAATAGCTGGTCTAAAATAGCAAGT
>DATCKN010000111.1:0-12766 GCA_036562185.1 Thermoclostridium sp.
GACCGAAGGAAAGGCGAAGAGAGTTATCGACAAGAGGAATTTGAAATAGCCGGAAGACTAAAATATTATTAAAATTACCTCTTGACCAAATCGCCATATGGCATTATAATAAATCTTGCGTTGCAAAATGACAATCCTCAATAGCTCAGTCGGTAGAGCATGCGGCTGTTAACCGCAGGGTCGTTGGTTCGAGTCCAACTTGAGGAGCCATTAGGGCCTTTAGCTCAGTTGGTCAGAGCATCCGGCTCATAACCGGCAGGTCCGGGGTTCGAGTCCCTGAAGGCCCACCAGATTGATAAATCCGAATCTTTTCTGAACAGATTCGGATTTTTCTGTTTATTAACGGCCTTCATGTCTGAGTAATTTCGGTTTTGCTGTTCTGTTTGATTTACATATAACAATGTAATACCGGATTTAAGGAAGCAACATATGTGTTGAACCTGAATCACCCGGAGATTACGCTTTACTGGAAGTCCTGCAATTATGCCGGGATATCGCTCTTAAGACCCATGTATTGAATATCTCTTGCTTCCTGAGAGTGGTGTCGAAAGCTTCTTGATCCTGTTCCTGATTGAACTTCGTTTTTCGAAAATCTAAATTATACACAGCATCACTTTACCCTGGCAAAGAAAGCCGCAGGTATCCTGAAAACGGATTGAATTATAAGGGTATTGCGGTATAAAAAAATATGTATACAATAATATTATGGCTTAATTAAAAATGCAACCCTCTGGCTGGGGACAATTACATACTTCCCAGAATGATATCAGACCGATTTTTCAAGGAGAGATTTAATGGTTAGCGTAAGAAGCAGGTTGCTTAAAATAGCTTCAATGGCCGGTAAATGCAAAAAACCTGCAGATATCGGAACAGATCATGCTTATGTCCCCATATACATGGTACAATCGGGTATGTGCAGTTCGGCAGTGGCAACCGATATCAGGAAAGGGCCGCTGCAAAAGGCCCGAAAAAACATAGAAAAATACCAGCTGTCCGAAAGAATAGATCTTCGGCTGGGAGAGGGAATGAAACCCATAAAGGAAAATGAATGTGATGTATTCATTATAGCAGGCATGGGTGGCGTAGTTATTACCGAAATCCTCGAAGAATCCATAGAAAAGGCCAAAAAGGCTGATGCTCTTATTTTACAGCCCGCGTATTATGATGAAGTTTTACGTGAATATCTTTTAAAGGAAGGGTTCTGCATTGAAACCGAATCTCTGGTTAGGGATGAAGGAAGAATATATACGGTAATACGGGCGTACTATGATGGGACGGTACGCAGCGATGATGATTTATACTATCATATTGGAAGGGCATTGTTCGAAAGAAAAGATCCTTTGCTAAGCGATTTTTTGAAAAGGCGTATAGGAATACAGTCAAAAATAGTGGATGGCATGGGAAAATCGGTTAAGTGCGATGAACAGACCTATTTGAAGGAATATAATCTTCTTATGAAAATGAAAAAGGCTTTTGAAGATTATTTTATGATTTAAGTCCCATAAAACAACTCATTGCAAGGATGTGATGATTTTGAAGTGCAAGGATATTATCAGTTTCCTGGAACAGGAAGCACCGTTAAGATTGCAGGAGGATTATGACAATTCAGGCCTTCAGTGGGGTGATCCTGAAAGTTTCGTTCAAAAGGTACTGGTCTGCCTTGATTTTACCCAGGATGCACTGCATGATGCGGTAAAGAATCAGGTTCAGATGGTTATATCCCACCATCCGGTATTGTTCAGACCGCTAAAATCGGTTAATACCGGCACAGGAAAAGGTGCTATGCTCGCTGGCTGTATAAGGAGCAATATCAGCGTTTATTCCATGCATACAAATTTTGATATAGCCGATAACGGACTGAATGATTACCTTGCGAAAGCCCTCGGTTTACAAAACATAACCGGGCTGAAGGCTCATTGCCGGGATGAACTGTATAAGCTGGTTGTATTTGTGCCCGAAGACAGCCTCGAAAAGGTTCAAAAAGCGGTTTTCAGCGCAGGGGCCGGATGGATAGGCAATTACAGTGATTGCAGCTTTTCTGCTAAAGGCAGCGGGACATTCAGACCGCAGGAAGGAACAAATCCGTATATAGGTCAGGCGGGTGTGTTTGAAACTGTAACTGAGTTCCGTCTTGAAACAGTTGTGCCAAAGGCCGGATTAAAAGATGTCATTAAAAGTATGCTCGAAGCTCATCCGTATGAGGAAGTGGCATATGATATTTACCGCGTTGAACAATACGGTCATGAATATAGTTTAGGCAAAGTGGGAAGTCTGAAAGATAAGCTTAATGCTGACGAGTTTGTTTCATTGGTTAAGGAAAAACTGAATGTGCCTTATGTCCGCACCGTGGGTAATTTTCCGGATAAAGAGATTCAAAAAGTTGCAGTATTTTGCGGAAGTTTCGACGGCGATGTAAAAGCAATAAAAGAAAAAAAGGCGGATGCACTGATTACAGGTGATCTTAAATACCATACCGCACAGGAGCTTGAAGAGGCAGGAATTTTCACTGTGGATGCAGGGCATTATCATACCGAAAAATTGTTTGTCATGGCAATTTCTGATATGTTGAAAAACAAGTTCAAAGATGTTATAATCATTGAGCATTACGGACATGACGTTTTTGATTATAGATAAAGCTTATGTCCATGTTATTGATGGGATCGTAACTAAAAATATCAGTATAAAACTACAT
Organism: Thermoclostridium sp.; assembly: GCA_036562185.1. Classification (GTDB taxonomy): domain Bacteria; phylum Bacillota; class Clostridia; order DSM-8532; family DSM-8532; genus Thermoclostridium. The sequence continues at coordinate 2,693 of DATCKN010000111.1, forward strand.
ATTGAGTAAGTCAGATGATCGCGGGTACAGTGCCGAAAGGCCGTACACGAGGAAAGTCCGGGCTCCATAGGGCAGGGTGCCGGGTAACTCCCGGTCAAGGCGACTTGAAGGAAAGTGCAACAGAAATAAACCGCCTTATGGTTTACCATAAGGTAAGGGTGGAAAGGCGAGGTAAGAGCTCACCGGTTTCCTGGCGACAGGAAACGCTCTGTAAACCCCACCTGGAGCAACACCGCAAAAGAGGACATATTGGTTGCCCGCCAGTCCTCAGAGGTGGCTTGAGCCATGTAGAAATACATGGCCTAGATAGATGATCATCGAATACAGAACCCGGCTTACAGACTTGCTCAATATTAAAAAGCCCGGAGAAATCCGGGCTTTAATTATGCGTTTTTGTACTATATATTGCGTTCAGATACATATTGCATATATTTAATTTGATATGAAATATTATGCCAACCAAAGCATTTACTGCTTAATAAACTATATAAATAGGCATTTGCAGAAGTGATGTTTATAAAATTGCTTTACAGGCGGAGCTTTTATTATGCTTTTATACAATATTGCTTACCAGCATCGATTAAGGTCAATATACAAACTTTCTGAAAGAAGCATATATGACACGGGATGGATATAAATGTAAATGCCGTTTCTTTTCGTTTAACCTTACGTCTCATACTGACACAATATACTTGATTCTTTTCCGTTTCTGTTTGTTTTTTGGTATATAAACATTTTGACAGGAAAACTAAGGATTTTTTCATATTGATGGCGTTCGTTTTTGTCCTGGATGCACGGGTCTGGTACAAATTAGTTATTCTGCATGGTTTAATCACTTGATTAAATCATTTGGATAAATCACTTGATTAATTTGCCTGATTATATTAATATAAATAAAAGGAACTGAATCCATTATTATGCAACGAAGAAATCAATGCCGGCAGGCTTGCTATCAGTAATAATGAGATTCGGAGAACAAGTAGGAGAAATGGAGATTTAGCTGTACTTATCAGGGAGGTGCCAGACTTGACGACAGAAGAAAAAATCATCATGGCAGCGATAAGCTGTATCGAAAAATACGGGATCGACAAGACTACGATTCGTAGAATCGGCCAGGAGGCCGGGGTAAACAGCGCGGCGATCAGTTATTATTTCAGGAGTAAAGACACGCTTATAAGGCGGGCGCTGGAAATTGCGCTTGATAATGCGTTCGATATGGAAAACTTTAAGGACAGCGTTGGCCTTCCGATCAACGAGCGGCTGGTTTCTGTCATGGAAGGCATGACCGTTGGTTCGATAAAATTTCCGAACCTGACGCGCGCTTTAATATCGGGTCTTTTGACATCAACGGATGGCGATGCCCCGGTTGTCAGGAAACTCCACGGGTTTCTCGGCAAGCTGCAGGACGAGATCGTTGAAGCCCGGCCGGAGAAAAGCAGGGCTGAAATAAAAAGGATTCTCATGCAGCTGTCATGTGCGACCTTCTTATTCCCGGGTATTTACCAGCAGTTTTTTAGAGGCTTTCCTGAAATCGACCTGACCGATGATGCGACGAGAAGCGAGTATATCCGGGAACTCGTAAATAAACTTTTATAAAAAGGAGTGGAAACAGTGAAAAGAAACTACGGCTTTTTAATTAATCTTGCCGGAATCGCCGGTTCGGCGCTCATTTTTTTCATCGGCTGGGAATACAATATCCCGGCGGCGGTGTGGATTGCATTCCCACTGCTTATTTATTCCTTCAGACATGCAGATAAATGGTACAAAACGCTTTTTTTCATTCCCATCATGGTTATCGCGCGGTTTTTCAGCATCAACGGCGGATGGGACATGGGGCTTCCTCTGACCGTAACATTTGCTGTTGTAGTCTGTCTCCCGCTTATCCTGTCGATTTACCTCGATAGGATCTTTTCCCGCCGGATGGGAGTGTTCCCTGCAATGTTCGTATTCCCCGTTACATACGTTGTTTTTGACTATCTGCTCATATTTGCGAACCTCGGCATGACGTTTTCTATTGCGTACAGCCAGTGCACTTTCCTGCCGCTCGTTCAGTCGGCATCCCTCTTCGGCAGTTGGTTTGTCGAATTCATAGTGCTGTGGTTTGCACCTGTGGCCGTGCTCGCGTTTGAGAATATCACACAGCTTGAAACAGTGAAGAAACCGATTTCCGTATTTGGCATCGTACTTGCTGCCGTCATGGTTTTCGGGTGGGCACGGCTCGCGTTTGACAAGCCGAAGAGCCCGACTGTACGCATCGCATCGATAACCGAAGCCCATGACCGGGACTATTGGGCCATCACGGACGCCGGCACACCTGAAGCGGACGCGGAAGCAAATAAGCCCATAATGGCGAAAATTCAGGATAACCTTTTTGCGTCGAGCCAGAAGGCTGCCGATTACGGGGCAAAGATCATCTTCTGGAGCGAGGGGAACTGCCCGATTTATGAGGACGATTTCGACGCGTTTGTTGCAAGAGCCAGGTCGTTTGCGAAAGATAACGGAGTGTACTTTATGCCGGCTGTTGTTAATCTCCTTTATGGAGAGACAAAGAACATGAACCTGGCCATAATGATCAATCCTGACGGGGAGGTTGAATTCAGGTACGAAAAAACTATATCATGGTACCCATCCGATTCCGACGGCGTTATTCCTGTCATTGACACACCTTACGGGAGGATTTCGACGGCGATTTGTTTTGATAACGACTACCCGATGCTGGTTTCACAGGCTAAAAACTCCGACATAATGCTAATCCCCGCATTTGATACGAAGAAAATCGATGACTTCCATACTCGCGTGGCTTTTCTGCGCGGCATCGAAAACGGTTATTCCACTGTCAGGCAGTCCAATAAGGGCTCAAGCATTTCGGCCGATTACCTCGGCAATACGCTGACATATCAGAATTATTTCAGGACGGAAGACCGTGTTATGATAAGCGACGTGCCGGTGCGCGGCAAAACAACGCTGTACGGCCTCACGGGCGAAATATTTCTATGGCTCGACTTCGCTGCTTTTATTGCCCTGATTATTTTTTCCATAGGAAACGTACACAGATAGAGATTTCATACTGATCTGCCGACAGGCGCAGTAAAAGCCGGTCCATCAGGGCCGGCTCTTATTGCTTCAACCCCATTTAATCATCACAAGCGTCAGCCGCATGACAATAAGCATCATGGCCGGAGTATGGTTATGATAACTGTTCAATTAAAGCAGGAATTCTGCGTTTCTCCTGATTAAGAATCAAAAATATTGCTATCCGTCCTGTCATTTATGCTTTTGTGAAAATATCGTAAAAGTTGTTGATAGGATTTTTGTGGTGTTTTAAGTTAAAAGATGCTGCAATAACATTCTTTTTATGGAGTTTATGAAAAAACGAAATTACAGTTCAAATATTGTTCAATTATATCCTGGTGGCGACATAATTGTAAATATATACTAACAATAGTATTGACATACAAATAAAAGCATGATAATTTATAAATGCAGACAAAATATATAAATTTTAACATTATATAAGAAAAAATACATAATATTATAAATTCTATAGAAGACACAAATTCTATTTATGTTTAAAAACTATTCCTGATAAATTCATGATTGTAAATATCTTCTTGGGAGGTTCAGAAATATTAACCGTACATATACTATAAAATTACATGAAAAATGTAGTGAATTTTGTGTATGAAAAGTGTTAAAGAAAATTAAGGATAAAAGCAGTGAATCAAGTTAAAGCTGCCGTCCGGTGGCTTTAACTTTTTTTATTGCAATCAGCTTTGGTTAAAGTAAATCATAACCGGGAAAGGCGAGAGTTTTATGAAATATATATTGACACTGGGTGTAATATTGTATATATTATATATATACAATATTACAGGTGGTGCTAAATGGATATTATCATCAGCAACTCCAGCGGGCAGCCCATTTATGAGCAGATTGCGACACAAATAAAGAACCTGATTATATCAGGAGAGCTAAAAGAAGGGGATGCACTGCCTTCCATGAGGCTTTTGGCTAAAGAATTGAGAATAAGTGTTATTACAACAAAAAGAGCCTACGAAGAGCTTGAGCGGGAGGGGTTCATTACTTCCGTCACCGGTAAAGGAAGCTTTGTTGCAGCAAAGAACGTAGATTTGATAAGGGAACATCAATTGAGAGAAATTGAAGAACATATGAAAAAGATTGTGGAAAAATCAATAGCTTGTGGTCTTACGCTGGATGAATTAATTGAAATGTTGAAACTTTTTTATGAAGGAGAGTAAGTATGACAGAAGCATTAAAACTTGTAAATGTATCAAAGCATTATAAAGATTTTTCGCTGAAGCAGGTAAACCTCAGTCTGCCTGCCGGATGTATCATGGGATTTATAGGTGAAAACGGTGCAGGTAAAACAACGACGATAAAACTTATACTGGATCTGATTAAAAGGGATGAGGGGCGTATTTTTGTCCTTGGAAAAGACAATCAGAAAGATTTAAAGAGTGTAAAGGAAAATATTGGTGTAGTAATGGAAGACTGTTTTTTCCCTGAAAACCACACAGCTTCCAGTGTGAACAAAATTCTCAGAGGGATATACGGTACATGGGATGTTAACAGGTTCAATTCTTATCTCAGGCAGTTTTCAATCCCTGCTGATAAGCAGATAAAGGACTATTCAAAAGGAATGAAAATGAAACTGTCAATTGCAGCGGCATTATCCCATGACAGTAAACTGTTAATCCTGGATGAGGCAACAAACGGTCTGGATCCTGTTATCCGGGATGAAATCCTGGATGTTTTTCTGGAATTTATCCAGGACGAAAGCCATTCTATTTTTATATCGTCTCATATTATCAGCGATCTGGAGAAGGTGTGCGATTATATCACTTTCATTCACAAAGGCAGCATTGTTTTCAGCGAAAGCAAGGATGAACTGCTGAACTTGTACGGTATATTAAAGTGTTCCGAGAAAGATTTCAGCAGGATAAATCCTGAAGCGGTAATAGGTTACCGGAAGAGCCAGTTCGGAGTGGAAGCTTTGGTTAAGAAAAAACTGGTAAGGGGTAATTTTGTTATAGACCGGACAAGTATTGAAGAGATTATGCTGTTCTATACCAACCGTTCCAAAGAAAAACAGTTGGAAGTCAGGCATTAATCTTTACGGGAATGGAGGAATGAATATGAAAGGGCTTATATTAAAGGACCTGTATAATCTGAGCAAGCAATATAAAATTGTACTGATACTGGTCGTTTTCTATCTTGTTATTTCTTTGACAAATGAAGACTCCAGTTTTTTCGGCGGTGTGGTAACAATATTAATGGTGATGCAATTAGTAACGGCTATTGCATATGACGAAAAATCAAAGTGGGACAGATATGCTCTTGCAATGCCAATTTCCAGAACAGATTTGGTATTAAGCAAGTATCTATTGGGTGGTATTTTACTGGCCATTGCTTTTGCAGCCAACTTTATTTTTGGTATGGCTTCAGGTTCAGAGCCCATTGAAACACTGATTATATCAGTAGCAATGACAGGAGTAGGATTATTATTCATGTTTCTAATACTTCCGTTTTTGTTTAAATTCGGTGTGGAAAAAGGGCGATACATTGCAATGCTTATTTTCTTTATCCCTACCGGGGTTCTTGTAATCGTGTCAAAGATGGGCCTGCAACTGCCGGATGAAGATTTTATGAGTGTATTTCCCGTGATTGGCATATTGGTTCTTATACTGGCAGGGATAATTTCAGTCAGTGCATCACTTGCTATTTTCAAAAAGAAAGAGGTATAGGCATAAGTTTAAAAGTCATCTGTCCGGGTTAATAATTGTCAAGAGGTGAGCGGATGGAAAAAATTAATCTGACCAAAAAGCAGGCACGGATTTTCATGCTTTCGAAACATGGGCTTATAGGCGAATATAAGTTTGCCGGCAAACAGGGTATACTTGATTTTGTCCTGCAGGCAGGCTGCATTCAATATGACCCGATAGACGTATGCGGCAAGAATTCCGAGCTTGTTCTTCAATCCAGGGTAAAAGGGTTCAATAAACAGATGCTCTATTCGCTTTTGTACGAGGACAGAAAACTTATTGACTATTTCGATAAAAACCTGTCAATAATGAGGACAGAAGACTGGCCTTACTTCTGGCGTTACCGTGAAGCATACAGGACCGGGGGCAGAAGCCATGACGAGGTCAAAGCTGTAAGTGAGGAAATAAAAAATATCATTCGTGAAAAAGGCCCTGTTTCTTCAGCAGATATCGGATTCGATGAAAAGGTACACTGGTACTGGAGCAATACGAAGCTTTCCCGTGCGGCTCTGGAAACTATGTATTTCTGCGGTGATTTGGTGATACATCATAAAAAAGGAACAGTCAAATATTACGATCTTGCTGAAAAATATATTGATGCAGAATTGTTGAACCTAAAACCACAAACTGATGAATTGGAGCACCAGAAATGGCGGGTATTGCGTCGGATTGGTGCTGTGGGGCTTCTTTGGAACAAACCTTCCGATGCATGGTTAAACATCAATGGATTGAATGCTTCTGCCCGGAATGAGATTTTCAAGCAGTTGCTGGCCGAGGATAAAATCCTTGAAATCTCTGTTGCAGGCGTAAAAGACGCTCTGTATTGCCTGAAATCAGATCAAGAACTGCTTGAATCGATACTGGAAGAGCCTGAACTTAAAGCCCGGTGTGAACTGATTGCCCCTCTTGACAATATTCTTTGGGACAGGCGGCTTATTAAAACTTTGTTTGATTTTGACTATAAATGGGAGATATATACCACGAAATCACAGAGAAAATATGGTTACTATGTTCTTCCTCTGCTGTACGGAGACCGCTTTATCGGAAGGGTTGAGCCTGTGAGAAACAGTAAGGAAGGAGTACTGGAAGTTAAAAACATCTGGTATGAGGACGATTTTGCTCCGGCAGAGGAAGCTGAAAAAGAAATCGGCAAATGTCTTGAAAGATTTGCAGACTTTAATGAGTGCAAAAACGTTATATATAATGCATATGATGATCATGATAAAAACACAGAATAATTGAGTGGGGTTTTTTAACCTTTGTGTTCGATGAGATGGATTTGAAGGAGAGTAAAATGGATAGCAGCAGCTTAAAAGAGATAAGGAATAATATTGCAGTTCTGCCCGTGTTGCGTGAAAGAGCTGAAAATCTGCGCGAACGTATTCGGGAAGCCAAGCGCGAAGTTGGAATGTTACTGGAAAAGTATGAAAAAGAGTGTCTGGATGTTGAACAACTTAAAAACAGTTCTTTCTCTGCCTTTTTGTTGAAAATAGTTGGAAAATACGAGGGAAGGCTCGAAAAAGAAGAACAGGAAATAATAGCGGCAAAACTGGAATATGACCGGGCCTACCAGAAGGTGGGGGAACTGGAAAAAGAGCTTGGAGAACTCGAAAACAGGATTATTGATCTGAAAAAGCAGGAATTAATTTATGAAACAGAGGTAAAAAAGCGCGAGCAAATGTTGTTAAGCCAAATGGACACGGAGAAATCCAAACAGTATATGAAGCTGGAACAAGAAAGGGAGTTTATCCAAAGGCAGATTGTTGAAATAAATGAAGCCATTCAGGCTGCGAACAGGGCCAGGATTACTGCCCGGACCGTAATGGAGCATCTTGAAAGCGCAGAAAACTGGGCAACCTATGATGTGTGGTTTAAAGGCGGAATTATAAGCCATATGGCAAAGTATGATCATATCGATCAGGCTGAGGCCGATTTTAACAGACTGTCTTCACAGCTTAGGGATTTAAGGAAAGAACTTTCGGACATAAATGTATATGAAGCGCCCGGATTGGCAGAAATTGATTCCGCAACCAGGGCCATTGATTTTTGGTTTGACAATATTTTTACCGATTTAAGCGTCAGAAACAGGATAAGGGATAATATGGACCAGGTAAGAAATGTTTACGGAAAACTGGCAAGGGTTATTACCAATATCGAAAGCAGGAGAAGGGAATTTCAACAGAGACTGGAAGAAATTGAGTATCTGAAAAATGAGCTCATTTTATCGCTATAGCCTGTTTATTTAATTGGCTTACCGGTTAAACCGTTTCCTCTGTGGATAGCAATGTACCGGCAATGGCCTTTTTTGCTTTTTTGTACTGTTCGCCATCTTTCTTGGATAGCTTGATATTCTTAATACCTTCAGCAGTACAGACTTCAAGCTGTACGTAACCACTGTGGACAAGAGGATGCCTCAGTACCCGCATACCTTGTGTATTGCATTTTTCGCGTACCACGCATATATATGAGAATTTTTCATCTTCAAAAGGAGCTTCTCCTCCTTTAAGCCGGCGATGCAGCCTGCTTCTGCTGATACGGCAGGTGAAATGGCACCAGTCATTCCCTTCTTTCGGACAGGCATTCTGATGGGTACAGGGAGATACGATGTTAGCGCCAAGCTCAATAAGCAAATGGCGGGCATCCATTAAGTTCGAGTAACCTGCAGGCGTTCCGGGTTCCACAATAAGAAACATCATTTCAGAAGATGACCACAGTTTTTCAATAACTTCCTTTCTCTTATTTACGGATATTTCATTAAGCACATATGCAGCAATAACCAGATCTGCTTTCGGGATATCTGCTGTGACCAAATCTCCTTTTATCCATTCTGCTTTGCGAAGGGGCTCAGGGCCATACTTCATTAATTCACTGCCAATGTCATGCATTACTGTTTCTTTTTCAATGCATGTTATATTGTCCAAATCCAATATTGAATCCGCCGCCCATGAAGCTGCACCTGTGCCTGCACCTGCGTCAACCAGGGTCTTTGGTCTGCATCGGGCCATTAACATACTATTCTCAAGTGCTGTATAAATTGCGCCGAATGTTGCGGGCATTCGCGATGCGGCGTAAGCCAATGCCTCTGTTTTATCGGTTATTAGCCGTTCTCCTTTTCCCCGCTGAGACCTGTAGCGCATACTGATGTTTTGCGCATCGGTTAAAAGTTCACTGTGAGAGACACTTTCCAGCAGGTTTTCAATTGCCGAACGAAGCGACTGCGGTAATTCCATAACTCTACTCCGGTTTCAAAATATACTCGTTAATACTTTGTGATAAAATTGCCAACTCGATTCAAGTAAATATTTTATGTTCTTTTCAGGTTTCCTGTCAATAATTTAAGGAAGCTATTTGCACTGTTTAGCAAGCGGAAGAATAAGCAGTCTAAATAACAGGGCATCAGCTGCCACAAATTCGTTAGAAAATACTGCTGATTGTGATATAATTACGAAGGTGGCCTGTAATAACGGGATTTATTTTTATCACAGAAGATTTTAACTGTTAAGGAACGGGATGAAAAAATGGAATTTCGCAGAGCTGTATCTGCCGACTTGAATGAAATTTTAGAAATTATCAGACAGGCTCAGGATTACTTTAAAAATAAGGGAATAGATCAATGGCAGAACAATTACCCAAACGAAGAAGTAATAAATAACGACATAGAAAGTAAAAAAGGGTATGTCCTTGTCGATGGTGATATTATTGTTGGTACCGTATCTGTCTCTTTTGACGGGGAAAAGACCTATGATTATATAGAAGGCGAATGGTTATCCAACGGTGATTACGCAGTGGTTCACAGAATTGCGGTCAGGATGGATTATAAGGGGAAAGGGCTGGCATCTGTCATATTGAAAAACATTGAACATATGTGCCTTAAGGAAGGCATACATAGTATTAAGGTGGACACTCACGAAGATAACAGGTCAATGCAAAGGCTGCTTCAAAAAAACCGGTTTACGTATTGCGGCGTTATATATTTGCAGGACGGCAGCAAAAGACTGGCCTATGAAAAATTGTTGATTTGAACAGGAGCGATTGGAATGAAATCAATTGTATTAACAGGAGGAGGAACATCGGGGCATGTTACTCCGAATATAGCACTTGTACCTAAGCTTAAAGGAAAAGGATATAACATATATTACATCGGCTCGAAAAACGGAATTGAAAAGCAACTGATTGAAAAAGAAGGTATTCCGTATTATGGTATTTCTGCAGGGAAACTCAGGAGATACCTTGATGTTAAGAATTTTACCGATGTATTCAGAATTATCGGAGGATTTGGCCAGGCCTTGTC
>DATCKN010000005.1:0-4441 GCA_036562185.1 Thermoclostridium sp.
TTTTGAATCTTACAACACATCAAAAGAAAAAAGACAGGGCCTGAACGGCCCGGTGAGTGAGTATGCGGCTTTTGCATACGGGACTGCACTTAATGCATTGCTTGCGGACGAAAGCCATAAAATCATACTGGGCGACACCACTGTGGTTTTCTGGGCTGAAACAACGTCTGTGGTTTACCAGGACATGTTTTCATTGTTCCTGGACTGTTCGCAGTTACATGCTCAAGAGGGAAATATGAAGACAGTGCGTTCACCACTGGCAGAAAAGACAATAAGAACTGTACTGGAAAAAATAGCTCAGGGCAAAACGGCGGATGTCGAAGAGGTGTATAAGGAAGCAGTAGACAAAAATGTACGATTCTATATCTTGGGGATGTCTCCTAACGCAGCAAGGATTTCTGTTCGTTTCTACCTTAAAGGGTCCTTCGGCAGCTTTATGGGAAAAATACAGCAGCATTACGAAGATATGGCGATACAAAAACAGTACGATAATGAAATGACTTTTGTGCCAGTATGGAAAATACTTGGGGAAACTCAACCAAAGACTTCTGATGACAGATCGGTTTCTACTTATTTATCGACATCGCTGATGCGAGCTGTCCTATTGGGAGAGGATTATCCCAACTCACTGTATCAGACCATTTTGCTAAGGATACATGCTGAACAGGACATAAACTACTATAAAGCATCCATTATAAAAGCATGCCTGCTGAGAAAGGCCAGAAAAACCGGAAATAATGTGTATAAGGAGGTTTTAACATTGTCTTTGAATGAAAATTCTAAACTAAAAGTGTACCATTTAGGACGGCTTTTTGCGGTTTTGGAATATGTACAAAAACTTTCTAATCCAGATATTAAAACAACAATACGTAATAAGTATATCTCATCTGCCAGTACGACACCTGCCTCTACATTTCCGACTTTACTTGCATTGGCTCAGCATCATATTTCAAAGCTGGATTACAGCGCACATTTTGACAAAATGATTGGCGAAATCATGGACAAGCTTGAAGTAGATGATGATCCATTTCCAAAGAATTTATCATTGGATGAACAAGGTATTTTCTATCTTGGTTTTTATCATCAGCGTATTAAGCTTTTTGATGGCAAGAAACAATTATAATGGTTTTTTAAATGCTTAATTTCAAGAATGGGGGTAAATAGGATGAGTGAAGTTATCAATAACAGGTATGAGTTCAGTCTTTTCTTCGAGGTTGAAAACGGAAATCCAAATGGCGACCCTGACGCAGGCAACATGCCAAGAAGGGATGCAGAAACAGGGTACGGTATCATAACTGACGTCTGTCTGAAGAGAAAAATAAGAAACTATGTCGACATAGTTAAGCAGGATGCTGTGGGTTACAAAATATACGTAAGGAATGGCGTACCGCTTGATACAAACAGAAAGTGGGCATATGAAGAATGTAAAGTCGAAGTGCCAATGAAGGATGGTAAGGTTACAGCTGATGAACCTGATAAAGAGAAATATAAAATGCTGACAAGCTTCATGTGTCAGAACTTCTACGATATCCGTGCATTCGGAGCTGTGATGACACTGGCATATAACTGCGGGCAGGTCAGAGGTCCGGTGCAGTTAGGCTTCGCAAAAAGCCTTGATGTCATATCTCCGCAGGAAATTGGCATAACAAGCTGTACATATGCAAATGAAGGGGAAAAGAGCTCTAAAATGGGCAGAAAGAACATTGTACCATATGCTTTATACAGAGTTGATGGATTTGTTTCTCCATGCCTGGCACAAAAAGAGACCGGTGGAACAGGATTTACAAATGATGATTTGCACCTGCTGTGGGAAGCGCTAATAAACATGTTTGATTTCGATCATTCTGCTGCAAGAGGCAAGATGGCTTCAAGAGCGTTATTCGTATTCAAGCATGACAGCATATATGGAAATTGCCCGGCTTATAAACTTTTTGAAGTCATTACTGCTTTTAAAAAAGAAGGAGTAACCGTGCCAAGAAGTTTCAGCGATTATGTGATCAGCGCCAACGAAGATGAAATTCCCGAAGGAGTTACTCTTGAGAGGTTACTGTGATGCCTTACAAAGAAGATGAATACCTTAGCCTTTCTGGTATACAGCATTTCATGTTCTGCCGGAGGCAATGGGCACTGATCCATATTGAGCAGCAGTGGGAGGAAAACCTGCGGACCGTTGAAGGTCACCTGATGCACGAGAGAGCCCATGATTCAATGAAAACCGAAACCCGCGGTGATGTCATAGTCACCCGCGGGCTTCCGGTCTTTTCGAAAGAACTGGGTGTATATGGCGTCTGCGATGTTGTCGAGTTCCAAAGATCTGATGACGGTGTTTGCTTGTTTGGACGAGAGGGCAGGTATTTACCCTGCCCGATCGAATATAAAAAAGGCCGTCCCAAAGAAACTGATATGGATCGCTTGCAATTGGCTGCTCAGGCCATTTGCCTGGAAGAAATGCTGTGTTGTTCTATAAAATCGGCATATCTGTATTACGGTGAGACACGGCACAGGGTCGAAGTTCCAATTACACAGGAAATACGTGATAAAGTAAGAAGTGTGTTTACAGAAATGCACCATTATTATAACCGCAGATATACACCAAAAGTGAAGCCTACAAAGCAATGTAAGGCATGTTCACTAAAGGATATATGTCTGCCCGTTTTGTGTAAAAACAAGAGAGCAGGTACCTTTATAAATCAAATGCTTAAGGAGGAGATCAGTGAAAAAGCTACTTAATACGCTATATGTCACATCTGCTGATTCATATCTGTCCCTTGACGGAGAAACGATGGTAGTTCTCAATCAGGATAAGGTTTTAGGCAGAATACCGCTGCACAACCTTGAAGGGATAGTAGCATTTGGTTATACTGGAGCAAGTCCGGCCTTAATGGGTGAATGCGCAAACCGCAATATTTCATTGTGCTTTCTTAACCCCAACGGCAGATTTCTTGCCAGAGTTACAGGAAAGGTATATGGGAATGTTACACTGCGAAAGGAACAATACCGGATTTCAGATAATCCTGAGTTATCCTGCAGAATTGCGAAAAATTTCATCATTGGCAAGGTGTTCAATGCAAGATGGGTAATAGAGAGAGCTACCAGGGAACATTCTCTCAGTGTTGACTGCGAAAAGCTAAAAAAGGTATCTTCTCAGCTTCAGAATTTTATAGAGCTGATCCGAGAATGTACATCGACTGAACAGTTGCGTGGCTACGAGGGTGAGGCCGCATCATTGTATTTTTCAGTGCTTGATGATCTCATATTACAGCAAAAGGAGCATTTTTATTTCAGGGGAAGGAACAAAAGGCCACCGATGGATCGTGTCAACACTTTATTGTCGTTTGTTTACACGCTGTTAGCAAATAATACTGCTTCAGCTCTGGAAACTGTTGGGCTTGATCCATATGTCGGTTTCCTGCACACTGATCGGCCCGGGAGGATATCATTGGCGCTTGATCTGATGGAAGAACTCAGACCGGTTATGGCAGACCGTTTTGTCCTTTCGCTGATAAATAAACGCATGTTAAACGCTGACGGGTTTATTATCAGAGAAAATGGTTCGGTGGAAATGACTGACGAAACCAGAAAAGCAGTTTTAACACAATGGCAAAATCGTAAGCAGGAGAAAATAAACCATCCGTTTTTGGAAGAAAAAGTAGAGTGGGGACTGGTACCATACGCTCAGGCTTTACTGCTTGCGAGAACTATAAGAAGTGACCTTGACGAATATCCTCCATTTTTATGGAAGTAGGTGAATGATTGAATGTTGCTCCTGATAACATATGATGTCAACACTGAAACTGAGAGCGGTAAAACGCGGCTCAGAAAGGTGGCAAAGGTTTGCACAAATTATGGTCAACGTGTGCAGCATTCTGTGTTTGAATGTATATTGGATGCTGCCAAGGCCAGAGAATTGAAAGCCAAGCTGGAGAAGTTGATCGACAAGGAAAAGGACAGTTTACGGTTCTACAATTTAGGCAATAACTATAAAGCAAAAGTTGATCATATTGGCGCAAAACCAGGTTTTGATTTGGAAGGGGTTTTGACGTTATAAAGTAATTGGGATAATTCAAGAATTATCCAAGCTTTTACGAGTGCGGATGTGAAGCTAACATAAAATGCCGGGCAGATCCGCACCGAGAAAATAGGCTAATATTGTCGAAATATTTGAAAGAGTTTATATATTTTGACCTGTGATATTACTGTTTCTGTGCAAAATGCTGCCTTTTAAGTGTAATTAGCACGTGATTTATTAGTTAATTTTGCTGTCTCTCCCCGCATGGGGAGAGTGGATTGAAATCAAACAAGCAATGAGAAAGCGGAAGCTGAGCTCGGTCTCTCCCCGCATGGGGAGAGTGGATTGAAATTAACCGAATTACTATGCAACATAATAACACTCCGCATTGTCTCTCCCCGCATGGGGAGAGTGGATTGAAATACTCATATC
>DATCKN010000027.1:0-7713 GCA_036562185.1 Thermoclostridium sp.
GTTTGCCGTTGAGTATTTTATATAAATTACCTGTTAAAGTATACAATTTATAATATCAAAGAAACGAAATAAAGCAAAGCATTTCGGATCTCTTTCCAAGTTTTTTCAGACTAAAGCCGACTAAGGCAGTGACTTTACATCTATTCTGACAGTCAACCCTATTGATTTCAGAACAGTTGATATTGTTTTTATCTGAACTGGATGGTGGTATGTTTATTATGAGATTTTTATAACATTTTGGGAATTCAAATAAATTTAACTGAACGGAGGGGTGTTAAGTGAAGAGGATTGCGAAATTAAGCTTATTCTATAGTATATTGGGATTGCTCCTCGGGGCTTTTTACAGGGAATTCACAAAAATGAACGGCTTTACAGGACAAACAGTCTTAAGTGATCTGCATCCTCATGTACTGGTTTTAGGGGCGATTTTCTTCTTAGTTGTTTTATTGCTGGAAAAGTCCTTTGAGTTGACCAAGCACAAGAATTTCAACAAATTCTTTATTACTTACAACATAGGGCTTTTACTGACAGTTATAATGATGGCCGTACGCGGATGTACAGAAGTGTTGAACCTTGAAATATCAAGGATGATCGATTCTTCAATTTCAGGTATTGCGGGCTTGGGTCATATTATTATAACAATAGCTTTCATCTTATTCTTCATGATATTGCTTAACAGAACCAATGATGCAGATAATAAGCAAAGTAACTTCTAATATGATTTTACCCCTTTCATCGGATATTCGGTGAAAGGGGTATTTTTAAGGAAACATGTCAAAAGTTTCAGGGAACATATCCACGAGCGCTCGCGTTCTCTACGGTATAAAACCGGTCGAACAGTTTACCCACGTAAGCTATAAGGCTAACGATTCAGCTGCTTGCACTGGAATATTTCCTTATGCCTCTTTTTATTGCTGCGGCAGAAACCAGGAAAAATAGCATCCCGGAAACAGCAGCAGCGATCATGTCCGGAATATTACCCTTGTTAAGAAGCAATGATGCCGGAACATTCGCCAATGGAACAGATGGAATAAGAAAAACAAAAGCATACATTATTCCCTTGTAGGAAAATATTTCTTTTGGTTTCTCTGAAATAGACATTAGTATGAAATAAATGCCTGTTAAGCCATAGACCCTGATATATTTAAAAGCAAGCGAATAAAGAAGCATCATAAATGAAGTCAGCAAAATAACGGCACTAGCCAGGAAAACCAAAAACAAAACGGCATTCAGTCCTGTAATGCCAATATCCAGTGAGCTGATTTTCACGCACAAAACGAATATGGGTGCTACCAGGGACGTAAGGCTTGAATAGTCTATACTGCCGGTGTTTATCTGGAAAATCACATTGACCGGTTTTACAAGCATCCTGTCAAAACTGCCGCTGGATATGCTTTCTATAAACCTCATATGATTTGGGTTTATTAACCCTCGGTATATCTGGTTTACGATCATCGATGAACAGTACAAAATAACCATTTCATCCCGGGACCAACCCGCTATGGAATCTACATGGATATAAATAAACTCAACGCACAATATACCCAACACTGAATTTATGATACTTTGCAACAGCATCAGCACGAAGTTTGCTCTATATATAGCAACGGACATAAATGACAATTTTATCTGCTCTTTTAATATATTCAGGTAATACATAAATACCTCCTCATCCTCCGATTGCGGAGTATTTTTTCACTCCCGCTCTCCAAACTGCCAGGTTTAGAGTCATCAGAACAAAAATCCACATTATATAAACAATCAGCAAATTAACACTTTCTGCGGGAGAAATCTGGTTCATGTACAATTTAGCCGGTATATAGCTGAATGCAGCAAAAGGCATCAGTTCCAATACCCTGACACTCCAATCCGGGAAAAAATCCAGGGGCATAAACATTCCTGACAGGAAATTCAATATAACGGCAAAGGACCACATAACAGCCTGCGCCTGCTCGAGCCAAAAGGCCACCATCCCAAGCAACGACCACATGAGATGACTAATAACCGTTGCTGTTGCCAGGTATATTACTAAAAGAATCGCTGAGTGCACTGATAAATCCCATGTTAGGTACTGCGCAAAAAAAGGTGCGATCATCAGCAATAATGAAAACTGCTTTAGAAACCCAAACAAAGCATTGGAAAGATGTTTCCAGTATAGAAACATATTTATGCTGTATGGTTTTATCATAACCTTGCCCAAATCTCCGTTTTTTATCATGCCTGAAATTTCAAAACCGCCGCCGTTCAGTATAAATGTTCGGAACAGGCTCGACACAACAAAGAATGTAATCATATCAGCGATCGTATATCCATTGATTTCACCTGTCCCGTCGCTCCGGTAAATAAGTATCCAAAAGATAATTGTAATAAACATGCTGATATTAGACATTATCAGTTCCAGCACCGTGTCAAACCGGTATTGGAACGATGTTAACAAGTACATCCTGAAACTATACAGGTATTTTTGCATTTATGACATCCTCCCATCGACCATGATCTGGTTGACAATATGCTTAAAAGGTACATTTGTTAATGAGATGTCGATCAGGTTTCTGTTTTGATCGATCAACCCGGTGACGATACTTCTGTATCGTTCTTTCTCGATCATCAATTTCAGAGTATTGTCTGCAAACTCTATAATCTCCCCGTACTTTGCAAACTCATGAGGATCGATCGATTGGTCAAATACCAGCTGCAGGACTTTATTCGATGAGTATAACCTGGATACTTCGCTGATGGCACCGTCGAATATTTTACTTCCTTTAGACAAGAGGATAACCCTGTCGCAGGTTTCCTCGATATCGTCCATATAATGGCTCGTGATAATAATAGTCGTTTTTCTTTCTGCCCTGTATTCGCGCAGAAACTTCCTTATGGCGAGCTGACTGCTTAAATCCAGTCCGATCGTAGGTTCATCAAGAAAAACGATCTCAGGGGAATAGAGAAAGCTGTTTATCAGCTCCATTTTCATACGTTCGCCCAAAGAAAGGCGGCGCAGCTGAGTATTTAATAAATGTTTGACATTGAGCATTTCCGCCAGCATATCGATATTCTTTTTATATAACTCGTCAGGCACCTGATAGACGAGTTTTGGTATCTGAAGGTATCAATAGCCGGCAGATCCCAGTTGATATCGCTCTTATTCCCCATGACAAAAGCTATCTTTCTGAGAAATTCACGCTTTCTTTGCGTTGGAATATAGTTTAGAACAGTGACCTCTCCGGATGTAGGGTACAGAATGCCGGTGAGCATTTTAAGTGTTGTAGTCTTACCAGCACCATTTTCACCGAGCAGCCCAACGATTTCACCTTTTTCTATCGTCATATTCAGATCGTTGACAGCATCTTTGTACACATATTTACGATTAAACAAGTCTTTTATAGTATTTTTCAGACCCTCCTGCTTTTCATGGATTTTATATGATTTGGATAGATTATTTACTTTTATGATACTCATCTCTTGACCCCTCTCTTGCTGTAAGAACTCTTATTTTTTCAACTTCAAACACACAGTAACTGTCTGTAAAATGGATCCTTAACACCGCCAAAATCAAAATCGGCTTATTGTTTTATAATCATTCGATCGAGCCTCCTTTAAATCTCCAACAAAAAACTGCAGGCGAATAGCAAAAGCTTTTCACCTGCAGTCTTTTACACATGACCTTTAGAATAAATATCATATCAAATGTCGTCACTGGTACATAACATAAACCCCTTGATGCATATCAGCGTGAATATAAACAATAATACCGTGCAGTTAAGCACGGTACTGTTTATACTTTACTATCGCATATGTGACAACATCCATGATCAGCATTATCACTTCAGCAAGGTTGAAAGTACCGCTATTCTTAACTTGATAAACTGAAAAAAGCACAATAATATAGCCCCAAAATGGGTACAACTGCTTTCTTCAGCTGATATTCAGTTAGTCAAGTTAAGCATTCGCCGGCATTGGATTACCTCGCTTCCGGAAATATCAGCAGTATGATAACATATTTGTTGTATTTATGCAAGCAGCATCCTGACAGAACAGGATACGGCGAAGAAATCATCGGGGAGATGAATCGAAACCTGCTGAAGCCGTACAGAAGTTCGGAAAATCGCCGGTGCATTCCGGAAGTCCGGCAGAAAGCACAACGACAGCATGGTTTCCCAATGTCTGCGCCGTGCGTAGTTGTCCAACAGCATGCAACTCCCCAGTGCGTAATTCTTGCTGCCGTTAGCCATATCATCTGTTGCATCCTGTGTCAGCGTCAGCGTGGCCCTGTCCTCATTCCAGGTATAAGTCACACCCTTCACCCCGTACTGGGTATCCAGCAAACCTTCATCAGTCATAAGATACTCCATCAGTCCAAGGATCCTGCCCGGCTGACTTCACCTACACCAAAAGTATCATTTACTTGCATCCACAAGCGGCCTTTACCATTTTCAGTTCTTCCGGATAAATACAGTTCTTTATTTGGTTCTTCTCGACTGCTGCAATGCACTCATCCAGATCCATCCAAAGCACGCTGTCAACTTCTTCTTTTTGAAGTTTAAATTCTTCTTCATCTATGTCCCGCCACAAAATGAATACTCGCGAGTACTGCCTGTCATGAAAAGGTTTTCCGGAGAAACGATCATCCCAGATTACGATTCTGTCTCCGCAGAATACGAGTTCATCATCAGAAGCTGAAATTCCGAGTTCCTCCTGCAGCTCTCTTATGGCAGATTCGGCAAAATCCATTCCTGCAGGGATATGGCCGGCGCTTGAAATGTCATAACATCCAGGGAATGATTCCTTGGTCTCACACCTTTTCTGAAGCAGGATCTGGACCTTACAATGTTTTTTTCTGAGAAGCCATACATGCGATGTCCTGTGCATTATGCCTTCCTCATGAGCTTTTTCGCGTTCTACCGTTTGTCCTGTCGGATTGCCGCTTTTATCAACAACATCCAGAATCTCCATTTTAAATACCTTCCATCAAATTATGATCAAATTGTACTCCATGTAAGCTCAAACATATTGTAACAATCAGCTATATCAATCTCAATATTCCATTTCTTTGGCGGGTTATCTTCATTCAAAATCCATGAAAAGATCGCTGGTTGGAGATAGTTTTCATGCGTATGACGCTTCTGTTTATTGAAATTTTACAAACAATTTGATACTATTGAATCACATTACGGACTGGGGGTGACAAATATGAAAAGACCGTTTTGCGGCGCTTCAGCTCCATGCAGAGTCTGATAAAGGACGGTAGTTGCATGGAGCGGTAGATTTTCCGTCCGATATAAGACTTTGCATTCCTGAACTAATATTAAGAAAAGGAGCAAAGTCATGAAACAGTTAAATAAACTACTCGAATTACGGAGTTTTCTCATTCTTTGGAGCAGTCAGGCAGTTTCCACACTTGGAAGTTCGATGTCAGGTTTCGCGCTCACCATATGGGCATACGAGCAGCATGGCACTGTTTCAAGTATAGCTTGGCTTACGGCCTGTTCTTATCTACCGTCTATATTGTTTTGCTTTATTGCCGGAACTTTGGCGGACAAATGGGATAAGAAGAAAGTCATGCTGACAAGCGATCTAGTTGCCGCACTTGGAACATTGACAGTATTATGCTTATACTCAGCGGGCAATCTTCAGATCTGGCATTTGTATATCGTAAACACTCTTATAAGTCTGATGAATGCTTTCCAGAACCCTGCTTCCTATGTCGCTGTATCGCTGATCGCGCCAAAAGAGCAATACGCCAGGGTGAGCGGGCTGCAGGCTTTTTCGGGCTCTCTTGTATCTATTGTATCGCCCACACTCGCGACTGCTTTGCTTAGCTTCAGCGGACTTCGTCTGATGCTGGTACTGGACCTTATAACATTCGGAATTGCTTTTTCAACATTGCTGTTTTTTATACGCATTCCTCCTGTGTCAGCTGATAACGGTGAAAAGAAAGAACCGTTCTTCAAAAGCTGTCTTGAGGGATTCAACTTTTTGAAAGAGCACAAAGCGATCCTGAAAATCATACTTTTTTTCGCATTCATCAACTTACTTGCGTATCTGACCGGGTTTGGAATACTTCCGGCCCTGATACTCGCAAGGACAGGGGATAACCAGTCAATACTTGGCATAGTTTCATCAACAGTTGGCATTGGCACACTTGTAGGAAGCGTGGTCGTAACGATCTTAAGGCCGGCGAAAAGAAAATCCCGAGTGATATTTATTTCATTAGCGGTTTCTTTCCTTCTGGCCAACATCCTATGGGCAATTGGGCGGAATGCATGGATCTGGGTATTCGCGGCATTCGCCGGGAATTTTCCCCTTCCGTTCATAAGCGCAAACCTCACGACCATTATGAGGACCAAAGTGCCTGCACAGATGCAGGGCCGCGTGTTTTCCACCCGTGATACGCTCCAGTTTTTCACAAGACCTTTGGGGCTTTTCCTGGGCGGGATCCTCGCCGATAAAGTCTTTGAACCGTTCATGCAATCTGCTTCGCCATTGCAGCGGCTTCTTTGCGTCATTGTCGGGCCAGGCAAAGGCTCAGGTATAGCGGTTATGTTTCTGATAACCGGCGTGACCGGCGTTATATCCAGCTTGATTAGTTTAGGCAATCCCATTTACAAAGAATTGGATTCCTGATCCTTTTTTACCGTTTCCCCGTTCCCGGATGAAGAAAATCCTTGAAGTCTTTAGTGACTTCAAGGATTTTTTATATGAATCGTGTATTGGTATATTGATCCATATCGTTACAATATGAACAATATAAGAATGGAGCAGCCTCGCCGATCTATTCATCGCTCCTGGATGTGGACTGGCTTTTGAGCCATTCGAGCAAAGGTACAAGGTTTTCTTCCTTAACACCGTCGAATCCGTTTACAATTATATCGATCGATTCTTCTGTTCTTTCATCTTTATCCTTGCGGCTCTTCAGCATCTTTACGAACATTGACAGCATGATCCTGTCCATACCCTTCATTTTTTTCAGCGGTAAACAGCCCCCTCGCAGGTAAAAAAACGGAATGCCCTTGATATTGTTCCTGGCAACAACCGTTTCGACATCAGGTTCGGCAGTCCGCCCTGTACCAGAGCCACAAACAGCTTTGACATTATATTTTCGCACTTTATTAAGGCCCTGTATTTTCCCGACTTTTATCCAGCCAAGAAAAATGATTTCTTCATCCTGACTAAGCTTTGAGATTTCCTTTACATGGAATACCTTCAGTCCTGTTTTAGCGGCAAGCATTTCTGCATACCTTTTGGTAAACCCTGTTTTAGATTCATAAACTATTACCATTCATTAACCTCCTTTGGGTAGATTCTGTTCTGTTTACTTAATAATAAAAATGAGACCTGAAACGCCTCTGGTATAATGGAATCGCTGCAGAGACCGTCAGATGGCAATTGAATACCTGTAACGGTCCTGATATTTCATTCCTGCCTTTTGCATAACTCTCCCTCAGGCAGGATTATCACTTGAATGTGAGGCATAGATCAGCTGCATTCCCACATCGTCAAGGAAGAAATCGATAACTGCCCGCACAGCTTCCGTCATCAGCCCCTGGTTCCACCAGGCCTCCTATAGATATAATTGATAGAGTAGAGCAGTGGGGTTACCACCGCCCCCTCATCAAACCGTACGTGCAGTTTTCCCGCATACGGCTTTCCGATATTCTTCTTCCTTCAGCATTCAGCCGCACATACTTGCCAGTCCCGCTTGCTTAGTCAATTCTC
>DATCKN010000058.1:0-22198 GCA_036562185.1 Thermoclostridium sp.
TATCAGTGAAACATAAACACAATTTTCTTCCAACCATGACTTTACTTCATTATCTGATAAAATAATTATATCAGAAACCCATGAATTTAATTCTTTATCATATTGTAAAACATATTCTTCACAATCCGTTGTAACAAACAAATATTTTAAATTCTTTGACAAATCCATATCCCTTATTTGATCCATCAAGAACATTCCTTCTCACCTTCTTAATCAACACTGACCCTTAATTATTAACAACATTAGCACACTTATAGCCTTTAACATATATTTTACAATAAACGTGACATCTCCAAAAGCATTATTTGAAAATTCTATATTTTTATGTTAACAACCATTTTTTCTGATTTATTTTTAATTTTAGCATTTCCTTCTACTATTTTTAACGTGTCAGCATATGTTGTCCTTGCACCTTCTATTTGCGCCGAATTCACTGCTTCTATTAATAGATTATTATCATTTAACATGTTTTTATCTAACTTTTTATATAATTGCAAAAAAGAAGCCAAATCATTTTCAATACCTATTCTATTAACCCAAAACACTTTATTGAGTGATTGGAAAGGTATTTCAATCATAGCTTCTTTTTTCCTCGCTTCTACAATATTATCCAGTTCCCATAATAATTGCTACAGTAACTATTTGTCTTTTTATATTACTATATATGTTTTCATAAATAGATCTTTAGTTCGATATACAACATAATTACAATCAAAAGCTGCGCTGCTTAACGGTATTATCCATTCAACAAGCAATACTCCCATTCACAATTATCATCTGTCCCATATGCATAATAATTTTCCTCACTTCTCTCATTTTTATATATTGTATATCTAAAATTTTAATATATTTTTATTTTCAGCGATTTCAGATTACGATCTTTCAATGTCCTCTATGGATATGTCCCTTGTATGGGCTGTGTGGTTCCATTCTTTTTTCCCCGAGTCCTTGATTCCCGCAATTGTTACAGGTAACCATGAAAAACAATAAATCGGGTATACAAGAAAACCAATAAGAATCCTTACATCCCATTTTTTGTTAAAAAACACAACCAACGGGCCAAAGGTCATCTGAATAAAAACAATCAGTGACCAGACATCGGCCGGGTAAGAATATCCGATTATGTAGAAGGGCATTGAAGGGAATGCCATCTTCAACCATGAAATTATTGCTGCCAGGCCGAAGCAAATAAAATGGATTGGCTGAGTAAGATATATACTCCCGTCAAAAGCCGCCAGGTCCCCTTCGATAAAGGACTTTTTGATGAGCTTTGGCAGGTATCTTTTTGCACAGTCGGTATGCCCCTGCATCCAGCGCTTGCGCTGTTTCCAGGATTGCATAAAAGTCAGGGGTTTTTCATCATAAACAATTGCTGTTTTACAAAAGGCAACTTTTTTATTATTCAATATAAGCTTCATTGTAAATTCCAGGTCCTCTGTCAGGCAGGTGGCACCCCAGCCTATTTCCTTCAAAACAGAAGTCCGAACGCAAAATCCGGTGCCGCATAAACCGCAGGACAGGCCCAAATTATGCCGTGTTTGCTGAAATATCCTGTTAGACAGCCAGAAAGCTATTGAATATGAAAGGGAAATCCAGGAATCAAACGGATTCTTACTGTCGATGTAACCCTGAATAACTTCGTGCCCGTCATTCAGCATTTTATTTATCTCACTGAGATAAGTTCCTGATACAACATTATCTGCGTCAAAAACGCATATGGCATCATATTGCTCATTTAGAGAGAACAGCCTGGCAAAAGCCCAGTCCAGTGCATATCCTTTGCCTCTTTCTGTGCTGTTTTGTCGCACAAGTACATGTGTCCCGGTTTTTTTAGCTTCATATTCGGTGTTGTCGGTGCAATTGTCGCATATGACGAAAATATCAAACAGATCCTTCGGATATTGCTGTTTATGGAGGCTTTCCACCATACTTCGTATAACCTTTTCCTCGTTATGGGCAGGAATGACCACAGCAAACCTGTGGTAACGAAAAGTTTCATTTTTATTTGCGTTTTTACCGGAGAAAGGCAGCCATCCGGAAATAATGACAATCAGATAATATACACTTAAAATGAATAATAACAATTGAACAAGGTATGAAAATAAAAATATAAATAAATGGATCAAAATGACCATATATCCTCCATTAGTCGTTTTTATGTCTATAGACATATTTTCTTCATCAAGTGCAAAATTATGATTGGTAAAACAAACATTTTAACCATGAAAATAGATATATATGGTAAATGAGGAAAAAAACCTGGTCTGGCGGATTTGCCCAAACCGGGTTTATGTATGAAACGGGAATGTATTTTCCTTAGGGGCTTTACCGGAATGAACAGGTTTGTTCTTTGAATACCGGACTATAAGCGGTTGAGATTACCGTCAAATTCATAGCACTTTCCTGCTTCGGCATTAAATTGGACTTTATGCTCCCTGAAACGAAGGCGGCAAAACGAATCTTTCCTTGCGCAAATACGAACGTGTACAAGCATATTGTCCCGCCATTCGATATCAACAATAAAAGCACCTCGTGCACATAGGCCTTTTACCCTGCCCGATGCCCATAAAACGGGCAGAGCAGGAAGAAGTTCTATTTCCGGACGGTGGCTTTGAATAAGCATTTCAGCAACGCAAGCAGTAAACCCTGTGTTGCCGTCAAGCTCATATACATCTGTAAAAGATGGTGCACCCCGTGTTGGCGGATGTTTCACCATGAGGTTAATGTTCGTTAATTTCCTTTGCAGTGTGAGAATGTGATTCATAGCTGAAAATTATCTGGTTGTTATAAATTGGAGTGATTATTGCGTTTGTAAGCAGTATGATTCCGTTCTGCATTTTTACTATCAGTAACTTTGTAAGCTCTATTCCCGTTGAAATAAATGAAGCCGCTGTAATTGACGGCGCGACTGCGCTTCTGTTATTTTTCAGGATCGTTATGCCGTTGATGATGCCTGTTCTTATAACTACGTTCCTTCTCCAGTTTATGGGGGTGTGGAGCGATTTCATGACACCGTTGTACCTGTCGTCCACAAGCAAAATGTGGCCAATGAATCTGGCAATAAAACCTAACAAACTGCCTGTGTATTCCCGTCTCTTTATATGGGAAATATTCAATTAGTTTGATTGATTGGGAATTATAATATTTTGTCTGTACTAATTTTCTGTCGGAGGACACTATGGGGAAACCGTACATTAACAATGCTGTTATAGGAAACGGCAGCATGCTTGGCTGTATTTCAGAGACGGGTGAGCTTATAAGGCTGTATTGGCCTGAAATAGATTTTCCTCAGCATATTGAAAAAATGCTTACAGGCTTTTTTGACAAAAATGCTCCGAACAGTACAATGTGGTTCAGCGAAGGCGATCATGAAGTACATCAGACTTATATTGAAGATACGAATATATTGCAGACAACGGTTAAAATCAGCAGGTTATCTTTGCAGGTTATCCAGACCGATTTTTGTGTGCCCGATCAGGATGTTCTGATTCGCCGGTATAACATAAAAAATACAGGTGACAGAAGCATCAGCCTGGGTATGGGTCTTGCCTCCCATGTAATTTCTCATACCTTTGACATGGGTAATACTATGTTTGATTTCGAACTGGATGCCCTGGTGCATTACAGGCATGACAACTGCTGGGCTATCGCATCGGATATGGAAGTGAAAGAATTCCAAATAGGGAATAATCCGTTCCGTGCAGTATGGGAGGGAAGGCTCAATGGCATTGACAGCATAGGTATGTCTCCCGATGGCGCTTTATTGTGGGATTTTGGTGAAATCCAGCCCGAAGGAGAAAAATGTATAACGCTGTATATTGTTTTTTCGCGCAACATGAATTCATTGAAGGATTTGGTAGGAAATATTAAAGGCATAGGATTCAACAGCCTTTTTAGCATTACTAAGGAATATTGGGCAGACTTTTTAAAAAACTGTGTGGATGTCCGCAGCGGAAATGAACAGGTTGACAGAATTTACCGCAGATCACTCCTTCTTTTCAAATTAATGTCGGATAAGAATACCGGAGCCCTTCTTGCATCCCCCGAAATAGATGAAGGGTTTACCCAGTGCGGAAGGTATGCCTATTGCTGGGGCAGGGACGGAGCCTTTATTACAACTGCGCTGAATGAGGCAGGTTTGTATAATGACTCTGAAAGATTTTATGAATGGGCTGTAAGGGTACAGGACAATGAAGGATTTTGGCACCAGCGCTATCACATGAACGGGAACATTGCTCCTTCATGGGGAATACAGATAGACGAAACGGGTTCAATCCTGTATGGCATGTGGAACCATTTCCTGTATGTGAAAAATATCGGCTTCCTGGAAAAGGTCTGGCCTTCTGTATTAAAAGCATGCATGTTTTTGGAAAGGTTCATCGACAGTGATACCGGCCTGCCTCTTCCCAGTTTTGACATATGGGAGGAAAGAATGGGTGAGCATACCTATTCCACGGCGGCGGTAATTGCCGGGCTTTATGCAGCGGCTAATATGGCGGAGTGCCTGGGAGCATCAAAAAAAACAATTGACCATTGGCGTGGTATTGCGGATAATATAAAAAAGGCCCTTGAGGAGAACCTTGTAGATGAAGAAAACGGTGTTTTTTTTAGAAGCGTACGTACAAAGCTTAATCCATGGGGAAACGAGCCCACCTCGAATACCGTTGTTATTAAGGTAAATCCAAAGGGATATACAAGAGAAGTGTCTGCGGTGGATGGAAAAATGGATATAAGCCTGTTAGGACCTGCGATACCGTTTGGCATATTTGAACCCGGGCATCCTTTGGTCAGGAACACTGCAGAAAAAATAGAGAAAACGTTGTATTGTGAAAAAGCCGGAGGAATATACCGCTATCATGAAGATAATTATGCAGGGGGAAATCCGTGGATTGTTTCAACCCTGTGGCTCGCACTGTATCATATAAAGACAGGCAATATCGGCAAAGCACGGGAATATTTCCACTGGTGTGTAAAAGGTGCGACACATTTGGGATTTCTTCCAGAACAGGTCGACAATAATGACCGAAAACCATGCTGGGTTATACCATTAACATGGTCCCATGCGATGTTTGTGCTGGCTTTGAAGGGTCTTATTGGAAACGGCGGGATAGGGCAGCCTTAAAAACCGTGTGAACAGAACCGGCAATAAAATATTAAAGGGGTTTTGTATCTGTGAAGTCAAAAGCAATATTTGTATGTTCAGAATGCGGCTACGAATCACGCAAGTGGCTGGGAAAATGCCCTGCATGTTTGCAATGGAACACATTCACAGAAGAAATGGAATCTGAAGTCCGGCGAAATGTTTCCGAGAGACCACTGCCAAAGGCTATACCCCTTACAGAAGTATCGAAGGAGTCGGAACAAAGGGTTAAGACCGGGATGCAGGAGCTTGACAGGGTGCTGGGCGGTGGAATTGTTGACGGTTCCCTTGTACTTGTAGGCGGTGACCCGGGCATAGGGAAATCCACGTTGCTGCTTCAGGTATGCGGTATATTGTCGCATAATCATAATATTAAAATATTGTATATTTCGGGGGAAGAATCGGTAAAGCAGATAAAAATCAGGGCTGAGAGGCTTTCGGTAAACAATGGGAACATACTGATGGTATCAGAAACCAATTTTGAGAATATAAACAGGCTAATTGACGAAATAAAGCCGCAGGTGGTTATTCTTGATTCGATCCAGACTGTCTACAGCGAAGAACTGACATCTGCCCCGGGGAGTGTAAGCCAGGTTCGCGAAGTAACAGGCCATTTGATGAGGATTGCGAAAGGTGAGGGCATAACTGTTTTTATTGTCGGACATGTTACGAAAGAAGGCGCAATTGCAGGACCAAGGGTTTTGGAGCACATGGTTGACACTGTCTTATACTTTGAAGGCGAAAGGCATCAAAATTACAGGATTCTAAGGGCGGTTAAAAACCGTTTTGGCTCTACTAATGAAATAGGTCTTTTTGAGATGACCCAGCAGGGGTTGAAAGAAGTAAACAACCCTTCGGGCTTGTTCCTGGATTGCCGTGCAAAGGATCAGCCTGGCTCTGTTATTGTTGCAAGCCTTGAAGGAACAAGGCCAATGCTGCTTGAAGTACAGGCGCTGGTGACTCCGACCAGTTTCGGAATAGCCAGGCGCATGGCCACAGGGATAGATTACAACAGGCTGACAATGTTGATGGCTGTTTTGGAGAAAAGGGTAGGAATGCAGTTATATAATCATGATGCCTATGTCAATGTTGTCGGAGGAATACGGATTGATGAAACTGCATGTGATTTGGGAGTAATAGCAAGTATTGCAGGAAGCTTTAAAAACCAATCCATTGATCCTGATACTGTTGTGATAGGGGAAGTGGGGCTTACAGGAGAAGTAAGACCGGTAAGCCAGGTGGAAAAAAGAATCACTGAGGCAAAACGGCTGGGTTTTAAAAAGTGCCTGGTGCCATCCGGGAACAAAAGCAACTCAATAACCGGTACAGACGGGATTGAGCTTTTATTTGCCGGTACGGTGGAAGAAGCCCTTGGCTTTCTGTTTTGATATATTAATATACGAGTGCCACCTGAAGGTTTATTCAAAATATAATGTACGTGTTGTTTCGGCTTTCCAGAGGGAAATACCTGCATAAAGACCGATTTGGCCATAATTGTGAAGGTACCTTCCGGTTGTATAATTATAGCTCTTTTACCGGATACAGAGCCGGTTGAACATTTGGCGAATAGAAAACGGAGCTGCATTAAAGACAGCTCCGTCGGAATCCGCAAATACTATCTATAAAGCAAACTGAGGTTCATATTTTACCGATTCGATTATTTCAGCGGCTTTTGAAACCTGCTGTTCACTTCCTGAAACAGCAATATAACAGCTTCCTTCAGCTCCGCAAATTCCTCCTGCAGCTACAAGACGTGCAGAAGCCCCCGTCATTATATTAATGGCATCCAGTTCGGTAATTATATTCCCGGTGACAGGCATCAGTCTTGGCCCGGTTGCATCCGGCGAATTCATTATTGCTGCAAGTTCATCCATATCACCGTAGACTCTTTTTTCAAGACCAACCGGTATATACAATACCGCCCTTCTGCCTATAACCGCGGTTAACGCCGCCTGAATGGTGCCCCCTTTCGGGTGGCCGACAAGCACTCCTGCTTTTCTATTGACCAGGTCAACCGCATTTGCCCCTTTAAGGATTATGTCGCCTTTATCCAAATCGTCTGCGACATCAAAAATGGTTTTGCCCTTTATATAAACTCCTTTTTCAATTACAACGTCACCGGGGAATTCTGCTTTCTGCCCATCATTTACATATCCCGGCGGCAATGTAATGCCACGGTAAAAACCTTTTGCAGAAAAATCACCGGACTGATCCATATAATTCAGAAGTTCCTGTGCAATATAACTGTTTGTAGTGCCTGCAATTATTACAATTGTCTGATCTTTTAAGGCCTTCAGTATTTCAGGAATATGAACAAAGGATTTTGCTATCAGTTTCTTTCCTGCTTGCGGCGTAAGCAAAAATTGTTTTGTAATTGTATTTTGCATGTAATCAACCTCACGTTATCTCAGACTGTATTTTCCCAAAAGCTTCAACCTTTTCAGTTCCTTAAGTATAATGTCGTATAAATTCAAATCTAGAGTGTTACATATTGCTGCAAGGTAAAAAAGGTTGCGCCCTATATCTTTCTCCAGTAAATCGCGGCAGTTTTCACATAATGTGCCTGACAGGTGCGTTTTCATATGGGCCTGAGCCTCTTCGAGAGTGTCGGTCAGATTAGGGATTTCCTGTTTTTCACCGTTTATTTTGATGCAACCGCATTGGGTAACAGCTTTAACCAGGGTTCTGGAAATTCTTGCGCATGAGTCTGTCATTTTTGTCATTGAATCTAGTATGCTTTTATTACGGATGAGAAGATCCTGGGAGGTATACTGGAATTCGTCAAGAATGCTATTTTTCAGCTTTGTCACTCTCTATGCACCTCATTTCCCGCAACACGATAATAAGTTGTACATCACCTTTATTATAAATTTTTTCCATTGCGTTTGTCAAATAAAAACAGCCGGACAGAACCTGGCTTTCATCGCAGAAAAATACATGGAGCACCATAAATCACCAATTAACTAAATTTTGTTTGAATGGAAGTCCAAACGTATGAAACGGCCCTCGGGTTTCAGATTTTGACAATTGCGCGAGCATGTAGTATACTAAAAATTGACCCTTTGACTGGCTAAAGAATTGGAAGGAAATATTGATGCACTATCATTAGTATATTGTTCTCCTGACTGTATTGCATATTTTTCTGGTTTATGCATCCACACCTTTAGTGAATGTGTACACAGGATAAAAATATGGGTATGGGCGCAAAGAAGGAGTGTAATCATGTATGAAGTTGGCGACAAGATAGTATACCCGATGCACGGAGCCGGAATCATTGAATCAATTGAAGAAAAAGAATTTCTTGGTGAAAAGGGCAAGTATTATATTATGAAAATGCCTTTTGGCGAAATGAGGCTGATGATTCCTATTAACAAGGCCGGAAGCATTGGGATCAGAGCAGTTGTCGACAAATCAGTTGCAGACAGGGTTCTTAATTCCCTCGAAGAAAAGAATGTTGAGCAGACAACAAACTGGAGCAAACGGTACCGTGAAAACATGATCAAGATAAAAAGCGGAAATGTGTTTGATGTAGCTGAAGTTGTGAAAACTTTAATGATTCGTGACAGGCTAAAGGGTTTGTCTACAGGCGAACGAAAAATGCTTAGCAGTGCGAAGCGGATACTGATCAGCGAACTGGTTTTTGCCGAGAACATGGAACCTGACGAGATAGAAAACATAATAAATTACAGAATAAGAGTATAAACAGCAAGGAAAGCCTCATTGAAACATTAAACCATATGTATTTATAAGATTATATGTCAGGAGTCGGTCTAATGTTAGAAAAAGCTCTTAAGTATGCTTTTGCCATAGTAGGCGGTATAACTGGTTATACAGTTACACGATTTGTATTTTTGAGGGCCGGATTAAGTCTTTATTCATTCACGGGCATATGTATTGTTGTAATTACCTCGGTAGCGTTTGGCGCTCTTATGCTGGTCATAGGAGGCAAAACGGTAAGCTTTGCGGTTGTATCGGTTGAAAAGGCTGAAAAAATTCTGTTATCCCTTTCATTATATGAGCTTATGATTTGTGCCGGCGGGCTTATAGCAGGACTTATAATAGCAAATCTTCTGTCGGTTGCTTTCATGAGAATACAGATTATAGGAATTCCGTTAACGATAATTACAAACATACTGTTCGGCAGTTTGGGTGTCTTTCTGGCTTTATCCAAAAGGAATGAAAACATACTGGAAGATAAAAAAAGGCATAGCTTTATACGAAAAATACTTGATACAAGTGTTATAATAGACGGAAGGATCCTCGATATTTGCCGTACCGGTTTTATCGAAGGTGAACTGGTCATTCCGGATTTTGTCCTGGAGGAGTTAAGACGTCTTGCCGATTCACACGACGACTTGATTAGGACAAAGGGACGCCGAGGTCTGGATGTTTTAAACAGCCTCAAAAATGATTCCCGGATTCCTTTGAAAATTGCCAAGACAAAGTATGATTCATCCATTGAAGTGGATGAACGGTTGATGCAGTTTGCTAAAGATGAAAAGGCATGTATTGTTACCAATGACTATAATCTGAATAAAGTCGCATCAATATCCGGTATATCGATATTGAATATAAATGATCTGTCCAGTGCACTGAAACCTCTTGCGGTATCAGGTGAAGAGATGACTGTGAAGATTGTCAAAGAGGGAAAGGAAAACGGGCAGGGTGTTGGTTACCTGGATGACGGAACCATGGTTGTGGTTGAAGGAGCATGCAAGTACAAAGGTTATGAGGTGGATGTAATAGTTACAAGCGTGCTTCAGACTTCTGCGGGAAGAATGATTTTTGCAAAATTCAAAACAGCCAATTTATCAATTGCCAAATAAGGAAAAGAAAAGGTTATTCCGATGGGTGAAATATATACTAAGGCTTCGGCAATAATTGTGGCAGCAGGAAAAGGAAGCCGGATGAATTCAAAGATTAACAAGCAGTATCTGCTGCTTAATGGTAAGCCGGTTCTGGCTCATACAATAGATGTATTTGAAAAAGCAGAATGCATATCTGAAATAATCGTTGTCATAAATAAAAATGATAAGAATTTTTTTATAAATTCTGTTATAAAACCGTATAATTTTAAAAAAATAACTGCCGTTGCTGAAGGCGGAGAAGACAGGCAGGCGTCGGTTTTCAACGGGCTATGCCATGTCAGCCATGAATCTGAAATTGTTGCAGTGCACGATGGGGCAAGGCCTTTCGTGACAACCGATATTATACAAAGGTCTGTTGATGTTGCACTAAAAGACGGAGCAGCCTGTGTTGGCGTACCCGTTAAAGATACAATCAAAAAAGTAGATGAAGAGTTAAATGTGAAGCAGACACCTGATCGTTCATTTTTATGGGCCATACAGACCCCTCAGACTTTCCGCAAGAATATTCTTGCCGATGCACACAGGAACGCAGCTTTGGACGGCTTTCGCGGCACTGATGATTCGGTTCTCGCAGAAAGGCTGGGGTATAGGGTACGTATGGTTATGGGCAGTTACACAAACATAAAAATAACTACTGCCGAAGACATTGTTATT
Organism: Thermoclostridium sp.; assembly: GCA_036562185.1. GTDB lineage: Bacteria > Bacillota > Clostridia > DSM-8532 > DSM-8532 > Thermoclostridium. The sequence continues at coordinate 10,663 of DATCKN010000058.1, forward strand.
GCAGAAGCCATATTAAAGCACTTCTTTTAAGGCGGAGATTAACTTATTGTTTTCTTCATGCGTTCCAACGGTTATTCTTACCCAGTTTCCCATGAACGGCCGGATTATGACACCTTTACGCAAAAGCTTTTCAAACAGTTCTTTTGAAGAAAGCTTTGTCTCCACCCAAATAAAGTTGGTGTAGGATCTGACATAACGAAGATTTAGCCCATCAAAAGCATTGTATAAAAAGTTCAGGCCTTTCTTTGTTTCATTTACCGTATTCTGAACGAAATCCTGATCGTCCAGTGCTGCGACGGCGGCCATTTGTGCAAGTGTGTTTACGTTAAAAGGCGGACGTATGCGATTAAGGTAGGAAATAATCTCACCGGAGGCCATTCCATAGCCAACCCGAAGAGATGCAAGGCCATAAGCTTTTGAAAATGTGCGAAGGATTATTAAGTTCGGGTATTTTTCAAGAAGCGGTACGGTTTCGGGATAGTTTTCCCCTTTTGCGTACTCATAATAGGCTTCGTCAAGCACAATTACTATGTTGCCGGGTACTGACCTGAGAAAATCGTCCAGTTGCTGTGTTGTAACTATTGTGCCGGTAGGGTTGTTAGGATTGCATATCCATATAACCTTTGTCTTATCTGTAATGGCGTTTTTCATCGCCTCAAGGTCATGAACATAATCCTTTAACGGAATTGTTACGCCGGTTGCGCCCGACATTTTTACGGCGGTTTCATACCAGGTAAACGAAGGATCTGCATATATTGATTCATCGCCTGGGTTTAAAAATACCTGGGCTATAAATGTTATAATCTCATTTGAGCCTGCCCCGAAAATAAACTGTTCGGGTTTTAAACCATGTTTTTCTGCGAGCTTTTCACGAAGAACGGTGGCGTTTCCGTCAGGATATAAAGCAATATCCGAAAGGAAATTTTTTAACACTTTCTCAACATTTTTCGAACATCCATAAGGATTTTCATTGGATGCAAGCTTAATAACCTCGGTAAGTCCAAGTTCTCTTTGAACGTCGCTTATTGGTTTTCCTGGAACATACGGGGAAATATCATTTAATACATCTCTATATGGCAAAGACATGCATATCACCCTTTCCAAATTTGGTTTCTTTGCTCCTCCCGGTAATTATATCATATTTTATTAGAAAAAACAGGAACAGGCAAGGGATATGCCGTATTTAGGGTCAACCCGTCTTATTTGTCCCGCCTGTTCCGGCAAAAAACAGGCGAGCAATTATCTGTTTATATAACAAAAATCAAAATAAACACTGCAAAAAGTCTTTTGGCTCATGACAGTAAAAAAATATATGAAGTTTCCAATGCGGTGGGATTTGAAAACCCGAACTATTTTGCCAAAGTATTCAGAAAATATGTCGGCGTCTCCCCTCAGGATTATCGTAATATATTTTTGAATTCAGACATGGGGATTTAATACCAACATATACTACTGGAAACCATATAAAGGATCATGATATACTAACAATAATGGGACATTAAAATAAAGAAATCTTATTAATTTGTAACAAAAAATTTCTTTTTCTATATTAACTAATTGCGAAGTTTGGTATAATACGGTATAGGGTTTACCGGAATGAAATGGATTATTAGGCCTGTAAAGGATGACTGATACATAATTCATTAAGCAGGAGGTGCGGCTGATCAATCGCCTCGTTAATAATGTTCGGAAATTGCTAAGCAATTTTTCTTTTATTTAAATCTGATAATCATTATTCTGAAGAAATCCTGCCTGTTAACACAGGCTAGAATGAAGGGGGAATTGATATGAAGGAATACAGCGTAGATAAAATACGCAATGTCTGCTTGCTTGGCCACGGAGGGGTGGGCAAGACAACACTTGCCGAGTCGATGTTGTTTAATGCCAAGGCAACCGACAGGTTTGGCAGTGTTGTCAATGGAAATACCGTTATGGACTATGATCCTGAGGAAATCAAGCGCCACATAACCACCAATACATCATTGGCACCTTTGGAATGGCAGGGGAACAAGGTTAATATTATTGACACTCCCGGTTATTTTGATTTTGTTGGTGAAATGAAACAGGGCATACGCGTGGCTGATGGCGTAATTATTCTTGCAAGTGCCAAAGACGGTGTACAGGTTGGAACCGAAAAAGCCTGGGATGAAGCATCGTCACTGAAACTCCCTAAGTTGTTCTTTATTAGTAAAATTGATGAGGAACATTCAGACTACTATAAAGTTTTTGAACAGTTGCAGGATAAATTCGGGAAAAACGTTATTGCCTTTGAACTGCCCATAATGGAAAATGGGGCTTTTGCAGGAATTGTTAACGTTGCAACAATGAAAGCATATCGCTTTAAAGGTAATGATCTGGTTGAATCAGATATACCTTCTGCAATGTCAGATACTGTTGAAAAATACCGTGAAGGTGTTATAGAGGCTGTAGCCGAAACCGATGAAGAACTACTGGACAAATATTTTTCCGGGGAATCCTTTACAGAGGATGAAATATTAAAAGGTTTGCAGACAGGTATTAAAACAGGTGATATTTCACCGGTATTGTGCGGTTCGGCTGTTAATCATGCAGGAGTGAAATCACTACTGGATGCAGTAGTTAAATATATACCCTCCTTCTGTGAAAAAGGAAAGATGAATGCAAAGAAACCCAACAGCGACGATGTTATAGAAATTGCCACCAGTCCTGACGAGTCATTATCAGCATTGGTTTTCAAAACAATAGTGGATCCGTTCGTAGGTAAGATTTCATACGTTAAGGTAATGTCAGGAGTCCTGAAATCCGATTCAACAGTTTACAATGTGAAGAAAGAAAAGATGGAGAAAATCGCCCAGCTGTTTTTACTTAAAGGCAAGCAGCAGATTAATACCGATCGCCTTGTTACAGGTGATATCGGAGCCGTCGCGAAGCTGACAGTTACCGAAACAAATGATACTCTCTGCACCAAGGAAAAACCCGTAATATTACCCGAAATAGAATTCCCGAAGCCCATGCTGTCCATGGCTGTTTTGCCCAAGACAAAGGGTGATGAGGAAAAGATCGGCGCCGGGCTTACACGTTTAATGGATGAGGATCCCACATTCAAGGTTGAACAGAATAACGAAACAAAACAAACCATCATATCCGGTATAGGCGATCAGCACCTGGATTTAATCTTAAGCAAGCTCAAATCCAAGTTCAAAGTAGAAGTTGATTTGGTCAAACCCAAGATTGCATATCGTGAAACCATCAAGAAGAAAGTTAAGGTTGAAGGAAAGCATAAGAAACAGTCAGGCGGACACGGCCAGTATGGAGACGTATGGATTGAATTTGAACCCGGCCCGACAGAGGATCTGGTTTTTGAAGAAAAGATATTTGGCGGTGCCGTACCGAAGCAATATTTCCCTGCGGTAGAAAAGGGACTCAGGGAAAGTATTCAGAAGGGTGTATTGGCCGGCTACCCTGTAGTTAATCTGAAAGCAACACTGGTTGATGGTAAGTACCACCCTGTTGACTCTTCCGAAATGGCATTTAAGATCGCAGCAAACCTGGCATATAAAGAAGGTCTGCCGCAAGCAAATCCTGTAATTCTTGAACCTATCTCTCACGTTGAAGTTATAGTTCCTGACAGCTATATGGGTGATATAATCGGAGACCTGAATAAGCGCAGAGGCCGAATTCTTGGTATGAATCCGTACCATGGCGGTATGCAGCAGGTTATAGCCGAAGTACCCGAAGCTGAAATGATCGGATATGCTACTGACCTTAGATCGCTTACACAGGACAGGGGTTCATTTACAATCAGGTTTGAAAGATATGAAGAGGCTCCTGCCAATGTTGCTGAAAAAATCATAGAAGAAGCTAAAAAGGAAAGAGCTGCTGAAGAATAAAAAATATAAAACTTTGATTAAAAAACGGGCTGTAATGTTACAGCCCGTTATGTTTGTGCAAAACTGCCTTTACATGCTATGCAAAGTCCATATTCTGCATACAGCATTTATATTATACAGGGTATTCTTCCTTTACCCGGGATAACTGCTGGGAATAGCGCTTTATTTTCTGGCTTGTGGTTTTTTCAAATTCGCTGCAGCGGATGCTGACATAACGAATATGCTTGTATAACGGAAGCTTGCGATTTACATTCTTAATCACATCGCGTATTATATTCCTGATTTCTTCGGTGTCAATATTCAGATTGACATTTTTCAGCTTTTCGCGTATGGCATCAATGTTCGGAAAAATCTGTGCCTTTACCTGTGTTTCACCCGATTCTTCATCCTGCTCGCCATATACAATACATTCACCGACAAACGGACTGTCTTTGATATAGCTTTCAAGCTCTTCGGGGAAAATGTTTTTCCCGTTTTTTGTAACAATTACGTTCTTAAGCCGGCCTGTAATATATAGAAAACCCCGTCTGTCGATTTTGCCCAGGTCACCGGTATGAAACCAGCCATCAACAAGCACGCGCCGGGTTTCGTTCAGATTGTTGAAGTAACCCAGCATAACATTTGCACCTTTTACGATGATTTCACCAATTCCCTTTTTGTCTGGGTTGTGAATCTTCATTTCAACACCGGGTATTGCAATGCCGGCTGAACGGTCACGATATGCATTGTCCCTGTTTCCTGCTACAAGAGGGGAACATTCGGTAAGGCCATACCCCTGAAGTACAGAAAATCCCCATTTGCGGAATCCTCTCGACACCGAAGGATCAATTGCTGCAGCCCCGGTAATAAACAGACGAAGCTTTCCGCCGAAATTCTCATGGACTTTATGGAACAGTCTGCGCCTTATGTCAATTCGCAGAACATGGTACAAAAAGCCGCTTATCATCTGGCCCATAATTAATTTCATTTTCATGCCCTTTTGCTTTTCGGCCTGTGTCCAGACCTTTTCATACGCATTTTCCAATAACAGGGGCACAGTGACCAGGATGGTAGGGCTATATTCCTTTATATTTTTGGAAATGTGCCTCAGCCCCTCATTAAAGGCTATCGATGCACCACTGTAAATGATGGTAAGGAATCCTAAAGTACATTCATATGTGTGATGCAAAGGAAGTATGGAAAGAACCCTGTCGTCGGGTGTTACTTTGACTGTTGCCGATACACCTGTAATTACCGTGCATATATTCCTGTGAGAGAGCATAACACCTTTTGCAAATCCTGTAGTCCCTGAAGTGAAAAGCAATATCATTGCGCTGTCCGGATTTATTGTGACGGCATCAAATTCATTCGGACCTGCAGCCAAACTCCTCTCTCCCTGGGCAATAAGCTCGGAAAATGGTGTTGACCATTCTTCTGCAATATCATCCATGCAAATCCAGTGTGAAACGGTGGTTATTGAGTTTTTAACCTCTTGTATTGCATTTAAATGGCGGCCCGAAAATACTACAGCTTCAGCAGCAGACTGGTGCAACAGGTTTTTAATGTCGTGGACCGGCAATTCTTTATCTAAAGGTACGATGGTACCGACCCCGTTAACCACTGCAAGGTAAGTTACGCACCATTCGTACCGGTTTTCGCCTATTACAGCTATGGGTTTCCCCTTTAATCCAATGTTCAGTAACGCGGTTCCTAATGCTTTTACATGATTCCCAAAGACATTATAGGTGATTTCCGACATGCTCCCGTCCGGATTTTTTTTAACAAATGCCGGGCGATTGCCGAATAACGCAACACTTTGATTGAGCATGTCCTTCAAATCCCGTATTGGTCTTGTCGAATATAACTGTTTTCTGTTCAATAAGTGACCCCCTTAAAAAATATACTTCTCTTAAATTATAACATTGTATCAATCAAAATAAATCAGTAATTTTATACCCATATTTATTTCTTTGGAATCATGGTAAAATATTACTGAAAATAAAATAATTTATAGTGATTATAGCCAAACTGGAGTTGAGCTGCATGAAAATAGTGGTTTTAGCAGGAGGATTAAGTCCGGAGAGAGATGTGTCGCTGTCATCGGGCAGTATGATTGCAAATGCGCTGCGTGAGGCAGGACACCGTGTAGTTATGGTTGATGTGTACGAGGGCATTCAGTTCACAGGAGAGGCAGATTCCCTTTTTGAGGATAAAACAGGTACGCCCTATGCTTATAAAGTGCCTGATGCCGAACCCGATTTGAATGAAATCCGAAAAAGGAATAACAACCGTAAGGCGATGATTGGCCCGAATGTATTAACCCTGTGCGAAGCAGCCGATATTGTGTTTATCGCGCTGCATGGTGCAATGGGAGAGAATGGACAGTTGCAGGCTGTTTTTGATACCATGGGAATTTGCTATACCGGAAGCGGGTATATCGGTAGTTTGCTGGCCATGGATAAAGACATTGCAAAACGTTTGATGCGCCAGGCCGGAATCCCGACAGCCGACTGGATCATTGCAGATCGGAACACAGCTAAGTCCCAAATTATTGATACGATAGGGTTGCCTTGTGTTGTCAAACCATGCAGCGCTGGCTCAAGCATTGGTGTATCCATTGTTGAAAACACGGAACAGCTTAATGCAGCATTGGACTATGCCAGAAGCATTGACGAAAATATCCTGGCGGAAAAAATGATTAAAGGCCGTGAGTTTTCGGTCGGAATACTGGGCAAAAATGCATTGCCGGTTATTGAGATAATACCCGTCGAAGGTTTCTACGACTATAAAAATAAATACCAGGCAGGGCTCACCAGAGAGATTTGCCCGGCTGATCTTTCCAGAGAGGATAGCGAAAGATTGCAGGATTTGGCACTGAAGGTTCATAGAACTCTTCGCCTGGGAAGTTACTCCCGTATAGATTTTATCATGAACGGACAACGGGAGATTTTTTGCCTTGAAGCCAATACATTGCCCGGAATGACACCTACAAGCTTATTGCCGCAGGAAGCGAAGGCAGCCGGAATTTCATACGCGGAGTTATGTGATAAAATTGTAAAACTCAGTATTTAAATTGATGGCAATAAAACAAAAAACTAAATACCTCGCAAGGCTTTATCTTTAAAAGCATTCTTATAATTACCATGATAAGCATTCCTTTGAAGGCGCTGCCGTGGTCAGATGTTATACCGCCTGACTTACGGGCTAGGCGGGGTAAAAAATACCCGTATATTGATCATAAACGCATACACAACTAGGATAGCATATAGACACGCTATCCTTTTTTATTTGCTGCAAATTGCTGAGCGTACAACAGGACCGGGAAAAAACGCGTACTTTGTAAAAAGTGCAGTTTTCTGACCATACATCATATGGAACTAAGCAATGTAAATATTCGTCTGTAAAAATGTATTAGCCAATCAGGAAACGAATTTAATGTCCAGTAAAGGAGTGAACAAGATGGACAGGATAAAAAAGATTTTTATAATTCCGGCAGCACTGATTATATTCCTGAGTATGCTGGCAGGGTGCGCTGCACGAAAAACTGCGGCATCAACGAATAAAGCTCCCATGTCAGGCAATTATGCCCGTGATGAAACTTTAAGCGTTGCTACATCCGATGAAACGGCATACCGGCCTGTTTCAGCGGAAAAGCCATCATCACTTGGGGCTGAAGTTGCACAGGGAATTGCAGGAACAGGTTTTTCGGTTACATCTTCGGATGTGGAACCAAGTAGGACACTTGATATTCTCGCCCAGAGAAAAGTCATTAGAAATGCCAACCTTTCATTGGAAGTGGATGACTTTTATGCTGCTTACGGAAACCTGCAGGCAATGATAACCGGGATAGGTTATATATCCGAAAGCAATATCCACCGCGATTTTTATACATATGAGAATGAACGCAAAGCAAGAGTAACCGGTGAAATAACAATTCGTATAGATGCACGGCGCTTCGATTCGATACTGAACGATATAAAAGGGCTTGGTGAAGTAATTGACGACAGGATTTACAGTACCGACATAACCGATCAGTACTTTGACACCGAAGGCAGGTTAAAGGTTCTGAAGATTGAATATGAGTATCTTGAAGAGTATATACGTTCGCTTACAAAGCCCGAGGATATTTTTAAAACACGGACGCAAATGACGGAACTGCAAACCGAAATTGAAAGACTTACCGGCACTTTGAACAAGTGGAGCGATTTGGTTGAACTGTCTACTATATATATACGAATGACCGAAAAATACCCTGAAGCAATGACAAAGAAGCAAAACAATACTTACTGGAACAGGGTTCAGAGCGCATTTAACAGCAGTATTGCCGGTATTATTGAAGCCCTGGGGGATCTTTTTATTTTCATCATTCAGGCAATTCCTGTATTGGTTGTATTAGCCGTAATATGCTGGATTGGTTACCGTATTGTCAGGAGGATTATTAAAAACCTGAAGAAGATTAACGGGGAAAAGCTACAAAACAAAGTGGGATCAGACCTTAAGCCTCAAACCGAAGACAGTAACTCATAGAAAGTCTTATTATGGAATAAAATCAATTGTAAAAAGCTGCTGCGGCAGCTTTTTTTATATACGCCTGGGCAGTTCACCTGGGTTTTTGTTATAACATAAACCCTTGAAATAATAACATTATTAAAGTATAATAATAGTCAGGGAAAGTCAAAAAGTATAAAAAAGTGGGTGATATTATGGCAAGATTGAGTGATTTAATTGAGTCATTTATAAAAGAGATGATGGATGACATGAACGGCGCAATAGAAATTCAGAGAAATGAACTTGCGAGCCGTTTTAATTGTGTTCCTTCACAGATAAATTATGTCATATCCACCCGTTTTTCAGCTGATAAAGGATATTATGTTGAAAGCAGAAGAGGCGGTGGCGGTTATATCAGTATAAGAAGGCTAAACACCGAATCTGCCGGGGACTACTTAATGCATATTATTGCTTCTTTGGGAGAAAAACTTACGCAGCACACATGTGAAATATTCATAAAGAATTTCGTGGATTATGACATAATAAACGAACAGATGGCAGGGATTATGAAGGCTGCTACATCTGACAAGGCATTGGCCGGAGTTTCCCCTGAAATAAGGGATGAAGTAAGAACCAATATTTTAAAAAATATGTTGATGAGTTTGGTAATATAGATTAAGTAATACAGGTTAATGGTACAATAAATTAGATACTGGGTAAATATAGCAATGCGAAGGGAGGGTCCCGGTGATGTTGTGCCAGCTTTGTAAAAAAAGAGAAGCCACTGTGCATTATACGAGAATAGTTAATCAGCAAAAGGTGGAAATGTACGTATGTGAACAATGTGCAAGAGAAAACAACGACCTTAAGATAAATATCCATAAGCTTTTTTCGGCAATAATGGGAATGGATGAGCCCGACGGTATTGTTGAGGCACCTTTTACAACATTGAAATGCAGCTTTTGCGGCATGACCATTGACGAGTTCAATAAAACAGGGCTGCTTGGATGCGCGAAATGTTATGAGGCATTTAGTGACAGTATTCAAACAATGTTAAAACGGATTCATGGAAACGTAAAGCACCATGGGAAAATACCCGGTAAAGTTTCGGGAAAGATCAGGGATGCATACAATTTGCGCAGCCTGAAGGAAGAACTCCAGAGGTGTATAGAAAATGAGGAATACGAAAAAGCTGCCCAGATTCGTGATAAAATAAAGATTCTGGAAAAAAGCCTGCAGGAAAACGAGGGGTGATGGTATGGACAAATGGTATATAAACAAAGGACCGGATTCAGACGTAATTTTGAGCAGCAGAGTCAGACTGGCAAGGAACTTTAAGAAATATCCATTTCCGCATAAAACCACGCCCGAACAACAACGGCAAATTATTGAAGAAACGAAGAACGCTCTTTTCAGCGGGAACCGGAATATGGCAGATAATTTCACTTATATTGATTTTACCGGGCTTGATGCCGTTGAAAAGGCTGTTCTTGTTGAAAAGCATGTTGTCAGTAAGGAGTTGCTCGAAACCAGCCGCATCAGCGGTATTCTTCTGAGTAATGATGAACGTATATCAATAATGATTAACGAGGAAGATCATCTGAGAATCCAGTGCCTGGCTACAGGTATGCAGCTCTCAGAGGCTTGGGAAATATGCACCGGAATAGATGACCTCCTTTCTGAGACGATTGATTTTTGCTGGGATGAGAATATAGGTTACTTGACCAGTTGTCCGACAAATATTGGAACAGCCATCAGAGCTTCTGTAATGATGCACCTTCCTGCATTGACCATGACAGGCTATATAAAGCCCGTTCTTGAGGCTTTGGGGAAACTCGGAATGGCCGTCAGGGGCATGTATGGAGAAAACACAGAGGCATCGGGAAATATGTTCCAGCTTTCCAACCAGATAACACTCGGCAAAAGCGAGGAAGATATTTTACTTAGTATTAAAAATATAGCTACGCAAATTATAGAACAGGAGAGATCTTTAAGGCAGCATTTGCTTAATCAGAACAAGTACCAGCTTGAAGACAGGGTGTTCCGGTCTTTCGGAATACTGAAGAATTCAAGGATTATCAGTACCGATGAATGTCTGAAACGCCTTTCAGATCTCAGACTGGGTGTGGATATGGGCATAATTGAAGGCATCAGCATTGAAAGTATTAATGAGTTGATACTTTCGGTACAGCCCGGCAACTTGCAGAAAAGAGAAGGCAGAATTTTGGATGCGAATGAACGTGACATAGTTCGTGCCAGACTTGTAAGGGAAATACTGAACAAACAGAAAAATTACTGAGGTGGTAGTATGATTTACGGTAGGTTTACTCAAAGAGCCGCACAGGCGTTAAACTTGGCAAAGGAATGTTCCGCCGCGCTGGGGCATAACTATATCGGGACAGAGCATATACTTTGGGGGCTTGTTAAAGAAGGCGGAGGAATAGCTGCAAATGTACTGATTTCAAATGGTGTAACAGAAAACCGGGTTATGGAAAAAATCCTGTCCATTGTGGGAAGAGGTGACGGAAGCCTTCCGGTGGCAGGCTATACTCCCAGGACAAAAAGAGTTATGGAATTGGCTTATGCTGAAACCAGAAGGCTGGGACAAAATTTCATAGGCACCGAGCATATTATGCTTGCCATTCTTCGCGAAGGAGAAAGTGTGGCCGTCCGCATTTTGATGGAACTGGGTGTGGATATTAATAAGCTGTATGATAACCTGGTAACGATGCTGCAGGAGGATACACCGTCAGCCATTGCTGCAAACAAACCAAGAGCTGAAGATGTTCAGACGCCCACCCTTGATCAGTTCGGCCGTGATCTGACCGTCATGGCGAGAGAGGGAAAAATTGATCCCGTTATTGGGAGAGACAAGGAAATTGAACGAATAATCCAAATTCTGAGCAGACGTACAAAAAACAACCCCTGTTTAATTGGTGAGCCGGGTGTGGGAAAAACTGCCATATGTGAAGGGCTGGCACAAAAAATAATTGAGGGCAATATTCCTGAAATATTGAAAGGCAAAAGAGTGGTGGCTCTGGATCTTTCATCAATGGTGGCGGGCGCGAAATACCGTGGTGAGTTTGAAGAGCGCCTTAAAAAGTCAATAGAGGAAATAAGAAATGCAGGGAATGTAATCCTGTTTATAGATGAATTGCACACCATTGTAGGAGCGGGTGCCGCCGAAGGTGCGATTGACG
>DATCKN010000062.1:0-43445 GCA_036562185.1 Thermoclostridium sp.
ATTGACGCTTCCAATATCCTTAAACCTCTGCTTGCAAGGGGAGAAATCCAGGTAATAGGTGCTACAACCCACGATGAATACCGTAAATACATTGAAAAAGATGCCGCTCTGGAGAGACGTTTCCAGCCAATTCAGATAGGAGAACCCAGCCAGGAAGAGACGATTGAAATCTTAAAGGGTGTTCGAGACAGGTATGAAGCCCATCACAATGTAAAAATAACCGACAAGGCCATTGAAGCTGCGGTCAGGCTGTCAAGCAGGTATATCACCGACAGGTTCCTGCCTGACAAGGCAATAGACCTGATAGACGAAGCCGCATCCAAAGTAAGGCTTCAAAGCTTTACCGCACCTCCCGATCTTAAAGAACTGGAGCAACGAATTGAACAGCTGCACAAGATGAAAGAGGATGCAATTATAAACCAGGAATTTGAAAAGGCGGCTTCATTAAGGGATCAGGAAAATGCACTTAAAGAGCAGATGAATTCCCTTAAGGAAAAATGGAGAATGAAGAACCAGACAGAAACTCAATCGGTAACAGAAGAAGATATTGCCGCGGTGGTAAGTATCTGGACAGGAGTTCCTGTAAGCCGCCTTGCCCAGGAAGAGACAGAAAAACTTAAAAACCTAGAGAATATTTTGCATAAGCGTGTAATCGGACAGGAAGAGGCGGTAAAGGCGGTAGCAAAGGCCATACGCAGAGGACGTGTGGGATTAAAGGATCCAAAAAGGCCTGTAGGTTCATTTATTTTCCTCGGACCAACCGGAGTCGGAAAAACTGAATTGTCCAAGGCTCTTGCAGAAGCTTTGTTCGGCGATGAATCCCATATGATACGCCTGGACATGTCTGAATACATGGAAAAACACACAGTATCAAGGCTTGTCGGGTCGCCTCCGGGCTATGTAGGGTATGATGAAGGCGGGCAATTAACCGAAAAAGTACGAAGAAAGCCCTACGCAGTTGTTTTATTCGATGAAATCGAGAAAGCCCATCCGGATGTCTTCAATGTGCTGCTGCAAATACTTGAAGACGGCCGTTTAACCGATGCATCGGGCAGGCTTGTAGATTTCAGGAATACTGTTATTATCATGACATCAAATATCGGCGCGAGGGATATTGTTGAACCTAAGAGGCTGGGATTCAGCGCGGCCTTCGAAAATGAAGCCAAAGACTATGAGGACATGAAGAAAAACGTTATGAATGAATTGAAAAAGACATTCCGGCCTGAATTTATAAACAGGGTTGATGAGTTGATAGTTTTCCACCCGCTTACCAGGGAAAACATTAACGATATTGCCGCACTAATGCTGGATGAAGTTGCAAAGAGACTGAAGAATGCGAATGTTACTCTTACAGTGGGGGACGGAGTAAAGGAATTTCTCGCAGAAAAGGGCTATGACAAGGTTTATGGAGCACGGCCGTTAAGACGGACCATACAGAACATGGTGGAAGACAAACTGGCTGAAGAAATGCTTGAAGGCAGGATACACGAAGGTGATTCGGTAAAAATAGCGTTAAAGGACGATAAGCTCGAGTTCATAAAGCTTTAAACCAAAAATGAAATGAAAACTGAAAAAACGAGAGATAACAAGAAAATAAATAAAAAAAAGAGAGAATACAAGAGGTATATTAAAATTACCGGATTTTTTTCTTGACATATACTCGGTACTGTATTAAAATAAAAACCGCTGCTTTAGTTAGCGGTTTTTTATTTTGACCGAGTTTTGAAAGCAACCCGTGTCAGGGAGTCGATACAATCAAGCAGATAAAGGAGGATTCACATGAAAACATTCATGGCAAATGAATCAAACATTGAACGGAAATGGTATGTAGTTGATGTTGAAGGCAAAGTACTGGGTCGTGCAGCCAGCGAAGTTGCAAAAATACTGCGTGGAAAGCATAAACCCGAATATACTCCCCACGTTGATACCGGTGACTTTGTAATCGTTCTTAACGCTGATAAAGTTGTGTTAACCGGAAACAAGCTTGACAAGAAAATATACAGACATCATAGTGGGTGGATCGGAGGACTTAAGGAAACCAAGGCACGCAAGTTCTTAGCCGAAAAGCCCGAAAAGGCCTTTGAACTGGCTGTGAAAAGAATGCTTCCTAAAAACAGTCTTGGAAGAAAAATGTTCAAAAAGCTTAAAGTATATGCAGGATCAGAACACAACCATCAAGCACAGAAACCTGAAGTTCTGGAACTGGATATTTAATTGAAGGGGAGGCGTATTTAGATGGCAAAAGTACAGTATTATGGAACTGGAAGAAGAAAAAGCTCGGTAGCACGTGTTAGACTTATTCCTGGCGAAGGCAACTTCACAGTTAATGGTCGTTCTATTGATGATTATTTCGGGCTCGAAACCCTGAAAGTTATAGCAAAGCAACCTTTGGCTCTTACAGGAACAGAAAGCAAGTTTGATGTTGTTGTTAATGTAGCAGGCGGCGGCTTCACCGGCCAGGCAGGAGCTATTCGTCATGGTATTGCCAGAGCTTTATTGCAGGCTGATGATGAATTCCGTCCGGCACTGAAAAAAGCAGGATTCTTAACCCGCGACCCAAGAATGAAGGAAAGAAAGAAATACGGTCTCAAAAAGGCGAGAAAAGCACCACAATTCTCCAAGAGATGATGTGCTGTTTATTTACACTCGAGTTTGTTCAAACTTACAAAGTTTGTTTACGAGTTACCCAACCGTCAGGGGGAGAATTCCCTTTGGCGGTTTTTATGCAGGTATCTCAGGTGCAAATATGAAAACGGAACCAATATTATACTTTGGACAGAAGCTTCCGATGCAAGTCAGACATATGTATTTGAAAAATTAAAGTAAATTCAGCCAGGCAAAGTTCCTCCGATGAAGAACTTTGGGTAAAAGCATATGTCAGGCTGATTTACGGTATAGGCTGAGGATATTGAAAAAACGCCTATACATAGGGTGATTTGTACATTGTGATTCTTAACCGCAATTATCATGGAAATAATATTCTCAAAAGATCCTTCAAACATTTATGTTTGGGGGATTTTCTTATAATTACGGTTTTAAGGCTCATCAATACTGTCATTATGTGCCCAAGTGCAGTTTTTCTAGCAGGCTTTTGGCTCTCCATGCCTATAAAGCCGCCACCACATTTATATATAACCGTTCTTTACATTGACAGAAACCCGGGCCGCCTTTATAATGGACAAGGAGATTGGCTCCAGAGCCTTTGATTTACCGGACAGTAGAATATGAAAGGAGTGTTGTAAGTGTCAATAAGATTTATGAAGGTGGTTTTTAAAAACTGAATATTTGGTACTGGAATACATAAGCCTGATATCAGGGTTGTCTTGGTAAAGAAAAGCCCTGAACCGGAACTGATGTAATTCCGGTGCGTCCGAAGTGACCAGGCTGTGAAAGATTTGAATTACAACACTACATAATACTTACAAATAACAGCACGCGTCAGCGTGCTTTTTTGATGCCCAAAATCACAGTGATGGTACATGGAAAAAGCTATGCATGTTTTTGTATTGAGCGGTTAAATATAAGAGAGTCCGAAAGGGGAATATTGTATGGGTAAGGGAAAGAGTACTTTTGAATATATGAAAAGAATACGAAATGAATGGATCATTAATCCCAGAACAAGGGTAAAGGAAAACGAACTGAGAAATAAAAAGAAAAGAAGGCAAAATGAAAAGAAAATGATAAAGGAAGGTATGTACATATGAGTATTCTGTATGAAGCCGGGATAAACAATAAGAGAAGTGAATTCCAGAAAATCGGGAAGAGTTTTAGGGAGATGATTTACATGGAAAGCCATATTGAAAAGAATAAATTCAAATATTTTAAATTAGTGAATATTTTAAACAATGCTGTGTCCAAAGCTCTAAAAGAGTATGCCTGTTGGGTTGACAGTGCCGGAATAAGGAAAATTCCGAAAAGCAATATGATAGTAAAGATTCCGGAAAATCCTGCTGTATACTGCCAGTTAGGATGGAGGAAGGATTCCTGATAATTGCTGCTTATACGAGCTGCAAACGATATATATGTGGGTGTTTATTTTAAACACCCACATATTCTGTGTATTTATAATTCAGCTATTTACAGCCAGAAAACATCTAATGCATAAACAAATAAGCAATACATCATTTTCACAAAAGTCACTTAATTCCAGCCCATGGTCTTAGGCTCATAAACCTGTAATTGCGGGGCGGTGGATTGTCTTATTAATCCTGACAGTTAAAAATTTATACCATTTAGGTATTGACATTGATTATTGTTGTGATATAGTTAGTTATATAAGTAATTAACCAAATGACTAACAAGGTAATTAGGTATACACTATCATAATGGAAGGAGGTACTGGTTTGCAGTTGAATTTTGAAGACGAAAAGCCAATTTTTTTGCAGATTGCTGAGCAGATTGAGGATGCGATTTTGTCGGGGGCGTTCCCCGAAGAGTCACAAATTCCTTCCACAACAGAGATTTCGGTCAGTTTCAAGATTAACCCGGCAACGGCTCTTAAAGGCATCAATATTTTGGTGGATAATGGTATTGTCTATAAGAAAAGGGGAATAGGAATGTTTGTATCAACCGGAGCGGTAGAAATTTTGCGTGAAAAACGGAAAAGGGAATTTTACGACAAGTATATTTTAAAGCTTACTACTGAAGCAAAGAGGCTAAATTTGTCCAAGGATGACATCATAGCAATGATTGAAAGGGGGTTTGAGAAATGAATGGACTGAAGGTAGTGAATGTTTCGAAGCGATTTGGGGATGTTCAGGCTTTAAAAAATGTCAGCATTGATTTTAACGAAAATAAAATTTACGGGCTTCTGGGCAGGAACGGTGCAGGAAAGTCTACGCTTCTCAATATTATAACAGGGAAAATTTTTGCTGACGAGGGCAGTGTTTCACTGGACGGGGAATGTATCCCGGAAAATGACAGGGTACTGTCAAAACTGTTTATGATGGGCGAAAGGAATTATTATCCAGCAGGTATGACGGTTGTGGATGCATTCCGCTGGACAAAAGAATTCTATCCCGGCTTTGATGCAGAAAGAGCTTTTAGGCTTTCCAAAGACTTTGGTCTGAATATCAAAAGCAAAATAAAATCATTGTCTACAGGGTATAGTTCAATATTCAGGCTGATTACGGCATTATGCGTCAATGTCCCGTATGTCCTGCTCGATGAACCTGTTTTAGGTCTGGATGCAAACCACAGGGATTTATTTTACAGGATCTTAATTGAGCAGTATGCTGAAAATCCGGCTACATTTATTATTTCAACACATCTTATCGAAGAAGTTTCGGGGATTATAGAAGAAGTAGTGATTATCAGGGAAGGAGAGATTATCCGGAATGAATCCAGGGAGTCACTTCTATCCAAATATTATTGTGTCTCAGGGCGCATTTCGGATGTAGACGGCTATATAGCCGGTAAACGGGTATTGGCGTCTGAAACACTTGGCGGGCTTAAAACAGCATATGTGGAAGGAGTTCCGGATATAAATTCACCCAATCTGGAAATATCAAAAATGGATTTGCAGAAATTGTTCATACAGTTAACAAACTCACAGGGAGGGATAACGGAATGAAACTGAATGTGGCTGTAAAATACAGATTATACGACAATAAGAAGGCCATACTTATTTTTTACATCGTAATTGTGAGTGTTCTTGCATTTATGTTTTTATTCTCTGCTCTAAACAGGGGTAATCATAAGTTTAATGGAAGCATTCAGGGGTTGGAACTTGCATCTGCTATTTTTTTATTTGTTGTAGGGCTTAATTCCTTCAAGGAAATTTTCAGGATGTTCATGCAGAACGGAATATCAAGGAAAACCATGTTTTTAAGCTATGTTGCAAGTACAGCGGCCATTTGCATCATCATGGCTTTTATAGACAGCATTCTTGCCCTGATAAGCAGAAGCATCACTGCTGTAAACGGTGGTATATATTCCCGGGGAGTAATCGAAATGATGTATGGGAAACAGGTAAACAGTATCGGAACTTTTTTATTGTCAATCATACTGTGTTTCTTTATAAATATTGCATTCACTTCTTTGGGTTTTTTTATAACAACGCTTTATTACCGGATGAACAAGACTCAGAAAATTACCGTATCAATTGGTGTTCCCGCTCTTCTGTTTGTTATTCTGCCCATAGCTGATACATTATTGCTTAACGGAATATTTTTTACAGGTCTTGCCGGAATTCTTACGGCATCATTCAGAGATCCTTTTATGTGCATGTTATCCTGCTTTGTTCTGTCCGGGGTGCTTATGGCACTTAGCTGGATGCTGGTGAGAAAAGCAGCCGTTAAAGATTAAGATATAATAACCTGATTAATAGTGCGGATAAAAATAAACGTAAGGTCCTGCTGCTTATGCAGGGCTTTTCGTATTTGGTTAAATATCCATATTTCCCTTCCTTTTTCCTGCAATTAATTTACACATTTTACCGAACAAATGTTTGCATATTTATGTATGTTCTGATATAATGTGTTAGGTTGTACTGACGGATTATATCACACAAAATTTGGTAAACATATTAAACACAGTTTAACATTCTGCTGCCAATACTGCATTAGGCCCTGTGACGGATTTTATCAATGGTGGTTGTATATAACATTTTAATAACATGGAGCGGATAGCTATGAGTAACAGTATTTTTATTAAAGGTGCCTGTGAGAATAATTTAAAAAATATAGACGTGGAAATACCACGCAATAAAATGGTTGTTATTACGGGTTTAAGCGGATCGGGAAAGTCTTCGCTGGCTTTTGACACAATTTATGCAGAAGGGCAGAGAAGGTACGTCGAATCATTGTCATCATATGCCCGGCAGTTTCTGGGGCTTATGGAAAAGCCCGATGTAGAATATATAACAGGGCTGTCACCGGCAATTTCAATCGACCAGAAAACCACAAGCCGTAACCCCCGGTCAACGGTTGGTACTGTAACTGAAATATATGACTATTTAAGGCTTCTCTATGCCAGGATTGGAATTCCCCATTGCCCTGAATGCGGAAAAGAAATAACCCAACAAACGGTGGATCAGATGGTGGACAGTATAATGTCTTATGAAGAAGGAACAAGACTGCAGCTTCTGGCACCTGTAGTAAGGGGCAGGAAAGGTGAATACACTAAACTGATTGCCGATGCAAAGAAAAACGGTTTCGTGAGGATACGCATTGACGGAGAGATAGTTGACATAAATGAACAGATTAAACTTGAGAAAAATAAAAAACATTCAATAGAAATTGTTGTGGACAGGCTTATTATAAAACCGGGCATTCAAAAAAGGCTTACCGATTCAATTGAAACAGTCCTCAGGCTGTCGGGCGGTTTACTGCTAGTGGACGTTATAGGCGGTGAAGAGATACTGTTCAGCCAGAATTTCGCCTGCCCGGATTGCGGTATCAGCATAGAAGCGCTTACCCCGCAAATGTTTTCATTCAACAATCCTTTCGGTGCATGCCCGGCATGCAGCGGTCTGGGATCTTTTCGCAAAATTGATCCTGACCTTGTAATCACAGATTATTCAAAATCGCTTGCAGAAGGGGCAATAAATGCCGGAGGGTGGAACTTCAGCAACAAAGACAGTTTTGGCTATGCGCACATTGTTGCATTGGCAAAGCATTACGGTTTCGACATAAATACTCCTGTAGGTAAACTGCCAAAGAGAATATTGGATATCATTTTATACGGAACGGGAAATGAAAAGATAAAGGTAACCTACGACAGGGGTGAAAACGGGAGCGGAACATTTTACGCCCCGTTTGAAGGCGTGATAACGAGCATGGAAAGACGCTATAATGAAACTACATCTGAAGCAATGAAAGGCTACTATGAAGAATATATGGCTGAAATTCCATGCAATGTATGCCATGGTGACAGGCTGAAGAAGGAGAGCCTTGCTGTTACCATAGGCGGCAAAAACATAGCCGAAGTCACAAAAATGTCCATAAAGGAATGCATTAGGTTTTTCTCTTCGCTGAAACTTTCAGAGAAAGAGAAACTTATTTCTGCGCAAATCCTTAAAGAGATAAATGCAAGACTGGGTTTTCTGGTTAATGTCGGTTTGGATTACCTTACACTGTCACGCCCTGCAGGTACATTATCAGGGGGAGAGGCCCAGCGTATCCGCCTGGCTACGCAAATAGGATCGGGTTTGACAGGTGTGCTGTATATCCTTGATGAACCCAGCATAGGCCTTCATCAGAGAGATAACGATAAGCTGCTGGCTGCTTTAAAAAAGCTCAGGGATGCGGGTAATACGCTTATAGTGGTGGAGCATGACGAAGATACAATGCGCAGTGCCGACCACATTATTGATATGGGGCCTGCTGCCGGCGTACATGGAGGAAACATTGTCGCACAGGGTACACTGGAAGATATTATTAATAATCCCGATTCGATTACAGGCCAATATTTAAGCGGCAGAAAAACAATAGAAGTGCCTGAAAAACGGAGAACATCCAACGGAAAGGCTATACAGATAATAGGCGCGTGTGAAAATAACCTTAAGAATATTGATGTCACTTTCCCTTTAGGTCTGTTTATATGTGTCACCGGTGTGTCCGGATCTGGTAAAAGTTCTCTGGTAAACGAGATTTTATACAAGGAACTCGCTGCAAGGCTTAACAGGGCTAAAACAAAAGCAGGAGCTCACAAGGAGATTAGAGGGATAGAAAACCTTGATAAGGTTATTGAAATAGACCAGGGGCCGATAGGCAGGACTCCGCGTTCTAATCCGGCAACATATACAGGTGTGTTTGATCAGATAAGAAGTTTGTTTGCATCAACAAATGATGCAAAAATGCGGGGATATAATCAGGGACGTTTCAGTTTCAATATTAAGGGAGGCAGATGCGAAGCCTGTAAAGGGGACGGTCTGATAAAAATAGAAATGCATTTTCTGCCCGATGTTTATGTTCCCTGCGAAGTGTGCAAAGGAAAGAGGTATAACCGGGAGACTCTAGAAGTTAAATATAAGGGAAAGAGCATTGCGGATGTTCTGGATATGACAGTTAATGAAGCAGTAGAGTTCTTCCAGAACATTCCGGGCATCAGCAGAAAGATTAGCACGCTTCAGGAAGTAGGACTCGGATATATAAAGCTTGGACAGTCATCCACCACTTTGTCTGGAGGTGAAGCACAAAGGATCAAGCTTGCAACTGAGCTTTCAAAAAGGAGCACGGGCAGAACACTTTATATTCTTGATGAACCTACCACCGGCCTTCATATTGCAGATGTGCATAAGCTGATAAATGTTCTGCAGGAGCTTGTTAATGCCGGTAATACGGTTATTGTTATAGAGCATAATCTTGATGTCATAAAAACTGCTGATTATATCATAGATCTCGGCCCCGAAGGAGGAGACGGAGGAGGTACGGTCATAGCAACGGGTACACCCGAAATGGTTGCGCAAAACCCAAATTCGTATACAGGACAATATTTAAAACGGTTGAAAGAAATTAACAGTCGTTTATAATAAACTAAGAACAATCAGAACGGGTGATGTTTATGAAATCATACAGAAAAGAGCTTGTAATTCATACCCCCACGAGAAGGGCCTTTATCAATATAACGCCAAGTGTTGAGCAATGCCTTAAGGAAAGCGGGATTAAGGAAGGGCTTTGCCTGGTGAATGCAATGAATATAACTGCAAGTGTATTTATTAATGATGATGAATCAGGGCTTCACATGGATTTTGAAAGATGGCTGGAAAAGCTTGCACCCGAGAAGCCATACAGCCAGTATGCGCATAACGGGTATGAGGACAACGCCGACGCCCACCTGAAAAGGACCATTATGGGCAGAGAAGTGGTTGTGGCTGTAACAGATGGAAAACTTGATTTCGGCACTTGGGAACAGATATTTTACGGCGAGTTTGACGGAAAGCGTGACAAGAGGGTGTTGGTTAAAATAATAGGGGAATAAGCTTTTTACTATAATTTTTCATGAACTATTGAATTCATATCAAAATTATGGTATATTAGACTTAGATGAATAATGCTAGACCATGGTTGAAGCTATTCATTAAAGCTTTTTGGGATGATAATAATTGAATAGAGTAGTTCTTCAGGGACAGGTGAAATTCCGTACCGGCGGTAATCAATATATATTGAGAGCCCGCGAGCCTCTTGGAGGTTGATCCGGTTAAAGTCCGGAGCCGACAGTTAAAGTCTGGATGGGAGAAGAAGTGTTTTTCTGTTGCGGGAAACGAGCCCTGAAGTTTTATATTTCAGGGTTTTTTTTGCGCATATTTTTACTTAATGCGAAATTCAGTATACCTTTTATCACTTAAGACATGATAGGAGCATTTGAACGAAGCTGGACTCGCGGATACGGCATTTTAGCGCGTTTCGTCTTGCCCGGGCTGAATCTGCATGTTCCGTCAAACGCAGCTTAATTGCCGTAAAGAAGATTGCTTACTATAAATAGAGCAATATTAGCATTATGGTAATTCTATATTGTGAAGGAGGAAGTTATGGCTGGTTTATCAAGGCATAACGTTATTAAGAAAATGGAAGTTAAAAGCAACCGACTTGATACAATTACAATTGCAAAAATAGCAATTTTGGCAGCGGCAGCTGCATTACTGATGCTTTTGGAGATACCGCTGTTTTTTGTACCCGGTTTCTATAAACTTGATTTCAGCGAAGTAGCAGTCCTTTTAGGTGCTTTTTCAATGGGGCCTGTGGCGGGTATTGTAATTGAAGCTGTTAAAATACTGATAAACTTTTTCATTGATGGCTCTTTAACTGCCGGAATCGGCGAGCTGGCCAATTTTCTTATTGGATGCTCATTTATTGTACCTGCAGCGGTTATATATAATAAAAATAAAACGCGGAAGAATGCAGTTACAGGCTTAATAGCCGGTACGGTGATAATGGTAATATTCAGTGCACTGATGAATGTTTATGTCCTGCTGCCTGTGTATGCCGCTGCGTTTAAGATGCCTATGGATGCCATAGTGCAGATGGGAACAAAAGTTAATTCCAAAATAACCGATCTATATTCGTTTATACTTCTTGCCACCGTTCCGTTTAACATATTAAAAGGGGTTTTATCATCGCTGATAACAGTAGGGATTTATAAAAAATTGTCACCTATCTTGCATCGCTGATAAATAAGTGGGTATAAATAATTGCATCAGAATAAAGTAGTATTGGAGGATAGAATGGGAGAAAAAAAAGAAAGACCGTGTAAATCAGTGCAGGATTCTTATGTGGAAATGACCGAACTTGTCCTTCCCAATGATACGAACCTGCTTGGCAACCTTTTGGGCGGTAGATTGATGCATTGGATTGATATTGCGGGTGCATTGACAGCATCAAAACATTCTAATTGCGTTGTTGCAACTGCAGCGCTGGACAGCCTGGATTTCAGGCACCCTGTAAGAGTTGGGGAAATGGTTTGTCTGAAATCAAGAATTACATGGGTGGGAAACACTTCTATGGAAGTGCGGGTAGACGTGTATTGCGAGAATCTTATAACCGGAAATGTGATAAAATCAAATGAGGCATACCTGACTTATGTAGCTCTTGATAAGGACGGAAAACCAACCCAGGTTCCTGCTTTGTGCCTTAATACTGAAGAAGAGAGAACAGAGTTCGAAAAAGCATCCCAACGCCGTGAAATGAGGCTTTCCAAAAAGAAAAAAGCATAGCATGGGCAGAAAAACTTAACATAAGGATATCCTAAAATTTTACGATATATAATATATATACCAATAATAAAGGGGTGCTGCTATGACATTCTCAATAGACTTAATAAAGGAAAAAAGCATGGATCCTGTTTTTCTCCTGAACGTATCGGTTTATGGGGATAATGTTAAAGTGGTCAATGCTAAAGTTGAAGTGACTAGACGTCCCCCGAAAGTTAGTTTTACTTATCCCGATGAGTTAAAAAACATACTGCCGCCAACCGAACAGAAAAAGCTTGAACTGGAAATGCTGAACAAGATTGTGGAATATTTGATTGAAACCGCGGAAAAAAACGGAGCCAAACATGCAAGCACTTTTTAAAAGAGGAAGTTTTTCAATCCTCTTTTTTACATTTATAAGCATGCTATGGGGAAGTCATGGTCCGGTTTTTCGAGGCCTTCAGTTTGGGCTGAAAGTAAAATTTTCCCGCACTGTCCAGGTAGGCATAAAAAATGTCTTTAGGATTATTCCATCCATTCTCTTTTAATTTGGATAAAAGCCAATTCATATCAAGCTTGGCCAGTTCCAGATTGTGTACAATTACCTCTCCGTCAATAATCAGATCAAGGGAAATCCCTTCATATTTCGTTTCTATTCCAAGATCCTCAGGAGTTACTGCCCTTTTCTGCGATTTAAGCACAATACTAAGTTGGCCGTTTGTTTCTAGAATCCCATATTCAACATCCGATATGTTTTGTACGTTTAAAATTCTAAGCTGTTCCAGCAGATCATTGATTGTGTATAATTCTTTTCTCATGTTGTTTTCCATAATCTTTCCGTTTTTGATTACTATACGTGGTCGTCCGCATATTACAGTTCTGGCAATAATACTTTTAACAGACAGCAAAGACAGAAGAAACTGACATACAACAAGAATACCAATTGAGACTATACCGTACCATATGTTTCTGTCACCTTCGGTTAGCGGAAAAGCGGCCAATTCTGAGATCATAACTGCTATTGCAAATTCAAAAGGCTGTAGTTCACCAATCATCCTTTTGCCCATCAGGCGCATGGAAAAAACAACCACTAAATACATAATAGCAGTTTTCCAAATGATATCAAAAGGCATGTATTCCCTCCAAAACAGTTTGTTCTATTATCTTTCCACGTGAGCGGAACAATATTCCGAAAAAAGACACATGCTTATATTTATCTGTTGAAAATTTCATCCAGTGAAGGGCATTCTTCCCTCAATAAAGAAAACAGATCCAAATCATGATATCTGCCGTTATGGAATGTAGCCTTGCGCATTGTCCCTTCATAGGTGAAACCACACCGCTCTGCGACTTTTCTGCTTCCTGTATTGTCTTTCATGCAGTTAACCTGGATACGGTTTATCGGGTAACAGGCAAAAAGATATGCACAAAAAAGCAATAAAGCTTCACTCATGTACCCCTTGCCGGAATACGACGGATGAAACAATTCATAACCCACTTCAAAGCCTGACTGGTAATCAAGCCCTTTGAAATACAGTAATTCACCCAGGTAGTTTTCATTGTTATAATCCATAATAAGCATGCGCCCTTCGTTTTGGCTCCAGAATCCGGTCTTGTAAAACTCTTTTTTGAAATCTCTTTCGGATGGAATTATCAGATGCCAATACGGACCTTTGTTATTAATATCGCAAATTAAGTCATAAACAGTATCCAGCTCATTTTCCCTGATTGTCCTGAGTAATACTTTCCTGCCTTTAATCATAAGCCATCCCTCTTTTTTATGTAAATTTTTATGTAAAAATGAAATATTCTGTTTCTATGTTAACTCATTATTACCCAGAATAATCAAAAAGTCTTATTTTTTATGCATAAATTCAGCAAACTTTTCCGGCTGCTTTATAATAACATAACTTGAATGCTGCTATGTCCATATAGTTCATTCCCCACTTCGGGTATAGGGAATAATAAGTCAGGAATTACTTGCGTAATTTTTTAGCTTGCTATAATATTATTACATCAGCAAGACGCCGGATTGATTTCTGAAATATTAAAACAAGCCTATGGAGGGGATCAAATGTATTATATGGGAATTGATTTGGGAGGAACCAACATTGCTGCCGGAATAGTAAGTGAGGATCTAAAGATAATTGCTAAAGGCAGCGTACCAACCCGAAGAAACGGGGAATATCCCGAAATAATCAAGGACATGGCAGAACTTGCTAAAAAACTTATTATAGAAGCCGGATTGACAACTGAAGACATAGGATATATCGGTATCGGCAGCCCGGGTGTGTGCGACAGGGAAAACGGAATTTTGCTGTACGCTAATAATATTAAATTCAATGATGTCCCAATGGTAAAGGAAATGCAGAAACATATATCTTTGCCGATCTATATAGAAAATGATGCCAACTGTGCGGCACTGGGTGAAAGTGTAGCGGGTGCGGCAAAGGATGTGTCTGATTCCGTTACAATAACTCTCGGAACCGGAATAGGCGGAGGTATTGTCATTAATAAACGCATATTCGCAGGATTTAACGGGATGGCGGGAGAAATAGGCCATACATTATTGGTTTTTGACGGAGAACTTTGTACATGTGGACGTAAAGGCTGCTGGGAAGCTTACGGTTCTGCGACTGCACTGATACGTCAGACCAGGATTGCCGCCGAAGAAAACCCCGACTCTGAAATAAACAGGCTTGTTGACGGTAACCTTGATCTGATTAATGCAAAGACGGCGTTTGATGCAATGCGGCTGGGTGATAAAACCGGTATTATGGTTGTTGATAATTATATTAGATATCTTGCAGAAGGAATTGCAAATATCATAGTTTTCCTGCAGCCCGAGAAAATAGTTATCGGAGGCGGAGTCAGCAAGGAAGGGGAAACACTGTTAAAACCACTTAGAAAAGTTGTAAAGGAAAATCTGTATTATAAGAAGGATGATGTTCCTCAGGCCGAGATTGTGAAAGCCGAATTGGGAAATGACGCCGGCATTATCGGGGCAGCAATGCTTGGTTTGCAAGGTAAAATTTGAAAGGTTGGTATATAGTGCCATTTAAAAGAATTAAACTGGTTATAGAGTACGACGGTTCCTTCTATCATGGATGGCAGGTTCAGAAAGGCCTGGCATCAGTACAGGGGGAGATTGAGAAAGCTATTTACAGGGTAACCGGTGAAAAAGTAAGTGTAACAGGTTCGGGACGAACCGACGCAGGTGTTCATGCTTATGGGCAGGCAGCCCATTTTGATACCGAATCAAAAATACCTGCAGACAAGTTCTCAGAAGTGCTAAACACAGTCCTTCCGCCAAGTATTGCAATTATATCTTCCATGGAAGTTTCCCAGGATTTTCATGCAAGATTTTCGGCTGTAAAAAAAACATACAAGTATAAGGTTTTAAACAGGCCGACCCGTTCACCAATAATGGATAAACGGGCGTGGCATGTGCCAATACCTCTTGATGTTCAAAGCATGAACAAAGCAGCCGCTTTTTTTACAGGGCTGCATGACTTTTCAGCGTTCTGTGCAAGCGGGCATAGTGTGACTGACTTTGTACGGTATATTTATCATTCCGGGTGGACTTTGGAGGGGGACTTGCTTGTTTACACCGTGACAGGAAACGGCTTCCTTTATAATATGGTCCGTATAATGACAGGAACAATGGTTGAAGTCGGGATGAACAAGAGACCTGCTGAAAGCATAATCGAACTGCTTGAAAAGAAGGACAGAAGGCTGGCTGGAATTACAGCACCCCCTCAGGGTCTTTATCTGTGGGAGGTCTTTTATGACAATTTGCCCGGTGAAAAATCCGGGGTGGAAGGAATAGACTGAAGCAGTTGCGAAATATATATAAAATAATTCGATATTGAGGGAGACGACAGGTGAAATTAACCGGAAGAATATTCAAGGGAACTACGGTATTAATGGAAGAAGAATCGGTATTAACCGGAGAAGGAAAGTTTCAAAAGCAATTGGAACTTTCCCTGGTAGAATTGTGCAAGAAGATGGGTATTTCGGTGCCTATGTGGCTGGGAAAGAATACAAGGGAATTTTCCAGGTTTAAATGGACAACCTTTAATGGTGATCAGTTCTTCGAGCCTGTAAATTTTGACAGGTTTGAAATACGGCTTGAGGATATTTGAAACAAGTTATATAAGCAAATCATGGAAACCTGAATGTTAATATATTCTTCAGGCATCTATGTCCTTTTTAATTCGGAATCATATAAAATCTTAACGGGCTGGAGATATTAAGCCCGTTAAGATTTTGCTTTTATACGGCTGAAAAATCCGGAGAACACATCAGCAACAGTATACTCACTGCTATTATAAAGCCTTGGTACAAAAATGAATACCGAACCGAGGCGTAATAATACCGATACCGTTATCACCACTTTATACCGGTCAGGGAATAATGAACTGAGCAGTGATGACGACCGGATTCCTTCGAGGAGAGCTCCTCCGGTTAATATCCCTATGAAAGAACCTGCAACTGATGTAACACAGGAGAAAAAAGCTATGTAGGACGGGCGTTCCTTATCGGGGGATGTTGACAATTGCATGCTTGTGGCTGCAAGATTGCTTCCGCTCCAAAAAGCAGCTCCGACGCAATTATGCAGCAGTGTTGGCCATATGCTGCCCGGCACCGATAACAGGTAGAAAAGGGGTGTCATTGCTGCAACCACACAGCTTAGCCACATGACAGTTTTGCCGCCAAAGCGATCCAGCAGCTTACCCCAAAAAGGCATTACCATTATGGTAACCAGGGCAGATGCAACCTGTGAGCATAATGTAAATTCAATATAGGAAAGACCCATTTCAGTTAAGGCATACCGGGCAAAATAGGCACCGGCGATATTGGCTGTAAAGTTCCATGCAGTCCAGAAAATGGTGAAACGGAAAAATTCCTTGTCCCGTATAATCTTCCTGCATACAGGAAGCATTTTTAACTCCACGGGAGAAGTTCTATAAACCTCTTTCGCAAAGCCAAAGCAGATCATGTCTAAAGCACCAAAAATACCACCCAATATCAGAACGATGGTATAACCGGTATACCCAGAGGTACGATCCAGTATGGTTGCCACCAGTAAGCCCATTGTAACACTTGCCGCAGCGTTGAAACTGTCCCTTCTCGACATCCAGCGACCGCGGATTTCAATGGGAATCAGATCGGCCATCCAGGGCATCCATGAGACATTAATAAAGGAACCCAATGACCAGGCAATTCCCACGAGGAATATCACCGACCACAACCTGAGCGAAACGGGTTTGGCAGGCAAAAAATAAGGAATAAGGGCGATTAGGATCCATAGTAAACGGGATATCAGCCCATATGTAAGCATGTATTTTTTTCTTTTTTGAGTGCGGCTGACTAAAGACGAAAACGGGATTTGCAAAAACGCGGCCGCAAGCGGTATGGCTGTCAGTATTCCAAAATCAAAATCACCGGCACCAAGATATCCGGCAAACCCTGTTAAAGCAGCACTCCCGGTATTACATACCACACCCCAGATTGAGCCGCAGATGTTCCCCATTGTAATGAAATAAATGCTTCGGCGGATCTCAGGCAAAAGGGATGCTTCATTGAATATGTCTTCAAAAGGCAGTTTGATTCGGTGTTTCACGGTAGACCTCACAAGTTTTATACAATAATAATTTATTATTATAAAACTAACGCCGGATAAAGTAAATTAAAAAACATACTGTTCAATTCAGCGGGACAGGCTATCATGGAAACCACCCGGAAAGGCTCGGCAAGGAGAACCCATGATTGCATTCTAAGGCTACCTGGCGACAGGGCCCAGGCAATATCAATATGAACTTTATATAGCCTTGGCTAAGGGCAGTTTGTCCACGGACAGGCATGGCGGACATAATGAAATGAATTTAATAAAGTATTGAAAATATAATTTAGCTTCCGGTTATCAACCGGAAGCTAAACAGAAATGCACCGGCAAAAATATTATACAAGAGGTATGTCATTTCAAAATCACGGTATATATTTCATACCGGCTTATATTGGGTTGGTTTCTCCGGCTTTATACTGCTCGATCACATCAGAGACCCTGCCGATGCAATCGGCAAAATCCCGCAGTCTATTTGCAATTTCCCTGCGCTTTACTTTATCCTTCAGCGCCTTCAGCGTAATATTGAATCCGCCGCCTATGGCCTCCAAATCAGTGCCATTGTCGTTATTCCAGTAACGCGCTGTTTGTGCATAAAGTGAAATCAGATCATTAATAAATGTCATATCAGGATTCAGTTCAAGCGCCTTTTTCAAAAATCCGTCACAGCAACTGCCGTTGGTGGCGAGACAGCAGACATATACGGTATACATTCCCCAGTTGTCGAATTGCTCCGGCTCCACAGTTTCAAAATAACCATTTTCAATGTCATCGGCCCATACACGGAACGCTTTTGCCCCAAAGCAATAATTACTGTTTTCATAGTTGAGCATTTGAGGAAGGGATAAAATTCTTTCCCGGTATATATCAGCCAAAGACCTGTTTTCCAGCTTTTCTCCGATAAACAACCAGCCATGGCAATGCCCGTCCTGTCCGGTATATCCCATCGGGAGCAAATCATTCACCGAAATCCGGTCAGGTTCGGTTCCATCACCGCCTATGTAAAGCAGGGTCTTGCCATAGTCCTCATAACCCACCAGAACACCCCAGCCGATGCGGTTATGCGGATTATTACCGTAATCATTGAGTATAACCGGCACGCCTTTGTCAATGTATGCCATCACCATTTGGACATATAATTCACGGTTCGACAGAATTTGAGTTAATGGAACAAAGGTGCTTGCATACCCGCATTTACGGAAGATTTCTTCCACAGCCCCATGGTTTCCCTGCTCGCTCAGGCAGAAATCCAGTGCACTGTTGCCTCTGAAGTGGTTTTTGGAATAAATCTGGGTGAAATTATCTCCGGTTAATCCGGCGAAGAACCAGTAATCATAATCCTTTTCACCCAAACATTCCATAACGTATGCTGCACATCCGTTGAACCAATAGTTCTCGCCATACTCAGGATGCACAATTTGCCGAATATTCGGCAGGATATTGTTGCTTTGCTTCACATTCACTTTCAACACTCCCTGCATGGTATTTGATTTTGGTTCGGTTTTCAGCTGTGATATTTTAATTGAGCGGAAAATCTTTTTTCCTTGTCCGTTGGTTCCTATCATGATGGTTTGTGGGTTTTGCAGATGAAAATCCATGCCCATGTAAGGGAAATTCATGCCACAAAAGCGAACTTCACCATTCAGTACAACCGCAAAATGTTTTGGCCCTACAATCCAAGTAAGCCTGTTGTAGCGGTTATGAGGAATATCTCCGATGTCGGGATATGAAAATTCATTTCCCAGAATGGGCTGCTGAAAAACAATTGCGTGCTGTTTTAAGGCATCATCAGCATAGTTTTCGCCATTCATTGTGTAGGTGCAGTTCCCGTGGGAAAACCACAGGCTGCCTTCTGTGGTCCCCCAGAGGTATGTCTCGCTTTCCTGCTCTGCCAAAAACTCAATGTCGATGCGAAACGGCAGCCTTACCGCCACGTTGGTGTCCAGGTATCTTTGAGAGATCCATGCAATAAACTCTGCTTCCCCATTATCCAAAATCTCAAAATGAGGGAAATAGACCGGTGTGACTTTATGAAAATCGACATTGTACTCCCTCAGGACAGGATTTGCTTCTTCGATTTCCTCAAGTGCAATGTTTTTTGCAACCTGAAACTCTGGATAATCGGCGAAGCTTGGTTTACGCTGCCTGACAGGCAGATACAGGTTAACCCGTTCCCGGTTGTTTTCAGGGGAGAATACCGATTCGATTAAAGTTTCATGGCGGAGGCTTCCGTTGTGCAGAAAATCCACCTCATAGTTAGGATTATCATCAAATGCCTGTAGCATACGATAGTGCAAAGCACCCAGATCTTCGTCGGTATAAGCCGATGCTACTGCAAACAGCCCGCCGTCAAACACCCGGCATTTGAACGGACACCTTTCTGCAATGTCATCATTTTATTTCAGAGCAGTATTACTCGAAAGTTTCTGCATAAGAACAATCTCATCACCGCTTTGATACTCAAACAGCGTTCGGCTTCCGGGCTTGCCAAAGGGGATCTGGTTGGCGGATAAAAAGTCCCAAAAGTCGGCTATTTCTGATCTTCCGCTGTCTTTTTTGACTGAAGTCATTACAACCATGGAAGGAAGCACCACAATATCCATTTCCAGTGGCTTTGCCAGCCGTTCTGAAAGAGTATTCAGTTTTTCTATGGATAGTTTCTGTTTCGGGGCTGATAATAACTCTGTTTCGACTTTTTCATAAAGCAGCGGAAGGGCGGAAATCTGTGTAATCCCGTATTTTTTCATGGCATTCAGAAAGTCGCTGATGTATGATTTTAACTCTGAGAGCGTACTTATTTCGCTGTCGATTTCCTCGATGCGTTTTACAAAGCTTTGTACAAGGGTCTGCATATCCTGGTTCTGGTAAATACGTAAAATGTCTTTGATTGGAATCTGCATTTTGCGAAGCACCAGTATCTGCCGAAGGCGGTTGATATTTTCGCCGTCGTAGAAACGGTATTTTTCAAAGGGAGGACGTACGCTTTGCAACAGCCCTACCTGTTCATAAAACCGGAGTGTTCGGGAAGAAATGCCGAATTTTTCGGTTACCTGGGTTATTTTCATCAAATCCATAAACAACCCTCCTCATTAGTATGAATTGATTGTATCACTTGACCTAACGTCAAAGTCAATATATGGCCGGCTAAAAAATGGCGATTTTATCCTGAAACTTACAGCCTTTTTTTAGCTATCCGTTGCATTTGGCCAGGCCTTTATTGAAAAATTTTTTGCTGCTTCCGGGTGTAATTTGAAACAGGAGTCACCTTTACGGCTAAGCATTCAGTGCCGATAAATATATGGTAAGCATTTGTCATCAGTATTTAATTTCAATTTAACCGCATGCTCAGGAAATGTACCTGTTAACTGATATAATGGTTTTGGAGCATAATATTCAGGGCTGATACAATACGGGTGGTTAATAATGGGTCTTTGATGACATCCGGCAGGGAAGGAAAGCAGTTGATTTGCTTCAGGAGTTATTGGACAAAAAGCCTGCCGGCGAAGATCTTATTTTCACACATGTAGATTATTGTTTACCTAATATTATAATAAATAACTGGGATATAAGCGGGTTTATTGGCTGGGGCAGTGGAGGGATTGCCGACGGGTATCAGGACCTGGCCCTGGCTGCCAGAAGTTTGGCATATAACTTCGGTTCAAGGTGGATCCCTCTTCTTTTTAAAGAATGGGGGATTGATGATATGGATTATTCAAAAATAGAGTATTGCAAACTTCTGGATGAATCCTTTTAAATATTGCAACAGGAATTGCCGTCATGTAAAACTGCAGTTATACAAAATAATAAAAATATAAAAAATGCATTGACAACTGGATACAGATGTGATAAAATCGTAAACTGCATCATCGTATTGTGTCCATGCATATTCTATACCCGGGAAATTTACAACGGTATCATTATAACATATATATGCTTAGGGTACAATATAATTTATGGTAAAATACAATTAAATGATAGATTGGGAGAATGATAGCGTTTGAACTGTAAAAATGTAACTCTATAACACATGATATAGATTAGGTTCAAGTATTAGAAATACGCAATTTTCCTAATCTATTTTTGTTGTTTTTAAAAGAATAATAATTCTTTTTAATATGTTACATATACTTTGCTGCTTTTTGCTTTACAGCTTTACATTATTTTTTTCTGATGCTTGCTGAATTATACAGGAGTGTCTAATGAAAAAGAATAGATAACGGTATGAGGTGATATTAGATGGTACATCCTGTGCAATTGGGTAGAACAACCCGCATGAGCTATTCGAGAATTGATGAAGTTCTTGAAATGCCAAATCTGATTGAAGTTCAAAAAAATTCCTATCAATGGTTTCTGGACGAGGGTTTAAGAGAAGTCTTACGAGATGTTTCACCGATAACCGATTATACTGGTAATCTGGTTATGGAATTTATCGATTACTCATTGGATCTGGATAACATAAAATATTCGATTGAAGAATGCAAGGAGAGAGACGCTACCTATTCTGCGCCTCTTAAAGTTAAAGTACGTCTTATAAATAAAGAAACCGGTGAAGTAAAAGAACAGGAAATATTCATGGGAGATTTCCCGCTGATGACCGAAACCGGAACGTTTGTAATTAACGGGGCGGAACGTGTAATTGTAAGCCAGCTGGTTCGTTCTCCCGGCATTTACTATTCAATGGATCGCGACAAAACCGGTAAAAAGCTCTATTCAAACACAGTTATACCCAACAGGGGCGCATGGCTTGAGTATGAAACCGATTCCAACAATATAGTATACGTTAGGATTGACCGTACCAGGAAATTGCCCATAACAGTGTTGCTCAGAGCTCTGGGCTACGGCACTGACGCACAGCTTTTGCAGCTTTTCGGTGAAGACGAGAAGCTTCTGGCTACAATCCAGAAGGATAATACAAAGAGTGAAGAAGAAGGTTTGCTTGAAGTATACAAGCGCCTTCGTCCGGGCGAACCGCCAACTGTTGAAAGCGCAAGCGCACTTTTAACGGGTTTGTTTTTCGATCCTAAAAGATATGATCTGTCAAAGGTTGGCCGCTATAAATTTAATAAAAAGCTTGCTCTTGCTACAAGGATACGCAACCATATGGCAGCTGATGATATAGTTGACGGGCAGACCGGAGAAGTGCTTGTTGAGAAGGGCAATGTTATATCTAATGAAATAGCATGGCAGATTCAGAATTCAGGTATAAATGTTGTCCATCTGGATATTAGCGGAAAGATAGTTAAGGTTATAGGCAA
This sequence comes from Thermoclostridium sp., assembly GCA_036562185.1. GTDB lineage: Bacteria > Bacillota > Clostridia > DSM-8532 > DSM-8532 > Thermoclostridium. The sequence goes on from DATCKN010000062.1 coordinate 22,511, forward strand.
CAACACCGTGGATATCCAGCCCTATATCAATTTCGACGCAGCCTCTGTCGGAATTACCGAAAAGGTAAGGTATGATGTCCTGCAGGAGATCCTTAAAGAGTACAGCGACGATGAAGACATAAAAAAAGCCATTATTGAAAACAAGGATCTGCTGATACCGAAAACAATTACAATAGAGGACATTATATCCTCTGTAAACTATATATTCGGACTTGACGACGGAATTGGCACCCTTGATGATATAGACCATTTAGGAAACAGAAGACTGCGTTCTGTAGGTGAACTGCTCCAGAACCAGTTCCGTATAGGGCTTGCAAGAATGGAGCGTGTTGTTCGCGAAAGAATGACAATACAGGATATTGACATCGTAACACCTCAGGCTCTTATTAATATACGTCCTGTAGCGGCAGCAATCAAGGAATTCTTTGGAAGTTCACAGCTTTCACAGTTTATGGATCAGACCAACCCTCTGTCCGAACTTACCCATAAACGCCGTCTGAGTGCTCTCGGTCCCGGTGGGTTGTCCCGTGAACGGGCAGGATTTGAAGTTCGTGACGTTCACCACTCCCACTATGGAAGAATGTGTCCGATAGAAACTCCTGAAGGCCCGAACATAGGTCTTATCAGCTCACTCAGCACATACGCGAGAATTAACGAGTATGGATTTATTGAGGCACCTTACAGAAAAGTTGACAAAGAGACCGGACGGGTTACTAATGAAGTATATTATATGACGGCAGACGAAGAAGACGGATATGTTGTTGCCGAAGCAAACGAACCCCTTGATGAGGAAGGGCGCTTCCTGAGAAAGAGGATAGGATGCCGTTACCAGGATGAAATCATAGAAGTTGCACCCGAGATGGTTGACTACATGGATGTATCACCTAAGCAGCTGGTTTCTGTTGCTACATCAATGATCCCGTTCCTTGAAAACGACGACGCAAACCGTGCATTGATGGGATCGAACATGCAGCGCCAGGCAGTTCCGCTTATCCGCACCGAAGCCCCTATTGTCGCAACCGGTATAGAACATAAGGCAGCAAAGGATTCAGGCGTTGTTATTCTTGCAAAGAACGACGGTGTCGTTGAAAGCGTAACAGCAACAGAGATAGTGATACGTCTTAGCAATGGCAAAAAGGATGTATACAGGTTATTGAAATATAAAAGATCAAACCAGGGAACATGCATCAACCAGAGGCCGATTGTCAAAAGAGGAGATACGGTCAAAGCCGGTGATGTAATAGCCGACGGGCCGTCAACAGACCAGGGCGAAATAGCCCTTGGAAGAAACGTTCTGATCGGGTTTATGACCTGGGAAGGATATAACTATGAGGATGCTGTTCTTATAAGTGAAGAACTGGTCCGCGACGATGTTTATACATCCATCCACATAGAAGAGTATGAATCAGAAGCCCGTGATACAAAACTTGGACCCGAAGAGATAACCAGGGATATTCCGAACGTCAGCGAAGACTCACTGAAGGATCTTGACGAGCGAGGAATCATACGTATTGGTGCGGAAGTACGCGCAGGAGATATACTGGTCGGAAAGGTAACACCTAAAGGAGAAACCGAGCTTACTGCCGAAGAAAGGCTGCTCCGTGCGATTTTCGGCGAAAAGGCCAGGGAAGTACGCGATACATCGTTAAGAATTCCTCACGGTGAATCAGGTATTGTTGTTGATGTTAAAGTTTTCTCACGCGATATGGGCGACGAGCTCCCACCCGGAGTAAACCAGCTGGTTCGCGTTTATGTTGCACAGAAAAGAAAGGTTTCTGTCGGAGATAAAATGGCAGGCCGCCATGGTAACAAGGGTGTTATTTCCAGGATTCTCCCGGTGGAAGATATGCCGTTCCTGCCCGATGGAACCCCGCTGCAGATTGTTCTGAACCCCCTGGGCGTTCCTTCCCGAATGAATATCGGTCAGGTATTGGAAGTACACTTGGGTTATGCAGCAAAAGCATTGGGATGGAAGGTTGCTACACCGGTATTTGACGGTGCATCCGAGATGGATGTTATCGAAACCCTGAAAAAAGCAGGATTGCCTGAGGACGGAAAGACAATTCTGTATGACGGCCGTACGGGTGAGCCTTTTGACAGCAGGGTTACCGTTGGTTACATGTATTACCTGAAGCTTGCTCACCTTGTTGACGACAAGATCCATGCCCGTTCTACCGGCCCGTACTCTCTGGTTACACAGCAGCCGTTGGGCGGTAAGGCTCAGTTCGGTGGCCAGCGTTTCGGAGAGATGGAAGTTTGGGCGTTGGAAGCTTACGGCGCAGCATACAGCTTGCAGGAATTGCTTACGGTTAAATCCGACGACGTGGTTGGCCGCGTAAAAACCTATGAAGCCATCGTAAAAGGTGAAAATGTACCCGAACCGGGTATACCTGAGTCATTTAAAGTCCTGATAAAGGAATTGCAGAGCCTTGCTCTGGATGTCAAGGTATTTACCGAAGAACAGAATGAAATTGAGATTAAAGAATCTGTGGACGATGATTTTGACGATCTTGATGTAAATATCGAAGGGCGCGAGGATGAAGAACTTCCTCCTCTTGAAGATGATTATGATACGGATGATTTCATTGATGATGAATTCAACGTAGACAATGATCTTGACAGCCTTGACAGTGCTGATGAGTTGGACGAGGATGCTGTTGACAGATTATTCGCGATTGATGATGACGAAGATCTGCTCGACGATGATGACATATAGGAGGGTGACGAAGCGTGTTTGAATTAAAAGAATTTGAAGCAATACGGATTGGTTTGGCTTCCCCCGAAAAGATACGTGAATGGTCCCGTGGTGAAGTAAAGAAACCTGAAACAATAAACTACAGAACCCTTAAACCCGAAAGAGACGGTTTGTTCTGTGAGAGAATTTTTGGACCCACCAGGGACTGGGAATGCCACTGCGGCAAATACAAACGTATACGTTATAAAGGAATTGTGTGTGATCGATGCGGTGTTGAAGTTACCCGCTCAAAAGTAAGACGTGAGAGAATGGGCCATATAGAACTGGCAGCCCCTGTTTCCCATATATGGTATTTCAAAGGTATTCCGAGCCGTATGGGACTGTTGCTTGATATGTCACCGAGAGCTCTGGAGAAGGTATTATATTTTGCCTCTTATGTTGTTATCGATCCAGGACAGACTCCATTGTCCAAGAAACAGATCCTTAGTGAAAGGGAATACAGGGACAGTATAGAAAAATTCGGCAACAATTTTAGAGCCGGAATGGGAGCCGAAGCTATAAAAGAGCTTCTTGAGGAAATAGATCTTGATGCCCTGGCTAACGAGCTGAGGGCCGAACTTGAAGAAAGCACCGGTCAGAAGAGAATAAGAGCCATTAAAAGGCTTGAAGTTGTTGAGGCATTCCGTACCTCCGGAAACAAGCCTGAATGGATGATACTTGACGTTATACCCGTTATACCGCCCGAACTTAGACCTATGGTTCAGCTGGACGGTGGACGGTTTGCAACTTCAGATTTGAACGATTTGTACCGTCGTGTAATCAACAGAAACAACCGGCTTAAGAGATTGCTCGACTTAGGCGCACCTGAAATTATTGTGCGCAATGAGAAGAGAATGCTTCAGGAAGCGGTAGACGCTTTGATAGATAACGGCAGACGCGGTCGCCCTGTGACGGGTCCGGGCAACAGGCCCTTAAAATCACTTTCAGATATGCTTAAAGGTAAGCAGGGACGTTTCCGCCAGAACCTTCTGGGAAAACGTGTTGACTATTCAGGACGTTCTGTTATCGTCGTCGGCCCAGACCTTAAAATATGGCAGTGCGGTCTGCCTAAGGAAATGGCGCTCGAGCTGTTTAAGCCGTTTGTTATGAAGAGGTTGGTTGAAAAAGGATTCGCCCACAATATCAAGAGCGCGAAAAGAATGGTGGAACGTGTCCGCAACGAAGTATGGGACGTCTTGGAAGAAGTCATTAAAGAGCATCCTGTGCTGCTGAACCGTGCTCCTACGCTGCACCGCCTTGGTATTCAGGCATTTGAGCCCGTTCTTGTGGAAGGACGCGCCATAAGACTTCATCCTCTGGTATGTACTGCATACAATGCAGACTTTGACGGCGACCAGATGGCTGTTCACGTTCCGTTGTCGGCAGAAGCTCAGGCAGAAGCAAGATTTTTAATGCTTTCTGCAAACAACCTGTTGAAGCCCCAGGACGGAAAACCTGTAACAGTACCAACGCAGGACATGGTACTTGGAAGTTATTATCTGACCGTTGACAAGGAAAATGATCTGGGCGAGGGCAAGGTCTTTGGATCGCCGGAAGAAGCAATAATGGCGTATGACAATGGCTATGTATCACTGCACGCCAGAATAAAGGTAAGAATGACAAAAATTGTGGACGGTGTGAAGAAGTCCAAGCTTATTGAGACAACAGTCGGAAAACTGATATTTAATGAAGCTATACCGCAAAATCTCGGGTTTGTGGACAGAACAGATCCCGAAACAATGTTCAACCTTGAAGTGGATTTCCTTGTTGGAAAGAAGCAATTAAGCAAGATTATTGAACGCTGCATCAATGTTAACGGTGCACATAAAACTGCAATTGTACTGGACGAAATCAAAAAGCTCGGGTTTAAGTACTCAACAAAGGGCGCTATTACAATAGGCGTTTCGGATATGATCATACCCGAAATCAAGCAGAGATACCTTGAAGAAACCGATAAAAAGGTTGAAATGATTACAAAGCAATACCGTCGTGGACTGATAACAGAAGAAGAAAGAAAGAATGCAGTTATTAATGCATGGAATAAGACTACCGAAGATGTTAAGGATGCATTAATTGCCAGCATGGATAAGTTCAACCCGGTATTCATGATGTCGAACTCCGGGGCCCGCGGTAACATTAACCAGATCAGACAGCTTGCAGGTATGCGCGGACTTATGGCAGATACATCGGGTCATACCATTGAGATTCCTATTCGTTCAAATTTCCGTGAAGGTCTCAACGTTTTGGAATACTTCATATCCACCCACGGTGCAAGAAAAGGTCTGGCAGATACCGCGCTGAGAACTGCAGACTCCGGTTACTTAACCCGTCGTCTTGTAGATGTAAGCCAGGACGTAATAGTACGTGAAGAGGACTGCGGAACAGATGACGGAATTACGATTTCTGCCATAATAAGCAGCGGTGAAAAGATAGAAGGTCTCGATGAACGCCTTACAGGAAGGTACGCTGCAGAGGATATTGTTGATCCGAACACAAATGAAGTTATTGTGAAGCATCACGAACTTATTGACGGAGATACGGCACAAAGAATAGCCAAATTGGGCATAAAGGAAGTAAAGATTCGCTCGGTACTGACATGCCGAACAAGGAACGGAGTTTGCTCAAAATGCTATGGCATAAACCTTGCAACAGGCGACAAGTGCAATGTCGGTGAAGCAGTAGGAATTATTGCGGCACAGTCAATAGGTGAACCAGGTACACAGCTGACCATGCGTACATTCCATACCGGTGGTGTTGCCGGAGAAGATATTACTCAAGGTCTTCCCCGCGTAGAAGAACTGTTTGAAGCAAGAAAACCGAAGGGACTTGCCATCATATCCGAAATTTCAGGTACCGTAGCGATCAGGGAAACCAAGAAGAAACGTGAAGTTGTTGTTACGAATGATTCGGGTGAAGCTCAAACCTATCTTATTCCGTATGGCTCCAGGTTAAAAGTAAGCGATGGCGAGTTCATCGAAGCCGGTGATGAGCTGACCGAAGGTTCGGTTAACCCGCACGATATTTTGAAGATCAAAGGCATACAGGCCGTACAGTCGTACTTGCTGCGCGAAGTGCAGAAAGTTTACAGGCTGCAGGGTGTTGACATAAACGACAAGCACATTGAAGTCATTATCAGGCAAATGATGAAGAAAGTTAAGGTTGATGAAGCAGGGGATACAAAACTTCTGCCCGGCAGTCTCGTTGACATGTTCGAGTTCGAAGAGGCAAATGCCAAGGCGGTAGCAGAAGGCCTCAGACCTGCCGAAGGAAAGAGGGCGCTTCTTGGAATAACAAAAGCAGCGCTGGCTACAGATTCGTTCCTGTCAGCAGCATCTTTCCAGGAAACCACCAGAGTTCTGACAGAAGCCGCTATTAAGGGTAAAACAGATCCGCTGCTTGGCCTTAAGGAAAATGTAATCATAGGTAAGCTGATACCTGCAGGAACTGGTATGAACATATACCGCGATATAGAAATCGAAGCAGGAGCACCCAAGACCGAAGAAAGCAAGGACGAAACAGAACTGGAAAAACTGTAAACCTGATACGTACGCTCATAAAAAACAAGGGCTGCCTGGAAAGGCAGCCTTTGCTTCTATACGGTAGCATACCATTTATCTTAAAACGCTGAAGCGGTATGGCCGTTGCTACGCTGTTCTTTTACTCCTTTTTCTGAACTTGGAACAGGCTTTTTTCTCGCTTCCGTCAAATTCACGTACCGAGAACATACTGCATACGCCGTAGTTGCTGTCTGAATTTGATGAGAAAGCAAAATGGATACAGTCACAGCACCGATACCCTAAATGTTTATGTAAAGTATCCAGTTCAAATGCCATGAACCGGGAACAGCAAAAGTTCGGTGAAACTATTCCCTTTTCACGACACAGTATATCATTGCCTATTCCTACCGGAATCCCCTTTATACAGTTTTTGCAGCATCTTATATTAAAACTGTTTTTTTTCATTTGCACCATTACCTGATAATATTTCTGGGACAGGCTAATTATATCATACAAGCAATGATTTATACAGAAAATGGGAAATAGACAAAGCCCGGAGTACTCCATGAAGTTTATTAAAGCCAGTGGAACGGGGCAGAAGTCTGTTGACCCTGCATAATATTTTATGGATTTTTTTAATCATTTCCTGTAAAATGGTATAGGAAAACCCCTGTCAGGTCAACGCGTAGAAGTGAGGTTATATGAAAAAAGGTTTAAACGGCTTTCAATTAAAGATTATTGCCTGCATAATAATGGTGATTGACCATGCGGGTGTTCTTTTCTTTCCTGATAAGATAATATTCAGGATTATAGGGCGGCTTGCATTTCCGCTTTTTGCTTTTTTTATTTCTGAAGGCTTTTTCCATACCCGTTCTGTAAGACGGTATCTAACAAGGCTCGGAGTTTGCGCTTTGATATTCCAGATTCCCGACTGGTTTTCGCGGATTTATTCGGTAATATATAATGTTCCGGGATTTGGAGTACGCTATAAGTTCAATATATTCTCAACTTTGTTTTTGGGCCTTTTATCAATTTACCTTTATGACAGGCTAAAGTCTAGGAATTTATGGCTTTCATGGCTGTCGGTGGCATCGGTTGCGGTAATAGCTGAAATTGTTGGTGCTGATTATGGCGCATATGGCGTATTATATATTATGGTTTTTTATCTTGCAGAGGGGAATATAAGGAAAATGGTGCTTGGCGGTGCTGCTCTGCATGTGGCATATGCTGTGTGCGATATTGCCTATAGATATGTAACTTCAGGCACCATGTTTTTTGCGAACTCCATCCAGCTGTACTCGCTGCTGTCCATTCCTCTCATAGCATTGTATAATAAAGAACGGGGGAGAAAGGCAAAGTATGTTTTCTATATATTTTACCCTGTACACCTGATTGTTTTATACTTTATAGACTGGATTATATAGCCTCCTTACCGTTCAGGCCGGAATTGTATTAACCCGGATTCCGCTTGTAATTGTAATGTTGCTTGAATTAATTACGGGTAAGGATATAATTATTATATAAGAATCCATTCAGCATTTTCTAATCTGTTCGTCAGAAAAATCAATGATAGGCAGGTGCTTCTATGAAACCGGTATCAGATGTATACAGGACAGCAAAGCGAATGGCTCTCAGAGAGTATTCAAACTACATTTCACAGGGCAGAAACGGATATCTTCCTTTTTTGGACGGAATACTGAAAAATATAGAAGTAATATCCGAAGTTGATCTGGGAATTGTGGAAATACCCGTTAAAAAAATTAAAGGTACCTATACATACATGAGAAGTACTTCCTTTGCCAGGAATTTCATGCCTCTTATGGATGAAAACAGCGAGTTCGCATTCAAATGGATGGCGGTTTACGAAGCACAGGTCAATGAAGGGCTAAGGGAACCAATAAAAGTTTATGAGTTTCTTAACTGGTTTTATGTTGTAGAAGGAAATAAGCGTGTCAGCGTACTGAAATACCTTGACGTATACAGTTATAATGCGCATGTGCTGAGAATGATACCAAAATATGATGAACAGAACAAAGACATACGCATATATTACTCTTTCCTGAAATTTTATAAGCATACCGGCATAAATGGAATATGGTTTTCTGATGAAAAAAGCTTTGACGAATTGTGGAAGCTTATCCGGAATTATGAGCCGCCGAATATTATGCTGAAAGGGAAGGACAGATTCAAGTTTTTCCAGAGCGCTGTATACGGTGTGTTCAGAAAAGTGTATCATGAACTGGGCGGGCAGAGACTGCCAATAACCACGGGCGACGCTTTTTTGGATTATATAAAGTTAAACGGGGTTCCGGAGCAATTTTTCGAGGAGGATCTGAGGCCTTCCCTGGAAAGATTTATCATTGAACTTGATTATTATAAACAGAATTCAAATATTCAAATTGAAACCCAGCCTGTTTTAAAGGATGAAAGGACATTTTTCAGCAGGCTGACAACCATCATGCGTCATGATGAAAAGATAAAGGTCGGTTTTGCCCTTGCGAAAGATATCAGGACGTCAAGCTGGTCATATGCACATGAGCTGGGCAGAATGCACCTGGAAAAGGTTATGAAGGATCACGTTGAGACTGTATGCATAGACCATGTCCCTGAAACACTGGATGCATACCAGCCATTAAAGAGCCTTGTAGAGCAGGGATGTGAAGTTGTTTTTTCAACAAGCCCTGAGATGATTAATGCTACACTGAAATTGGCGCTGGAATACCCGGATATAATTTTCCTGAACTGTTCGAACATGTATTCATTTAAACATGTAAGGACCTATTTCGGAAGGATACATGAACCGCGCTTCCTGGCGGGAATTACTGCCGGAGCTATTACTAAAACCGATAAAATCGGGTATATTGCAACATGCCCGGCTGCTGAAGTGATAAGCAGTATAAATGCATTTGCCCTTGGAGCGAAAATGGTTAATCCCGATGCAGAAATATACGTGGAATGGACATGTGACTGGGATAATGAAGAAAGCACAAATTCTGCAGGCCTGAGGCTGGCAAAAAAGGGAGTGGATATCATATCCCACCATAACACTCTGGCAAACCGGAAATTCTCAAAAGAATACGGCGTATATACCATTAGATATGATGAAACCGAAGAGAAGTACTCACCGGAAAACTATCTGTCGGTGCCGGTTTGGAACTGGGGTATTTTTTATGAAAAAATGGTACGGAGTATTCTGGAAGGCGGCATTCGCTCTTCAGCCGAAGGAACCGGAAAAGGAGTTATAAGAAACTACTGGTGGGGAATGGATTCGGGTATTTTGGACTTTTTCTATTCAAGAAGGCTTATACCGCCTGAAACTCAGAAATTAATCAATTTCCTGAAGGATTCAATCGTAGCAGGCAGGTTCAATGTTTTCTCAGGACCCCTGTATGATCAGGAAGGAAAGCTCAGGATACCCGCAGGTAAATTTGCAACACGGGAAGAAATTTTCGGTATGGACTGGCTTGTAGAATTTATAAACAGTGATATGCCCGAAGTTGATAACTACGACAAGCTTTCGGATTTGTCAACAGGAAAAATGGCTTAAATATCAATTATATAATGATCATAGCAATTAACTACAGTTGTGTTTTTATATTTTTGTATCCTGTCCAGCCTTGCGTAATTCAGGTGCATATGGCCATGGAACATATATTTGGGATTATATTCATCCATAAGTGTTACGAAACTTTTAAATCCCTGATGGCACAGATCTGCCCCGTCACCCAGGCCGGCAGCCGGTGCATGGGTTACAAGTATGTCAAAACCGTTATTCTTTTTAAGCTGCCGTTTCAGTTTACGTATTCTTTTTTCCATTTCCTTTTCGCTATACTGGTGGGGACGGCCGCTGTATTTCATTGATCCGCCAAGCCCAAGGAATCTATATCCTTTATATGTTACAATTGTGTCCTCAATTGAATCGCAGCCCTCTGGCGGGTGGTGGGTGTAAACGGTATCATGGTTGCCGTGGACATAAAAAAGGGGTACATTAATCATTGTAACCAGAAACGACAGGTAACTGGGCTGCAAATCACCACATGAGATAATCAGTTCAACTCCTCTGAAACGTTCAGGATCAAAATGATCCCAAATAAAATCATTTTCCTTGTCGGACACCAGTAAAATCTTCATTAATACCTCCGGTACTGACTATAAAAGCATTGGACTTTCAACCATTGTATCAAAATAATTTATTTTGTTCAAACGGGTTATATATGAAATTTCTTCTGCAGGTATATACGGAAGTCCTCATTTCTTCTTACAAAAAACAGGAAAATTGCAATGGGCAGCAAAACCCCTGCTACAATCAGGGACCAGAACAAAGAAGAACCATTGCCGGTAACAAAGCGGTTTATAATGAATTCGGTACCGATGCAGAAAATGCTTATGGTGCAAAAAATAAGACCAATTAACGCCGTTCCGCTGAAAAATTTAAAGCGGGACAAAATCAGTGTAAGCACAGTCAGAACGGTGATAAGTGTTGTAATGGGCAGGGCAAGATCAAAGAACCAGATGCTTTCGGTTGCCTGCTCTATTAAATACAAATATAAACCTGTACTGATGTAAGCTATTATAACCAGGAAAAACGGGTGCCTCCTGCCGAAAAGAAAGACCAGCAGAAAGTAAACCCATATAAGCAAAAGGGAGGCCACGGGATACACAGACCAGTTCAGCAGGTTCCCTGAATATGCATCAAGAGATATAAGGAACAGAACTATTGAATAAATGTCAATTGTCAGTACTTTTATAAAGCTGTAACGTTTCATAAGCGCAGGATAAGCCATCAGTATCCATACAAGGACAATGGAGGAGACAGGGTAAAAAGACCATGTCATTGTACCGTGTCTTCTGAGATCAATCATCAGGCATACAATAAGCGGTATAATAAGGATAAAAGTCATAAGATAAACAAAAGCCTTGCTGGGTACCAGGTTCACATACGTTGACCTTTTCCTTTGTATTCTGTCGGGATACGGTTTATGCGAATTATCGTCTGATTCGTCAGGCCAGTAAACAGGGGTATTGCACAAAGGGCATGATTTCAATTTATTCTCAAGCTCAACACCGCATTTAACGCAGTATGGCATAAAAATCACCTCTTGCTGCGAATTTGATTAAATATTGCTTTCTATAGTAACATGTATACCCATTTTAACAAGTTTTGTGAAAAAGATTCTTTCAAGTTCGGCTTCATCGGTAAGCCGCCCAAATGTTATATACAGTTTGTCCTTAAAACCTGTAACCGAGCAGCCTGTTTTATTTACAGGCCCGGGCCCCGGAACAAAGTCGATCCGTTCAATGTATTGGGCCATTTCATCAGGCACGGTTATAAGTCCAAGGTTTGAGATTGTACCCGAGAACAGGTTTTCTCCAAGCTTCCTGTATAGTAACGGGAAAAAAAGCCTCTTGATAAATAACGGTATGATGCGGACAAAAGGGTTTCTCTGACCTCCGACGTTTCTGCTTAACTGCCTGCTGATGGATTTTTCGTTGATTTCGGTCATCATCGTATAATGCACAATTTTGAGTATTTCTTCAAACGAATAGTCCCCAAGGCGCGGATCTATTTTTGGCACTACAAACAGGGAGAAATTCCTCATTGTTTTTGATGGATAAATATTTCTCATGTTAACGGGCACTGATACAGAAATAGGCTTCTTACGTCTCGGATTGGAAACATGTTTGTTCTGGATGGTCTGCATCGCATCCATATAGATCGCGGCAAGGAACACCGTAAGGGATACATTGTATTCCTTTGCTTTGGCAATAATGTCTTTCAATGGAACAATGCCTGTAATTACATAATAAATACCCTTTTTCGCAAGTTTGGCCTTTAAGTGGTAAGCGGGCTCCCCCGTTTCGGGCAAGGGAAGCGACGGCTTGTAAAATCTGTTGTAAGAGTCTTCAAATTCTTCTTGGTCGGGTTCTTCATCAATGGTTAATATTCCGGTCTTATCCGTCAGGTTCTTTCCTGTTTCCTTTAAATACTGGTAAACAAGGGCTTTCAGAAAAGTGACCGCACCCGTCCCATCGGTAAGGGCGTGACAGAACTCAACTGCTATCCGGCGCTTATAATACCTGACCCTGAACAGAAAGTTGCGGTTCAAAATGGGTGACAGGCGGCCACATGGATATTGTACGTCTTTCTCCACACGGGGTGTTTTAGGGTTATGTTCGAGGTAATACCAGAACAACCCTTTACTTAATTTAACTCTGTAATATGGAAACCTGTCTATGATCTTGTTCAGGGCTAATTGCAGAACGGATGGATCCACGTTTTCGGTCAATGTAGCAGATAACCGGAACATGGTTGAAATTCTGTCCGATTGTATGGACGGATATAATATTGCGGCATTATCCAGTTTATACCATGTCCTGTCCTTTTTCCTGTGTTCAATCTTAGTCATTTTAAATCTCCCGAACCTGTCAAAATAAAGAATTTGCAATTTAAATATAGCATATACATTATCGGCTAACAACCTTTTTAGCCTATCTTCTGTTGCAATTAGTTCTTATTATGGTATAATAATGCAAACTGGCAAGGGTTATTAGTAGGAGTGATCTTTATGCGAGAAATTCAAATAGCTTTCCTTGGTTTTGGCAACGTCGGAAGCGGCGTGTATAAAATTCTTCAAAAACGCCGTGAGGAATTCGCTGAAAAGGAAGATTACAAGATTAACATAAAAAAAATACTGGTCAGGGATATAAACAAAAAAAGGCCCATTGAAGTAGACAGAAACATCCTTACCGACAATCCCGACGATATATTGAACGATCCCGAAATTTCAATAGTTGCGGAATTTATCGGTGGGGAAAACCCTGCATTAAGTTACCTGTTAAAGGCGCTGAACAATGGAAAAAGCGTTGTCACCGCAAACAAAGAGGTAATAGCAAGGCATTGGGAGAAACTTGATGCGGCAGCAAATGCTAATGGGGTGGGTTTATATTATGAAGCCAGTGTTTGCGGCGGAATCCCAGTGATAAAAGCAGTCCAGGAATCTCTTCAGGCTAACAGGATTGAAAGAGTAATGGGAATTATCAATGGAACAACGAATTATATATTAACAAAGATGAGCGAAAACAACGAAAATTTCACTGACGCATTAAGGAAAGCCCAGGAGCTGGGATATGCGGAGCCCGATCCAACAGCCGATGTAGAGGGTTTTGATGCAGCATTTAAGCTTTCTATACTTTCAACACTGTGCTTTCATAAGAGAGTACACCTGGATAAAATACTGCGGGAAGGAATAACGAACATTACCCTCGAAGACATATCATACGGAAGGGAACTGGGATATGCACTGAAATTACTGGCCATTGCAAAGGACAATGATGGAAAGGTGGAAGCCAGGGTTCACCCTACATTTATTCCTTTGAACCATCCGTTGTCTTCTGTCAGAAGTTCGTTCAATGCGGTATTTCTTAAAGGCGACTGCTTTGGAGACATGATGTTTTTCGGGCGCGGAGCGGGGGATTTGCCAACGGGCAGTGCCGTTGTATCAGACATACTTACCGCCTGCAAAAAAGAACACAGGTACATGAAATTCGGTGAGAAAACACATAATGCAGTTTATAACGATGACTGGCAGACAAAATACTATATCAGGTTAACTGTAAAGGATCAGCCCGGAGTTCTGGGTGAAATTGCGGGATACTTCGGAAAATACCGGGTAAGTATAGCATCTGTAATACAGAAAGGTTATGGAGACACAATTGCACCGCTGATATTCGTAACCCATGAAGCATCTGAAAAATCCATACAGAAGGCAATAGCGGAAATTCGTGAAAGTGAATATGTCATAAGCGTTGATAATTTAATCCGTGTTGAAGAATAAAAGGGAAGCTATCCGGCTTCCCTTTCACGGTGAAGTATTTTATACTGGCTCATAAACAACCGGTAATAGTCACCTTTAAGATTCATCAGCTCATCATGCGTACCTGCTTCGGTAATCCGGCCATGGGATATATGGAATATCCGATCTGCGTTTTTAATAGTGGAAAGCCTGTGGGCAATTATAAAGGACGTACGGCCTTTAAGCAGCCTGTCCAGGGCAATTTGCAGGGCTTTCTCGGTTTTCGTATCAATTGATGAAGTGGCTTCATCAAGAATAAGAACCTTCGGATCTGAAAGCAAAGTCCTTGCAAAGGAGATTAACTGCCGCTGCCCCACCGAAAGCCTTGAACCTCTTTCATTTACTTCGGTCTGGTAACCGTTTTCCATCTCCATTATGAAATCGTGAGCCATAACTTCTTTTGCTGCCTGAATCACCTCTTCGTCGGTAGCATCGGGTCTGCCGTACCGTATATTATCCATAACCGTTCCGGAGAAGATAAATGTATCCTGCAGCATTACACCTATTTGGTTTCTGAGCGATTCAAGGGTCACTTTTTTGATATCATGTCCATCGATCAGTATTTGCCCGCTCTGTATGTCATAAAAACGGCTGAGCAGGTTGATAATGGTTGTCTTTCCCGAACCGGTGGCGCCTACCAGCGCGATTGTTTCACCGGGATTGACCTTAAAGCTTATATTCTTCAATATCGGAACATCTTTTTCGTAGCAGAACACAACATTTTTGAACTCCACTTCGCCTTTAACCGGAGGAAGCGGGTAACTGTCCTCGGCGTTTTTAATAATGACAGGCTCGTCAAGGGTTTCAAAAATCCGCTCCAGGTATGCGGTTGCCACAATTATTTGGTTGTAAAAGTTCCCAAGGTTTGTTATCGGAGTCCAGAAATTGCTTATATACGCCGCGAAGGCAACGAAATCCCCGACAGCGATTCCGTCATTCGAGATCCACAAAACACCGGCAATATACATTAATGATATTGTAAGAACGGAGATATTCTCGGTTATGGGCCATAATAATGTGTTTGCCTTCACAGCGGAAATCCATGAAGTTCTGCATTCGTTGCTGGTTTTTTCGTATATCTTCTCGTTTTCCTCTTCCCTGACGAAGGACTGGGTTATTTTCATACCGCTGAGTGTTTCATGCAGGTAAGCATTCATGTTGGACTGCTTGCGGCTGACTTTCTGCCAGCGCTCCCTCTGTACTTTTTTAAGAATGAACAGAGTAACCACCAGGAACGGGACCCCGGTGAGGCTTACCAGTGTAAGACGCACATTAATTGACAGCATAAAGCCAATTATTAAAACCAGGTTGAACAAGTCGGTCATCATATTGATGATACCGTTTTGCAACAGATCGTTAAGAGAATTTACGTAGTTCACAACTCTTATGATTATTTTTCCGTGAGGCCTGCTGTCATAATAATTGAACGAGAGTTTCTGCAGGTGAATAAACAGGTCACGCCTCAGTGTTGCAATAACATTCTGGGCAATCCGGGACATCATCCTGATCCTGTATTTCATGCATGCCATGCTCACAAAAATGGAACACAGGAACAGCAATGAAAGCAACAGGAGTTTTACTGTGTCTCCCGACGGAATAACATTATTGATTGCATGCCTTAAAAGATAAGGCCCAAGCAGTACTGCAAGGTTGGAAAGGATCATCATTAAAAGCGTTGTAAAAATATCTTTTTTGTATGGGCGTATGTATTTCCAAAGCCTTTTTAAGTGCTCAATATTAAATTCGCTTTCAAGGGACTCATCTACGTCAAATTTATTCCGTGCCACTTAAACAACCTCCTTGTTTTTTTCCAGGCTCAAATTGAAATCTCCCATCTGGTTCATATAAACGTCGTAATACAGGCCTTTTTTACTCAGCAGTTCGCTGTGGGTTCCTCTTTCCACAATTCTTCCCCTGTCCATGACAAAAATCTGATCGGCGTTCATTATCGATGAAATCCTGTGTGTAATCAATAATGTGGTTCTTTTTCTGTTCAGCTTTTCCAGAGCTTGCTGGATTTTATATTCTGTTTCAAGGTCAAGGCTTGAGGTTGTATCGTCAAGTATCAGGATGTCAGGGTCTTTTAACAATGTCCTTGCAAGAGCAATTCGTTGCTTCTGTCCGCCGGAAAGGCCTACACCCCTTTCTCCGACAATTGTGTCATAACCGTCTGGAAGCTCCCGGATAAACTCATCAGCTTCAGCAATTTCGGCCACTCTTTTCACGTCTTCAAAGCTTGCATTTGGCACTCCGTATGAAATATTGCCCTCTATCGTATCGGTGAAAAGGAAAACATCCTGCATTGCGATGGAAATTCTGTCCCTGAGCGTTTTCAAATCTATATTTTTAACATTCACACCGTCAATAAGTACAAGCCCTTCATCGGTTTCGTAAAATCTAAGGATCAGATTCATAATGGTGCTTTTGCCTGAACCGGTGGCGCCAATAAAAGCGGCTGTCTGGCCGGGTTCAATGACAAAGTTTATATCATGAAGAACATGGCTTTTCCGGTATCCGAAATTCACATCCCTGAATTCAATTTTACCCTTGATATCAAGATTGTTAAGCCTTATACCCACATTTTTAATCTTCGGCTCCTGGTACATTAACTCGCGGATTTTGCTGCTGCTTGCGTTGAAACGCTGAAAATCACTGGTAAGCCATCCTACCATGCGCATCGGAATATTGAATCTCTGCGCCAGGCCATGAAAAATCACCAGTTCCCCAACGCTAATTGCGCCTTTCGAAACGAAAAAGCCACCCACAAGCAGTATTATAAACAGCACCATATTGCACATGAAATCCAGTGGCGGCAGGTATTTTTCCCACATTTGCGCTGTTTTGATATTTGCTTCCTTGTATTTTTCATTTTCCCTGTCAAACTTGTTAAGCTCAAAATCCTCCCTGGCAAATGCTTTTACCACTCTATGACCGCTGACATTTTCCTGCACTGCGGTGTTGAGCCTTGAAAACTGCTGCCTTACTGCCTGCAGTGTCGGGAGAATTTCCTTTCCGAACCTGACTGTGATAAAACAGGTGATTGGCATCAGTGCAAAGATGCATAGTGCAAACTGGACATTTATGCGCAGCATCATCCAAATGGCAAATACAAGGGTTACAATTCCTTTTACCAGCTGGGGGATTACATGTGCTAAAAAGTGCCTGACAGCATCCATATCACCGGTCATTCTTGCCATTATGTCTCCGGTTCTGTTCTTGTCAAAAAACGAAAAATCCTGATTATTTAGTCTTACGTAGGTTTCGGTTCTGATATCATGAATTACATTCTGTGAAGTCTTTTCCTGCAGAAGGGTATGAATGTATACGAGAGTGGTTCTGAAAAGTGTTACCCCGATAAGGGAAAGTAAAAGCGGTTTTAACAGTTCTTTCCTTCCACCTTCTATCACTTCGTCAACAAGTCTTCCCATTATCTGCGGTACATAAAGACTTAAAACCGAAAAAGCGGCCAATAATAAAAGGCCGGTTCCATACATCCAGCCGTATTTTTTCAGATAACCCCAGAGCCATTTAATATTTGGCATAAAAATATACCTCCAAAGAAGTTGTATTTAGATAGGAACAACCACACCATGAGCATCGTGAAATTTACTGCCCAGAAAAATTATAAAGATTCGGCCGATAAAATAAAATGTAGGATTTTGTCATGGTGATGTACTATATTAACTTACATCTGCAACAGTACCGGCATAAAGTCAGCCATTTCCCTGCATAAAATCAGCGTTGACTTGCTTGCCGGTATACTTGAGCTAAACTTAAGGATATGATAAGATCAATCTCTGATATAAATTATTCACGTGGAATGCATTTGGGTGAGAGGATGAAGTTCAATATTATAAATCCCCATCATTTTAATCCAAGAGTTTTATTTGTTATGCACAGATTTTTCGATTCAGCTAATGAAGCAAAAAGCCACTCCCATGATTTTCTTTCCCTGATATACATACTTGGAGGGGAGGGGAAATACGAAGTAGGGGGCAAAATATATGATGTTTCTGCCGGAACGTTTTTTATCTGCAATCCCAATATAACGCACCACAGAATATTAACAGGAAAACAGCGTATTGAAGAATTTCATGTTGGCATTTCAGATTTGCATTTGAAAGGTCTTCCTGAAAACTATCTGATACCCGAAGATGAAGAGCCGCTGTTTGCTTTTAGGTACTACCGCCAGGCATTTATCAACGGCATAGGCGAGGTTATGATTGAGCAGCAGAAAAACGATGAAACCAGTGTATTAATGCTTAAATGCATTATTATGAAATTACTGGTATATATTATTAAGGAACGTTATATTTCTCGCTGCAAGCCTGAGAAAAACGTAATTTCCATTGAGCGGTATGAAAAGACTGCGATGGTGGATAATATTATAGCGTATATAAATGAAAACTACATGAAACCGATTTCACTGGCTCAGATTTCTGCTAATGCGTACTTAAGTCCCATTTATGTTTCAAAGGTTTTTAAAGATGCAACAGGCGAGTCACCGATAAACTATCTAATACATCTCAGGCTTTCCAAGGCCAGCGAACTTTTGGAAAACAGCGATGGTTCAATCAAGGAGATAGCAAGACAGGTGGGGTACACAGATGTATATTATTTCAGCAAACTTTTCAAGAAGTATTATGGTATGTCGCCGATGCATTACCGGAAGGCAAAGGAAAAACCTGTCTTTAAAATACCTTCTTCAGGTTAGCGGTATGAAGGTTTTACTTTATACATTGTTGCCAATATCCTTATTTAAGATTATAATTTATTAAAAAAAGGAGAGTTCGTGTATGGCAAAAAGAGGAGGCTTCCCCATGGGTGGCATGGGAGGCGGTATGAATAATATTATGAAGCAGGCTATGAAATTGCAGAAAGATATGGAAAAAGCAAAGGAAGAGCTTGCTGAAAAAACTGTTGAAGCTACAAGCGGTGGTGGAGCGGTTAAGGTTGTTGCCACTTGCAATAAAGAGATTAAGCAGATTGAAATATCGCAGGACGTAGTTGATCCTGACGATGTGGAAATGCTGCAGGATCTTATCCTGGCAGCGGTGAATGAAGTGCTCAGGAAAGCAGATGAAGAGACCGAAGCCGTGATGAGTAAATTTACAGGCGGATTAGGGAATATACCCGGATTATTTTAATGGAGTGAAATATGAGTATGTATGCAGCACCGGTTGCCAGGCTTATAGATGAGTTTGAAAAGCTTCCGGGTATCGGACATAAAACTGCACAGCGTTTGGCCTTTCATATATTGAATATGCCTGCCGACAAGGCATATGCATTTGCGAATGCAATAATAGATGCAAAGAAAACAATACATTATTGTTCTGTGTGCGGTGACCTGACTGATACAGACCCATGCAGGATTTGCAGTAACCATAACAGGGACCGTTCTGTGATCTGTGTTGTGGAAAGTCCCAGGGACGTTATTGCAATGGAAAGAATACGTGAATTTAAAGGCCTTTACCATGTGCTTCATGGTGTTATCTCTCCCCTTGAGGGCATAGGCCCGGATGACATAAATATGAAGTCATTGATAAAGCGCATTGGCGAGGGAGAGACAAAAGAAGTAATTCTTGCTACAAACCCCGATGTAGAGGGAGAGGCGACAGCAATGTATATTGCAAAACTCATCAAGCCCATGGGAGTAAAAGCAACACGCATCGCACATGGCCTGCCCGTAGGCGGCGATCTTGAATATGCTGATGAAGTAACGCTGGCAAAATCTTTGGAAGGCAGAAGGGAAATTTAACGAAGCACAAAGATTTGTATAACCTAAATAAACTCCTATCATTTTGCAAATTATCGATAGGAAGAAAATAAAGTTCTTGAAGGAAACATGGTTTATTAGGGCAAAGGAAAGCCCTGTAGGCCATGTTTTTTGTTTAGAAGTTTTAAGGGATAAGGAACAAGGAATAAGGTTAAAAGCCAGATAAATCAATGGATTAGAAGATTAAATGGAATTGAAAATGGAAGGGAAAATGGACAAAATCTCACCTTAATCCTTCCCCCTTAACCCTCAATCCTAAAAGCACTTTATTTTCATTTTTTGCCCCCAAAATTGAGGAATGAAAGGACTTTAGAAAGTAAGGAATAAGGAAACAGGAATTAAATGGGAAATTGGAAGAGAATAACAAGCCAGTATTCTCAAGGGTTTGAGGGCTGTCTATAAAAGGACTTTATTTGAAAAGGGAAAGAAGTTTGTTTGAGGTGCATATTAGGTGTCTACATCAAATAAACTCCTTTCATTTTTCAAATGTATGAAACGGAGTAAATAAAGTAGTATTAGAAAACATGGTTTATTAGGGAGAAGAAAAGCCCAGTAGGCCATGTTTTTTGTTTAGAAGATTGATAGAAATAAGGAACAAGGAATAAGGCTTAAACTCAGTAATATCAACGGATTAGAAGATTAAATGGAAAAGAAAATGGAATGAAAAATGGACAAAATCCCCCCCTTAATCCTTCCCCCTTAACCCTCAATCCTAAAAGCACTTTATTTTCATTTTTTGCCCTAAAAATTGAGAAATGAAAGGACTTTAGGAAGTAAGGAATAAGGAAAGAGGAATTAAATGGGAGATTGGAAGAGAATAACAAGTGAGTATTCTCAAGGGTTTGAGGGGTGTTGGTGAAAGGAGTTTATTTGCAAAAGGAAAGGAGTTTATTTGGGTTACATATAGTTAGGATTAAGGAAAAAGGGGTAAGGAAAATAGGAAATATTTTAGGCTTAAAATAGGGCTTAATTAGTTGTTGCAAAAATAAAGTAGTTTTATTTATAGGGATAAGGAATAAGGGAAAGTATTGGGAGTACTGGTTTTAACGAACTTTTTAAGGTTTAGGAGAAAGGG
>DATCKN010000084.1:0-5405 GCA_036562185.1 Thermoclostridium sp.
GTCCACTTCTTCTTTTTGAAGAGAAAATTCCTCTTCGTTCATATCCCGCCACAAAGCAAACACACGTGAATACTGTCTGTCATGAAACGGCTTTCCATTGAAGTTGTCGTCCCAGATTATTATCCTGTCACCGCATAATATGAGTTCATCCGCAGAAGCTGTAATACCGAGTTCTTCTTTTAATTCTCTTATGGCAGATTCTGCAAAATCCATTCCTGCCGGGATGTGACCGGCACTGGAAATGTCATAACAGCCCGGGAATGTTTCTTTGGTTTCACTCCTTTTCTGAAGCAGAATCTGAACTTTCCCTGATCTTTTTCTAAGAAGCCATACATGCGAGGTCCTGTGCATGATACCTTCCGCGTGCGCTTTTTCCCGCTCTACTGTTTCTCCTTTAGGATTGCCGTTTTCATCAACAATGTCCAATAATTCCATTAATCTCACTCCATAATTTTCCTGGTGTTTCTCTTCAGAATCACAGTCTACATAAATTGTAATTCACTTCTCATCCACAATCAAAACGATTATTTACCCTTTCGGACGCTGTTCACAGCATATTCCTTTCACTGTAACGATGCGAGCGTAATTTCAAAATTAACTTTCCTCTTTACAGATATTCCACATATGGTTAAGTGGTCCAATTCCCTTCCCTAAATTAAGCATTGCCTTCAATGCACCTGATACATAATCCTTTGCCATTTGAATTGATGTCTCCAAATCCATGCCTTTAGCAAGACCGCAAGCTATAGCACTGGATAAAGTACATCCTGTTCCATGTGTATTTTCATTGTTAATTTTCTCACCTCTAAACCATTTGAATTTATAGTTGTAATATAATAAATCATTGGCATCGTTTACTCTATGTCCTCCCTTGCAAAGGACAGCACACCCGAATTGATTACTGATAATTTCAGCTGCTTTAATCATATCCGATTCATTTTCTATAGATATTCCAGACAATACAGATGCTTCTGGAATATTCGGTGTCAATAATACCGCTTGACGAAGCAAGGTGTTTTTCAAAGTTTCAATTGCGTCATCCTTAAGAAGCTTTGAACCGCTTGTGGCAACCATTACGGGATCTACAACGATATTTTTTGCATTATAAAATCTCAACTTTTCAGATATTATTTCAATTAATTTTGCCGATGAAACCATACCAATTTTAACTGCATCCGGATAGATATCAGTAAAAATACTGTCTAACTGTTCGCCTAAAAATTCCGGAGTGACTTCCATAATACCCCTAACACCGGTCGTATTCTGTGCTGTCAAGGCTGTAATCGCACTCATGGCATATACACCAAGGGCGGTCATTGTCTTAATATCTGCCTGGATACCGGCACCTCCGCTTGAATCGGTTCCTGCTATTGTTAATGCTGTTTTCATATTTTTCTCCCTTCCTTTTTATGTTTATAAATATTAATCCTTTATTATCTTGTGTACTGCAACACAAATGATAATCGTGATAATCATATCCGGTAGTGTATTGCCGAAGATAAAGTCCACATTCATTAAAATCCGATACAGAATAAATCCAATAAACCAAATGACCAAATTAACAATATCAAATGCCTTTGTGCTATTATCCCGCTTTAGAATGAAGAAATCTGAAATTTGCACTGCAATCATTGGCGCAAAAATTGAACCAATAAGGTAAAGGAAACCTGTAATATTGTCCATTGGATAAATGATCGCAGCAATTATGCCAACAACAGTCGCACCAACAGCAATCCATTTACCATTCAGCTTTGCTGATATAGCTTCGCAAGAAATACCTGCTGACCAAGCGTCCAAGAAGGTGGTTGTAACTGTGGAAAAAACTATAATGAGCAGTCCCATAATACCACCTGCTTTTAGTATGATCTGTGCAATATCATATTCTCCAGCGTAGATAGCTGCGCCCATGCCGATGATATACATCCAGCAACTGACAATGCAGTAAACAGCAGAACTTGCGGCTGTAGCTGCAACAGGCTTTTCTGCCACGCGCGTATAGTCGCTGATGAGCGGGAGCCAACTGAGTGGCATAGCTACAGAAAGTTCTACTGCTGCACCGAAGGTCATGCTATCATTGAATGTACTGAGCGGACTTGAACCTGTAAAGATCTTGCCACAAAGAATCAATGTCATAATAAAAAGCGCAGCCATAGCTACAGTGTTTACCTTGCCAAGATTTGTAATACCTATCAGAATCCATACGATGATGAGAATTCCAATGACCAGGCACCAAACCCACCGTCCTGTGGAAAATATTCCATCAGCAGCTAATGCACCGTCATAGATCATAATGGCTGTCCAGCATACCAACTGCAGGATGTTGCATGAAGAAAACAAGATGCTGCCTTTTTCGCCGAAACTCATTTTTACAGTCTCCATTGCACTTTTTCTAACCATGCCACCTATCAGACCTGCTAAGAAGAACATCATACAGCCGATGATATGGCCGACGATAATAGCTGCCAGTCCTTTTTGGAATCCAAGCGGAGCAAAATATGTACCCGTAAGAATCTCAGCAATGGATACAGCCGCACCAAACCAGATTAAGCCATTTTCAAATATTGATGTATGATTTTCTTCCATGATTTTTGTCTCCTTTGCATCATAAATGCAATTCTTACAATTTATTTTCCTTCGTCTTTATATCTTTCGTTTATTTTTTCTAGTAGGCCATGAAAATCGTTCAACTTATTTAAAAATATGTCACAAGTCTCCTTAATCTCTTCTATATTTTCAATACCGGAAGAATCATATACCCCTACTGTTCTGAATCCAGCATTTTTTGCAGTCCTAATTGCGTATAGAGCATCTTCAAAAACCCAAGTATCCTTTGGAAGTGTTCCCATATACCTAGCTGCTGCCAGATAGATATCTGGCTTTACTTTACCGGCACCTACTTCAGTACAGGTAAATATCCTGTCAAAATAACTTATGACATTAAGCCTTTTCAAAGCTTCTTCCACAACATGCCTGTCACTGGATGTAGCAGCCGTCATTCTTATCCCGGCCTGTTTCATATCTTTTAAGAACTGCTCCGCACCATCCTTTAGCCGAACCTGATAATAATAGAAATCTTCAATTGTATGGTTAATTCCCGTTATTATTTCTTCCTTATCCATATCCAGACCGTACCTGTCCTTTAAAAATTCAGCTCCTTCTGGCATGCTCATGGAAAACATGATTTTGCCAAGCCCGGTTTCTGCCTCAATTCCCATACTGTTCAAAAACATTTCCGCTGCATTATCCCAGACCGACATTGAATCCAGAATAGTCCCGTCCAGATCAAAGATTGCCCCTTTAATCATGCCTTCACCATCTTTTTTACTAACTCTTTTAACTGTACTGTAGCATTCACTATGTCTGGCTGCGCAAAAATTGCACTGATCACAGCTATTCCGCATATTCCGGAACCAGACAATTCCATTATATTATCCTTGTTGATGCCTCCAATTGCCACAACAGGTATACTTACAGCTTCACAGATTGCTTTTAAAGTTTCATAGCTAACGTAATCCGCATCTGCCTTAGAGCTAGTATTAAAAACTGCTCCAACTCCTAAATAATCAGCTCCAGCTTTCTCTGCCAGTATAGCTTGTCTCACCGTCTGAACCGAAACTCCAAGAATTTTATCCCTGCCTATCAATTCACGTACGTTTCCAGCTTCCATATCTTTCTGACCTACATGGACACCATCAGCATCCACCGCTATGGCTATATCAACATTATCATTTATAACAAATGGAACATAATATTTTTTACACAATTTTTTGATCTCTTTTGCTTCCTCGAAAAATTTCCCTTCTTCCAGTTCTTTTTCTCTAAGCTGTATAAAGGTTGCACCACCTTTCAGTGCCTTTTCCACTGCACTTTTAAGTGTTTCACCGTTAAGCCATGACCTGTCAGTTACAGCATATAAAAGTAAATTATTCTTATCTAATTTCATATTTCGCTCCTTCTTCCAGTGTTTTACCATCCATATTATAAATTGCATCAATAATTCTGTTTCGATATGTGGAATTTCCATCGCAAGGCTTCATATTATTCCATGCAATTTCTCCTGCAAGCCCCATAGCACACACAGCAGCAGCCGCTGCCTCAAGCTCATTCTCCGGATTGGCAACAAGAAAAGCTGTCATAATTGCAGAAAGCTGGCAACCGGTGCCTGTGATTCTTGACATTTCAGCTCTGCCATTTCTGATGACATAGCACTTATCTCCATCACTAATAATATCAATTGCTCCAGTAACTGCTATAATGCATCCTGTCTTTTTTGCATATGCTTTCACAAAAGTTATTGCATTATCAAGAATATCTTCTGTTATAGCATCTGCAACATCAGCGTCAACACCCTTTGTACTCCCATTTCCGAGGGCTAACGTCTTAATTTCAGAAATATTCCCGCGGATTGCATTAAACTTAATTTCTTTCATTAAGCTAACTGCTGTATCTGTTCGGAGCTTGCTTGCGCCAGATCCTACCGGATCAAGCAGAACCGTATGCCCCAGTTCGTTTGCTTTTTTCCCGGCACGAAACATGGAAAGAATTGTATTTTCATTTAGTGTTCCGATGTTAATATTCAGACCTCCACAAATAGATGTTATTTCTTCCACTTCTTCCAAATCATCTGACATAATAGGACTCGCTCCGCAGGCAAGGAGTACATTTGCAACATCATTCACGGTTACATAGTTTGTAATATTGTGAATAAGTGGCTTTTTTTTACGGACATTCTCAATACATTCTTTTATCATGATCATCTCTCTCCTTTATAAAAAAAATGTGATTTTTAAAATCAAATAAAAAAACTGCATACATACCAACGAAGGTATATATGCAGTAACCTCTTCTTATTATATCCCTACGTTGGCATTACCCAAATCAGGTTCTAAGGGTCTAAGCAAACAGCTTACTCTCAGCCTGCTTAAAGCAAGCTCCCCTTTATATTCACTTTAACTATATTATAATTATACTACAGCACAACAAAAAAATGCAATCTTTAATTTCTGCTCTTTTTTCGTATTGAACAGGATCATGAGATGAAATGAATTGGCCGATCTTTTTAATTTCCGTCTGTTGGAGAAAGCAAATGAGGTAGCAGAACTCAATAGCAGCCGCGTAAGATCTTCCAAAGCCACACTTTACCTACAATAACATCAGCATTATTGTGTTGAGGATTTTTACGGCACATTTCATATAATTAAACGTTATGGTCCGCCTTTGGTTGGATTAAAGAAATTAAGTTGTATATTCTAACATCCGTATTTAACCACCTTGTTACAATTATACAGAAAAAATGTTTTTTTATAAAACAAGTATGCCGCCAATTAAGAAGGTTTCCTCCTCGACTGAAGGTAATCTCCTATAGATTTACTTCTATTTCTAAGCCAGACTTAAACTCTACCATT
>DATCKN010000096.1:0-29984 GCA_036562185.1 Thermoclostridium sp.
CCTTCGGGCACAACTCTTGGCATTATTGGCAAAACCGGCAGCGGGAAAACAACCCTTGCCAATCTTTTGCTAAGGCTGTATCCGATACCCGATGGGCATGTCTTTATTAACAATATTGATATTAATCAAATCTCCCTGGAAACATTAAGAGGAAAAATCGGGTTCGTACCGCAGGATAATTTCCTGTTCTCAACAACAATTAAAACTAATATCGGTTTTTATCACGAAGGCATTACCGATGAGGAAATTGAAGAAGCAGCGAAAATGTCGGGGGTTTACGATGATATCCTTGAATTTCCCGACGGGTTTGATACGATTGTCGGCGAGCGGGGAATTACGCTGTCGGGAGGTCAGAGACAAAGGGTAACAATAGCCCGTGCACTGGTAAAAAATCCATCGATATTAATTCTTGACGACAGCCTTTCAGCCGTTGATACCGAAACAGAAAGAGAAGTTTTGGGGAATATCAGGAGCATTTTAAAACACAGGACCGGCATTATCATATCCCACAGGGTATCAACCGTTATGAATGCTGATAAGATTATCTATCTTGAAGACGGCAGGATTATAGAAGAAGGATCTCATCAAGAGCTGATGGAGCAAAAAGGGGCATATTACAAGCTTTACATGTCCCAGACCGAAAATCCGGATGAAAATATGGGGGCAGAGCAATGACAAATTTCGGAAACAAAAGATACGATAGAAGCGATGAGAATATTTACAACAAAAAGGCTAATGTCGGCCGACTTTTATCTTATTTCATACCATTTATCCCACATATTGTTCTTGCCGTTATTATGGCTTTTGCAATAAACGCTGCTGTCATTATCAAGCCTAGAGTGCTGCAGCGTGTGATTGATGATTACCTTGTGCCCGAAATTTATGACAAGGCAGCTATAAACCGTCTTGGCTTTATATTCTTCGGCCTTATCCTGCTTGGTGCGGGGCTTGATTATGCCCAGACAATACTTCTTAATTATGTAGGGCAAAATATTATGCACCGGCTTCGTACAGAGTTGTTTAACAAAATCCAGCACATGAAAATGTCTTTCTTTGATCATTTTTCATCGGGCAGGCTTTTAACCAGAGTTACAAACGATGTTGAAGCGCTTAATGAACTGTTTTCAGGCGTGCTAATCAATCTGTTCCGTGATGCGGTCATGATTATAGGTTTGGTATGGGTTATGTTTTCAATGAATACAACACTGGCACTTGTCTCAATATGTACGGTGCCTGTAATTGCAGTCATTGCGGTAATATACAGGAAAGCCGCCAGGAAGAATTTCGTACGCATGAAAAGAGCCGTGGGAAGAATTAACGGGTTTTTGGCGGAAAACATAAGCGGAATGAAAATAGTTCAGATTTTTCACCGTGAAAAACAGAAGTTTGATGAGTATAACCAAATTGAAAAAGATTATTTTGAATCAAGCCTCAGAGAAGTTATATTAAACAGTTTGGGAAGGCCCATTGTTGAAGTGATAAACAACCTGGCCATTTCGGCACTTGTTTGGGTATGCGCCGGGGATATACTTTCGGGATCATTTGAATACGGTGTGCTTTATACATTTATTTCATATGTTCGCGAGTTCTTTCAGCCAATTAACGAAATTGCCGATAAATATACTGGGTTGCAATCTGCTGTTATTTCGTCCGAAAGAATATTTGAAATTATGGACATTGATGATAGCATAGAAGATTTGAAAACCGGTAAAACCTGTGAAAATATCCGCGGGGATATAGAATTCAGGAATGTCTGGTTTGCATATGAAAATGACAATTGGGTATTAAAGGATGTAAGTTTCCATATTAAACCCGGGGAAACAGTTGCTTTTGTCGGCGCGACAGGTGCCGGAAAGTCGACGATAATTAGCTTAATTACACGTTTCTATGATATCCAGAAGGGGCAAATACTGATTGACGGCGTTGATATAAAAGAATACAGGCTGACTGAATTACGAAGAAAAATAGCCATAGTGCTGCAGGATGTTTTCCTTTTTACCGGTGACATAGCGTCGAACATCAGGCTGAACAATGAAGAGCTTACCGATGATGATGTTTATAAGGCGATTAAGACTGCATGTGCCGACAGTTTTGTTAATTCACTGCCGGACGGTATCGGATCCGAGGTGAAAGAGCGGGGATGTACTTTTTCTTCAGGGCAGCGGCAGCTTCTTTCTTTTGCCCGGGCAGTAGCATTAAATCCTGCAGTTCTGATACTCGATGAAGCTACAGCCTATATTGATACCGAAACAGAGGAAATGATACAAAGGTCAATGGAGAATGTTATTTCCGGAAGGACATCGATTCTTATTGCCCATAGGCTTTCAACCATACGCAAAGCCGATCGCATTTATGTCATTGACCAGGGCAGAATTATGGAAGAAGGAGATCATGAAACTTTAATGAGCTTAAACGGGTTATATAGAAATTATGTTGAACTGAGCCTTAAAAACAATGAACAGTCAATTAACAAATGACAAATTTTAAAGTTGGGGGAAGCTATGTATAAGGAATTTGTTCTGAATAACGGTCTGACTCTGGTCTATGAAAAATTGCCTTATGTGCGTTCTGTTTCATTTGGACTCTGGATTGGAACAGGTTCACGCTATGAGACTTATGAGCAAAACGGAATCTCTCATTTCATTGAACATATGTTGTTCAAGGGGACAGAGCAAAGAAGCGCACGGGATATAGCAATGGTGATAGATAATGTGGGAGGTCAGCTTAATGCTTTTACCGGAAAGGAATGTACCTGTATTTATACCAAAACACTTGACGAGGATTTAAAAACCGCAGTGGAATTAATTGCTGACATGCTTTTCAACTCTACATTTGATCCTGTGCACATCGAAACCGAAAAGAAGATTATTGCAGAAGAAATAAGCATGTATGAGGATTATCCCGAGGAATTGGTCCATGACATGCTGTCCGAAGAGGTGTGGAGCGGAAATCCTTTAAGCTATCCGATACTCGGAAGTTATAAATCGGTATCGTCCATTACAAGAGAAAAGATTATTGATTATATGAATAAATTCTACGTTCCCGATAACAGTGTTATTTCAGTTGCAGGCAATTTTGATGAAAATTATCTGATTGAACTTGTACAGAAATATTTCGGAGGATGGAAACCGAATAATTTTAGCCGGATTACAGCGGTAAAACCATGGTTTAACCGTAGCATGAAAGTCAGAAGAAAAGATACCGAACAGGTTCATTTGTGCCTTGGTTTTCCCGGTATAAAACATGGTGAGGAGAGTTTGTATTCACTGCTGACGCTGAACAATATTTTGGGTGGCGGGATGAGTTCCCGTTTGTTTCAAAAAGTTCGTGAGGAGCTTGGACTTGCTTATTCAATCTATTCATACCCGACATCATACCGGGATGTGGGAATGTTTGTGATATATGCCGCTTCAAGTCCCGCCAGTTTTATGGACGTGGTTAAACACATTCAGGATGAGCTTGTATCATTGACCAATGATTTCCTGACAGAAGCTGATGTGGAAAAAGCCAAAAACCAGCTGAAGGGCAATTACATAATAAGTTTGGACAGTACCAGCGGAAGAATGAACAGTATGGGAAAATCCCAACTGATGCTTGGGAGGGTCCAGACACCGGAGGAAGTTATGGATTGCATTAACAGGGTGTCCTGTGACAGTATAAGTGCCATTATTGAAAGCATCTTCAAACCGGAGCAGATGGGATTGTCAGCCATTGGCGATGTTGACTTTGATCCTGATCTCCTGGACAAGATTGGATTCTGATAAGCAAATTAAAGAAGGAAATTTCACAGACTCGAACAAGCACTTGAACCCCCTGGTTTTCATAGGATGGAATATATGTAATGTTCCAATAATGAATGCAGGGGGTATATTAATGCAAAAACCTAAGTACCTTGTTATCGGCGGTGATATGAGAAACTTCTATCTTGCCGAACTACTGAAAAAGGAATATCATCGTGTTGAAATATATGGTTTCGACAAGAAAAATGTAAAAAAGAACAATTCCGGTTTGGCTCAAATGATTGCAGACAGTGATGTAATAATATGTGGAATCCCGCTGATGTCTGCCAGCGGATATGTCAATATGCCTTTTTCTGAAGAAACTCTTCCTGTTAATACCCTGGTGGAAATGCTGCCAAAGGATGTCCTTTTTGTGGCAGGGAAAATAGAAAAAGAAGTGAAGGAAAGCCTGGACAGCAAGGGTGTGTCTTATATTGATTTGCTTGATCGGGAGGATATGGCCGTACTGAACGCCATACCTGCAGCAGAAGGGGCAGTTGAGCTGATTATGCGCTCGACTCCGAAAACAATTCATAACAGCAGGATACTTATAATGGGGTATGGAAGGATAGGCAAGGTACTGGCGCGGATATTGTCGGGTTTTGGCGCCGAGATTTGGGTTGCGGCCAGAACTTATTCGGATCTGAGCTGGATAGAGGCTTTTGGTTACAAACCCGTCCACCTTAACGATCTGGAACGATATATAACAGACATGAATGTGATTGTGAATACAATACCATATCAATATATAACAGCAGATATATTAAACAAGATAAGATCCGATTGCTATCTGATAGATTTGGCTTCATATCCCGGCGGAATTGATTTTAAGCATGCTGAGAAACTTGGGCTGAAAGTTGATTGGGCATTAAGCCTTCCGGGAAAGGTGGCTCCTCTGACAGCAGCCGAGATAATCAAGAAAACAGTTGACAACATTCTTATAGAAGGGGGAAAGAGAAAATGAGCATATCCGGGAAAAAAATAGGTTTTGCGCTGACAGGCTCCTTTTGTACCCTGCAAAGCGCGCTGTTACAAATGGAGAAACTTGTTTTCCTTGGTGCGGATATCCTTCCGGTGGTGTCATATTCCGTCAAATCAACAGATACCCGCTTTGGAACCGCCCAGTATTTCCTTGAGCAGATAAAATCAATTACCGGGAAAAAATGCATAGATTCAATTGTTGACGCAGAACCAATCGGACCGTCAAAAAAACTTGATCTTATGGTAGTTATGCCATGCACGGGAAATACTCTGGCAAAGCTTGCAAACGGCATAACCGACACGCCTGTGACCATGGCATGCAAAGCCCATCTGAGAAACAACAGGCCGGTTTTATTGGGGATTGCAACAAATGACGGTTTAGGTGCGAATGCAAAGAATATCGGGCTTTTGCAAAATACAAAGAACATATTTTTTGTCCCCTACAGACAGGATGATCCCGAAAAGAAGTACAACTCGCTCGTGTGCCGCATGGATCTTTTCATACCTGCAGTAGAAGCTGCACTTGACGGCAAGCAAATAGAACCGGTGCTCGTTTAGTTTGGTGTTTGGGAAAACCTCTCAGATCCGGAACATAATAAGAGGTTTTCTTTTTTTATTTCCACTTGTACAGATATGTATGTTATGCTACTCTAATAATGAGTTAATGCTTTATTTTATTCCATTTATATTACTGTATAACGGGCTGTTTCTTCTTAAGCCTGCGTACCCGGAGGTTTCAATCAGGTATGACAAAAAATGGTGCGCCCATGTGGATTCCGATTCCGGTAAGTGATAATTTGAAAGCCAAAGCCATATTTACAACGAGACACGGAGGTGTAAGCAAAGCCCCATATGACTCGTTAAATTTAAGTTTTCAGCGTGATGACAGCAAAGAAAATGTAATAAGGAATTTTGAGCTGTTGTCAAAGAATTCAGGAATACCTATGGAATATATGGTTTTGACCAGGCAGGTCCATGGTTCTGATATTACTGTAGTCAATAAAGAACATTGTGGTATGGGGCTTTTAAGAGACAGGACTTTCGGAGAATCAGACGGACTTATTACAGCAGACAGGAATGTAGCACTTGTTACCTTTCATGCTGACTGTGTTCCCATTTACCTGTATGACTGCTCTAAAAAAGTTATAGGCCTTGTACATTCAGGGTGGAGAAGTACATTGCAGAAAATAGCTGCGAAGGCTGTAAGAATTATGAAAGAAGAGTTTAACTGTAACAGTTCGGATATAAAAGCAGTAATAGGGCCATGCATTCAAAAATGCTGTTTTGAGGTTGGGGCAGATGTTTATCAGGAATTTTTGAAAGTTTTCCCGGGGAGTATCGATGCATTTGAATGTATAAACGGGAAATGGAAAATTGATCTGGTAAGTATAATTATAAATACGTTGGCTGATGAGGATTTAAGCTGCGAAAATATTCATGTTGTAAACAGATGTACTGTTTGTGAAAATGAATTTTTCTTTTCGCACAGAGGAGGACACGGCATAAGCGGAACAGGAGCTGCTCTTTTTATGATGACTGATGAGGTTGATTTATGAAGAAAAACAGAATTATCATTGCTGTTATTTCTATAGTTTTTATATGCGTTTTTTTAGCTGGCTGTGATTCAAGCCAGGTATTCAGTGAAGGGCCTGACATAATTCCATCTGTTCCAGGTGTTTCGGTAAAACCTGTTGATAAACAGATTAAGCTTATTGACAGCGGACCTGTTCACGGAGGTACTCTCACTCTTGCAACAACCCCGATAGACTCCCTTAATCCCCTGGAAACATCAAGCAGGTATGTAAACTATATTTCCCTGTTTATTTATGAATCACTTTTCGTTCAGGCCAGCGAGAGCAATTTTGAGCCGTGGCTGGTGGAAAGCTATAGTCACGAAGGATTTTTAACATGGAAATTTAAGCTGAAAAGTGATGTGAAGTTTCATAACGGGAAGGAACTGACCTCATATGATGTCAGATATACCATCAGAGAACTTGAGAAATCGAACAGTCCCTTTTATGAAACCAATATCATTGATAATATTAAGGAATTTAATATAATAAGCAGTTCTCAATTTGAAGTCATATTGGATAAACCGGACAGGTCCTTTATAAAAAAGCTGGTTTTTCCCATACTGCAACAGACTTATGAAGATAAGAATGATGTTACAGGAACCGGGCCGTACCGCTTTGATTCCATGTCTGAAAGCGAACTGAAACTGGTGAAAAATGATAAGTGGTGGTATTCAGAACCCTATATTGAGAACATAGTTTTTAAAGTATACAATGAAGATGAAATGCTGAATGCTTTTCAAAATAATGAAATTGAAGCTGTTTTTGTGAAGAACGTTGATTTTTCAAAGTATCAGTACAGAACAGACCTGGATTACAGGGTGTTTACATCAAACGAAAGCCATTTTCTGTATGTAAATCCTGACAGTGTTTTCGGCCAGTTCAGAAGGCAGGAAGCCCTGTTCAGATATGTTGCATACAGGCTGCATGAGTTGAATCTCGGGCAGGTCCAGTATTTTGAACAATACAGTGAGGAACCTATAGATATTAATGGTTTCAGGGAGGAATTAATCAAATCGGGGCTTAATTATAATGAAAAGGATAATAAGTTTACTTATTATGGCAGAGAGTTGGACAAAATTCTGATTGTCATGCCCAATCAGGATCTCCCGAAGCTTCATACTGCGAATTTTCTTGTAAATATTTTGAGTGATGCGGGAATTCCGGCTGATATCATAACAGTTAACAAAAACAACTATAAAAGAGAAATCCGCAACGGCAAATATGATCTGTCTCCAATTACCGATGTATTAAAACCGTGGGAGGATCTGACCGATACATTAAAAAGAATACAGAAAGATCTGGGATATGGTAGCGATGATTCTTTCATTCTGCCGCTGTATAGGGCTCAGCATGCTGTTCTGTTTAAGAACAGCATACGTGGTGAAAAAAATGCAAATTATTGGAATCCGTATCAGGGTTTCTACATGTGGTACAAGCCTATTTTAAGCGAAGGCGGTTGAAAAGCGGTTTAGGTTATGCAGTTGTATATAGAAGGTGAAAAAGTAAATATAAAGCCAATTAATAATGACAGCATCAATATGGTAAATCTTTGGTACCGGCAGCCCGACTTTTATGGGTTCGCGACAGGACGGAAAAAAGCCGGGGATGTTTTGCTTACACAGCCTGATTCCTTTGCTTCGGGGATATACATAGGCAATGAAACCATTATTGGCCTTATAATCGGGGATTTGAAAACAATAAAGGAAACCGTGCTGTGGATACGTACATTTTTAATTGATACTGTATGGCAGAGGAAGCAATTTGGAACATATTCTTTTAATCTTTTATGCAACCATATTGAAAAGCATTTTAACGTAAAGAGGGTATATTTATCTGTTTCGGAGAAGAACTTTGCGGGAATAAGCTTCTGGAGAAAAATGGGGATGTCATGCGTGAAAACTGTTGAAAGTAAAGACCCGGAAAATAAAGGCGGGGTATTTATTTTTGAAAAGGTACTGTAGCCATGATGAAAAGGCCAATGCTGCATATTGCTGTATCCTATTGCGTTGGTATAGTACTTGCCTGTTATATCAGGCAGATCTTTATCATTGTTGCAATATTCCCGTTTCTGATTCTGATTCAATGGTATTGCACATCAAGGAATATTCCTTTTGCAAAGAGTTTTTTGCTGTACGGGGTATTTTTCATCTGCGGTTTCTTGAATTATGCTTTTCAGTATACAATACTTTCGCAACCCCTTGTGCCGTATTTTGAGAAAAATGTGACCCTTACGGGGTATGTAAATGGTGAGTGCAAAACAGAGAACGACAGGGTTACGTTTGAGTTTTTCATTGAAAAGATAAACAATTCTGAAAAACATGCGGGAAGAACCGTATTGGTTAATGTATACAATATCAGGAACGCTGATGATTATTCACTTGGCAAAGGCCTGGTGTTAATCGGAACCCTGATGAATCCTCCTGAGTCCAGAAATCCCGGAGGCTTCAATTACAGGAATTATCTTTACACAAAGAAGATTCCGGCTACGTTATCGGTAAATGGAAGTAATGTGAAAAATGCAGGGTTTATTAAGAATTTGCCTTTGAAGAAATTGGCTTTTAATCTCAGGCAGTACATACTCAACTCAATTGAAAGAAACCTGACAGGTGAAAAGGCGGCATTGATTTCAGCGATGCTTATAGGGTACAGGGAAAATCTTACCATGCCAATGGAAAATGCTTTCAGCGCTTCCGGTTTAACTCACATAATGGCGGTTTCAGGTGCAAATCTTGCCTTTCTCATCTTTCCGCTGCTTTGGGTGTTCGGGTTAACAGGCATGGATCGCAAAGTGGGTGCTGTAATTGCAATGCCTTTTGTTTTTCTGTATCTCCTGGTAACCGGGATGGAGTCATCGGTTTTAAGAGCATCTGTGATGGCGGTTCTGATATTGCTCGGAAGGGCATTACACAGGAAAGCTGAGCTTTTAAACTCGGTTGCTATAGCTGTTTTCGTCCTCTTGTCAATAAACCCGTTTATGTTTTTTGACGTGGGATTCCAATTATCGGTTGGTGCAACATTAGGCCTTGGTATTTTATATAAAAGGGTCAAAAGCATCTTTCCGGCCAAAGTACCCGGCTTTATCAGTGAAACATTGGCAGCTACCATATCGGCTCAGGCAGGGGTATTGCCGTTGCTAATAATGTATTTTAACAAAGTATCGGTTATTTCCCTTCTTTCAAATCTGCTGGTGGTGCCTGTAACAGGATTTGCCACCTGCCTTGGTGCCATATGCATTATTTTATACAGTATTCATCCTTCTCTTGGAGAATTAGCAGGTTATGGCCTTGAGGCCGTCCTGCACTTTATTCTTTTCGTTACAGATAAATGCGCGTCGGTTGAATGGGCTGAAATATATATGCATCATTGGGATTACTGGTTCATTTTTCTTTACTATGCGTTAGTATTCCTGTGGGGAATTTTCGGGATAAACTTTTTCAGAAACAATAAGCAGATAATAATTACCCTGGCTTTTGTTGCAGGACTTGTTTTCGTTGTGCAGGGAATTATGCCTGTGCCGTTAAAGGTTATTTTTGCCGATGTAGGCCAGGGAGACTGCATACTGGTTCAGACGCCCGAAGGCAGGAACTACCTTATTGACGGTGGTGGTACATACAATGAAGATGAAACAGGGTATTACGGCAGGAGAATAATTCTTCCGATGCTGATGCATGAGAAAATATCCCGGATTGATATGGCTTTGGTGACCCATGCCCATTCGGATCATATGGCAGGAGTGCTGACGCTGATTGAGATATTCAATGTCAAATCGGTGGGACTTCCTGAATACCCGGATGCAGAAACCGATTTCAGCAAACTCCTGAACCTTTGCGAAAATAAGGACATACCCGTTTTTTTCTACAATGAGGGGGATATTATCCATTTAGATGATAAAACCACTTTTGAAGTGTTAAACCCTCCCATGGATTTTATTTATTCAGAAAACCTGAACAATACTTCTGTCTGCGGCATGTTAAGGTTCAACGATTTAAGCATTCTGTTTACAGGGGATATTGAAGCAGAAGCAGAAAAGTATCTTTTAAAGCATGGAGACAATATAGACTGTGATATACTTAAAGTTGCGCATCACGGCGGCAGGGAAAGTACTTCAGCTGAATTTTTAAATTTCGCAAAACCGGAAGTGGCAATTATAAGTGTTGGAAGGAATAATTACGGTCACCCGTCGGATGAAGTTATGGAACGATTGCGCATGACGGGATCCAAGATATATACTACAGAAAAATGTGGTGCCATAATAGTTCAGAGCAATGGTGACAAATACCGCATAAATTCCTGGGTGAAGGACAGAAGATTTACATTCTTCCCGGATGATGAGCTATAGTTGAAGAATGCATTTTAATCATTTCTGTATTCTGACATAAGAATGAACGCTAAATCATAAGAATGAACAATTGATTAGGGAAAAATACTCTGATATATTGATCATGTCACTAATATCGCATTGGAGGATCAGCATTTAATAAAAAATGTCATCTGAATGTTTACAGCCGGAGGTAAATTTTAATTTTTTTCCGTTTTCCACCCTGATTAATGCTTATCCTCCGGACCCTGACAATATAACGGGTAATTATGGAAATTGTAAACCGGTATGAAAAACACGGGATAATTATTTATTTTCAGGAAATAGCTTAACGTAAAGATCATATTGGTTGGAGAGGCGATTGTAATATTTATTAGCGGCCATGCCGAAGTTGATTATTTGAAGGATGCTTTAAAAATAGGTGCAGCTGATTACATATTAAAGCCAATTAATGACTATGAATTGTCTGCGGCTGTTTCCAGAGTTGTTAATATAATGGAACAGGAGAGGAACCTCCAGACTGAAATAAAAATAATGGAGGAAAGGCTGGAGAAAAGTGCCAGGTTCTTACAGGAACGTTTCCTGATTACGTTACTCAACGAAGAAACATCTAATATTGAGAACCTTATGGAAAGAATATCTTATTTGGATATTCCGTTAAATAATTATGATAACTATTGCATTATAGTCATTAAGGTTGAAAATTGGAATGAAAACTGCAACTCAGGAATAAAACAGCGTTCAATTCAGATTAGGAATGATTGTACAGAAATATTAAAAAAGTATGGAAGCAATATTTTCTTTGAAAATAAGCAGGGCGAATATGTTGCCATCTATAATGCCATAGAATCCGATTTTGAAACCAATTTACTGCATGTGGCCGAAGAAATGCAATACAGGTTTGAAAATGAATATGGATTGGACGTATCAATCGGGATAAGTGAGGTTTTCTCCGGCATAGATCAAATAAAAAACGCCTACAATGATGCTGTAGATTCCATTAAAAAACGTTATTTTCTGAGTGAAAACTCAAATATTTCTGTGAAAAAATATGAAGATGCAGATAGCAGCGACATTTATAAATGGGCCAAAAATATTGTGTACGAGGCCATCCTGTCAGGTGATACCACGCAAGTAAGGAACATGGCAAATCGGCTTTTTTCTGCAGCAAGTACGCTGCAAAATGTTAATGAACAGCAAAATTTTCTGATATATCTTTTATTGCTTCCTTTTAATCTTCTGTCAAATATAAAAAATGATGATGATAATTCCCGGTTGACTGTAGGTGAAGTGCTTACAGAATTCCTGTGCTGTTCGAAACCGGAAGAGAAAGAAAAATTCATTCTGAAGATTTATGAAAAAATAATGGATTTGATGTCTCCGAAAAAAGAAACACGTTCGGGTATAATTATAAGGCATGTGAAGAATACGATAAAAAATAAATATATGGAGCAGATTTCTGTTGCAAGTATTGCAGAAACCGTTAATTTGACCCCAACGTATCTCAACTGATGACCCTGCAAAAATGATTGGCGATTATGCTTTTGCTCCGGAGCAAATGGAGAATATAAAAAAAACACAATCGGGATTTATGCCTGACGGAAGAGACAGCATCCTGATTTTCAGCAGGCTGGAAACCACCGATTGGTATTTGGTTCTGAGTATAGCCAAAAAAGAGCTCAATTCGTATAGTTCTTTTGATTTAAATATTATAAGAGCCCTTTATGCCGTCGTTATTTTAGCTGTTTTTATTGTGTTGCTGTTTGCAGCATACGCAATGATAATAAAGAGAACTATAAACAATATAAATAAATCTCTTATGGAAATTAACCCTGCCCTTAATTTCTATGATATCTTTAAAAGCCAGTCAGATAAAAACAGAGTCAAATCTCCATTCAGTGCATTGTACACTCTGGACTTAAGTGTAAGGCATATGGTGAAGGAAGTAAAATCCCTGCTGGAAGAGCAATATAAAACCGAATTAGCGGCCAAGGAGTATCAAATGCAGGCTCTTCAGGCACAAATCAAACCTCACTTTTTATATAATACTTTGGATACTATAGTTTGGCTGATTAAGGAAAAGGATATCAATGGCAGTATCTGGATGATAAATAATTTGTCTAAATACCTTCGTGGCAGTATTAACAAAGGGGTAGGATATGTAACCCTCAATGAGGAATTGGAGCTTGCAAAGGTATATATATCAATTATGAAAAAGCGGTTCTCAAACAGTTTCGATGTGGAGTTTATTGTAAGCAGTGAATCTCTTAAGTGCTATATTCCAAAGCTTACATTGCAGCCATTTATTGAAAATGCTCTGATTCATGGATTACTGCATTGTGAAAAAGAAGGGAAAAAGCTCTCTGTTCGTGCCTGTGTGACCGATGACATGCTTGAAGTAGAAATTGAGGATAATGGAAGAGGAATGAGCAAAGAAACACTTGAGCAATTAAACAGGTTAAAGGAAAGAGCAAGGGATGGCAATAAGGGTTATGGAATAATCAATGTATACAAGAGGCTGCAACTGTTTAGCAAGGGCAAGCTGTTATTTAATATCAACTCAGCGGAAGGTATGGGTACGTGTGTAACAATAAGCCTTCCCGCTGTTACTGATCCTGACATAAGTGGTTATGAACAGCCGTCATAACCAGGCAAAATAAATGATAAACCCATGCATTTCTTTGTCTTGATTAGTTTATATTTTCTTTCAGGACGTGGTACATAACCCCAAACTGTTGTGCGGCAGGAGGGTGCCTGTCTCAAACCGATATAGCTGATTGTGTGAAGGTCTTAGGTGATTTTGAACAATGTAGAGGGCGTTTTTGCGCAGAATTATATAAGAAATAAACAACAAATCAGAAGAATGAACAATTGAGTATGCCCGGATGCTTTGATATGCTTAAAGTAGCAAATTTAATCTAAACTAACAGGATTGGAGACTCAACATGTCAACAATAAGCTACACAAAAAACATATCAACCGACAATTTCAAAAAGAAAGGAAAAAAAACACTAAATTACGTAAAAAACCACATACCGCTTTATTTAATGCTGATTCCCGGTTTGCTGGTCATTATTGTATTCAACTTTGTACCGTATTTCGGGTTACTGATTGCCTTCGAAGATTATAACATTTTTGCCGGGAATAATCCGCTGGATGCGATACTCAGAAGTGAATGGGTAGGGTTTGCCAACTTTCAGAAGTTATTTACAAACAGTTATTTTTGGAAAGTATTCAGGAATACCATTGTAATAAATGGACTTAAAATTCTTTGGTTATTTCCGCTGCCCATTATCAGTGCTATTTTATTAAATGAGATAAAAAATTCCGCATTCAGAAGGATATCGCAGACAGTGATTTACATGCCTTATTTCTTCTCATGGGTTATCATATTCAGTATTTTTTCCTCAATACTGGGTACATATGGTGTGGTAAATACATTAATTGCTTCTTTGGGGTTTGAACGTATTTCCTTCTTTATGGAGCCGGGAATTTTCAGAGGGCTTCTGGTGTTCACAGAGGGATGGAAGACTGTCGGCTATAATACAGTAATATTTTTAGCATCAATAACTGCCATAGACAGTACCCTGTATGAAGCGGCAAGAATAGATGGTGCAGGTAAGCTGAGGCAAATATGGAATATTACAATTCCCGGCATCCTTCCTACAATTATCCTTATGCTGATATTAAATGTAGGCCATATACTGGATAGCAGTTTTGATCAGGTTCTTGTTTTCTATAATCCTATTGTTTATGATGTAGCGGATATTATCCAGACTTATGTTTATAGAATGGGTATAGGTCAGATGAATTTTTCACTGTCTACCGCCCTCGGGTTATTCAACTCTGTCGTTGCATTCATTCTTATAGTTGGTTCAAATGCGCTCAGTAAAAAATTACTGAACCGTAGTATTTGGTAACTGGGAGGAGAAGTGAAATGAGTACGGTTGTTGTAAAAGAGAAGAAATTAAAATCTAAAGGGATGCCCGTTGATTTGAGTGAAAAGGTAATAACTGTTATAGCATATATTTTTGTGACACTGTTAACCCTTATTGCGCTATTACCATGTCTCCATGTGATATCAAAGGCTTTCAGCAACGGTTCGGCAGTAATCTCAGGGAAAGTGTATTTCTGGCCGGTTGGAATACAACTGGAAACAATAAGTAAGGTAGTGACCAAAACAAACCTGTTAAGATCCATTAAGAATTCACTGTTTGTAACTGTTGTCGGTGTTACCGCAAGTATGCTGACCTCAATTCTGTTTGCTTACCCGCTGTCAAAAACCGATCTTAAAGGACGCAAGTTTTTTATTGTCATTTGTATAATCAGCATGGTTTTTAACGGTGGTATGGTGCCCAAATACATTGTAATGAAAACACTGGGGTTGTTGGATTCATACCTGGCGCTTATTTTGCCTCACGCACTTTCAATATTTAACATGCTTATTATAAAGAATTATTTTGAGGGTTTGCCTGAAAGTACTATGGAATCTGCTGCTATTGACGGTGCTAACGATGTTATAACTCTTTTTAAGATTGTCTGCCCGATGGCATTGCCGGTAATTGCCACGGTCAGCCTGCTTTATGCTGTCTCGTACTGGAATATTTATTTTTCGGCAGTGCTATATATAAAATCTTCATCGATGAAAGTACTGCAGGTTTTTCTTAAAGACCTTATAAGCAGTGCGTTATCTGTAAGTGATTCATTAATAACAGATCCCAATGTATACAGCCACATTTCACCCGACGGAGTAGTAGCTTGTGCTACTGTGCTTGCGATAATTCCCATTGTTGCACTGTATCCGTTTATACAAAGATATATGATTAAAGGTATAACCATTGGTTCGGAAAAAGGATGAGCATTACAATTTTATAACGAGGCTCAAAGATGAGCCTCCTGCCTTTCTTTAAAAACAGCATGTACCAGTTTCCGGTAAATGTTTATACAGTATGGAAGTAGCTGGTGAAAACCAGTGAAATAAATGGATTAGGTCAAAATAGACTATAAAATTTTGACACTATTTAAGGAGGTAAGTTATGAGAAACATCAAAAAAATACTGGTTATTTTCCTTTCAGCCGCTATGCTTTTTGGGCTTGCTGCCTGTTCAACCCCTGCGGGTTCCGGGAAATCAGCACAGGGAACTTCATCTAACGCAAGTTCAAATGCAAACGCAAATGTGAAGGCAAATGACGAAACGACCATTACTTTAAAGCCTGAGAAACCTGTATTGAAAATCCTGCTTCAGAGTTCCAGCGATGATCCCAACGCCAGGGTGGAAGCACAGGACATCATGAGAGTAACCGGCTATCAAATTGAATATTCTGCATTACCATCCCAGAATGCCACTGAAACTCTAATGCTTGATGTTTCTTCGGGTTCCGAGTATGACCTTATTATTACCAGGGCAGATCAGTTTTACACGCTTATGAGTGCTAAAGCATTAACTCCAATTAATGATTATGTGAATGCAATAGCACCCGAACTCTGGGATTGCGTTTCAAAACCTGCATGGGCAGGCGTTACAGCTGATGATGGTTTAACATATGGTTTTCCGGCCGGCTTCCCATATGACACCGAGGTTGCTACTTTTATAGCATGTCGCATGGATTTGCTGGAACAGGCCGGAATAACCAAGCTGCCCCAGACATTGGATGAATTTACCGAAATGGTTTATAAGCTAAAGGATTATTATGGGGATGAGTACATAATTCTGACCGGGCCTTATAACAGAAATGTGGTAGGCGCATCATTCAACTTCCCGTTAAACATAACTGCAGCCTTTGGTATTTACAATGACTGGATGGTTGATGAAAACGGCAAAGTCATCTACATAACAGAACATAAAAATTATAAGAAAATGATGGATTACTTTGCACAATTGTATAATGACGGTATTCTGGATCATGACTATGCAATCAACACTGTTAAATCGGTTGATGAAAAATTATCATCGGGCAAAGCTATTTTAACAGTACATAACCGTGACGGACTTGCTGCTGCTGTGTCAGCTCTCGAAAAAGAAACCGGCGTTACTCTTGACAGGATTGGATGGATAGGCGCTCTTACCGGTCCGGACAACACCTGCGTTGTGATGAAGACTCAGCAATATGATGACATCTCAGTAATACCGAAAACTTCAAAAAATGCTGCCGATGTTGTAAACTTTATCAAATTGAAGGTAGCTAACCAGGAATACCTTTCCATAGGAGAAAAAGGCGTGCACTTTGATTATGATGCAAACAATAACCCGGTACCGATACAGCCTAAATTCAATGATGAGAGAAACAACGCACACGTATATAAAGGCTTTGTGGACAATGAGAAATATAAAAATCAGTGGCTTGTTCGTGTTCGCAAGAGCGATGCACAATGGTCAGTGTTTAACGAGGTAACAATTAAAGCAAATAAAGAAAGACCCAATATTTTTGTAGAGGCTTACTTTGCATTCGCTGATGATAATGCATACCATAAATACAATTCCGCATTAAGAGAAAATCTGAATGATTACACTCTGCAGCTAATAATGGGTTCAAAGACAGTTGACGGAAGCCTGTCACAGTTTATGTCTGATTGGGCTGTAAACGGCGGGGAAGAAGTACGTCAGGGACTGCAGAAA
This sequence comes from Thermoclostridium sp., assembly GCA_036562185.1. Lineage (GTDB taxonomy): Bacteria > Bacillota > Clostridia > DSM-8532 > DSM-8532 > Thermoclostridium. The sequence goes on from DATCKN010000096.1 coordinate 17,270, forward strand.
TTCTATGATAAAAACTATAAATAATATGAAATAAGTTTGAGAATATGGGACTGTCTGAAAACATAATCTGACAGTCCCGTTTTTTTATCCAAAACACCGAAAAAAGGCCCGCCATGTACAAAAGGTATATAATTAATTTATCGTCAGACACTGACCAGCCGTATGGTTTTGATTTCAAACGGCATGAAATGAAGTTTTATCAGATTGTTTTAGACATCCGGACAAACCTGTTTTTTTTCAAACATATTGGTTTGATAAGCCTGTGAAACCGGAATGCCGGCGCTTAACGTACATGTTCATGACGGGTATAAATTAATTCTGGTGTATTGGCTTATGTACGATTGAGATAATAATTCTGCTATAATATATAATATATACATATGGCAAAGTATTACTGAAAATGTTTATCAAAATGACTTGGCAGGGATAAAACTATGAGCATGACGATCTTAAAACAACAGCTTAAAGAGAAAAACATAGGGAAATTATATTTTTTTACCGGACCCGAGCAATTCCTGGTAAGATATTATGTTGATGAAATTGTCAGGACATTGCTGCCCGAAAATGCCAGGGCTTTAAATTATAATATATTTGAAGAAAAAACAACCCTTAAGCAAATTGAAGATGCTGTCTCTGTTTTTCCTGCTTTTTCGGAAAGACGGGTGGTTGTCGTCAAGGAAAGCAATCTTTTTAAAAGCGGTGATAATCAGCAGCGTTTTGATGAGTTTTTCAAGTCTCTGCCAGATTATATATGTTTGATTTTCATCCAGAGCGATCCGGATAAAAGGACTTCACTGTACAAGGCATTGAAAAAACATGCTTTGCTTATTGAATGCGACTGGCAGAAAGCCGACGCTTTAACCAAATGGGTAATTAAAGTGTTTGCATCACATAAAAAGCAGATTAGCGAAAGTGATGCCGCATTTTTTGTAAATCTTCTTGATCCCGATATGACTTTTATGCTTCATGAAATAGAGAAAATAGTTTGCTACATGGGGGAAAAGACCCAGGTAACCAGGGGCATGATAACAGATGTGGTTACAAAAAGCACGAAGGCAAGAATTTTCGACCTGATAGATGCCGTGTCCCAGCGGAAAATGTCAGATGCGATACAGATAATGGATGAATTAATAGCAATGAAAGAACCCGTTCCTTTAATAATGGCAATGATCGGAAGACAATTTTTCATTTTACTGAAGACAAAAAAGCTTGAGGAAAGAAGGGTGCCCCAGGCAGAAATGGCTAAGTTGCTGGGTATTATGCCGTATTTTATGGAAAAGACAAGAAGGCAGGCTGCGAATTTTTCCAAGGATGCTTTAAAACGGCTGGCGTATAAATGTGCCGAAACCGATTTTGCAGTGAAAACAGGGCAGATTGACGGAAGGCTTGCCATTGAACTTTTATTGATGGAGATAAGCTAATTTGGTAATATATAATATATAAGTGTTTTCAATTTTAAATTAAAAACTGATACAAAGGAGAGCTGTGCTATGGGATACATAAGGGATTTGTCCATCCAGTTCCTGCTTGGATGCACTTTGACCAACTGGATAAAACTGCTTTGGCAAAACAGGGATAAGCCTATCTATTGGAAGAGCCTGCCCAAATTCATATATATTACTCTTGTCATTATTCTGCTTACGCCTGTGCGTATTATCGAAAAACTGCTGTTTGATATAAAGGTAAAAAAGACTAAGATAGATTTGGATCCTGTTTTTGTCCTTGGCCATTGGCGCAGCGGAACAACCTATATGGTAAATATGTTATCCCAGGATGAGCAGTTTGGTGTGACAAACGCCATTCACTGCTTTTGCCCGAATATGTTCCTAAGCTGCTATAAAGGACTTGAGTGGATTCTAAGCAAAGTGCTTCCGAAAAACAGGCATATGGATAATGTACCGCTCGATACGATCTCATCGCAGGAAGAGGAGTTTGCCATAGCCAATATGTCCACTCTCTCAAACTATCACCTGTGCTTTTTCCCGAGAAATCATCTGAAATACCAGAAATATGCATATTTTAAGGACATGTCCGAAGAGGAAATCAGAGAATGGAAGGAAAAATACCTCTTTTTATTAAAGAAGGTGACATACCAGTTAAAAGGAAAAAGGCTCCTGTTAAAGAGCCCGACCAATACAAGCAGGGTGAAACAACTGCTGGAACTGTTCCCTAATGCCAAGTTTATCCATATATACAGGAACCCTTACAAGGTGTATGTATCAACGAAAAGGCTTTACGAGAAATTTTTCCCGGTGTTTGAACTGCAGAAGCCAATTCCCGAGGAAGAAGCTGATGAAGTCCAGCTGGATATTTATGTAAACATGTACAGGAAGTTCTTTGAAGAAAAGCACCTGATACCTGAAGGAAACCTTGTGGAAGTACGTTACGAAGATGTTGTGAAAGATCCGCTGGGCAATATTGAAATGATATATAAGAAGCTTGGTTTTGAAGGGTTTGAGAAAGCTAAACCCCGCATTGAAAAGTATATTGAATCACAAAAAGAATACAAACCGAACAGGTATAAAATTGATCCGCAGTTGATGCAGAAAATATCGAAACGATATGATTTTACATTCAGGGAATGGGGTTACCCGAAAGCATAAAAGCAATTATAACAGTGAAATGTATATGTGAAAGGCATTCAAAAATTCCGGCATTCAGGTGTAAATATGCAATTGATTACGAGCCGACAGAACAAGACAATTAAAGAAGTTATATCCCTTAAGGATAAAAAGTACCGCAGAAAATTGCGAAAGTTTATCATTGAAGGGTACAGGATTATTCATGAGGCAGTTAACTCGGGTTCGTCCCTGGAGAAAGTTTTCTTCTCTGCCGATACCGAACAGAAATACCGGAATGAGCTGGCAGGCAGGTTAAGCCCTGAAGTGCAGCTTTTTGAAATACCTCATGATTTATTCATGCAAATTGCCGAGACCGATTCGCCTCAGGGGGTTCTTGCAGTTGTAAAGATTCCTGAGGTTGAATTTAATACAATTTACAAAAAAGGGTTCAGAGGTCTGGTCTTAGATTCTGTACAGGATCCCGGAAATGCAGGAACAATGATCAGATCAGCCCATGCATTGGGTTTTGATGCTGTAGTAGCCACCGAAGGGACAGTGGACCTTTTTAACGGAAAGGTTTTGCGTTCAACAATGGGGTCAATTTTTTATATACCGGTACTGGAAAATATAAAATCAGAAGATATTTTTGCTTTTTGCGGGGAAAACTCAATACGGGTGATATCCTCAAGGCTTGAAGACGCCAGGCCATGTTACGATGTGGATTTATCGGGTGATTTTTTTATTGTTATTGGCAATGAGGGAAATGGTATTTCTGAATGCTTTCATAAGAAGTCTTCGGAATTTGTGAAAATCCCGATGCCTGGGGGCGCTGAGTCCTTTAATGCGGGTGTTGCTGCTTCAATACTTATGTATGAAAGCAACAGGCAAAAAAGTTGTAAAAATTGCTGAATTAGTTTGTTGGCATACTATCAATTTTTTACCTGATTACACTTGAAAATTGGGTAAAAGTAATATAGAATTATTTATTGATTGTTATTTTGTTAACGATAGACCCGAAACGGTCAAAATATATGTTCAGGAGGAGATTAATATGGCAATTAAAATTGGTATTAATGGTTTTGGTAGAATCGGTCGCTTGGTATTCAGAGCAGCTATGCAAAGATCCGACGTGGAAGTTGTAGGAATAAACGATCCGTTTATTGATTTGGCTTACATGCAATACATGCTCAAGTATGATACCGTTCACGGACATTACAAGGGTGAAATCGGAGAAAAAGACGGAAAACTCGTTGTTGATGGCAAGGAAATAGCTGTTTTTGCATCAATGAAGCCCGAAGAAATCGACTGGAAGAGCTGCGGTGCAGAATATATCGTTGAATCCACCGGTGTATTTACCACAGTTGAGGGTGCTTCCGCTCATTTCAACGGCGGTGCAAAGAAGGTTGTTATTACAGCTCCTTCAAAAGATGCTCCTATGTTTGTTATGGGCGTAAACAACAATAAATACACAAAAGACATGAAAGTTGTTTCCAACGCTTCATGTACTACAAACTGCCTTGCACCTATTGCAAAGGTTCTGCATGAAAAATTCGGTATTGTTGAAGGTTTAATGACAACCGTTCATGCTATTACAGCTACCCAAAAGACAGTTGACGGTCCTTCCAAGAAAGACTGGAGAGGCGGAAGAGGCGCAAGCTTCAACATTATTCCTTCATCCACCGGTGCTGCAAAAGCAGTTGGCAAGGTTATTCCTGAATTGAACGGAAAACTCACAGGTATGTCATTCCGTGTACCTGTTGCAGACGTATCAGTTGTTGATTTGACATGCCGTCTTGAAAAGCCTGCTACCTATGAAGAAATCTGCAAGGCAATGAAAGAGGCTTCTGAAAACGAACTTAAGGGTATTCTCGGATACACCGAAGACGAAGTTGTATCATCGGATTTCATTGGCGATAAGAGAACTTCAATTTTCGATGCTAAAGCAGGAATTTCTTTGAATGACCACTTTGTAAAAGTTGTTTCCTGGTATGACAATGAATGGGGTTATTCAAACAAGGTAGTTGACCTTATTGCTCATATGGCAAAGGTTGACGCTGAATAATGCAAACCGCTTTAATGTCAGGCATCCTTTCAGGGATGCCTGTTTAAATTAAGGAAAAAGTGGCAGATAATAATATAGACAGGTATAATTCAAATACTGATAAAGGAGATGGAGAATAATGGGCTTATACAATAAAATGAGCGTAGAGGATATTGACGTTAAGGGTAAAAGGGTTATAGTAAGAGTTGACTTTAATGTGCCGCTGGACAGTGAAGGAAATATAACAGATGACAAACGAATTGTCGCTGCTCTGCCCACAATTAAATACTTAATTGAACATGGCGCAAAAACAATCCTTGTTTCCCATCTTGGCCGTCCGAAATCAGGGTTTGAACCAAAGTACAGCATGAAACCGACTGCAATCAGGCTTAGTGAGCTTTTAGGCCAGGAAGTCATACTTGCCAATGATGTTATTGGTGAGGACGCAAAGGCTAAAGCAAAAGAACTGAAGGAAGGCCAGGTTCTGTTGCTTGAAAATGTCCGTTTCCATAAGGAAGAAACCAAGAATGATCCCGAATTTGCAAAAGAATTGGCTTCAATGGCTGATATCTTTGTAAATGATGCTTTCGGAACAGCTCACCGTGCTCATGCTTCCACAGCAGGGCTGGCTGACTATTTACCGGCAGTATCAGGTTTCCTGATTAAAAAGGAAATAGAAATCATGGGTAAAGCCCTTACCAACCCCGAAAGGCCATTTGTTGCAATCCTGGGTGGTGCAAAAGTTTCTGATAAAATAACGGTAATTGAGAACCTGCTCGATAAGGTTGATACATTGATCATTGGCGGCGGAATGGCTTACACCTTCCTGAAAGCCAAAGGATATAAGATTGGGAACTCAATTTGCGAAGATGACAAGCTGGATCTCGCAAGAGAACTCATGAAGAAAGCCGAAAGAAACGGTGTTAAGCTGTTACTCCCGATTGGCAATATTATTGGTAAGGAATTCAGCCCTGACACAGAATCCAGATATGTGCCTTCGGATGACATACCCGACGGATGGATGGGAATGGATATTGGCACAATAACAATTGAAACTTTCAGCCAGGAAATTAAAAAGGCTAAAACAATTGTCTGGAACGGACCTATGGGTGTATTTGAATTCCCGAAATTTGCAAACGGAACAAGGAAAATTGCAGAAGCCGTTGCAGAATCGGGTGCAATATCAATTGTAGGAGGCGGAGATTCTGCTGCAGCAATTGAACAGCTCGGTTTTGCCGATAAGATTACCCATATATCCACCGGTGGCGGCGCTTCCCTCGAGTTCCTCGAAGGGAAAGTATTGCCCGGTATTGCTTGCCTGATGGACAAAAAAAAAAGAGTGACAATGGCAGCAGGGAACTGGAAGATGAATAAAACTCCAAAAGAAGCAGTGGAGTTTATTCAGAATTTAAAGGACAATGTTAAGGATACAGAAACAGAAGTAGTTGTAGGTGTTCCTTATGTAGCCATTCCTGCGGTTGTAGAGGCCTGCAAGGGTACCAATATTAAGGTGGCAGCCCAGAATGTGCACTATGAAGCAAGCGGTGCATATACAGGTGAAATTTCCTGCGAAATGCTGAAAGAGCTGGGTGTTCAGTATGTAATTATCGGCCATTCGGAACGCAGGGAATACTATGCTGAAACCGATGAGGCTGTAAATAAGAAAGCTCATGCTATTTTGAACGCAGGCATGACTCCGATTATATGCTGCGGGGAAACTCTCACCCAAAGAGAGCAGGGTGTTACAAAAGAGCATATTCGCTATCAGATAAAAATAGCCCTCCTTGGTCTTTCTAAAGAACAGGTCTCAAATCTTGTTATTGCTTATGAACCAATATGGGCTATTGGTACAGGAAAAACCGCAACAACTGTCCAGGCTGAAGAAGCATGCTTTGTAATCCGCGAACTGGTGAAAGAGCTGTATGATGAAGAAACATCTGAAAATGTTCGGATTCTCTATGGTGGAAGCGTTAAGGCTTCAAATGCTTCAGAACTCTTCAATATGCCGAATATTGACGGAGGCTTGATTGGAGGAGCCAGTCTGAAACTTGATGAATATGTAGCAATAGTTAATTACAACAAAGCATAGATGTATATTAAGATTCCGGCCCTCCGGACAACCCGGAGGGTCTTTTCATAAAACTAAGAAATACCTGGAGGTTCGCAATATGCTAAAAAAGCTGAGTAATTTTAATGGTTGCAAGGGTCCTGTTGTTGTAATAGTTATGGACGGGATTGGCATATCTGAAAAAACCGAAGGAAATGCTGTTTTCCATGCTTATACGCCAACCCTTGACAAACTGCTTAAGCAATATCCTAATACTTTGATAAAAGCCCATGGTACAGCAGTAGGTTTGCCCAGTGATGAGGACATGGGAAACTCCGAGGTTGGACACAATGCTATTGGCGCAGGCCAAATTTACAGCCAGGGTGCAAAGCTTGTCAATGAAGCCATTGCATCGGGTAAGATGTTTGAAGGCAAGGCCTGGCGCGATATTACCGAAAATGTCCTGAAATACAATTCTGCCCTGCATTTTATGGGGTTGTTCAGTGACGGCAATGTCCATTCCCATATTGACCACCTGAAAGCGATGATAGTCCAGGCTAAAAAAGAAGGCGTCAAAAAAGTACGCGTGCACATTCTCCTTGATGGCAGGGATGTGGGTGAAACTTCAGCACTTGAATATGTTGACCCGTTTGAAGAATTCCTTTCGGAAATCAGGTCGGATGACTTTGATGCAAGAATTGCAAGCGGCGGCGGCCGTATGAAAATAACCATGGACAGGTATGAAGCAAACTGGGGAATGGTTGAATTGGGCTGGAAAACCCATGTGCTTGGAGAAGGCAGGCAATTTGCGTCAGCAAGGGAAGCCATAGAGACCCTTCGTTCCGAAACCCATGCGATAGACCAGGATCTGCCTCCGTTTGTAATTGCAGAAAACGGTGAACCCGTGGGCACAATCAATGACAATGACAGTGTTGTATTTTATAATTTCCGTGGCGACCGCGCTATAGAAATAAGCCGTGCTTTTGAAGAGGAAAACTTCAGCAAGTTCGACAGAAAAAAATATCCGAAAGTTGTTTATGCCGGAATGCTCGAATATGACGGGGATCTTCATATTCCGAAGAGATACCTGGTACCACCGCCGGAAATAAGAAATACCCTGGGCGAGTACCTGTGCAAAGAGGGTATTACACAACTGGCAATTTCGGAAACACAGAAATACGGGCATGTGACCTATTTCTGGAATGGGAACAGAAGCGGAAAATTTGACGATAAACTCGAAACGTATATTGAAATTCCTTCGGATATAGTACCATTTGAAGAACGCCCTTGGATGAAGGCTGCTGAAATTACCGACAGGTTGATTGCCGAGATGCGTACCGGAAAGTACCGTTTTGTCAGAGTCAACTTCCCGAATGGCGACATGGTAGGGCACACAGGTATTTTCCAGGCAGCAAGAATTGCCGTTGAAACAGTTGATTTATGCCTTAAACGCATATTATCAGTTGTGGATGAGCTGGGTGGGATGGCAATTATTACTGCCGACCATGGCAATGCTGATGAAATGTTTGAGCTTGATAAAAACGGTAAGCCAAAAATGGACGAAAACGGAGTAATAAAGGCAAAAACAAGTCATACACTAAGCAAGGTACCTTTTATTATTTACGATAATTTTAACGGCGATAAGTATACGCTTAAGAACGGAAATTTCGGGCTTGCCAATATTGCCGCAACAGCAGCAAATCTCCTGGGCTTTGAAGCTCCGGATATTTGGGAAGAAAGCATGATTTTGATTGACAAATAGGTAATATTTAATATATGATTAGACGATAAGGTGGGAAGCATTCGTTGTATAGATGGGAGGATTTATGCGAATACTGGGTATAGACTTTGGTGAAGCTAGAATTGGTATTGCGGTAAGTGATCCTTTGGGGATCACAGCTCAGGCGCTGGAAACCATCCATTGGAACAAGGAATGGAAAAAACCCCTTGAAAGGATTAAAGAACTTACCGAGTATTATTCGTGCAATACTATTGTTGTCGGGTTTCCCGGAAACATGAACGGAACCGTTGGTGAACGGGGACGCAGAACATTAAAATTTATTGAGAAGCTGAAAAGCTATATACCCGGTGTAAGCGTAGTCCCTTGGGATGAAAGACTTTCCACTGCTCAATCGCGGCAGGCTTTGATTGAAATGGGAATTGACAGCAGAAAACACAAAGGGAAAATTGATCAGATGGCTGCCTCCATTATACTGCAAAGTTATATGGACGCCATGAAAATGTCTTAAACCTTGCTGCCATGCAGCAGGTAAGAAATATACCAGTCGACAGACTGTGTAATAAAGGAGGTTTTAATATGCCGGATAACAAATGCAACGAATGCGGTCACCAGCACGATCATGATCATGATTACGATGAAATGGACAATATCATCGAATTAACAGGTGAAAACGGAGAAACAATACAGGTTGAGTTTTTGGCAACTGTTAAGGTAGATGATCAGGAATACGCAATAATGCAGACTCTTGATTATGATGATGAAGATGAAGCCGAGGTTGTTATAATGAGGCTGGAATACGATGGTAACGACGATGAGTATTATCTTATTGCAGAAGAAGACGAAGATGTTCAGCAAAGAGTATTTGATGCATTCCAGAAAGCAGCCTTGGAAGAAGAAGAGTAAAAATTAAATCGGACAATAAAATGGAGCTATCTCAGAGTAAAAATTTGAGATAGCTCATTTTTTTTCATCCATTTTGATTTTCAACCGTTACTCATTTTTTTTCATCCATTTTGATTTTCAACCGTTATCATGCTGCAAGTGTTCATATTATATGAGTCATTCTCATTTACCCATTCATACTTTGCCATATCACAATGATAATTGAACATTGCTTTCCTTTCAGCTCTTATATGCCAGGATTTGCATTTTCCGGGTTTTCGTCCAATTGTGCTTTAATGTTAATATGAGTGTTGACATCGGATGAATCTGAGGTACTCTCTGTAATCCCTGTTTCTCTATTTAAGTAATCGATAATAATATTTTCCTGATTGTTACACGATGATAAAAAGCATATAAGTCCCAGAACTTATTGATTATCAGACAGTTTCGCCTGGCCATTGCTTTGTAGAATATTACTGTTATAAATTGACTAAGCAATATAAGGTTGACCTTCAGATTTCATAGGTTATAATGGATGATAGGAATAATTGCATAGTCGTCCGTATTTTTTATGGGGGTTAATCATGAAGAAAATAAGAATTTTAAACGATAAAATCAAGTTTAAATTAAATAATACCAAGCTGAATAAGAGAGGTATGGCAATACTTATTGCTGTAATATTTGCTTTAAGTGCAACCATAACCTTTTTCATTGCCCAGTCAGTAAAGAGGAACAGCGTTCCCCAAACAGCCATATCCGACACAGACATTACACCCGAGCCAACGCCGGATGGCATCGAAGATTCGGAACCGGACAGTGATGATACAGAGCCCGGCGATGAAGATAATTCCGGAGACGGCAATATTACACCCACTCCGTCACCAAAGCCGGTGGAAAAGGCCATAGATTTTAATTTTCCAAAAGAAGGAACAAGACCCATTGCCGTTATGATTGATAATGAAACCAATGCAGTACTGCCTCAAGGGGGATTAGGACTGGCACAGGTAGTATACGAGGCTCTTGTGGAATATGGCGACACAAGGTATATGGCATTGTTTTGGGATAATTTGCCTGACTACATTGGGCCGGTCAGGAGTTCAAGGCATTATTTCCTCGACTACGCGATGGAATATGATGCAATATATACGCATATAGGCTGGAGCGATTATGCCTACCGTGATTTGGATCTGTTTGAAATAGATAACATAGACGGAGTAATGCCCGAAGCGTATGGAGTTTTTTGGGATTTGACAAAAGACAAATCCAATTACCACGATTCATATACAAGCAAAGAAAGGATAAATAAATTCCTTGCAAAATCAGAGTATTCCCTGACAACCGAGAAATCTTTTCCGCTGAAGTACAACACAGAAGATGTGACCTATGAAAACGGCGACAGCGCAAAGGAAGTATTTATCAAGTACAGTATCAGCAGCTCATGCGGCTATTATTATGACGAAGAAGAAAAGAACTATAAACGGACCCGCCTTGGCGAGTTTCAGATAGACAGGAATACAAATGAGGTCATCCGTGCAAAGAATATAATTATTCTGTTTGTTGATAATCAGACAATACAGGGGGACAAATACGGCAGGCAGGAGTTAAATACAACCGGCAGCGGAAAAGGATACTATATAAGCAACGGTGTAAAACAGGATATTACATGGGTGAAAACCTTCCGTACTTCCCAGACCAAATACCTTGATGCAAATAAAAAGGAAATTACCATAAACCCCGGACAGACATGGATTCAGATTGTGTCCCCGAATGCAGATGTACGTATCAGATAAACTGAAATGAGACCTAACTGAATATCTCGGGAAACGATTTTACAAGGAATATGATTGATATGTTTCGAAGTTAAACTGGTTTACTGATATTCCCTAATAGTGCCATCTTAATCTTTTCTCTTTCATTACATGATGATGCCTGATTAAAATGATCATCACGGAATCGATTACGGTGGCATTGTTTTTTTACGATATGTAGTATAATTATGGAGTAATCTGTTGGCTGAATATAAATGAGTTATCAATTATTTTTATGCAAATATAGTTATTACTTATTATTTTAAATTTCTATATGTGATTTCATTGATACAATAGTTGAATAGATGAAGTAATGATGAGGGGGATATAAGTAATGAAAAATGAACTCATCGGCTTATATCATAGGATAATTGATTCATTATATTCACTATTACGGACTAGGAATGTATCAACCAGGTTAAAAATGGGATTTGTACTTATAACAGTATTGCCGGTGATAGCTGTCGGGTATTTTTCTTATATGCAGGGAAGCCGGGCGATATATAATAAAATGAGGCGTTCGGTGACTGAGACTATAGATCAGGTAGGCATCAACCTCAGTTCCAAATTGCAAGCCATTATAAACGATGGAACCGAAATAGCATATAACGACTTGGTTCAGAAAACATTATCCGATTATAATAATTTGAGTGCGCGGGATCTGAATTTGATTGAGAGTGAGCTTTCGGATTACATAAACAGAAAATATATATTTAACAACAATGTCGCTGAAATTATCATATATACAAATGAGTTAAACAGAATTAATGCCTATGGTCAAAGCAACTTCAGGTTTATGCCTAAAGCAGAGAACCTGGAACTATTGGTTGAGCATGCCAAAAAACTGGATGGACTGTGCCTTTGGATGCCAGTAGATTCGGATTATGAGCAAGGATTGGCCAGGAGAATTTTCGGAGATCGAAAAAGTATTATACTTATTAGGGCTGTAAAATCGTTAGAGACGGGTAATCAACTTGGCTATATTTTAATGCGCATTGATGAATCTATAATTTCTGATACTTTTAGAAATATTGATTTCGGGGATGGGGCTCAAATATTTGTTCTGAATTCTAACAACATAGTAGTTTCCAGCGCCGGCGATTATGCTGATGTTGCTCTGCCATACCATGAAACAGGCCTTCTGAATGATATTAAAAAAGTAACTGATCAAAGAAGTTTCAGATATGAATCAGGTAATAACGTGTATTTGGCCGCGTTTACCCAAATAATGCAAGCCGATTGGTATATTGTAGCACTGATTAAATTTGATTACCTATATTCAGAATCAAATCAACTGCTTATAAATATATTCATAATAGGGATTTGCTTTCTTATATTTGCATTATTCTTAAATTACATTATATCGAGAAGTATTGTGATTCCGATAAGACAGCTTGTTGATGGCATTAATAGTTTTAAAAACGGCGAACTTGATATTTCGATAGATGATCCGAATAACGATGAGTTTAGTGAACTGAATAGGTGTTTTAATGAGATGACAACTGAGATAAACAGATTGATACAGGATATCAAAAGGCAGGAAAGGCAGAAAAAAGAACTTGAAATCAGAGCACTGCAGGCGCAAATAAATCCTCATTTTCTGTCAAATATTCTAAATACTGTATCATATATTGC
>DATCKN010000098.1:0-3820 GCA_036562185.1 Thermoclostridium sp.
CTTTCCTCCTGTACGATGATGCTGTCAACATAATCATACAGGAAATTTGATTAAGGTGGCCTAATTTTTTCCCGGTATGTGGTATGATTTTAGAGTAGCATTAACACTCTGATTCAAGAATGTATGTCCAGTGGTCTAAAAGTTAAAGATTGGTGTATGCAAAACAATATAAGCAAGGATACTTATTACTACTGGTTAAAAAAATTACGTGAAGCTGCATGCCATTCTATAGAAGCAAACTTCGTCCGTGTCCCCGAGCAGTATATCCCACATTCTTTTACTCCTTCGTTTTCGCCGGAGCTTACGATATCAATCGGTTCCATAACGATTAATATCAATTCAGCAACACCACAACATCTCATTGAAACAACAATTCAGGCGGTGGCAAATGTTAAATGATGCATCAGGCTTTTCAGAAGTATATATTGCCTGTGGCTATACTGATATGAGACTGGGTATTGATGGTCTTGCAGCTATAGTAAAAAGTACCTTTCAGCTGGACCCATTCCATGAGGGAGTATTATTCCTCTTCTGTGGCAGAAGGACGGACAGGATTAAAGGCTTGCTGTTCGAAGGGGATGGATTTCTTCTCCTGTATAAACGTCTTGAAAACGCACGCTTTCAGTGGCCAAGAAATGAGTCTGAAATGAAGCAACTTACACCTCAGCAGTTTAAATGGTTGATGGAAGGCCTTGCTATTGAGCAGAAAAAGGCTATCAGAAAAATCTCACCGGTATCTGTTTGTTAGATTTAGGACTAATATTGTGCAAAACAGAGAAATTTATTTTTTCTAAATCAGCTCAAATTCGATATACAAATGCAATTATCCACAGTTTCTGTGCAGTGATGGGGCGATATCCATGATAACGTTCCATCACCTTTTTACTTCCGTGGATAATATTATCTCAAAAAGTTTCTAAGCTCTGTTTTTTTCTTATTTTTCAGGTGTTTATCCACCGTCATAATGACGAAAGCACCAAAATCGTAAATTCGCTTTTTTTGTTGATATCGGTTATAATGTAAGCATCAAAGAAAAAGGAAGTATCAGTCATGGATAAAAAATACACAGAATCAGAATTGAATAGCTTAAGTAAGGAAGAACTCATAAGCCTGTTTTTGTCTGTGCAGACCATGGCTGATGAACTTTCAAAGACAGTTGCTGTGCAAGACAAGAAGCTGGATCTTTTGCTGGAGCAAATAAATATATCGAAGCAACGTCAGTACGGTCGCTCATCTGAAAAGATGGTATGTGACGGCCAGCTTAGTTTAAATTTGGATTTAGCCTTAAACGAAGCGGAAGCTGCTGTAACCGGTTTATATGTTGTAGAACCGGAATTCGAGCAGATTTGCCCCAGACCCTATACACGGAAAAAAGTAAAAGGTAAGCGTGAAGAAGAGCTTAAAGACCTTCCGGTAAAAGTAATTAATCATGAGCTGTCTGAGGAAGAATTAAGCTCCCGCCTGGGATCAAAGTGGAAAAGGCTTCCCGATGAAGTATACAAAAGACTTGTTTTTCATCCTGCCACCTTTGAAGTAGAAGAACATCATGTAGCAGTATATGCAGGGATGGATGGACAGACCATTATCAGAGGTAAGCGTCCTGCTGACCTTCTGCGCAACAGTATTGTAACACCGTCTCTGGAAGCAGCAATCATAAACAATAAATATGTCAACGCTGTTCCATTGTACCGAATGGAGCAGGAATTCTTACGAAATGATATAAGAATATCCAGACAGGTCATGGCAAACTGGACTATTCAGTGTGCAGAGAGATATCTGTCCCTTTTATATGACCGACTTCATCAGGAACTCTACAAAGCCAATATACTGCAGGCTGATGAAACGTCTGTATTGGTAAGTAAGGATGGAAGGCCTGCCGGCTCCAGGAGCTACATGTGGGTATATCGTACAGGAAAGATGTATGAGTCCAACCCAATCATACTGTATGAATACCAGAAGACCAGGAATACAAGCCATCCGAGGGAATTCCTGAAAGGATACAGCGGTACGGTGGTAACAGATGGATATCAAGTGTACCACACTCTCGAAAAAGAGAGGGAGGATCTGAAAATCGCCGGCTGCTGGAGTCATGCGAGACGGCACTTTGCAAATGTAACAAAGGCGCTGGGGAAAGAAAAAGCCAAAGGTACACTTGCTGAAGAGGCCCTGAAGAGGATAGCAGCCATATATAAGCTGGAAAACGAGCTGCAGCATCTCCGGGCAGAAGAACGAAAACAGCAACGACAGCTGAAGATAAAACCGCATGTCGATGCTTTCTTTGCATGGGTAAAATCACATCTGTTGGAAGTACTCCCAAAATCCGAAACAGCGAAAGGCTTTACCTATTGCATTAACCAGGAGAAATATCTCAGGGTATTTCTTGATGACGGAAATGTACCACTTGATAACAACGCAGCTGAATCGGCCATACGAAGTTTTTGTATCGGAAAAGCGAACTGGCATCTTATTGATACATGGTGCTAGAATATAAATGGTACAAGTTAGACATGGAAATTCCTTAACATAGAAGTATAATAGAATAAATGGAGGAATGAACATGGCTATACAGTACACAGAGGAATTCAAAATCAATGCAGTAAAATACTGGAATGATCATCAGGATTTAGGCATCGGAAAGTGCGCAAAGAACTTAGGAATCAGTAAAAGTGCTCTTTCTAATTGGGGGAAAGCCTATACAATTAATGACGGCACGATCCCTACAAGAGGGCGTGGTAATTTCGAAAGCGACGATGCTAAGGAAATAGCTAGACTACGTAAAGAGTTACGTGATACTCAAGATGCACTTGATATATTAAAAAAAGCAATCGGCATACTGGGAAAATGACTGAAGCTCTGTTTCTGGAAGCTGCTATAAAAGAAGAGCAGCTTCTAGAGCAGGGAAAACGCCGGCTGAATGTCTCTGGTGTGCTGAAAATATTAGGCGTTTCAAGAAGCGGATATCTGAGCTGGAAAAAACGGCTTCCATCTAAAAGAGAGAAAAGAAAACGTATCATTAAAGAGCGGATTATCGATATCTATAAGGACTCCCATCAAAATTATGGTGCGCCAAAGATAACCGAATGTTTAAGGAAAGAAGGAGAAATCATTGCTGAAAAAACCGTAGGTAATTACATGCGTGAGCTTGGAATAAAAGCGCAGTACGTAAAACCTTATACAGTGACAACAATAAATTCAGATTTCAGCAATGAGTTAAAAAATATACTAGAGGAGCAATTTAATCCCCAAAAACCGGATGCTGTTTGGTGTTCAGATATTACATATATTTGGACATATGAAGGCTTTGTATATCTTACTAGTATCATGGATCTATATTCTCGAAAAATAATTGCTTGGACCTTGAGCAATACACTGGAAGCCAGATGGGTAATTGAGACAGTAAATAAGGCTAAAAAAGCGAGAAATGTAAGTGCCCCGTTAATCTTACATAGTGATCGAGGTATACAGTATGTAAGCACCGAATATATAAAAGCAACAATAGGCATATGCCGAAGTTACTCTAAAAAGGCATATCCGTGGGATAATGCGTGCATAGAAGCCTTTCATGCATTAATAAAAAGAGAATGGTTGAATCGATTTAAGATATACGATTATAACCAAGCATATCGTCTGGTATTCCAGTATATTGATACCTTTTACAATACAATTAGAATACACAGCCATTGTGGATATCTTTCACCTAATGAATACGAATCCAGTTACTGGGATAAACTGAATAAAATGGAACGAAAGGAAGCAAGATATGAAGCATGTTAATAGAAAAGTTCACGTTTAACTTGTACTTTTTCTTGACATAGTACCA
>DATCKN010000100.1:0-51015 GCA_036562185.1 Thermoclostridium sp.
ATTTCCTCATATTTTTCATGGGTGATCAGGGCGTCCATGTCAGTATTCCGGAGTTTGGCCACATAAGTCCAGCGGCCGTAAGGGTAAATTTTATACACCATCGAAATATTGATTATATAGGATTTATGGCTTCTTAAAAAAAGGTTTTTATCCAGGCGTTCTTCCAGTTCGCTTAATCCTTCCGAAGTTACATAACGCTGGCCGTCGGATGTATATATTACCGTACTCCTGTTTTCGCGCTGGATAAAAATTATGTCTTCTTCATCTATCAGCGAAATGCCTTCCTTGTTTTTGATTACAATTTTCCCAAGACCCGATTTGTTTTGAAACAGCGGGCTGGAGTAAACATTTTCCTTCTGCTCAAACAAAGAAGATATACGGTTCAAAGTCTGGTGAATCCGCTGGATGTTAAACGGTTTTGTAATATAGTCAAAAGCATACAGTTCAAAAGCTTTAGGCATATATTCCTCATGGCCTGTGGCAAATATTATGATCACCTTCGGATTTATATCCTGTATTCGTTTTGCGCATTCCACACCATTAAGCCCCGGCATTTCCACATCCATGAAAATAACATCGGGGTTCAGCCTTTCTGCCAGCGAAACAGCGGATTCTCCATCCGCTGCTTCGCCTGAGACTACAAAACCGTTATTCTTTTCTATTACTTTTCTTAGCAGAAGCCTTATACCGGCTTCATCGTCAGCTATTAATACCTTATACAACAGTTACCACCGACCTGTCCTTTTGGCTTTGGGGGCACCAAGAATCTCTGAGATAAGTATGCCTCTTATCAGATCCTCTCCTGTAATTGACACGATATCCTCGCTAACTATTGGCTGAGAAGCCGATATGGAAGGTTTGGCAGCAGGCCTGGCCAAAGTGCCGGAAGGTCTAGCTGGTAATGTCATGGATTCGCCAGCCTGGCTGCCACCGCCGCCCTCTTTGGTTATGGAACTTTCGGAGTGCATCCCTGTACCGGTGAATTTTTCAGATGCCTCCTTGATTATTTTTTTAAGGTATGCTGAACCTCCGTAATACGGGTTGAAATTATCCGCCATTTGCTGCACCTGCCTTAATATAAATATTATCCGGCTATTTCTTGTCTATTTGATTATTAGTCTCATGCTTGCCAAGTGTTGATATTGCATTTCTCATTTGCGTGTCGGAAATTAAGTTCTGCATGTTGTAATAGTCCATTACCCCAAGCTTACCTTCCCGTAGTGCTGCAGCCATAGCCTTAGGCACCTCTGCCTCTGCTTCAACAACTTTGGCACGCATTTCCTGAACTGCAGCCTTCATTTCCTGTTCCCTCGCAACAGCCATTGCCCTTCTTTCTTCAGCTTTGGCCTGGGCAATCCGCTTGTCGGCTTCGGCCTGATCGGTCTGGAGTTGTGCGCCTATATTTCTTCCAACATCTATATCGGCTATATCAATCGAAAGAATTTCAAAAGCCGTACCTGCATCAAGACCTTTTTCAAGAACGGTCCTTGAAATTAAATCGGGGTTTTCAAGAACCTCCTTATGTGATTCTGCCGAGCCGACTGTAGTAACAATACCCTCACCAACACGGGCGATAATGGTTTGTTCCCCGGCACCGCCAACCAGGCGGTCAATGTTTGCCCGGACTGTGACCCGTGCTTTTGCAATCAGTTCAATTCCGTCTTTTGCAATTGAAGATATATTAGGTGTTTCTATTACTTTAGGATTTACACTCATTTGCACTGCTTCAAGAACATCCCTGCCTGCAAGATCAATAGCCGCAGCCCTTTCAAACCCAAGGGGTATATTTGCTCTCTGAGCTGCAATAAGCGCATTAACAACCTTATCAACATTTCCTCCTGCGAGGTAGTGTGCTTCAAGCTGATTTATTGTTACATCAAGGCCTGCTTTCTGAGCCTTTATTAAAGGGTTTACCACTCTGGATGGTATAACCCTCCTTAACCTCATTCCGACAAGTGTTACAATTCCAACCCGAACACCTGCGGCAGCCGCCGAGATCCACAAACCCACCGGGATAAAGCTGAAAAACAATGAAAGAAAAATGATGACAACAACAATTATTGCAAAAATAGCCAATATAGAACCTTGCATTGTAAAACCCTCCTTACAGTTTATATATTAGACCATTAATCAATGCCATACTGTTACATGTTAAATAGTTTAAATCATATATACCAGGCAAAATTGGTTATAATTCTGTTCAGATTTTCCTGACCACTATTCTGGGGCCGGTAACCTGGACAATTCTTACTTTGGAGTTTTTCGGGATGTAATCACCTTCGCTCACAACGTCAAGCCTGATACCATCAAACTCGGCCGTACCTGCCGGCCTTAAAACCGTCAGTGCGGTTCCTTCTTTGCCTACAAAATATTCAAGATCTTCGGTACCAATATATCCGGCTTCCTTATTTAATGAATCTTTCAGAATCAGGGTTTTTGACAGCCTGCCCTTTGCCGCAGAATGCAATACCACTGTTAGCGCAATACCAAGAATAACAAGCAGAATAACTATCATCACCAGTGCTTCAAGCGGTGTTGAAGCCGTCAGAATAATCCCCGCAACAAGCAAAATAAGACCAAGCCCTCCCGCAACGCCGAACCCGGGAGTGAACATTTCGATGATTAAGAGGATTAACCCCAACAGAAGAATTAATATCTGGTATAGCTGTATCCCGTCCAGAAAACTGAAAATACCCATTGGCAATACACCTCCTATTACGTTTATGCTTTTCTGATTTTATTATACTTTTTAAGCCGGCTGGTTGAAGTCGAACCTGCCATACTGTACAAAACTGTGACTGAAATGTCGCATTTTGATTTGAAATTTTATCATTCATTATTGCGATCTTTTGGTATATAAACTGTAAACACCGTCCAGCCATTATCACTTTTAGCTTCAATCTTTCCATTGTATTTTGAAAGTATCTTTCTGGTTATTGCCAGGCCCATGCCTTCTCCGTTACTTTTTGTCGTAAAGCCGGGATCGAAAATTCGATGTATTATATTTTCGGGTATACCCATGCCGTTATCTTTAACCGTAATGATAAATGATTTAATGTCTTCGTTAAGTTCTATCAGCAAATGTAGGTTATCATGCTTTTCACTAAGGGATTCAATGGCATTGTCAATCAGGTTGCCGAGAACCCTGCAAAGCTCCCATGACGGAACCGGCATATTTTCAAGACGTGAGGTTATATTTAATTCAGTGATTATATTATTTTTTTCAGCAGTCATAAGTTTTGCCTGCAAAAGAGCGTTAACAGCGGGATTTGCTGTTTTTAAAACTTTGCTTACCGACTGAATGTCATTATATACCCTGTTTATATAATTCCTGGCTTCATCGTATTCATCCATCTCAATTAATCCGTAAACCACCTGAAGATGATTCAGAAAGTCATGTCTTTGCGCTCGTAAAGAGTTATTCAGATTTTCAACCGAGGTTAAGGCTTCCCTGATCATATCATTCTGAGAATCTACCTTAACCAGATGATAAATGTCACGCAATGAAATGAATCCGTTAACAAAAGAAATAACGGTAATCAATATAATAACCAGCTTGCCGATATCCCTTGAGTCTTTAAAAACCGATTCGGGCGATACAAGAAGATATTGAATCAGCACAACAAGCGCGCCAACCTGTGCGATAGTGATTATAAGAGTCAGAATAACAGCCTTTTTTAGTTTGAAGTGCATTCCCTTCACAAACAACAACCCCTGACAACTTTATGCCGCTGTTTCTTATTATATCATAGTTTGTGAAAGGAAGCACTGAAATATCTGATATGTACGTTCATGCACCCATGGTATTGTCATCGGGTATGGCAACAGGATCGAGCTTTGGAAAATCATATTGGTTTATTTCGGTACCCTTCAGGAATTCCACGGCAGCATCAAAATCTTTCGCAAATGTAATACCCTCTTCGCGCATTGCCATTATCAGCTGATTGTTTTCCCATTCAAGAAAGCGTATATAATTCTCTCTTTCCCTTATATAAGGTTCCAGCTTGTCCTTATAAATCGGGTTGTCGATGATTTCGGAACACAGGAAGAAATTACAGACATATGACCGGTAACGCGGCGGAAGAGTGCAACCCATGCCAGAATGTACAAAAGGGCATGTTTTGAAAAAGACCGAAGTATCTTTAATGTTTCCATTAATGGGAACCATACCGTCTTTCATCATTTTGTGGTGCAGTATGTAATCATAGCTTCCTTTGACATGGATATAATCGTCGTACAGCACAACATCAGGCATACCGGTGATTTCTTTCAGCACCGCCATTCCTTCTTCAGAGTGGCACATCCTTTGAATTTCCACAGGATAAAATTTTGGGAAATAGTAACAGCAACCTCTGTTTTTTATTTTACATAAACTGACACCTATTAAACTTGAACACCTTGAACATCCGGTGTAAGCAAGCCTTGGAACTCCTTCATCAAAATCAACATAAATAAAAGTCATATAAAACCTCTATCCTTTTATGGAATCATCTCCTTGCCGAAACAGGGGATTGAAGAAATAACAATTAAAAGGTAAAAATGCCGTAAAATGACAAAAAGAAATAATTAAATTTTAAAGGTACATTATAATAAAATCAATGTCGAACTCGCCATGCTGCAACACATTTTTTAAAATGACAATTTTCTTGCTTGTCCTTTCTTTTATTTTTTCATCGAATTTTGTTATTTCTTCGGCAGAATCTTTTTTCCAATATGTTAAGGGTGCGAAGGTACAAAAACGTGGCATTATAAAGCAATCAAAGGTTTATTGAAAAAGTGGAAGCAGGATGATTCAGTGACATTAATCAGGATTGTATAAAAATCTTGCTCTAAAGCCAAATTCAGGATGGCTTGTCTTTTTTCCGGGGATCATATATAATTTAGTTAACTTTTTATAGCCAGGAGAGATATGTATAAACTGATTATAATAGATGACGAGCAGAAAATTCTGGAAGGACTGGCCAATCTGTTCCCGTGGGAGCAGATTGGGTTTAAAGTTGACGGGGCTTTTTCATCTTCGCTTAAAGCGCTGGATTATTTGTTATGTAATCCCGTTGATGTGGTTATGAGTGATATAGAAATGCCCGAAATGAACGGTATTGAGCTTTGCAGAAGTCTTAAGGAAGAAGAAATAGAAACCAAGGTTATATTTTTCAGCAGCTACCAGAACTATGAGTATTTCCGTTCGGCGATAAAATACCAGGTGTTTGATTACCTGCTGAAGCCAATTAAATATGATGAACTGCTTTCATGCTTTGAACGGGTAAAAGAAGTACTGGACCAGGAACACCAGGTAAAGACTGAAAAATCAAAGACATATTATGAGAAAATTATTGAGAATGTTATTAAATACCTGGAGGAGAATTACAGGAACGCGTCGCTTGATGAAGCCGCATCACATGTTAATTTAAGCTCGAGTTACCTGTCGAAATTTTTTAAGGAAAAAGCGGGCAAAGGTTTTGCCGAATACCTGCTTGATATCAGGATGAAAAAAGCATGCGAAATGCTTGATGATATCAGGTATAAGAATTATGAAATTGCCTATTATGTGGGGTATGATAATCCGAAAAACTTCTCAAGGGCTTTTAAGATGTATTATAATATGAGCCCTAACGAATATCGAAATAGAAAAAAACTGCAAGGATAATGATAATATGCTTCGTAAATTTTTCCTGAGAAGGTTTCGTAATTACTTTTTATTGATGCTAATACCGGTTGCTGTTGTTTTTGTTATTTTTACCTATATTTCTTCAGGACAGCTGAATGAACAGCTTAATCTGCAGTCAGAAAATACGCTGAAAAACATTAATACCGATCTGGATTTTGTAATAAGCAATGTAATATACCAGAATAATTTTATAACAAGTAATGTAAGTACCGCGCTTGCTCTTAAAAGGATACTTGCTGAGCCACAGAACATTGATTATCTTGATGCCGTAAATTTAAGGAACATCCAAAGCACTCTGCGAAGCATGTCGCAGTCCTATTCCTATATAGTATCCATTTATCTTTATCTTGACGATTACCAGTATCTTTTTACATCTGATGAAGGTGTAAGACATATAAATTCGTATTCTGACAATACATGGAGAAAATATTATGGCAGGATGAAAGATAATTCAAACATGGTTATCAGAAGGTTTTTACCGAAAAACCAAAGCGGTGCCGAGCAGGAAGTCCTGACCTTTTATCACAGCATTGATGTGATGAAAGGCGTAATTGTGGTGAATATCGATGTAGAGAAATATAAATCAATACTGTCGGGTATTTTAAACAAAGAACATGAATACCTGTACTTTTTCAACAGGGAAAATGAGCTTTTAATTTCCCTTGAGATGAGCATGGGAAATACGGATATTGACATTAATTCGATTGCCGCTCATAACATACGCGGTGACAGCAAGCAATGGATAAAAAATAATAAACGGTGGTATCTGTATAACCGTGATTACAATAATGAATATGGTATCTCCATTATCTCACTGATTTCCATTAAGGAAATGCTGTACCAGTTCAGGCAGCGCATGGGCATTTTTGGAATTGTATTTATCATCAATGTTTTGGTTGTGCTGTGCATATCTTATTTTACAACACACAGGAACTTTAAGCAGATTAACTATATGGTTGAACTGTTTAACAACGTAGAAAAGGGAGTTTTCCCGGAACAACCCCAAAGCAGGATGAAGGATGAGTACGATGTTGTCATGAATAACATAATACATCTTTTCCTTGACACCGTGAGACTGAATTCTAGACTGAAGGATAAGGAATACCAGACAAACCTGGCTGAACTAAAGGCTTTACAGTCCCAGATAAATCCGCATTTTCTTTACAATACATTACAGAGTATTGCATTTGAAATTGCAAGAAAAGAAGGTACAACGGGAAAGACTTCAAAAGCCATTATGGATTTGTCGGATATTCTCAAGTATTCTGTGGCAAACCCCACAAAGCTTGTTTCATTAAGCGAAGAAATAATGTATTTACGCAAATATGTGGAAATTCAGAGGTATCGCTTTGGAGATCAATTTATAGCCTATTATGAAATTGAAGATGAATTAATGGATTTTCCGGTATTCAGGCTTTTACTGCAACCCATTGTTGAAAACAGTATTTTGCATGGTATTCGAAATTCGAATAAGAAAAGATATATAAAGATTAAAGCCTTCCGCCTGGGGAACAGGGTGACGTTTCATATAACAGACAATGGCGTTGGCATGTCCAAAGAAAAGCTTAACGCATTAAGAGAAAGCATCAGCCAAAATAACGGTAACAGCATCGGTCTTTCCAATGTTAACTCACGGCTTGTTTTACACTATGGGGAGGAAAGTTGTTTGCATATACGTTCGGTACAAGGCCGGGGAACCAGCATTTCCTTTCAGATACCATATCGAACGGTAACAAAAATCACAAAAACTGAAGAAGTTTCATAAAAAATGATACCATCTTAGTAAAAATGAAAAATAATTGAAGAAAAAGAGTAAGGCAAAATCCTTTTTGCGATTGCTTATTTTGCTTATACTCAGTATAAGCAAAATAATATTGACTGTTAAGATTAAAAGGAGGGTAATACTATGAAAAAAATTGTTTCAATTATGCTGGTCTGTTTGATGATTCTGACCATGGCAGCATGTGGCAACACTTCAAAGCCATCATCTGACAATTCATCAGCACAGGCACCTTCGAATCCGACACAGGCTCCTGAAAGCAAGGGAACTGTAACAGAACGAGGTTATACAATCCCTGACGAGAATGTTACAATAAGGTTTTCATGGTGGGGAGGAGAAGAAAGAAATGCAGCCACAATAGCTGTTATTGAGCAGTTTATTAAAATGTATCCCAACGTGAAAATCGAACCTGAATATGGCAGCAGTGACGGATATCATGACAAATTATCAACCCAGCTTGCATCTGGTACAGCTCCTGATATTGTGCAGGTTGACCCTGAAACCTTCCCTACATATGTAGCAGGAGGAGACTACTTCCATGATTATTTCGATTTCAATTTTGACTTGTCAAATTTCGATGAGGCCTATATAAGCCAGGCCACCAACGGACGCTATGACGGAAAACAGTTGGGCCTCCCTACAGGTATTTCGGGTGTTGCTTTAATTTATAATAAAGATTTGGCAGAAAAAATAGGTATTGATTTTACAGCGGATTATACATGGGAAGATTTGATTGAATGGGGTAAAAAAGTAAGAGAATATGACAGCAGTCTTTATCTGCTTTGCATGAATAAAGATTATGTAACAAATGCAGTGCTTTATACCTATCTGAAGCAGAAAATGGGAGATACCATGTTCAATGCAAAAGACAAGGCAATCAATGTAACCGAAGAAGATCTTCTGGAAGTACTTAAATATGTTGATGCACTGTATGAAAATGAAGTTATACCGCCTGCATCCTATATGGCTGCATATAGCGGTGACAGCATGCAGTCAGACCCGAACTGGATTGCCGGCAAGTATGTTGCATGTTACACCTATGTATCAACAATAGATGTTATGACAGCAGCAGCACCCGGTGTAAACTTTGCAGCCGGAAATCTGGCTTTAATGAAAGATGCGAAGAATAACGGCTGGCAAAGCAATACTCCTCAGGTTCTTGCAATTACCAAAACAAGCAAATACCCTGAAGTATGTGCTGCATTCCTGGATTATTTCTTTAATAATGAAACTGCTATGAGAACTCTCGGATGTACTCGTTCGGTACCTCCAACTGCAAAAGCCAGAGAGATTTGTGAGGGTGCAGGATTGTTAAGCCCTCTTGCAATGGAAGGAGCAAATATAACGTCCAAAACGGCAGGCCTTATCAACGACAGTATTTCTTCTTCACAGGAATGCAAAGCGATTATGGCGGAAGCAGTTGAAAAAATTGGATATGGAGCAGGAACACCTGAAGATATAGCTAAGAGCACTTACAGCTTAATAAAGGGTTTAATTGAATAGAAATTGTTCATCTGATTTCTTAATGGCAGATTAATGAAAATACAATCCATACGCAATTCAAAAATGCTCTGAATCAACTACTATGGGTGTCCCAACGGGACACCCATGTTAATAAATCATCAAATATAAAAATTTTCAGGAAAACTTTAAATTGAGAGGATGACCCCTGGTGGTTGATAAAAAGGTCAAGATAAGAAAGTATCAAAAGAGAGATTATCAGGCATTCCTGTATTTGCTTCCATGGCTGGTGGGCTTTACAGTTTTGCAGCTATATCCGTTTTTAAGTTCCCTGTATTACTCATTTACAGATTATAAAATTTCAGCTGTTCCGAATTTTATAGGATTAAAGAATTATATAAAGCTTTTTACCCAGGATACTGAATTCTGGAATTCTCTTAAGGTAACATTGCTTTTTACTTTGTATACCGTCCCCGGAAAACTTCTGATGGCGCTTGCGGTTGCAGTATTTCTGAACCGCAATATAAAAGGAATCAACCTTATCCGGACATTATACTATATTCCGTCATTGTTCGGGGGCAGTGTTGCCATTGCAGTACTCTGGAAGGTATTATTCGTGGATAACGGAGTTGTTAACGCCATTCTGAATACTGTCGGACTGCCTTCGCAACAGTGGTGGGGCAATACAAAGCTTGCACTAAGGACAATTTGCATGCTTGAAATCTGGCAGTTTGGTTCATCGATGGTTATGTTTCTGGCTGCACTGAAAAATGTCCAAAAGGAATTATATGAAGCCGCATCAATCGATGGGGCTGGAAAAATCCGTGTATTTTTTAAAATAACAATTCCACATATTACTCCTATTATTTTCTTTAATTTAATTATGCAGACTATCCAGGCATTCCAGAATTTCACCTCCGCATTTGTTATTACAAAAGGGGGACCGCTGAAATCTACTTACGTACTGGGAATGAAACTTTATAATGAAGCGTTTTCATATTTCAAAATGGGATATGGCAGTGCTATTTCATGGGTTATGTTTGCTTTGATTATGATAGTTACATTACTTTTATTCCGCTCATCTTCGGCCTGGGTTTATTATGAAGACAGTGGTGACTTTTAGGGGGAATGTTCATGGAAAGAGAGACGAAAAAAAAAGCAGGAATTGTTGAGTATTTGGTAATCGCTGTAATTGGTATCTTCCTGCTATATCCTATTATATGGATGTTTTTTGCCACATTCAAGACCAATGAAGAAATTTTTGGATCCATTAAATTGCTGCCCGGCAGTTTCAACTTACAATATTATATTGATGGCTGGAAGGGACACGGAAATATGACCTATACCGATTTCTTCGTTAATACATTCAAGCTTGTTGTACCGACGGTATTGTTTACTGTTATATCATGTTCGCTGGTTGCTTACGGATTTGCGAGATTTAAATTTCCAGGAAAGAAAATCTTGTTTTCAGTACTGATAGCAACGCTGATGCTGCCTAATGCAGTTATTATTATACCCAGGTATACGCTGTTCAACAGCTTTGGATGGATTAATTCATACCTGCCGTTTTATGTTCCTGCAATGCTGGCATGCTATCCGTTTTTCGTTTTCATGCTGGTGCAGTTTATGCGGGGATTGCCTAAGGAGCTGGATCAGTCGGCGTACATTGACGGCTGCGGTACATTAAGGACGTTTGTGCAGATTCTGTTGCCGCTTATGAAGCCTGCGTTGTTCTCGGCGGGGTTGTTTCAGTTCCTTTGGACATATAATGACTACTTTAATTCATTAATTTTTATTAACTCTGTAAAGAAGTACCCGATATCGCTGGCACTGAAGCTGTCACTTGATGCAGAATCGGTTGTTGTTTGGGGAAAGATGATGGCTATGGCTTTCGTTGCAGTATTGCCTGTTTTGCTTCTGTTCTTCTTTGCCCAGAAATATTTTGTAGAAGGTATTGCAACAACCGGAATAAAGGGATAAGAAATAATTGTGAGCCTCCTTTTATGGGGGCTTTTTATATATAATATATGTAAAGCCTTAGTAAAGCTACTGCGGGGTAAAATTCTGTTTCAGGCATTATAAAATATCAGAATATCCGTATCTTTTTCCTGCAATAAGTTGATGTTTTTTGATGCTTAAAATAAACGCTTATTTATTATATAAGCAAAAGGGGGACCAGGTATGAAAATCATTAAAAATTCCTTTGTATTGGATTTGAGTTTTTTTTTACAGTAAGGGGGATGGGGGGTTTAGCATTCCTGACGATGCTGTGACCGAAAAAGGCTTTGTATTTGAAACAAACCCTGAAAGATGGCTGGAATGCCTGTGGCGGTTCTGTAACATCGGTATCGAACCCGCATATTCATCCGATGGGTGTAATAATTGATTCTGATTTGAGATACCTTGCAAGGGTTAGCGGAGATAATTACCACCGGATGAGAGCAGATGATTCGACTGCATGGTTAATGCAGACGCTGGAACTATATCCCGAAAAGACAGGATATGGCAGGTATGGTGTTTTATCCGAAAGATGGTGCCCAAGTGACGGCCTGACAGTCGAAAGATACAGTGGCGGCACACCGTGCAGTTCATGGTTCAGTTACAACCTGTGGGCTGCTGCGAATGCACTGGAGGCAGTATGCGAAGTTCTTCTTGAAACCGGAGAATGAGTTTTATGGTTATGTAATCTGCCTGGAACCGGTATAGTGAAAATTTTTGATGATTGAATATACCGACGGTTAATATGTAGAATACATATAGAGGGAGGTGGGAATATGGTTGTAAAGGTTAAAATAACAGGAGCCAATGGAGAGCCTGTTCCCGAATATTTGCTCAATACCCTTTATGCCAGTGATCTTCATTTTGAGCCTGATATCAGGAAAAGCCGGATTTTACCCGATGGAACCGTAGAACTGGAAGTTACTAAAATGCCGTTTATGCTGCATGCCAGGCTGAACATCCCACTGTACGGGAATATATGGGTTATGGCCCACAACCATGGGCAGGGGTATACAGCGGATACGGTAGATTTTGTTTCCGAAGCGCTGGAGACCTATATTTATGAAGCCGAAAGGATTGGAAAAGGGCTAAATCTGTCTGTTTATGCACAGGGGCATCTGGATGCTGCTCTTGAATACAGGGAATTGTCGGAAAAGGGCATAGACCGGGATTACTGCCGGTTAAAAGCGCTGTCGCACGCTGTTTTCGCAGCAGAAGCCGCCCTGTTTGAATCAGCGGCAGAGAAACTTGCTCAAAATCCAAGGCCGGACATCCTGCTTGGGTGCAACGCCTTCAAATATTCAGGGGATAACCTTTATTCCGATTATTTTAAAAGTCTTTTTAATTTTGCAACAATACCGTTCTATTATTACCAGGTTGTTCCCGAAGAGGGAGTGTTTGATTATGCACGCAGGGATGAGATTTTGGAATGGTGTGAATCAAGCGGCATTAAGGCAAAAGGGCACCCGCTGTGGTTTGGACATGGAGGGGTTAATCCCGGGTGGATGTATGGCAAAAGCTACAATGAACTAACCCGGTTTGCAGGCGAATACATTAAGAAGACGGTTACAAGATACCGCGGCCGGATAGATATATGGGATTCTATTAATGAACCCCATGACTGGGCAAACTGTTTTGAATTCACCCAGGAGCAGCTTATGGAGATGGCCCGCGTATGCTGCGAGACGGTCCGTGAAAGCAATCCCGATGCGACATCTATAATAAATGTTTGCCTGCCTTTTGCTGAGTATGTTGCGGGGAAATTTGTGTGTTACGGACCTGTTTTTGATCGGCCTGTATCGCCGTTGGCTTTCTTTGAAAGAGCAGTCGAAAAAGGTATAGATTTTGATGTAATCGGTGTTCAGCTTTACTTTCCCGCCCGGGATATGGTGGCTGTAAGCCTTCTTTTAAATGAATATGCGCGGTTTGGCAAACCCGTCCATATAACAGAGATGGGCGTGCCAAGCGGTCCGGCACGGGGAGAGAGGGATAACGTGGAATCAGCCGATCCTAAATCCCAGATAGGATTGACAAAGGGCATTTGGCATGCACCGTGGGATGAACATGTCCAGGCCGACTGGGTGGAGCAGTTTTATACAATTGCAGCAGCCAGACCCGAAATCAAAGCCCTTACATGGTGGGACTTTGAAGATCCGGGATTTATGAAGACGGCTCCGTTCCTGTTTGAAGACCACGTTCCCCGCGAAATGTATTTCAGGTTAAAAGCTCTAAAACAAAAAATCATGGGTAAATAGACCCGAAATCGCTGAAATACCTTTGCTGAAGTTGAGGCAGAGGTATTTTTATTAAAAAGTATTGACATTAACGTTGCGTAAAGGTTTAGACTATTCCTGTCAGGAGGTTTGAAATGGAATATACGGTTAAAAAGCTTGCGAAACTGTCAGGGGTTACGGCAAGAACTTTGCGTTACTATGATGAAATTGGTATTCTTAAGCCGGCAAGAATCAATTCATCAGGGTATCGTATATATGGCAGCAGGGAAGTGGACAGGCTGCAGCAGATCCTTTTTTACAGGGAACTGGGCTTGGGGCTTGATGATATTAAAAAAATAATATTGTCTCCATGTTTTGATGAAGTTCAGGCGCTTAAATACCATCATGAAAAACTCCTTGACGAGAAAGCAAGGCTTGAAAGGCTGATTTCTAACGTCGAAAAGACAATAGCACAAAAAGAAGGGAGAGTTGATATGAGCGATCGTGAAAAATTTGAAGGCTTCAAGAAGAACCTCGTAAACGAAAATGAGAGCAAGTATGGAGCTGAAATCAGATCAAAATACGGGGACAAAACAGTTGATGAATCAAACAGAAAGATGATGAACATGACAAAAGAGCAATATGATGAATTTACAAAGCTCGGCGAGAAAATTAATGAATTGCTGAAAAAGGCTTGTGAAAGCGGAGATCCTGCAGGAGAACTTGCCCAGGAAGTTGCAGACCTGCACAGGCAGTGGCTGTGCTTTACATGGCCTGAGTACAGTAAAGTCGCTCATGCAGGCATTGCGCAAATGTACGTTTGCGATGAACGCTTCAAGGGATACTACGATAAAATATGCCCGGGCGCGGCAGAATTTCTTAAAGAAGCCATTTTAATATACACCGGCAGCAAATAATACGGAATATTCGTGTCATCAATATAGTTTCGCCGAATTATTTAAAAACGTGGATCAAATTAAGATCCACGTTTTTGATTATGCGAATATTCATTGACAGTTTGCTTAGAATTTGTATATAGTTAATGTATCGTTTACAGAGGTAATGGAAAATGGCGGATAGATCCTGGAAAGTTTCTGTATTGGCCAGACTAATAATTTCATTTATCATTATCCTTATACCAATTTACGGGCTGGGTATATTCATATACAACAGCGGATTGGTAATTCTGCGCAGGGAATTGTCGAACTCGATGATTTCGCAGGTGTCCTATTATCTGGATAACCTTGAGAATGAAATACAAAGAATTCAGATGCTGCAATACGAGCTCCTGAATGATACAGATATAAACCGGATGGCTACCATATCCCAGGCTCTTACAAATATTGAAAGCCGGGACAGCCTGTTAAGGATTAGAAACAGGTTATTTGCGGTAAAAAACAGCAGCAGGTATATCAAGTCTTCCACCGTTTTGATTCCTGATGCAGGCAAGGAAATAACCAATGCCAGCGTATCTGGATTAAGCAGCGAAAAATTCGATAAAATGAAAGCAATATCCAGGAATGCCGATACCACCATTATACATGCAGATAACTCGATGTACCTTATGGTTCCTTATCCTTACTCATATATAACCGAAAGGGATCCGATATTCCTGATTGTGTCCGAGTTATCAAGGGAAGAATTCGAAATTGCTTTAAAAGCGATGGTAAACAGCCCTGAGGAGGGTGTTGCCATTTATAATACCCAAAGCGGCAGTATCATTGCAACAAATTATAATTATATTTTCCATGAGGAAATAAGGCGGCAGATATTTGACGGTTCCGACACATTAACGGAGAATGCAAAGATAGTGTCAATTGACGGGACCAAGTTTTTAGTAGCATATAAAACTTCTGATTATTTCGAATCTATATTGTATAAGTATGTACCTGAAAACGCGGTTTTTGAACCATTGAATAATTTCAGGGTATGGTTTGCAGTATTTTCAGTGCTTTCCCTTACAGTTGTCATAGTTTATTCGATATATGTATACAAATTTATTCATAAGCCGCTTAGCCGGCTGGTCTATTCATTCAGGGAAGTAAAGAAAGGTAATTTTGATATAAACATTGAACATGAAGTGGATGATGAATTCAGATTTATTTACAGGAATTTCAACTCCATGGTAAGGGATCTGAAATCTCTTATCGAGCAGACATATACACAAAAGCTGCTGGTGCAGAAGGCCAATATGAAACAACTGCAATCCCAGATAAATCCGCATTTCCTTTACAACAGCTTTTTTATTCTTAATACCATGGCACGTACGGGGGATTATGAAAACCTCGAAAAGTTCACCGAGCAGTTAGGGAGATACTTCCAGTTTATAACCCGGAGTGCTGCCGATGAAGTTACGCTGCAAAAAGAAGTGGAACATGCCAGAGTATATACCGATATTCAGGCTTTGCGTTTTTCAAACAGGGTAAAGGTGACCTTTGATGAACTGCCGGACGAGTTTTCAAATATAATGGTGCCCCGGTTAATTCTTCAACCGATAATAGAGAATGCATTTGAACACGGTTTAAGCATGATAAAGAGCAATGGTTTTCTTGCAATAAGCTTTGAAAGGGTTGAAGATGAACTGCATATTATCGTGGAAAATAATGGGGAGGACATTTCCGAAGAAAACCTGGATATCCTGCAGGGAAAATTGTCCAGCAAAAATGACGGTAATGAAGAAGTAACGGCTTTGCAAAATATCAATCAGAGGCTTAAACTTAAGTTCGGGCAGGAATATGGAGTGACTGTTGATAAAGGCAGCAGGGGAGGATTCAAGGTTACCATTTCAATACCATACAGAGACTATGTTAATTAGGGGATGATAATGGTATGTACACATTATTGATTGTAGATGACGAACCAATTATTGCAGATGGATTATATGAAGTATTTCACAGCCTGAATGAGCTGGAACTTGATATATATAAGGCATACTCGGGGGATGAGGCAATTGAGCTTTTAAAGAAAACACGCATAGACATAGTTCTTACGGATATCCGTATGCCTGGTATGAGCGGACTGCAGTTGATGGAGCAAATCCACAGGCATTGGCCCAAGTGCAGGGTGATATTCTTAACGGGATATAACGAGTTTGATTATGTATATACTGCAATTCAGTATGAAGGTGTAAATTATATCCTTAAAACCGAGGGGTACGGTAAAGTAATAGAGGTTGTTAAAAATACTGTCGGAGAAATCGAAAAGAGTTTCAGACTTGATGCTTTGTTGCAGGAAGCCGAAAAGCAGGTGGATACCGCAAAGGAATTGTTACGCGGAAATTTTCTGAATGGAGTTGTAAAGGGCAGGTTTTATAAAAACGAGATAAACCAGCATCAGTTTGATGAACTGGGGATAAAGCTCAGTGCGTCCCGGGATGTTATTATGCTAGTGGCCCGTATGGATAATGTACCGAAAGGAGTTCCATATTCCGAAAGAAACAGAAGGATATACGGTGTAAGCCTGGTAGCAAGTGAGTTTTTTTCTTCATCGGTAAATTATGTTTGTTTCACTGATGAAAACTCGTATCTGATTTGGCTGATACAGCCATCTGAAGGTTTGGATAATGACGGAAGTTATTCCTGGAAGGAATGCCTCACATTTGTAAAGGGAAATATTGAGCTGATTCAAAAATCATGTATGGAATCAACCCGGACTTTGGTTTCCTTTGCATTGGATGACAGTCCGGCAGACTGGATTGAATTGCCCGACAGATTCAATACATTGAAAATGGTTTTGAATTACCGTTTCGGGCAGGATTCAGCGATGCTTTTAACAGGCCGGGGGGTTATAAAGGAAGGTTTGAGGGATTCGCAGGAAAAAGCAAACGAAAAACTATCAACAAACAAGCTGCAGTTTGAGATGCTTGCCGAAACGCTGGAATATGGAAAGCAGGAAGATTTCTTTGCGCTCATGGACGAACTGACCGGAAATTTAAGAAAAGTCAAAAGTATGCATAATACTGTTGCTATTGAGCAGTATTCATCAATTGCGCTGGTGCTTTTATCCTATATAAACCGGTGGAATATACTCGAAAAGGTTGCGTTCAGGATAGGCATCCATAAACTTATGAGAGCTGATGAGCATGAATCATGGGAAGATGCGGTTAATTACCTGTACAGGCTTAGCCTGATCCTTTTCGAAATTCAGGAGAATGAGCAGGAAAAAAGAGCGCAGGATGTTATTGGATATATTCAGAAGCATATTAATGACAATATACATATTCAGGATGAACTGACACTGATTCGTCTTGCCGATCTGGTCCATTTCAATCCTTCTTACCTGTCCAGGCTTTTCAAGCAGATGGTTGGAATGAATATATCCGATTATATAAGTGATATCCGTGTAAAAAAAGCAAAGCAGATGCTTGAAAATCCGAATATTAAAATCAATTCTGTGGCTGAAGCCCTTGGATATGGAACCGCCACGAACTTCACCAGGTTCTTTAAGAAGGCAACCAATATGACACCGCAGGAATACAGGGATTTTATCAGCACCAAGTCTTAAAGCGGATCATACAGCTTATTTTGTAGGTGGTGCAAACCATCGTTCTTCGGGAGGACTGGATCCGGCGTTTATACCTAATAAGCCGTAGTACCTTTACTCATAATACAAACCGTCAGCACAACCGGGTGCATAAGGCCGGATTTCAGCCGAGCTTTAAATACCGCCTGTTCATTCCTGCTTTTTTACTTACATGATGTGAAGTAAAAAGATGAATTGAAAGTAAAGATATGAATATTGTATGGACAAACGGGCAGGGACTATAATTTTTTATACAGGATAAATCAGTTTATTTATATGTATAAAGATAAATAGCAGCACATAGGAAGGATGGAATGAAATGGCGGGTAATAAAAAGTGGATAAGGGAGTTACCTCTTCACATACTGCTGATTCCCGGTGTTATAGCAGTATTTATTTTTAATTATATACCGATGTTTGGAATTGTAATGGCGTTTCAGAAATTTGTCCCTGCAAAGGGATTTATGGGTTCTCAATGGGTTGGATTGGATAATTTCAGGTATATTTTTAACATGCCCAACATATGGACTGTTATTCGTAATACTGTTTTCATTGCCGTTATGAAGATAATAGCCAACCTGATTGTACCGATAATTTTTGCGCTATTGCTGAATGAAATAAGGAAAGATGCTTTTAAAAGAACAATACAGACTATAATATATTTTCCGCATTTTCTGTCATGGGTAATCCTTGGCGGAATTCTGATTGACGTGTTATCACCAACCAGTGGTATAGTTAATGAGTTTCTTGGTCTGTTTGGAATCAAGCCAATATATTTTCTGGGAAACGCGAACTGGTTCCCGTTTACGCTGGTTGCCACAAACACCTGGAAGGAATTCGGCTATAACACGATTGTATACCTTGCGGCTCTGACATCAATTGATCCAACACTGTACGAAGCTGCTGTTGTAGACGGTGCGGGTCGCCTGAAGCAGACATGGCATATAACATTACCGGGAATACTGCCAATTGTTACACTTATGACTGTTTTGAGCCTTGGAAATGTTCTAAATGCAGGATTTGATCAGGTATTTAACCTGTATAGCCCGTCTGTTTACAGCACCGGTGACATTATTGACACATTGGTCTACAGAATTGGTATGGTAGAGGCACAGTTCAGTGTATCTGCTGCGGTAGGACTGTTTAAATCGGCAATATCCTTTGTTTTGGTGGTTATTTCAAATAAACTTGCCAACAAATATGCCGGCTACAGAGTATTTTAACTGAGGAGGGATATAAAATGCTAAAAAGAACAACCGGTGAGAAAGTATTTGCAGTATTTAACTATATAATACTTACATTGACAGCATTTGTATGTTTGGTTCCTATGATTAACGTACTGGCTATATCACTCAGCTCAAGCTCTGCTGCTGCAGCCGGGTATGTGAAATTATGGCCGGTGGATTTTACCCTGGCATCATATAAATATGCACTTAGCAAACGTGAATTTATGCAATCATTCCTTGTTTCAGTCAAGAGAATTGCACTGGGATATGCTGTAAATATGGTTCTGACAATATCGGTTGCATATCCTCTGTCAAAGGAGAAATCGGTTTTCAGGGCGAGAAATGTTTACGCATGGTTTTTTATCATTACAATGATGTTCAGCGGCGGTTTAATACCTACATTTATGACTGTCAGAAAACTGGGGCTTTTGGATACAATGTGGGCTTTGGTTCTTCCCGGGGCTGTACCGGTATTTAATGTCATTCTTCTTATGAACTTCTTCAGGGAGCTGCCGAAGGAAATTGAAGAAGCAGCTTATATAGACGGTGCAAGCCACTGGACCACACTGTTCAAAATATATCTTCCGTTATCGCTTCCGTCACTGGCAACCATTTCATTGTTTGTCATTGTCGGTCACTGGAATGGATGGTTTGACGGAATGATATATATGAACAGGCCTAAGAACTGGCCTCTGCAGACGTATTTGAGGACAATTCTTATAAACCCTGACATAAATCAATACCAGACTTCTTCGGAAGAGCTGGCCGGTATCAGGGAAGTATCCGAACGGACATTCAAATCTGCCCAGGTATTTTTGGGAGCAGCGCCAATACTTGCAGTTTACCCTTTCCTGCAGAAATATTTTATGAAAGGGCTTGTTATGGGAAGTGTTAAAGGATAATATTTGATTTCCGGAAAGCCCACGGTTTATCAGTAAAATTTTTACTCCGTGGGTTTATTTTATTTTGGGAGATTTTTGACGGATTTCACTTCTGTATGGTAATGATTTTCCATGAATTTAAGTGTACTATTGCATGATGTTTGTTATAATTAAAATATGGCATGCATAAGGAGGAGAAATTATGCATTTTGAAATCAAATCTCAAACCGGCCAATACAAATGGGGTGATCTGGGGAACGGCTTCTACAGAAATCCTGTGTTGAATGCTGATTATTCCGATCCCGATGTTGTTCGTGTAGGTGATGATTTTTACATGGTATGCTCTGAATTTCACTA
The DNA here is from genome assembly GCA_036562185.1 of Thermoclostridium sp. Taxonomy (GTDB): domain Bacteria; phylum Bacillota; class Clostridia; order DSM-8532; family DSM-8532; genus Thermoclostridium. Next base: position 20,105 of record DATCKN010000100.1, read on the forward strand.
TATGGGGATGCCGGTTCTGCATTCGAAAGATTTAATAAACTGGACCATTATCGGACAGGTTTATAACTCATTAAAACATGATCCGATTTATGATAGCATGGATGCCTATGCGAAAGGAAGCTGGGCACCCGCCATAAAATATCATGACGGGAAGTTTTACGTATATTTCTGCACTCCCACCGAAGGATTGTACATGAGTACGGCAACTGACCCGGCAGGCCCATGGAGCCCTGTGCATGAGGTAGTGCGCGTATCCGGGTGGGAAGATCCGTGCCCGTTCTGGGATGATGACGGGACCGCTTATTTAGGGCACAGCACTGTAGGTGCAGGGCCTATTATTATCCATAGAATGAGTTCCGACGGGACAAAACTCCTTGATGACGGCGTAGTAGTGTATGTTGGAAAGATTGCAGAAGGAACCAAAATATATAAAAGGAACGGATATTATTACTTGATCATTCCCGAGGGCGGGGTTAAAACAGGCTGGCAGACCGTTCTGCGTGCCAAAAACATATACGGGCCGTATGAGAGAAAGATTGTGCTGCAGACAGGGAGCACGGATATAAACGGCCCTCACCAGGGCTCACTGATTGAACTGGAGTCAGGGGAATCGTGGTTCATGCATTTTCAGGATGTGGGCACGTTGGGACGGGTGTGCCATCTCCAGCCTGTAACATGGGTCGATGACTGGCCGCTTATGGGTTGTGGCGGGGAACCGGTAAGTGTTTACAGGAAGCCCGATGTTGGTAAGAACTATGAAAGAAAACTGCCCCAATCGTCAGATGAGTTTGACGGGCCGAATCTTGGCCCGCAGTGGCAGTGGAATCACAATCCGGTAAATGACCGATGGTCCCTTACAAAACGCCCGGGATATTTAACCCTGGAAGCATTGTATGCCGGGAATATATTCAGGGCGAGAAATACGCTGACCCAGAAACTTATGGGGGACAGCGGCGTAATAACAACAGAGCTGAATACAGAGAATATGAAACCCGGCCAGACAGCAGGACTGGCTTTCCTGGCAGGCAAGGAAGAAAACTGGATTGGCGTTGTTAAAGAAGGGGAGTATGCATTTATAAAAACAATTACCGGTGGAATAAGACACCATGGCCCCAGGATAGAACCTGGGAATGTATGGCTCAGGACAGTGGTCAATCTGAAAGGTACCACCGAATTTTATTTCAGCCTTGACAATGAAAGTTATATACAGCTTGGTGGCCCGTGCAAATTGGAGGCGGGTTTCTGGAAGGGTGCAAGAATTGGGCTTTTTAGCTACAATACCTTGAATGATGGCGGAAGAGCCGATTTCAACTGGTTTAGATATGAAATAGAATAATGGAAAATTCGGAGGTTTGTACAATGGCTATAAACAGATATGAACTGGTGACAAGGCATAACCCTGTAATAACTGAAATAGATCCTTTTTCTCCGCTGTCGGTGGGAAACGGTGAATTTGCTTTTACAGCCGATATTACCGGACTTCAAACCTTCCCCGAACTATATAATAAAGGTATTCCGACATGTACCCAGTCGCATTGGGGCTGGCATACAAAGCCGGTTAATGATGAAACCCGAAGTTACTCACCGGACCAATTTAAGAGAGAAATTTTTGAAACACATGGTAAGAAAGTGGGATATATGACCAGCAGCAAGGGGCAGGAGGAGATATATCACTGGCTAAGGCAAAACCCGCATCGTTTGCATCTTGGGCAAATCGGCCTTGATATCAGAAAAGAGGACTTTAGCCCGGCAACTGCCGAAGATATAGAAAATCCCCGTCACACGCTGGATTTGTGGAGCGGTTTAATGGAAAGCACATTTACCGTTCAGGGATACAGAATTGAAACAAAGACATGCTGCCATCCAGGTAAAGATGTACTGGCTTTTAAAGTTAAATCCGAGCTTTTCGCAAAAAACAGACTCAGCATTAATATCAGGTTTCCATACGGGTCACCTGACATGACTGCTGCAGACTGGAACAATGATCAGAAGCATAATACCGAATTGGTATCTTCGGGTGATAATTTTGTGTATTTGCACCGCACGCTGGATAAGGATGAGTACTATGTCAAAATTGCTTTGTCCAAAGGCGGAAAAGTGGAGCGGACAGGAAGAAACAGTTTCGCAATAGATATGGAACCCGAGCGGAATGAACTGGAGTTCATGTGCTGGTTCTCACCGAAAGAGATAGGTGAAAATGTCCCTTCATTTTCTGATGTTATTGCCGGCAGCAGGGTTTATTGGCAGAGCTACTGGAACAATGGAGGCATAATTGATTTTAAAGGCAGCACCGATAAAAGAGCCCATGAACTTGAAAGAAGGATTATTCTTTCGCAGTACCTGATGGCGATACAATGTGCAGGTTCGCTTCCTCCGCAGGAAACAGGCCTTACATTTAACAGCTGGTATGGAAAATTCCATTTGGAAATGCACTGGTGGCACGGTGTGCATTTCCCGCTGTGGGGAAGAAGCGAATTGTTTGAAAAAAGCCTGTGGTGGTACGGTTCTATATTGGATAAAGCAAGGGAGCTGGCAAAATCCCAGGGATATAAAGGTGCCAGATGGCCAAAGATGACTTCCCCAAACGGCGATGACAGCCCGTCGCCGATCGGGCCGCTTTTAATCTGGCAGCAACCGCACCCGATATATTATGCAGAGCTGCTGTACAGCATCAGGCCAGGCAACGAAATACTTGAGAAGTATAAGGAAATAGTGTTTGAAACAGCAGACTTTATGGAATCCTATGCTGAATTTGACGAAGAAAACAATAGATACGTTCTGGGGCCTGCATTAATACCTGCCCAGGAAAATCATGATCCGCGGATTACGCTGAATCCGGCTTTTGAACTGGAATACTGGGCTTTTGGTTTGAGAACCGCAAATGAATGGAGAAAACGTCTGGGCCTTGAAATCAACAGAGAATGGGAGAAAATTGCCAATAACCTTTCTAAGCTGCCTGAAAAGGACGGTTTATATCTGGCGCATGAGAACTGCCCTGACACCTTTACTTTATTCAACAGGGACCATCCTTCGATGCTTGGCGCGTTGGGGATACTGCCCGGATCAAAGGTAGATCATGGAGTTATGTTGAAAACGCTTCAAAAAGTTCTGGACAGCTGGCAGATGGATAAGGTTTGGGGATGGGACTTCCCAATGATGGCGATGACTGCAGCAAGGCTTGGCCGTCCGGATTTGGCTCTTAAAGCTTTGCTATATGATTCACCAAAGAATGAATATCTTGCAAATGGCCACAATAAGCAGGCAGATAGATCCGACCTTCCGATATATCTTCCGGGAAACGGCGGTTTATTAACTGCCGTTGCAATGATGGCGGCAGGATGGAGAGGCTGTGATGAAAAACTGCCGGGTTTCCCGAAGGACGGGACATGGAAAGTTGAGTGGGAAGGCTTGAATCCCATGTTATAGCATTGAGTTTGAACAGGCATTGAAATGACATAAAAAAAGAAGCAGCGCGAAAGCGCTGTTTTTTTATCAGATTAAACATGTAAAGAAATGAATTCAAAGTAAAGAGATGAATATTGTTCATGATTTCAAGGGTTAATATAATTATATTCAATGAGATCTCATTAATATCAGCTAAAAACATGAATTGGAGGAAGATTATGAAAACAAAAGCGATAAAAAGATTTTCAGCTTTTGCATTGGTTGTCATGATTGTATTGTCGTTAACAGCCTGTGGAAAACCCGGAACGAAAACTCCCGAGGGAACCACACCTACGACAGCACCGACAAAGCCTGCAGAATCGGAAGATCTACTTGCAAAATATGATCCGCCAATTGAAATGACAGCATGGAGATTCTTGAACGACGGAATACGGTTCAAAGAAGGCGAAGATATTGAAAATAATATCTGGATTGATTATTACAGGGAAGTTTTCGGAATTAATCTGAGGTATGTTTGGGTTGTCCCGCAGGAACAGTTTGAGCAGAAAATGAACATAGCGGTTGCAGCAGGAGACCTGCCCGACTTAATGTGGCTCAACAACAAAAACTTAATTGAGCTTGCCCAGAATGATATGCTGTATGATTTAACAGAACTATATCAAACAAGAACATCCGACTTTACAAAGAGCATTCTGGAACAGGATATTACAAGCTTTAACACAGCTAAGATTGACGGAAAACTTATGGCTATTCCTCATACAGGATCCGCAATAGATTCACTTCAGATTTTATATGTAAGAACTGACTGGCTGAAAAATCTTGGATTGGAAAAACCTAAAACCATGCAGGATTTGCTTGCTGTTATAGAGGCTTTTACAAACAATGATCCCGATCAAAACGGTAAAAACGATACCTATGGCTTAGGGCTGACAAAGAACTTTATAAAAGACAACCATTTCGGAGCAACCGGATTCTTTGCAGGATACCATGCATATATCAGAAGATGGATTGATGACGGCACTGGCAATATTGTATACGGAAGTATACAACCTGAAGTAAGAACAGCTTTGTTGGAATTGCAAAGGATGTACAAAGAAGGCCAGATTGATCCCGAATTCGGTGTAAAGGACAGGAACAAGGTTCAGGAGTCAATAGCCGCCGGTAAGATTGGCGTTATGTATGGCGGAATGTCAACTCCCGGAGCCATTCTGAAGTTCAATGTGGTTAACGATCCTAATGCTGAGTGGGAAGCAATTGAATTGGTTTCAATAGATGACAAACCGGCAATGCCGATTACTAAAATGCCTGTAACAAGATACTATGCAGTAAACAAAAACTACAAACACCCTGAAGCAATAATGAAGCTTGTAGAAGCAGGTTCTGCAGGATATGCCCGTGACAGCAAGGAAAAAACCGATGAGTGGTCTGATAAATTGAGCTATGATGAAAACGGTATTGCTGTATGGCAATATCAGGTACTTGGATACGAACCTGCAAAGAAGAACCTGACTGCTCATTATAATGTTGTTAAGGCTCTTCAGACCGGCGATACATCCATCCTTAATTCAGAAGAGCAGGGGTACTATGACAGAATTAAGCTGTATCAGGCGGGTGACAGGAACAATTATGGTGATGCACATATCTTTGGCACTCCAAGCAGTTTCGATATAATAGACAAGTATGTTCAGTCCAATAATTACCTTTATGATAAATTCTATGGCTCGGCTACCCCTACCATGGTTGAAAGAAATGCAACTCTTGAAGCTATGGAAGAAGAAGTATTTACGAAAATTATAATGGGCGAATCCATTGAGCTGTTTGATAAGTTTGTTGAGGACTGGAAGAAGCTTGGCGGAGATCAAATTACGAAGGAAATAAACGAATGGTATGGTAATGTTAAGTAATTTATAACATATAATAATATAGGATGGGCTGCCCGGGAGGCAGCCTTTTTTATGTTTTGCGGTATTAAGATGATATTCGGATTTTGTGAAATTTAACAGGTTTGAATAATAAAATTACATATTTCCTTAGTATACTTGTACAAGAAAAAATATAATGCTAAAATATAAAGGGTTTGGAGTAAAAATTGCCTGTACATATTATTAAAAAGAAGATCTGAAACAGCCAAATAGGAGGAACAATGGATAAATCAAACCTACTGAGACGATGTGCTGAGATTCTGGCAGGAGTAGTAATTTCAGCTACAATAGTGGTATATACTTTAGCGGGAATTAATAATGCCGGGGATGAAGCACTGAATTTGATGTCAAATGATACAGAGAGTCCTGATATTAGTCTGAATGATAATTTATTAGCTGAAGAAGATATCAATAAGCCTTCTTGCGGCGATGAAGTTTCACTGAGTTTGTATGAAAGCGAAGAAGATGACACAGGCGATCAAATGCTAAGCGCTTATGGAATATCAATAAATGATGAGCAGCCGGAAAATGTAACTGGACAACCTGATGAAAGCGATAATTCGGTTCAGGATCAACAGCCTGTTCCGGATACCGCAACTCCTGTATATAAGTTTGTAAATGCGAACTATCTTAATGTCAGAAAGGGGCCAGGCCCGGAAACAGAAAAACTTACGGTGCTTCCGAAGGCTACCCGTGTCCAATGCTTTGACAGTGACGGTGAGTGGGTGAAAATAATTACCGATGATAATATTGAGGGTTATGTTTTTGCGGAATATCTGTCTGATACCGCACCGCCTGTATACAAATTTGTGGCGGCTAATACCGTTAATTTGCGCAAAGATCCCAATTCTGACAGCGAATTGCTGGGAACATTATCGTTTGGAAGTAAAGTTCAGGTTTTTGAAAAGGATAATGATTACGTAAGGGTGCTGACCGGCAACGGAGTGGAAGGGTATGTATGGAATGAATACCTTGCCGACGAAACAGTCCTCGCTTCGCGTGCTTCTTCATCAGGGCAGTATTATAACTCCGAGCTGGCAAATAAGATACTTGAGTATGCCAAGCAATTTGTTGGTGTTAAATATGTATATGGCGGCTCAAGTCCTGATGGTTTTGATTGTTCCGGATTTACGCAGTATGTGTTTAAAAAATTCAACATTAATCTTCCAAGATCAGCGTCTGAGTATGGAAATGTAGGCTCAAAAGTTTCCAGGGAAAATATTAAACCCGGTGACATACTTTTATTTGACCGCTATGACGATTACAGGCTCGGCCATGTTGGTATTTATCTTGGGAATGATAAATTTATTCATGCTTCTTCCAGTAAAGGAAAAGTCGTAATAGCAACTTTGTCCACGTACGGAGGCAATATTCTCGGCATACGGAGAGTAATAAAATAATTATATAAACATTATATATTTTCCACATTACCATCCCTTGAAACATAAGTCGGACCAAACTCTTTCTTATGCATTTCAAGGGTATTGTTTTGTATGGTGATTCTTACTTTCGGGTATATATAGTTTTTTACCACCACGGCTCCCTCTCCTGGAGTTTTTAAATAGTTGGAGATATTAAGGCATTGTGATTCAAGTTTTTTTATTTCTTCCTGAAGGAGAAACATTTCATGTTGTATTTTTTTAGTTTCAGACATGCTTTTTTGAGTATCTTTGTTATAGGACTTAAGCAAATCCTTCAGTTCAAACATTTGCTTTTTCTTCGTCTGAATGGTATTTAACAGGTCATCCAATTCAGCTCTTAATGCTTCACGGTTGAAGCCACGGATATTTATTATTGTCCTGTTTTCAAGGCGGTTTCCTATGTCTGCGCTTTCAACGCGTATGTCAGCATCGATAAACCCGCCGACAATCTGGCCTTTGCCCGACTCAACAATGACCTGCTTTGCACGGATATAACTGTTTCGCACATAGAAACCTATGAAAACCGAACCTTCACATATTATTTCAGCATCGGAAATAAACTTGGCATAGAGATTTCCCTTGCATTTTATTGTCGCCTTTTTTTTACCTGCAACCCCACCGCGTATATATATGTTTCCTTCCTTGCTTTCAATCAGTTTTACACCGCCGATTCCGTATATTCCGCCAATTTCAATATCCTTCGATGCACTTACCGTAAAATTGTCTTCCACTGTTCCTTCTATCTTTATATAACCGTCAAAATCTATGTTCCCGATGTTAAAATCAACATTGCCACGGATTTCGAGGACATCATAAACCGCAATCATATCATTAACGTAATGAACAGCTCCGTCCTTAAGGGAGTATAAAACATCCTTGCCTTCCAGTCTCACCTGCGTTACTGATTGCTGGTCATAGAGAAGGGGATAAACAATACCTTCATCGGGTTTTATTTCATTGCCATGTACGTCTATACCCGGAATGCCTGGTACCGGATCAAGTCTTTCACCCAGCCAGTCCCCGGCCTTAACATGATGAATCAGGTTCAGATCGTAATAATTAACCTTTCCGTCATCAACTATGCGTGGTTTTGGCTCGGGTACCTGGTACATTTTAACTTCAGAATCCCTGCCATGAACCGGAGGTTTGCCTTTTGCGATTAATGTCGGAGTGTTTATGGGCAATTCATCATAAAAGACTTCCTGTATTATGCCGTAGTTTACATTTGCCTTTTTCAGGGCAAGTTGAATTGCATTAATTAATTTAAAGCGGTCATCTTTGTAATCATCAGGCAGATAGTGTAAAATTATGTAAGCCTCAAGTGCTCCATTGCTGATTTCGACAGATATCATTGCTCTACCCCCTTTATATTTATTTTATATCGAAATGTAAACTTCTTCAATCCTGAAAATACTGAAATTGTTATTATTTGCGTATTTTATATATAATTTAATTATTACCTGAAATAGTTGACAAAATAATAAAGGGGAAACAGAATACCGGGAAATCATGCATTATCAACAAAAAATCATAAAATTGACAAGCTCTGATATGTCCAAATAAACAAATCATATGTTGACATGATTAGTTTGCAATGTTATTATTTTACTGATAATTTAATTTAGTAAATGATGAAATATTTTAGCTCAACATAAAATTAACGTTCTAAATTAAAATATTTTGAATTAAAGGGGGATATATTATGAAAAAGCTTATATCTGCAATGCTTGCAATTCTGATTATGGCATCATTGTGTACAGGATGCGGGAAGAAGGAAAAAGCAAGTGGGGCAAACAATTCACAAGGTGATAGGCCTGTATTGAACGTATCGGTTTTTGCACAGGAACACGAGCAGGCTATGTACAGGGAAGTTATTTCCCAGTTTGAAGAGAAATTTAACTGTACAGTCAACTTCCAGGTGGCCGGCGATCAGTATTGGCCTGAACTTGAAGCTGCATTAACGGCAAATGCCGCTCCCGATGTTTTCTACCTTGGACTTGGTGATGTGAAAAGACGGGTATGGGCAGATAAAATAGTCGCGCTTGATGACCTTCTGGATGTTAATTCTTTGAACAGGATCTGGCCCGAAGCACTGAATTTGTATAGGTATGACGTAGAAAAGGATAAACTGGGAGAGGGTAAGATATGGGCTTTGCCAAAAGATTTCTCGGCTGTTTCAATGACTGTTAATAAAGCCATAATAGAAAAACGCCGGCCCGAGATAGAAGCACTTGTTAAAAACGGGACATTGCCTTTCTTCCCCGAGATAGATAAAAACGGGAACCTGCCTGTTTATACGTTTACCGAATTCGCAATTCTGTGTAAGACACTTACTTTTGAAGATCCTACTTTGCCTGACACTGCGGGTTCAAAGCAGGTTTATGGAACACACCTGTGGGAAGATTTCTGCCTGCAGCCTTTTATATGGGGTGCAGGTGGAGATTACCTGAATGAAGATGCGACAAAAGTCCTTTTCGACACGCCCGAGTTTATTGAAGGATATGAAGGTTTCATGAAAATAGTTGAAATGGGCGGTTCAGGGCTTTCTACCGATGAAGTCACAGGGTACCTGAAATTCCTGGCAGGGCGTGTTGCATATTTCCCGTGCGGAACATGGGATGTTGGTGCCTTCCAGGCTATTGAAGACGATGAATCCATTAACCCCGGTAAATCATGGTTTGACTTTGATCTTGCACCATGGCCTATCAGCGACAGATATTCGAACCTGTCCATTGAACAAAGGCAGGATAAATGGTTCGGGCGTGTTGATTCAATAGGCTATTGCGTATCTAAACAGTCGGGCAACCAGAAACTTGCTGCAGAGCTGGCCTATGTCCTTTCTGCAGACGATGAAGTGCAGCGCTTCCTGGCAAAACGGGGAGGACAGGTGCCTAATATTGTGTCAATGGCCGAAGGCGAATACCTTACCGATAATTCCTATTTCCCTGAATCGCGCATAGTGTTTGTCAGAATGCTTCAGGGAAAAAACGGGCACCGTGTTCCTACATCACTGACCTTTAATGCAATCTGGCATACCGAAGGATTTATTTCAGGTGTTGACAGTGTTTGGAGCTACTACGAAGGAATTGACAAAGGTGTTAAACCCATGAGTGTTAGTGAATACTGCAGGAGCGTTCAGGCAAAAGCACAGGAATTGCTCGACCAGGCTATTCAGGATGAAGCTGCTATAAATCCGAACAAATAGATGTCAGTATATTTATTGCATATCTGATATACGGGAGGCGTTTTGCTTTGAAAAGAAAATCGAAGAAAAAAGCATACTTTCGTGTATTGGACAATATCTGGGGATATGCTTTTGTGCTTATCCCCATTATTGGTTTATTGGTTTTTGTGGTTATACCTTTATGCATGTCTGTTTATGCCAGCTTTACTGCATGGCCTCTCGGACAGAAAATCACATCGGCCAAATGGGTTGGCATTGATAACTACATAACCATGTTCAATACACCATTATTCTGGAAGAGCCTTGGAAATACCTTTTTCTATATGATAGGTATACCAATAGGCCTGGTTCTGTCCCTTATATACGCTGCTTTAATGAACCGGGGGACAAGGTATGAAAATATTTTCAGGGTTATATATTACACACCGGTTATAACAAGTACCGTTGCGGTGAGTTTTATATTCCAGCGCATGTTCATGTCAGATGGCGGAGTAATAAATGATTTTCTTATGAAACTCGGTATTAAAAACCCTCCGAACTGGATGAGCCATCCCGGGTATACAAAATGGGTCATTATCATAATGGCTGTATGGAAAGGCCTCGGCAGTTCGATTATATTATATATAGCCGGTATGCAGGGAATCTCAAGAACATACTATGAAGCGGCCAAGATTGATGGTGCCGGTTGGTTTTATACATTCAGGAAAATTACAGTCCCCCTGTTAATGCCGGTAACCTTTTACCTGGTTGTTACCGGCATTATCGGCGGCGCACAGATGTATGTTGAGCCCAGATTGGTTTTTTCCGGGAACGGTCCTGCAAACAGTACATTCACTACGGTTATACATCTTTATGACAACACATTCAGGTATTCAAAAGCCGGGTATGGCTCTGCAGTTGCAAATATACTTGGAGTCATTGTGTTTATAATAACTGCGCTGCAATTCTATATCAATGGAAGGAGGGAGCGTTATGAAGAAACAAAAGAGAATAATTGATATCCTGGTATTTATATTTCTTGCTATTGGTTCGGTAATAATGCTTTATCCATTCATTTGGATGATATTTACCTCCTTTAAGCCTAAAATGCATATCTATCTTGCAGGGCTTCTGCCCAAAACATGGGATTATTCAAGTTATATTCAGATATGGAATGAGATACCTCTTGTCCGTGGATTTTTAAACACCATCCTGTATTCGGTTCCACCGGTTTTTATTGGTTCCCTGGTTTCAGCCGGAGCAGCATTCGCATTTGCAAAAATAAATTTTACGGGTAAAAACATTGTTTTCATGGTATTGCTGGGTGGAATTATGATTCCTTTTCCATCAATAATGATTCCGCAGTTCGTTTTGTTCAGCCGGCTGCAAATGCTTCAAAGCCCGTGGCCGCTGATTTTGCCAAAGCTCACCGGTAATGTGCTTATGATTTTTTTCCTGAGGCAATATCTTAACTACATTCCCGACTCGGTTATTGAGGCCGCAAAGATTGACGGCTGCAATTACTTTGACATTTATTACCGCATCATCCTGCCCCTTGTTACCCCGGCTCTTACAGCCCATGGCGTATTATGGTTCATTGGTTCATGGAACGATTACCTCGCACCCACAATATTTATCAAGAATGAAAAATGGCAGCCCGTTACAGTGATGGTGGCAAAATTTAACGAGCAATATGCCATAAATACTCATGTACCAAGAATAATGGCAGGCTCGGTGATGCTTCTGGTTCCTGTTTTAATCATTTATGGCATATTCCAAAGGTGGATTATTGAATCTGTTATGTTTACAAGTATCAAAGAATAAAAAAGAAGGAGCTGTCTCAGATTATATTTGAGACAGCCCCTTCCTGTGCTTAATTTGCCTTTTTATAATTTTCCAAACAGGAGGACCGGTAAAATGATTATTCAGCAATATTAATTTCAGCAGCTTTTCCGAATTTAATGCTGTCTTTTACCAGAGTGCCCTGAATAATCGTACTGTCTGCTGTAAATGATCCCGGACTGACCACGCGGGCATAATATGTTAATGGTTCTTTCTCTTCGGCATCCCGGTAAACATTGAAGGTTACCTTCTGTCCATCAATATCTCTGAACCAGCAATAGTATTTTCCGGGGTTGATACCTGCAGCGTACGGGTTGTCAATCGGTTTTAACCCCGAAGGAGCAAAATCGGTTATCTCATAATGGCTGTCCATTGCAGTAGGTGCAATGTCCCACTCGATTACAACCTTGACAATGTCATTTTGCCTGAATTCGGTGGTTTCTTTTCCGGTTCTGTAGTTATAGTAGGTGCGCTTGATTTTTAAGGTTTCGTCGTTCTCAACATTTGCTTCGGGCGGCGCCTTAAATACTGAGGTAACTGATCCTTCACCCGAAACTTCTGTTATTTTAAATTTGTCAAGCCTTACTGACGGAACGGTGACCGTAACGGCATTTCCGTTAGTGATCTTTTCACTGAAAGTACTTCCGTCATATTCATAAGTGAATGAAACATCATCTGATGAAAGTTTTCTAAACTCTTCAGTAATAACCAGCAGCTTTTCAGCATTTACCAATATCTTCTTTGAATAATTATCCGCAATATACTGGTACAGACCTTCCCTGTGCGGTGTGTCAAGCTTTGCGGCAAGCACAGCTGCAAGGGCTGTTTCTTTGAGTATCAAATCTGTGTCATCCGAAGTCTTCACACGGACATAGGGTTTCTTGACTTCCAGAACGGGTACGATTTCGTTATCATAAATACCTTGTGCTGTTGTTGATTCGCCGATTGCTTCAAATGCAAGGGCAAGGTAAATTTTATCCTTCAGGGTCAAATTCTTCACATTAACTGCTTCTTTCAGGTCAAGCAGTACCGGTTCGCCAAGCACCGCAAGGCCATACAGTGCAGGTGCGTTAACTCTGCCGGGTTCTGCAAAAATAAGTGAGTAGAAATACTGCTTAAGCTTTAAGGAATCTGATTCTTTTTTAAGCAGTACCGACATCAACGCCGATAACTCAACATCACTTTCGGAATAGGGAAGTATTCCGAACCCTCCGTCGTCCTTCTGGTATTGACTGAGATCAACGTCAATTTCAATTGTATTCATTCTGCCGGGAATCAATTCGTCAAGCAGAAGGTTTGCTTTCCGGGCTATATATTTCTGATCCAGTCTGCTACCGCCGCTGTATGCCAAATCGTACAGCATCGGTATTAATTTGCCGCGTCCCATATCGGTGAATATTAATGTGGTAAGGCCTGTTTCACCGCCGGTCAGGTCCATATTCACTTTTAAAGTGCCGGTAACTGCCTTTTCTATTTCATGGTAGGTATCTGCAACATATATGGTTCTTCTGATACCGTCGGATAATCCGCTTTCGGTGATGGCTTTAATTTCAATATCATAAACACCGCTATCGAGTTTCCACAGCGGAATATTGGTTCGTTCAAAGGCTTTGCCTTCTGCAGTCTGTTTAAAACCAGGCACCTGCTCACAGGTTATCTGGTAGCTGACAGTTTCGCCTTCCTTTAAATCGTTGCCATAGGCTGAAACCCCGATATATGGTAAATCGCCTTTCAAATAAGTTGTGTTCATGCTGTCATTTATAAAGAACGGAAGAGTAACTTTCAGCGAAGCTTTTCCGGTACCTCCGTAAAGGTCGGGTGAGATCCCTGCAAGGATTACATGCCATGATGTTACGTTATCGGGTAATTTGAATGACACTGTGCCCGTTCCGTCTTTGTTAAGGGCTATGGTTTTAAACAGCGCAGTGTCTCTGAAGTCGCTTCTTGCCTGGACCTGGTTCATACCGGAATCTAAAGCGATTGCCGCTTTCTCATATCCCAACGGCATAGGTGCTTCCGATGATTTCGCAACAGCATTGTTTGAAGCAAATCCGCCGCCTATAGCTCCGTTATATAATGCCGCTCCCACCTGATGGGATGAATATGAGTATCCAAGCCCGCTGTCAAGCCATTGATATAGTTTTGCCAGAACGTCTATGTTGTAATTGGAAATTTCAAGCATTGCTTCATCAATTATTGCAAGGTTGATATGCGCAGGGATGGCTTTCTTGTTTTCATCCCTTGCAGTTATGCTTATTGTGACGGTATCACCGGGACGATAGGCGTCCTTGTCTGTTTTCATTTCAATGTCAATCTTCTTTTCATCGGTATTGTATCCAAGACTGACCGCTCCGGTTTCTATATAACTGTTCCCGTTGAAATATACCGCACTTACATAGAAGTTCGGAATCTTACCGTCGGAAAATACGGTTTTATATTCAGGGCCGTTCATGAGCCTGTAATCAGTAATTCCTTTTTGAGCCTCAATAAACAGCACTGATCCGGCATCAACCGTATCTTCGTTATTTTTAAGGGTTATTACCGCTTCCTCGCCGGTACGGTATTTTTCTTTGTCTGACTCCAGATGGTACCAGTCATACTCCTCGTCTATGCCGGTGTAATAGTAATTTGTCAGATAGACTTCCCGGCTCATGGTTCTGCCGCTGTTGTCATTCCAGATTAATTCCACCGTGTAATAACCTTCTTTGGGATGCTCCAGATCAAAAACCTTTGTTGCAAGACCGTTTTCATCAGTTGTAAATGAAAAGCTCTCGACTTTTTCTGTACGCTCTTCATAACGATAGCGCTTCCGTACTACCTTGTTAATGTAGTCGTATTCTTCGCCGTTTTCAATCTTTTCATAGGTGTGGTGAATGACCGTGCCTGAAATTTTCCTGTTTGCAACAGGAGCGCCGAGGTAATTGCCGCTGTATACGTATTCATCCTCGGTACTGTTGTTTATTTTATCAAGATCTATTTCATTCACTTTGGCTTCAAGCTTGATTTTACCGTCTTTTTCTTTAGCTGAATTAAATGATGCGTGGATATCATTGATAAATACTCGTACGTTTGAATTTCCGCTTATCATTCCACTCTCAGGCAGGGATGCATTGGCGTACAGATAAACCCATTGCTCACCCTGGGCGGTTTTGTCTCCGGTAACCGCCCTGAATGGAATGGTGATTTTTCCATCGGCACCTGTCTGAACGGTGTTTGATACATCACCAAAAGGATAACCGCTTATGTTGTATGAAACATCCAAAAACGGCATCGGCGTGCCGTCGAAAAACGCCGGGGTTATAGTGAAGTTCACCGTATCATTAAGGAATATGGCTTTTTTATCCTTCTCAACAGTCATTTTATAAGCAGGTTTAATATAGTTTTGAACCCTGATATAATGGCTGTTTAAAATATTGTCTCCATACTTTACGGTTATCCGGTAGTTTCCCGGAGACAGTTCCGGAAGCTGGAAATTTCCTTCAAAAAAGCCATTCTCGACAGGTACTTTCAATGATACCAAAGGTTTTTGAATGCTTGGCAGGAAATAGCTTAAAAATTTGGCTTCATATATCCACCAGTAACCTCCTTCGGCAATTTCCACCGTGATTTCCGAAGGGGCAGTGTTATCATTGCGGTTATTCAAAAATCCCCAGAACTGAACCAAATCATCGGGCTTATAAAGGTTCCTGTCGGTCTGGAAATATCTCCAGTAGTTATCAGATGTATAGTAATCAGAACTGTATATTCTGTACTGGTTGTTGATTAATATCAGTTCGTCATTATTTTTTCGGACTATATAATAATTTAGCTTATTTGTGCCTGAATCATCCGATTCTGTAAAAACAGTATCAAATGATGCAATACCGTCGGCATCGGTGGTATATTTTTTGTTCACGCCACCGATTATTATTTCCGCAGATTCCACCGGTTTGCCGGTTTTTAAATCATTAACCCAGAAAAGAGTTTTTGTGTCACTTTCAACATAATATGCCGAAATATCCGTTACCTGAACGAGCATCTGGCTGGTTAAGCCATTGTAAGTGCTTTCTATAAGATAGTAGCCTTTTGCCAGGGCTTCGGGAACCAGTAAATAGCGCTCCTGCCATACTGTTAAGTCAAAGCTTTGCTCAAAGGATGAGATTTTGGAAAGATTTTCGGTAGGGATTAAGTTGTCTTCATAAGTCACATAAGCCCAGTATGGAATTTCGTACTTTGACTTGGCGGCATTGATAAATTCGCCGGAGTTCTTAAACTTATAAATTGTAGTATTAACAACGGCTTCGGTGGCATTGCGATCCGAGCCGTATATGCCTATCGGAATTACCGGGGTATCCTTTGTGGAAAACTCCAACAGCGAATATCTGAAGAAAAGACTTCCTTTATATTCTTTTTCGGTGGTTTCGGGTTCTGTTTCGAAAGAAAAAACATAATCTTTTAAAAGTTTCCGGCCGGTCCCTTTAAGAGGTAACCCCTTTTTTATTTTAACTGTATATATCGTGCCGGGCTGAAGTTCTTTCGGAATAAATACCGCGGCATAGCCATTGGTTTCAAAGCGTCCTTCTGCTTTTGGTGATATTTCAAAGTACTTATCGATGTCTCCAAAGTCTTTATGGCTGAAATAAATCTCTATGCCGGTGTTTACAGGTACATAGCTTGACCGGTTCGCAGGCAGTGTACCTATAACCTCAAACTCCCGCTGGGTTTGAAAGGTCCATGACACCGTTTCATTATCAGGTGTGGTTATCACAAAAGTGTAAAGGCTGTTTTTCTCAAGTTCTTTTTCAGGATTTACAAGGAACTCATTGCTTTTGCCTTGTGTGATTTTCAGAGGGATATCACCTAATAACCGTAACATTTGGTTAATTTCATCCAAGCTGTAATTATCCTGCGTTTTAAGAATAAAACCCGTATCGGTTGTAATTCCTGAGGCATCATAGTTTTCGGGAGTGAGTGAAAAACCGTTTCTGTACTCCTCCGCATAAACCGCAGTCAACGGATTGGTAACCCAGAACACTGCGGTTATTAATGTGAAGGCCAGAACTAATGCTATAATCTTCTTCATAATTTACCTCCTGACGGATAAAAATAATATGTATGCCGTTTATGTATATTCCCATCAAAGCATGATATTACATAATTAATCGGCTTCGCTTAGTATGACGATAAGTGAATCTGAATAGTTCCAAAAATATCCCGTGTTGTTTATTCACAGGGCTGAAATTAATTGTTAAATTGTTAACGATTCATGCTATAAACTATGGACAGCAAAAACATAGAATGATAAAATATTACTATATTTATTTCCTTTGTTAGTCGAATTTAGCTGGGTTTTATCATTATATAGATTCTCTTTCTGTTGCCATAAGAATAATTTAACATATTAAAACGGCAGCTCAGCTGATTATAGAAAAAAATAGGAGGATGAAAAATGAATAGGGTTTATAATTTTTCCGCAGGGCCCTCAGTATTACCTGAAGAGGTATTGGAGACTGCAAGGAATGAAATGCTTAACTGGCATGGTTCAGGAATGTCGGTAATGGAAATGAGTCATAGGTCTAAATGGTTTGATGAAATCATCAAGAAGGCAGAAGCAGATTTAAGAGATCTTATGAACATTCCTGCGAATTACAAGGTTCTTTTCTTGCAGGGCGGAGCCTGGACCCAGTTTGCAATGGTTCCAATGAACCTGATGAAAAAAGGAAAAGCTGATTATGTAAATACCGGTGAATGGTCAAAAAAGGCAATCAGTGAAGCCAGAAAGTATGGAAAGGTAAATGTTGTAGCTTCATCCGAAGATGCTACATTTTCTTATATCCCGGAACTTAGCCCCGATACCTTCAGCAGGGATGCAGATTATTTTTACATCACAACAAATAACACCATATACGGGACAAGATATACAAAACTCCCTGAGACAGGTAATGTTCCTCTTGTTGCAGACATGTCGTCCAATATCCTTTCGGAAGTATATGATGTAACAAAATTTGGTCTGATATTTGCAGGTGCTCAGAAGAATATGGGTCCCGCGGGAGTGGTTGTGGTTATTATCAGGGAAGATTTAATAACCGATGTTCAGCCTGAAATACCCACAATGCTTCAGTATAAAGTCCATGCTGAAAACAGTTCATTGTTTAATACGCCTCCGTGTTATAGCATTTATATCTGCGGCTTGGTTTTCGAATGGCTTAAAAAGCTTGGCGGTGTTCCTGAAATGCAGAAAATTAATGAAGAGAAGGCCGCAATACTGTATGATTTCCTTGATAACTCAAAACTGTTTAAAGGAACGGTAAGGAAACAGGATCGCTCTTTAATGAATGTTCCGTTTATAACAGGAAATAAGGATTTGGATGCTCAGTTTGTAAAAGAAGCAGAAGAAAAAGGGCTTGTTAACCTGAAAGGACACAGAAGTGTCGGAGGTATGAGAGCCAGCATTTATAATGCAATGCCAATTGATGGTGTTAAGAAACTTGTTGAGTTTATGAAGGAATTTGAAGTAAGGAATAAAATATAAACATATATAAATATAAATTACAGGGCAGGCACGTATCTGCCCTGTTTATATATTTTCCCGTTTTCGGTTATTCCGCCGGTCACTCTTATCTGATTAATCATATCATTATTTATCCTGTATGCCAGCCAATTTTAAATTAGTTAGTGTAAGTTACTGTAACCTAAAACCTGGTTAATATATAAAATCCTGCAATGTTGCGTTGCTATTTTTCAAAGATTCGGTTATGATAATAAAACAAAAGCAATTAGAAAAGTAGTGATATAATAATATGAAGGTAAAACTTGACGACAGAATACTGATGAATGTTGAAAAACCCGCCCGTTATACAGGCGGAGAATGGAACATGGCGGTTAAGAACCCCGAAGAGGTTGATGTCCGCTTTGCCTTCTGTTTTCCCGACGTATATGAAGTGGGCATGTCCCACCTTGGCATGAAAATACTGTACCACGTATTGAACCGAAGAAGCGATACCTATTGTGAACGGGTTTTCGCGCCGTGGGTTGACATGGAAAAAATAATGCGTGAAGAAGATATCCCTTTATTTTCACTTGAAACGAAGACGCCTGTAAAAGAATTTGATATCGTGGGTTTCACGCTGCAGTATGAGATGAGTTATACGAATGTATTGAATATGCTGGATCTTGCGGGTATTCCTTTATTATCTGCAGAAAGGGATGAAACCCACCCGTTTGTAATTGCAGGAGGGCCATGTGCCTGCAATCCTGAACCGCTTGCTGACTTTATAGATTTTTTTTCAATCGGCGAAGGAGAGGAAGTTATTCTGGAAATCATTGACGCTTATAAGGAGTGGAAAGCATCCGGCAGCGGCAGGGCGGAGTTTTTGAGGAGAGTTGCAAAAATTCCGGGGATATATGTGCCGTCCCTTTACAATGTGTCATATAAGGAAGACAACACAATACTGAAAATTGAGCCTTCCTGCAACGATATACCTGAAACGGTAAGGAAAAGAATTATTAAAGACATGGATCTGGCTGATTTCCCTGAGGATATCATTGTTCCGTTTATTGGCACCGTTCATGACAGGATAATGCTGGAAATGTTCAGGGGATGTATTCGTGGCTGCAGGTTCTGCCAGGCAGGTTTTATCTATCGGCCTGTGAGAGAAAAATCTCCCGAAGTTTTGCTTGAACAGGCAAAGGGTGCGATAGAAAAAACCGGCTATGAAGAAATATCCCTGGTTTCACTGAGCACGAGCGATTACTCATGTCTTACGAATTTTACGCAGGAACTGCTGAAACTGACCGAAGAAAGGAAAATAAACCTTTCTCTCCCATCGTTGCGTATTGACAATTTTTCAATTGATCTGATGGAAAAAGCTCAAAAAGTCAGAAAAAGCGGGCTTACCTTTGCTCCCGAAGCAGGAACCCAAAGACTTCGGGATGTGATAAATAAAGGCATAACTCATGACGATATCATAAATTCGGTAAAAATAGCCTTTGAGGGCGGTTGGAATAATGTAAAGCTTTATTTTATGATGGGGCTTCCCACAGAGACCCAGGAAGACATAGAGGGTATAGCCAATCTCGCCGGGGAGATTGCGGATGCATACTATAAAACTCCCAAAGAGAAGAGGGCAAAAGGACTTAAAGTGACCGTCAGTGCTTCATGCTTTGTGCCAAAACCATTTACTCCGTTTCAATGGTTTGGTCAGGACACCATTGAGGAGTTTCATAATAAGCAGGTGCTGTTGAAAGACAGGTTGAGCAAGGCTTCAAAAGCAATAACTTATAACTGGCATGATGCAAGGACGAGCTTTCTTGAAGCTGTTTTTGCCCGTGGAGACAGAAGGGTGGGAAAGGTTCTTCTCCGGGCATGGCAGAATGGTTGCCGTTTTGATGCATGGAATGAGTTTTTCAGATATGAATCCTGGCTTAAGGCTTTTGATGAGGAAGGCATTGATCCGGCATTTTATGCGAACAGAGAACGGGACTTTGATGAAGTTCTGCCATGGAGTCACATTGACATGGGTGTATCAATGAAATTTTTACAGCGTGAATGCCAAAAGGCATATGCCGGTATTGTCACTCCAAACTGCAGAGTGCAGTGTACGGGCTGTGGCAGCAGTGTTTTTGATACAGGTATATGCAAAGCGCCTGCCAAAGGAGAGGAAGTATGAAAATAAGGTTTCAGTTCGAACGCAGGGAAGAATTAAAATATATAGGGCATCTGGATGTTATGCGTCTGTTTGAGAGGGCATTCAAGCGCGCTGAAATTCCTGTAACCCATTCACAGGGATTTAATCCCAGGCCCCATATTGTATTTGCGCAGCCAATGCCCCTGGGGCTTTCAAGTGACGGGGAATTTGCCGATGTAGAGCTGGATGGAAGCATTGACACAGGTGCTTTTATAGAAAAGCTCAATAGAGCCCTGCCTGACGGCATAAGGGTTGTTGATGCCAGGGAAAATACCGGTAAAAAAAACATCATGGCAATTGTTGAAGCCGCCCGCTACAGAATCGATTTTAAGGCTGGCGTAAATCCGGATATCGAAAGTATTATATCAAATGTTTTGGGCCGGAAACGGATAATTGTTATAAAAAAGACCAAAAGCGGAGAGAGGGAATTTGATATACGGCCGCTGATATACGAGCTTTCTGGTGAGATCAGCAATGATACGGGATATTTTAATGTATTGCTTTCTGCAGGGCAGGATGATAATGTCCGGCCCGAATTATTCATAACCGGTGTGAGCGCCTGTATAAACCGCGATATAGAAATAACCCGGATGCACAGGATTATGCTGTACGGACGCGCAGAAGGCAAATGGCTGCCTTTGACTGACGGTAAATTTATGTAGGCGGATATAAATTCTTTTGCTTGATATAGAGGCGGTACATTATTCCGCCTGGCAGGTGGCACTGCTTTCCGCCTTATTGAAACTGTGCGATTTGCTTCTATAATAGTTTATTTAACAAATACTGTAAACTAGGAGATTATGATTAAGGAAATATTGGTTGATACAAAACCCGGGCAAACAAGGATCGCAATCCTTGAAGATGGTGAGCTTGCAGAACTGCATATTGAAACCGCCGATAAAACAAAACTGATTGGCAACATATACAGGGGAAAAGTTGAAAGGGTTCTTCCCGGTATGCAATGCGCCTTTGTTGACATAGGCATCGGCAAAAATGCATATTTAAGTGCTGATGATGTTGTTTTACGTAAAAATCATCCCTATGAGAAAGATAACGGTACTGTAAAAATTGAGAATATGGTAAAACAGGGTCAGGAAATTACGGTGCAGGTAGTCAAAGACGAAATAGGGACTAAAGGGCCGAAAGTCACAACCGATATAACACTGCCCGGAAATTTAACTGTTTTATATCCGCTTTCACCCGGCACCGGGGTTTCTAAAAAAATAGCTGACCGGTCGGAAAGGGAACGTTTGAAAAAAATAGCAGAAGAATTTTGCCCTGAAGGGATGGGTGTTGTTATAAGAACCGCAGCAGAAGGGGCTGATGAATCCCTGATAGGAAATGACGTCCGGTCCATGCTTAAAAGGTGGGAACTTATAAAAATAACGGAAGCAAAGGGGCAGGTTCCGAGGTGTTTATATCAGGAACCGGGTTTGCTTCAAAAACTGGCGCAGGGTGGAGCCAATTCAAATATAAAACGTATTGTTCTGAATGATTATAAAGAGTTTGAGGATTTACTGAAATTTTTGGATGATACGGCACCTGAAATGAAAATGAGGGTGGAGTTCTTCTATAAGGACTATGACATGTTTAAGTTTTACAATATAGACAGTGCCATAAAGGAAGCGCTGGCAAGGAAAGTATGGCTGAAAAGCGGCGGCTATCTGGTATTTGATTATACCGAAGCTTTAACGGTTATTGATGTAAATACCGGAAAATACGTCGGGAAAAATGACCAGGATGAAACCATTTTTAAAACGAATTGCGAGGCGGCTGTGACTATTGCCAGGCAAATCAGGCTTCGTGACATCAGCGGGATTATCCTTATAGACTTTATAGACATGAAGGATGCTTCCCACAAGGAAACTGTTTTATCCATCCTGGCTGAGGAATGTAAGAAGGACGGAACACAGGTAGTGGTTGTTGGCATGACAAATCTCGGCCTTGTTGAACTGACAAGAAAGAAAGTGCGTAATTCCCTGAATCAGATACTTGCCCACCCATGCCCCAATTGTGGTGGGAGCGGAAGGATAATGAACAACGTATAACCGTTAACCGGGTATACCCTCAAATACAATATGGTTTTGGATAAAAAGCAGTCTTTCAAATAATACTATTTGAAGGCTGCTTTTTTTTACCGGAATTCCACATCACTATACGGCAAACGGGCAATATTTCTCACGGAAGGAAAGGAGCAGACACTCTTCCGGACGCTTGAATGCGGCGTTTTATAAGATCTTAAAATTTTTTTGAAAAACATATTGACATTTTTATTTATTGGATTATACTAATAGTAGTAATCATTACTACTTAGTAGGAGTTATTATTATGAATAAACGAAACAGTGCTCAAAAAATAATGATTGAGAATTCCCTGATGAAATTAAATCACCCTACTGCCGCGGAGATATACGAGGATATAAGGAAGGATTATCCCAATATAAGCCTGGGGACAGTATATCGGAATCTGGGCGCTATGGCCGAATCGGGAGAAATATTAAGGATTCCCATGGGCGATTCCCCTGATCGGTTTGATATCAACAGCTATGAGCATATGCATGTGGTATGCACAAAGTGCGGGCATGTTTTTGATGCTGAGAGCAACGCAATTGATGAACTTTTTGATAAAATTGATCAGATTATTGAAGAGTCCACCGGTGTCCAGGTAGAAAGCAGGGAAATGATTTTTAAAGGCACATGTTCTAATTGCAGGGAAAAGTTTTAACCAGTAAATTACCGGTTTTACCGGACAAAATAAAAATTATGTTTTGAGGAGGTTTTATTATGGCACTTATAGGAAAAGAAATATCTGATTTTACAGTAAAGGCATTTGTTAATGGAGAATTCAAGGATGTCAGCAAGGCGGACCTGCTTGGCAAATGGTCGGTATTTGTATTCTATCCGGCTGATTTTACATTTGTATGTCCTACCGAATTGGGCGATTTGGCTGATCACTACGAGGAATTCCAGAAGCTGGGGGTAGAAATATACTCCGTATCTACCGACAGCCATTTTGTTCATAAAGCCTGGCATGATGTTTCCGACACAATAAAGAAAATCAAGTTCCCGATGCTGGCAGATCCTACAGGAAAAATCTGCAGGGATTTTGAAGTTTACATTGAAGAAGAAGGAATGGCTTTAAGGGGCAGCTTTATAATCAACCCGTCCGGAAAGATAGTTGCTTATGAAGTAAATGACAACAGTATAGGAAGAGAAAGCGCTGAATTGCTCAGAAAAGTTCAGGCCGCTCAGTTCGTAGCAGCCCATGGCGATCAGGTTTGTCCCGCTAAATGGCGTCCCGGAGCAGAAACCCTTAAGCCCAGTCTGGACCTGGTAGGAAAGCTGTAATTGATATGAAAGAACTGTATGATCTCATAATAATTGGTTCCGGAAGTGCTGGAATGGCTGCCGGCATATATGCCGGCAGGGCCAGACTTAAAACTCTGATTATAGAACGGGATAAGCCGGGCGGACAAATCAAGATAACTTCAGAAGTTGAAAACTATCCGGGTATTTTAAATATTTCGGGTGAAGAATTGGGCCAGACTATGAGAAAACAGGCCGAAAAATTTGGAGTTGAATTCAGGCAGGGAATTGTTGAATCTGCAGATTTCAGCGGTGATATAAAAAAGGTTCGGACTGTGGACGGGGAATATGAGTCTCTGGCTGTAATAATCGCTACCGGAACCGTTCCCAGGAAGATAGGGTTTAAAGGAGAAGAAGAATTCAGGGGACGGGGAATTGGATACTGTGCTACCTGTGACGGAGAATTCTTCACGGGTATGGATGTTTTTGTCATAGGGGCAGGTTTTGCCGCCGCAGAAGAGTCAATCTTTCTTACCAGATATGCAAGAAAGGTCACAATAATAGCAAGAGAGCCTGAATTCACGTGTTCAAAGATGATTGCAGACAGGGTTCTTGCCCATCCTAAGATAGAAGTAAAGTTTAATACTGAAATAGTTGAAGCCGGCGGCGACAAAGTATTACGCTATGCCAGGTTTATAAACAATAAAACCGGCGAGACATGGACATATGAAGCTAAATCCGGCGAGAGCTTCGGAATATTCGTTTTTGCAGGGTATATACCTCAAACTTCTGAATATGCGGAACAGCTAAGGATTGACGAATATGGATATATCATGACCGATGAAAGCATGAGGACTAATATAGATGGAGTATATGCAGCCGGGGATGTAAGGAAAAAGGAATTAAGGCAACTGGTGACAGCTGTTGCAGATGGTGCTGTAGCTGCCACCTGTGCAGAAAAATATATTGCAATGAAAAAAGAAAAGCTTGGCCTGAAAACCGAACACCCCCCTGAATCGGTTCAGCCGGCCAAGCTATTCTTTGATGAGGATTTGAGGAAGCAACTGGTTCCCATTCTGGATCGTTTTGAAAACAAGGTAAAGATCCTGGCTGTACTGGATGGGGATCAGAAGCTTTGCAGCGAGATAAAATCTTTCCTGGAAGAGTTTACATCCCTGACCGACAAAGTGGAACTGGAAGTATTGAACAGGGGACAGGACACAGAAAAGGAAAGCCATATCAATGCTTCTGTTTTCCCGACTTTTGCAATACTAAGAGGCGATGGAAGCTATACCGGCATACAATATCATGGTGTTCCGGGAGGGCATGAAATAAATTCATTCATCCTTGCATTATATAACGTCGCCGGGCCTGGACAATCGGTTGGAGAGGACATCCTGTCACGTATTAACAGGATAGACAGGAAAGTAAATTTAAAAATCGGCGTATCCTTATCATGTACTTTCTGCCCCGATGTAGTAGCCGCTTGCCAGCTGATGGCGGCAAAGAATCCGAATATTGAGGCCGAAATGATTGATGTGGCCCGCTTCCCTGATTTTAAAAACCAATACTCTATAATGAGCGTGCCGGTTGTAGTTGTGAATGATAAAGAAATTGTTTTCGGAAAAAAGACTGCCGAACAGATTCTGGACATTATCGAAAAAAGTTGATTTAATATAACGGATAATATTGGAATGGAAGCAGTATAATATAGATATAGGATAGATAGGTAATTCAGCTGTCTATCCTTTTTTTCAAATAACGGAAGATATAAAGATTACTGAAAACCGTAGAGATGGACTTTTATAATGAAGGTCAGAAAATTACGGTAAATTGGGATGAAAGCCATTATGCATAAAATCCGATGAAAAAGTGGAATGGTATATTTCAGGAAAGGGTGTTAATCTTGTTTCAATTATTTGAGTGCAATGACTAAAAATTAATACATAAACATGTGAACTCATCCAAAAACAAAATCTGATTGGTTGACACATGACATTGAGCTGTGTTAAAATAAGACGGTTACCGCACACAGAAAGGGCTTAAAATGCATTAAATGCTCCCTTTCATGGCGAGTTAGGGTAGAGGAGGTGCTCAAATGTACGCAATAATTGAAACCGGCGGAAAACAGTACAAAGTTCAGGAAGGCGATGTTCTCTTCCTTGAAAAGATTTCTTCCGAAGAAGGCGAAACTGTTGTTTTTGATAAGGTTCTTGCTGTGTCAGACGGTGATGCTTTTACTGTTGGCACACCGACCGTTGAAGGAGTTTCTGTAACAGGAAAAGTGCTTGGACATGGCAAAAGCAAGAAAATTATAATTTTCAAGTATAAGCCTAAGAAGGGTTACAGAAGAAAGCAAGGACACAGGCAGCCATATACAAAAGTGCAAATTGAAAAGATAAACGCAAAATGATTAAAGTAGTTTTATATCACGATACCCTTGGAAAAATAAAGGGTTTTAAACTTAAAGGACACGCAGGGTTTAACGTAGCCGGAAAAGATATAGTCTGCTCAGCCGTATCAGCCATAGTATACACTGCGTTAGGTGGTTTGGACGAATTGGCGGGCTTCAGAAATTTCGAAGAGCGCGATGGTTTTATAGAATGCTACGTTCCCGATGAGCTTGAGGAAAGTGAAAGATATATTACCGATATAATACTTAAGACCATGGTAATAGGGTTAAGGCAGATAGAGACCGAGTATAGCAAATATATCCAGATTCGATTTGAGGAGGTGTAAACCAATGGTAAAGGTAAATTTGCAGTTGTTTGCACATAAAAAAGGAGTGGCCAGTACTAAGAACGGTCGTGACAGTGAATCCAAAAGGCTTGGTGTTAAAAGAGCAGACGGTCAGTTTGTAAAGGCTGGGAATATTCTCGTCAGACAGCGCGGTACCAAGATACATCCCGGAGATAATGTAGGAATCGGTTCAGACGATACATTGTTCGCAAAGGCAGACGGTATTGTTAAGTTTGAACGTTTGGGAAAAAATAAAAAGAAGGTTAGCATTATTGCAGGATAGAAAAAGAAACTAAAGTTTTAACGGGGGCGAGGATATCGTCCTCTTTTTGTCTATGTCAAAACTATTAAGCCCTCCCGGCTGAACTGGGAGTAATTGATACAGGTTCTGGTGTGTATCCTTATCGATGCGTTTATTCGGTAAAATGCCTGCATGCGTTGCAAAATTCACTAAGAGTGCGTAAAAGCTTTTTGGTCCACAGTTTGAGAAATCGCTCATTGTATAAAAAAGGGCATATGGAGGTAACATGTTTATTGATATTGCTGAAATATATGTAAAAGCAGGTGACGGAGGGAACGGTGCAGTTTCTTTTCACCGTGAAAAGTACATTCCTGCGGGTGGCCCCGACGGCGGTGACGGCGGTAACGGCGGCAATGTAATTTTTCAGGCCGACAAACATCTGCGTTCCCTTGCAGACTTCAGGTACCGCAGACATTACAGGGCAGAACGTGGGCAGGACGGCAGCGGTAAAAAGTGCACGGGAAAAAAAGGTGAGGATCTTGTCATTAAAGTCCCCTGCGGAACCATAATAAAAGACAGGGAGACCGGCCTTATTATTGCAGATCTTACAGAAGACGGCCAGACAGAAGTTATTGCAAAGGGCGGTATCGGCGGCAAAGGGAATGTTCATTTTGCAACTCCTACAAGGCAGGCACCGAACTTTGCCAAAAACGGTACTCCGGGTGAAGAAAAATGGATTATCCTTGAACTGAAGCTGTTGGCCGATGTAGGATTAATAGGTTTCCCAAATGTAGGAAAATCCACGCTTCTTTCAAAGGTATCATCTGCAAGGCCTAAGATTGCCAATTACCACTTTACGACATTAACACCAAACCTCGGTGTTGTATCAATGGGCGAAGGCGAGAGTTTTGTCATGGCCGATATCCCCGGCCTGATTGAAGGCGCCCATGAAGGTGTTGGCCTGGGGCATGACTTTTTAAAACATGTGGAAAGAACACGTATGCTGATTCATGTAATTGATGTTGCAGCGCTGGACGGACGCAACCCTAAGGATGATTTCCATATCATCAACAGGGAGCTGAAAGAATATAACGAGAATTTGGCAAAAAGGCCTCAGGTTATAGCTGCGAACAAGATTGATGTAGCAGATGAAAAAATGCTGAAGGATTTTACCGGCGATATGGAAAAGCTTGGGTATAAAGTATTTCCCATTAGTGCTGCCACCGGTTATGGTGTAAAAGAACTGGTCAATTATGTTTACGAAATGGTTAAAACACTACCCGAACCTGAAGTTTACAAGCCTGAAATAACAGAAACTGTTTACAAAGCACAGGAAGAGGATTTTACGGTTGAGATTGAAAATAACGTTTTTGTAGTGGACGGCCCGTGGATAAGGGATTTGCTTCGCGGTATCAATTTTGACGACAGGGAATCATTGCAGTATTTCCAGCGAGCATTAAAGCGGAAGGGTGTTATTCAGGCATTGGAAAGCAAAGGGATAAAAGAAGGGGACACTGTACGCATTGGGGATGGTATGGAGTTTGATTATATCCCTTAATATGGATATATATTTTCATATTCCGGTCAAGTAAAAATCAGGAGCTGATAGGATGTTAACAGGTAAGCAGAGAAGCTATTTAAGAAGTCTTGCAAATGTAATTCCCGCAATATTCCAAGTAGGAAAAGGCGGGATTACTGACAATGTAATAAACCAGTTTGATGAAGCTTTAGAAGCAAGAGAGCTTGTAAAGGGTACAGTGTTGAAGAATTCTGAATACAGTGCAAGAGAAGTATGTGAAATGCTGGCCAACGAGCTTGGGGCCGAAATTGTACAGGTTATTGGAAATCGTTTTGTCCTGTACAGGGAATCAAAAGAGAACAAGGTAATTGAGCTGCCATAAGAGGTGGCTTTTTTTATACCTTTATTTCATTATTATTAACTCCTGAAAAAACATGTTATCACTTACCGATGTTTTTAGATGGGCATTAGGGTAAAGAGCCAATATTTTCTTCAGGCTGTATAAACCCAAACCCCTGTTTTTTCCCTTTGTTGAATATCCCCGGTTGCAGATCAGCTCCAGGTCAGGCATCTGATAACAGGTGTTTCCGATTAATATTGAAGTATGTGTTTTATCTGATTCCATCCCCAGATGAAGTTCGTTCTGAGGCGATTTTTCGCATGCTTCAATGGCATTGTCAAATAAAATTCCTATTATTCTGGCCAGATCTGTCGGGTCTATATTGTGAATCTCAATTTCATTGAATATATTGATAAACAGCTTTATGTTTTTCATTGCTGCCTGATTAAGCTTTGAAAATATTACACCTTTTAATGCGGGATTTTGGATGTATTTAAGATAAACTGCAAAGTTATTGTTTAAAGATTTGCAAAAATCCCTCATAACGTAATTATTCATGTAATCCCGCAATTCGCTGATGCGGTTGTCATTTATATAGCCGTTAATTGACAGGAGAATGTTTGAAAAATCATGTTTCTGGCGTGCCAAATCATCATACATTTCTTCTATTGTCTGGATATATTTATTAAGCTGTATATATTTTTTGCTTCTGTGTTCAAACCGTGCTATACTGCTCAGGGTCAGGATATAAATCATCAATATGTAAACGCATGTCTTATAGCTGAAATTGGCAAGATGGATTTTATCAAAAGGAGCCTTTGACAAAAGGAAGACAATATTTAATATAACATTTCCCATTACAAGAAACACAATATGGTAAATTATATTCTTCGGTGTCCTTTTATTTAACGGCCTTTTTCTGATTAGCCTGGCAATTGCTATTACCATGGCCATGATGAAAAAAACAGTCAGGTTTTTTGCCACAATATATTTTACTTTGTAAGGGAGCTGGGGATTTATTGCAGGCATTTTGTTAAGCATCTCCTGTTCTGCCAGCTCCCCGAACAGAATAATGATATCGCTTACCGTTGACAGAGCGAATGCTTCGGCAATGCCAAGCCTGTAAATATGGAAGGTGCACAGCGGAACCAGAAATAACGTTGCAGTGAAATATATGTAAGGCTTATGGATAAGCACCAGGGCTGAACAATGGATAATGAACGATGCGGCAAAGAGCTTGAAATAAACTTTGAACGGCTGCCTGATATTTTTTATATTAAGATGTATTACTGCAGCGGTATGAACCAGAGAACAAGTAAAGACTGTAATCACCCTGTCAAATTCTAACATAGGACAAAAGCTCCTTCCATTTTGATCTTGACACATCACAGATTTTACCGTCTTCCATGGTAACCGAATAACATTGCCTGTTTCTTGCGAGCTTCTTTATGTATTTGGTGTTGATTATAAATGAACGGTGGCATTGGAAAAAACGGCTGTCAAGCTCTTTAACAAGCTCCTTCATGGTATGGCGAAATGCAATACAGGTCTGGTCGGTCAGAATACAGTAAATCAACCTGCATCCCGGCCTTGTTTCAAAGTATAAAACATCACTTAAATTAATGGCATGAATACCGCTAACGCTTTTAATGGTGAGCTGGCCCCTGTATGATAAATTATCAATTCTTGATGACTCTGAAACTATTGTATCGAGGCATTCTTGAATGCGTTTTTCAATGTCTTCCTCCTGCTTGAATATACAATCCAATGCTTTAAGTTTATAATTAAAAACTTTCAGGCTTAGTTCCGGATGAGATGTTATAATAATAAAGTAAGCCATAACGTCTATTTTCCGGATTTGTTTTGCCAGGCTAAGACCGGTTGTGTTTTCGTCATTAAGGACAATATCCACAAAGAATACATTAACATGGCCAAGATTGGATTTGGTAAACTCGATAGCCTGCTCGAAATTATTGCTGTATAATCTTATATTATAATCCAGTTTTTTATTATTGGCATATCCGGATATTATATTTTTAATATACAATCCGGTATTATAATTATCATCACAGATTACAAAATTATACATTTTAATCATCCTTTTATGAAATTGTTGTTTTCATAAAAGATGTATATTGATAAAATATTCTGTAATCAGCAGGCAATTTGTTAAAAAATATATAAAAATTGAAGTAATTATATTATTACTCAAAAAAAGTAATATTTCAACTAAATTTTGGTCCAAAATTATAAAAGTGGTAATATTTTATGGAAAAATTTAAACTGACCGCCGGATTTATTTCTGAAGGGATGTCTCCTATAACAATGAATTTTAATGTATTTTATGT
>DATCKN010000107.1:0-1538 GCA_036562185.1 Thermoclostridium sp.
GGCGGGCAGACAACAGTGGCAAACCTGTTTTATAATATGGCTTCAAGGCAAATAGGCCTTGTGGGTCTTTGGGATTGTGTGGCATTTGACGAGGTTGCTGGAATTACATTTAAAGATAAAGATGGGATTCAAATAATGAAGGACTACATGGCCTCAGGTTCTTTTGCCAGAGGGAAGGAAGAAAAGAATGCTTCTGCTTCTATGGTATTTGTGGGGAATATTAACCAAAGTGTGGATGTACTACTTAAAACATCCCACCTCTTTGAGCCGTTCCCTGAGGCAATGGCTAATGATACAGCGTTTTTTGACAGGATGCATTACTACATACCTGGGTGGGAGATACCCAAAATGCGTCCTGAGTTTTTTACTGATGAGTATGGTTTTATTACAGACTATGTATCAGAGTTTATGAGGGAAATGAGAAAACGGTCCTTCTCTGATGCATTGGATAAGTTTTTTAAACTGGGTAACAACTTAAATCAAAGAGATGTTATTGCAGTAAGAAAAACAGTTTCGGGGCTTGTAAAACTCATATACCCTAACGGTGAGTTTACAAGGGATGATATTGAAGAAATACTGCGTTATGCATTGGTGGGAAGAAGACGTGTTAAGGAGCAGTTGAAGAAAATTGGCGGTATGGAATTTTATGATGTTCATTTCTCCTACATAGATAATGAAACAATGAGCGAGGAATTTGTCTCAGTTCCTGAGCAGGGCGGAGGGAAAATTATACCTGAAGGCATGGGTAAACCAGGTCATCTTTATACCATTGCAAGAGGGAAATCAGGTATGATAGGGGCTTATAAGATTGAAACCCAGGTTATATCAGGTACCGGTAAATTTGAAAGGACAGGTCTTGGTTCCGATAGAGAGGCAAAAGAAAGTATAGAGACAGCCTTCAGGTACTTCAGAGCAAACAGCAAAAATATAAGCGGAAGTATAAGTGTTACCACAAAGGATTATTTGATGCATGTACAGGATATACATGGAGTAGGGATGACTTCTGAACTTGCATTGGCAGCCTTTGTAGCACTATGTTCAGGGGCATTGGGTAAGCCTCCACAGAGCCAGTTGGTTGTTCTGGGTTCACTCAGCATAGGCGGTACAATAATAAAGGTTGAGGAATTAGCAAATGTGCTGCAGGTATGTTTTGATTCAGGTGCCAAGAGGGTGCTTCTTCCAATGGCATCTGCAGTGGATATTCCTACTGTTCCGCCTGAATTGTTTGCAAAGTTTCAGATTTCATTCTACCAGAGTCCGGAGGATGCTGTATTTAAGGCACTTGGGGTGGAGTAGTTTGAGTTTGTGCAAGGATAGGAGTATTTTTACTTATATATTAATGGAAAGTTTACCAAGAACTATCTGCCAGTATTATGTAAGGAGTGAAATAAGATGTTAATTCCGATAAGTATCGAAGAAAATAATATTGACACCAGTGATACTGAGATTAGCAATTCAACCTTTAAAGATTTAAAGTTAAAAGAAGAGCATATTGAAGAGTTTCTTAGGAAAAACATTGAGGTAATATTTGGCGAAGA
>DATCKN010000119.1:0-29148 GCA_036562185.1 Thermoclostridium sp.
GTTTCAATTCCTTATAGGTAGACTCAAAACCTTCTTTGTTATTATAACAGGATTAATTAATTGTCCTCTGTTTCAATTCCTTATAGGTAGACTCAAAACTCTTTTTCGTTTGATATATCCCTTTTATCAGCCATGTTTCAATTCCTTATA
Organism: Thermoclostridium sp.; assembly: GCA_036562185.1. Lineage (GTDB taxonomy): Bacteria > Bacillota > Clostridia > DSM-8532 > DSM-8532 > Thermoclostridium. The sequence continues at coordinate 151 of DATCKN010000119.1, forward strand.
GGTAGACTCAAAACTTTATATTTCAGATATTGAAGAAATTCGTTGTAACAAGTTTCAATTCCTTATAGGTAGACTCAAAACGATACAATTTTCAATTAAACTCATAAGATTATTCATGTTTCAATTCCTTATAGGTAGACTCAAAACGGTACACTAAAAGAGGATGTAACTTTAAAATTCTCTACGTTTCAATTCCTTATAGGTAGACTCAAAACTACGCAAGATACTTGTGTCATTTGGACGAAACAGAGTTTCAATTCCTTATAGGTAGACTCAAAACCTATTAATTGCTTATATTCACATAACCCAATTACTGGTTTCAATTCCTTATAGGTAGACTCAAAACAATAGTTGCAATATCTACTGCATTTATTGGGTTGTGTTTCAATTCCTTATAGGTAGACTCAAAACCCATCAAACACGCATAATAAGCCAATTTTTAAAAAATATGCTTTTTAATTTTTCAAGTATAAAATCTGCAAATAGTTGAAATTGCTTAAATTCTATTTCCGTCGATCCCCGGGGGTTTTTACGCTATCTGACATCGACGGAAAATCCCTATTGATTTATATAATAACACAAATAACCTATTTTGTCATATATTATTTAGTCTTCAGCTTAGAATTTGGATATGTAAAATACTATCTGCAACGTTTATTTATCTACTAACTCATTATTTCAACACAACCAAATCCCTGGCTGTTTTTACTGCCTAACCCGGCGTCAACGGCCATTTGCAGAAGCTGGCGCGGACCTTCAACTATTAATTTACATGTATATCCCTTTATAATAAAATCTTTATATTTAATTATATGTAATTTGGGTTTTGTAAGGAGCTTAAAATACACCTTGTCTTTTGGCGGCTCTGTACCCGTAAATGCATAGTATTTTTTTCTTAGATTTTCTTCAACAATCCGGTTAAAATCTTCTTCCCCGGGTTGAAAGAAACAGGTATATTTTCTTCCGTCAGGTCTCAATAAAGTACTGTATGCCGTTATCGGAGACAAAGCCTGCAACTCTATTTTATCTTCTAGCACCCGCTGCCTGTTTATCTCAATTCTTCCGATTTCGAGTGTGTTAGCACCAAGGTTTATATCTTTTTTTAAAATTGTATTTGCAAAAGATTCGCAGAAATATTCATCCGGCGATGAAATTACAAGTTTAATGGGACTTTTAAATACCATGTTATTTTTTTCTTCATCAATATGGGCTTTACCTATGATATTAGAGAAGCAAAACAATTTAAACTTCCGGCTGTCTCCGTATCCTTTATTGTGAAGGAAATCAGAGAGTTCCTTGTCGATCATGTTGTATATAAAACCTTGTATGATATGGTTGTAATGTATTGGCAGAATAATATCCTTTTGTCCAATCATTTCAATACTTATATGCATCTGTCTCACCTTACACAAATAATATAAATTCCATATGATTTATATATTAGATAATATACTCCAAATTCCTTCTTTTATCTACTAAATTTTTCTTATGTTAAATGAGACAGATGCATAGTATTGGATAAACCTGTTACATAAAGGAAAAGAGATTTACAAATTAGTCGTCTGAGTTATTTTTTATTAAATCATCAGTAATCTTCTCAATCTCCTGAACATCTTTCAAAGCCTGTTCCAACTCTCTTTGCAGAGTGGTGTTATCGCTTGTCACTCTGGTATTCTCAGCTCTTAAGTCTTCAATTTCTCCCTGTTTGGACTCTAATTCTTTCTGCTTGTTTTCCAGCTCTTTTTCTTTCTCCTTAACAAGCTTTTCCTGTTCTTTAAGGAGTTTTTCCAATTCCTTAACAGCTTTTTTGTTGTCACCGTCTGAATTCTTTAATTCCTCCAGTTTCTGCTCAATAGCAGAAAGGTTGTTTTTTATGTTTGTAACGTTTGATGTCCCTCTCCAGTTGGATGATGCCAATGCCACAGTCGGAATCAGCATGATCAACAGTAATACTGATAATTTTTTTAGCTTTTTCATTTTGTCCCCCATTTTGATATTTTTAGTAATTTTTTATGCATCTTGTAGATTTGCATCTTTCCTGTCAAAATGCTTCAATATTATAAAACATTATAATAGCTTACTTCAACGAGTAAATTTTACCTGCGGAAAAAGCACAAAAAAAGGTTTGCCATAACCAAACCATTAAAACACGGCAAACCTTTTATAATCAACTTGTGATATTTGTGTATTCTGATTAATATTAACTGTTCCAGCTATTAACCTCACTCATATTTTCGTGCTCCAGTTCCTCCTGTTTCATTATCCTGAAGAACCGTACTGCAAACGGAATTGCAGTGAGCATGCTCAATACATCCGAAATGCTCTGTGTGATTTGAATTCCGAATAAACCCATGAGTGATGGCAGAATTATAATTAAAGGAATAAAATAAAGCCCCTGCCGTGTCAGTGCAAGAAATGTTGCTTCCTTATTTTTCGCAAGGGACTGGTGAAGCATGTTTGTGCTTACCGTTACAGACATTAACGGAAGTACGACGGACTGAAGCCTTAAGACAAATGTACCAATTTTTATTACCTCAGGATCATCCGGCCTGAAAAGTGCCATAATACCCGGTGCAAAAATAAAACATATAATTGCGGCCACTGTCATCATTGCACAACCAATCATCATAGTTACCTTATAAGCAGAACGTACCCGGTTGTAATTACGGGCACCGTAGTTATATCCTACAACAGGCTGGAACCCCTGTCCCACACCAAGCATTAGTGCCATTATAATAAAAGATACTTTTCCCACAATGGAAAAAGCAGCAACGGCAGAATCGCCAAAAACAGCTGCACGGTTATTAAGCAGTGATGAAGCAATACTTGCCAGCCCCTGGCGGAAGAAAGACGGTGCACCAATGCGGATAATCACCGAATATACGTCAAACTTCCATGAGATCTTGTTTACGCCTATTTTCATCACGCTATATTTACCCATAATGAATACCAACAGCAAAATTAAGCTCACAGCCTGACTGAGAATTGTTGCTACCGCTGCACCGGCTATTCCCATATTGAAAGTGAAGATGAATATGGGATCAAGAATGATATTTAAAATTCCTCCGGCCGACAGCCCAATCATTGACAGTGTGGTCTTGCCCTGGCAGCGCAAAAGATGGTTCATGACAAAAGAAGCACACATTATTGGAAAGCCAACAAGAATATAATCTGCATAGCTTTCTGCATATGGCAGTATTGTTTCGGTGGCTCCTACAAAACGCAATATTGGAGCCATAAACAATTTGCATAACAACGCCAGGATTATTCCGCTTATAACCGAAGCAAAAACTGCGGATGAAGCAACCTTATCGGCCTCTTCAGACTTTTCTTCTCCAAGATATATGGAAATTCTGCTTCCTGCACCGCTTCCAATCGTAAACCCTACTGCCTGAAGGATCGCAGTTAGCGGAAACACTACACCGACCGCAGCACTTGCACTTGTTCCAAGCTGGGAAACAAAAAAAGTATCCGCCATATTATAAATTGAAGATACCAGCATGCTGACTATAGTGGGTGCGGATAACCTTAATATCAGCTTCGTCATCGGGGTTTTTGTCATTAAATCGTATTGCTGTTGTTTCTTTGACGCATCCATTTTGATTTTGCTTACATGTCCTTTCAATATGGTATTAATTATATTTAACAACAATCCCCTGAAATGGTCAATCAGGGACTTACAAAATCCTCATTGCGAAATCAGTTTTTCTGCCCGCTTTTTTGATATTTGGGAAGAGTTACCGAAAATGTTGTTCCAGCTCCCACCTTGCTTTTAACAGCAATTTCACCCCTGCAGAGCTCCACAATCCGCTTCACTATTGAAAGCCCAAGCCCGTTACCGTGGGTTGAGCGGGATTTGTCAGCCTGGTAAAATTTATCGAAAATGTGCTTTACGGTGTATTCATCCATGCCCTTTCCGCTGTCAGTTATTTTAAAATGTATTTTATCGTTTGTATCATACAGTATTATCGAAATTTTGCCGTTTTCATCGGTATATTTAATAGCATTGTCTATTAAATTAATCCAAAGATGGGACAGCATTTCTTCATTATTGTAGATCCTGACTTTTGAAAGATTCAGGTTAATGTCGATGTTTTTCCTGCTCCACTGCTTTTCAAGAAGTATTATGCAGTTTCTTATTTGCTCATCAAGATCGTACTCGGTCTGGTCTGTTATGAACTGCTGGTTTTCAAATTTCGTAAGCAAAAGAACATTTGATGACATGTTGGTAAGCCTTTCGGCCTCGGAGATGATGATTTCGGTGTATTCCCTTCTTTTTTCTTCGGAAAGATTCTCGTTTTGCAGTTGCCTTGCAAAACCCCTGATTGAAACTATTGGTGTTTTGAATTCATGGGAGAAGTTGTTTATAAAATCATTGCGGAACATTTCAATACTGCCAAGTTCTTCGGCCATATGATTAAAATTCCTGAGCAATACGGCAATCTCGGAATCATTGTTGATTTCCGGCACCCTGACGCTGAAATCACCCTTTGCTATTATTTTTGTGGCATTTATCAGTTGGTGCAACGGTTTTAAAAATTTTTCGCTCACCATTGCAGATAACGATGTGCCTATTATACTGCTTACGAGCAGTGCTATAAACGGTGAAAGAATAGGAGTAAAAAATGGGAACGGAAAAAAATCCAAAGCGTAGAAAAACAGGAAACAAACCGATGTCAGCAACCCTGCAGCCAGCATAATAAAAAATATGAAAAGCACCATTGTAATATTAAGAGATTTTATTTTTCTCATGCCTTGCCACCGCCTTATATCCAAGCCCTCTCACCGTTATTATCTCAAAATCTGTGTTGTCCTTAAACCTTTCCCGTAAACGGTTTATGTGAACATCCACAGTCCGCTCATCGGTATCCGAATTCATGTCCCAGATCTCATCCATTAAACTGCGCCGTGTAAATATTTTGTTCTGGTATGACAGCAATTTAAATAATAACAGGAATTCCTTGTTGGGTAATTCCTGGACATTATCTCCCCTCGTAACGGTAAATGAGTCATAATCCAAAACCGTTTCTCCAATTATAAGTTTATGCTCATTAACTATCTGGGACCTTCTCAGCAGAGCTGCAATTCTAAGTATCATTTCCTCTTCATCCACAGGTTTTACCATATAATCGTCGGTGCCGACAATAAACCCCTTCTTCTTATCTTCAGGGGCTTCTTTCGCTGTTACCATCAATATCGGAATATTGTTATTGTTCTCTCTTAAGGTTTTTGTAAATTCGTAGCCATCCATGCAAGGCAGCATAAGGTCAAGAACAATCAGGTCCACATGATGTTTATCCATTTTCTCCAGTGCGTCAATCCCGTCATTTGCGAGGATGACTTCATACCCATTCTGGGTTAATACCGCTTCCATCAGCTTTCTGGTATTATAATCATCTTCAACAACCATAATGCAAAACACTGAAGATCCTCCCTGCATAAAAATTAAGCTAATATACCGGCTGGTATATGGTTGGCCTGCAATTAAAAATTTTACTGAATTATTTTACCAGCAAAATATTAACTGTTTGTTAACAAAGAATTTTATAAAATTATAAACATTTTTTTAGGATTTGTTTAAATTCAGTTTATATTTACTAATTATAATATCTCATGTGGTTACACCATGCAATTATTTGTGTTGGGAAAATATACTATATGAAAAAAATATTAAGGATTTGTTCCAGTGTGCTATAATTACTGATTAGCCGCCCATTTTGGTTCAAATTAAGGAGAGATGGTTATGGGACATTTAAGAGAAAGACTTATACGTTTTATGTACGGAAGATACGGCGTAGACCAGCTGTACTATGCCTTTGCTATATTATGCTTTATTTTGCTTATAATTAATTCATTTATTCATTCCCCTGTACTGGCAATTATCATGTGGGCCGTTCTTATACTCATGATTTTCAGAACATTATCCAAAAATATATATAGAAGACGCAAAGAAAACGAAAAATTCATGGAAGCATGGATTTGGACAAAAAAGAAAATACTTTTTACAATACGCAGAATAAAAGAAATAAGATCTCATCGCTATCATAGATGTCCTCACTGCAAGGCAATGCTCAGATTGCCATACAAACGAGGAAAGCATACGGTACAATGCCCTAAGTGCAATAATGAGTTTAGAATGCGTGTAATTATATAGACATTTTTGATTTTTCATAAAGGAGCTGAGTTAGTTGAGGATATTGGTTGATGCAATGGGCGGGGACAATGCACCGAAAGAAATTGTAAAAGGCTGCATAGAAGCAATAAACGCTCAGGAAGGTTTTGAAATAGAATTTTTAGGTGATCCGAGGAAAATTGAAGACTGCCTGAAAAATGAATCATTTGACAGAAGCAGGGTTTTTATAACAGAAACATTTGATGAAATAACAAATTCCGATAAGCCAACAGAAGCAATAAAAAAGAAACAGAATTCATCGCTTATTGTTGGTATGAAAAAGATAAAATCCCAAACCGCCAATGTTTTTATTTCTGCAGGCAGTACGGGAGTACTGCTTGCCGGCTCTCTTTTAATTGCGGGAAGAATTAAAGGAGTGGTAAGGCCGGCACTGGCACCCGTTGTTCCGTCCATTAACGGGCATACAATGATAATTGATGCTGGAATGAATACACAAATCAAGCCGATTAATTACCTTCAGTTTGCAATAATGGGCACCGAATACATGAGGTATGTGTATAATATTGAAAATCCGCGTGTTGGTCTTATAAACGTAGGTACCGAAGAAAACAAGGGAAGTGAGATAGTTAAGAATGCGTATGACATACTGAAAAACGCAAATATTAATTTCGTTGGAAATATTGAAGGCAGGGATATACCTGAAGGCAACGTGGATATTGTTGTCTGCGATGGTTTTGTCGGGAACACAATGCTTAAGGTTATGGAGGGTACCGGTACTTATATCTTGCATCAGCTGAAAAAAATGTATTCCAGCAGTATATGGGGTAAAATCAGCTATTTAATGGTTAAGCATGAACTGAAAAAGCTCATGAAGCAGATTGATCCTGAAGAAATCGGCGGAACTCCCATATTAGGGGTTAACGGAATTATTTATAAATGCCATGGAAATTCAAAGGCAAAAGCCATTAAAAATACAGTGCTAAAAGCATGCAGCTCGGCATGTATGAATGTTATGGATCGCCTGACATCTACATTTGCTCAAATGGAAACCGGTAAAACATAAGTTTTACCGGTTTTTTAATAATACTTATAACTTTGAAATTTCTGTCCGGAATTTTACGCTGCCTACATTTGCTCTCTTAACTCATTTAAGAGCTTTTCAATTCTTTGAGCCACGTCTTTAAGCGCTCCGTCCTCAAAAGGAGATATAAGGCCTGCTTCTTTAATCAAATCAGCAAACAGAGCCTCACCACCCTGCGAAGCGAAGCGTACATATTTTATGAATGCTCCGTCATAGTCTTTCAGCGATTCAAGCAGGAACTCAAAAGCAACAACCTGGGCAAGGCAGTAGTCTATATAATAGAATGGGGTTTCATAAATGTGCATCTGGTACTGCCAGCGGGTTCCCTTTGACAGATATGGTATTCCTTCGGTGCTGAGATATGGCCTGAACTGGGCCTCAAGCCTGTTCCATGTTTCGTTCCTTTCTGCCGGAGTCATATCGGGGTTTTCATAAACAATATGCTGGAAGTAATCAACAATGGTGCCATAAGGAATGAAGGAAAGTGCATCAAAAATATGCATGAATTTATACTTGGTTGCATCTTTCCCGAAAAACTTATCCATATACTTCTCAGCAAAGAACTCCATGCTCATCGAGTGGGTTTCAGCGGTTTCCATACCGCCCACGCTGAGTTCAAGAGAGAACCTGTTGTCTTTTGTCATATAATCGGCAAATGCATGGCCTGCTTCATGGGTAACAACGTCAATATCAGCAGATGTGCCGTTAAAGTTTGCCAGTATGAATGGCTGTTTGTATTTTGCGAAGTAAGTGCAATAACCTCCACCCCATTTATTTTTCCGTGAATCCACATCAAAGGCTTCGGTTTCCATCATCATATCGAAGAATTTGCCTGTTTCCTCACTCATATCATGGTACATAACCTGAGCGGCCTTGAAAATTCCATCCCTGTCGAGTATCGGCTTTGGATCTCCGCCCGGTACATACACATCGTTATCATACAATTTGAAATCTTCTATTCCCATGCGCTTAGCATTTTCAGTTTTCAGCCTTGAAATGACCGGAACAAGATCGTTGAGCACATTATTCCGGAATTTCTCAACCATTTTATGATCAAAGCTTATACGATTCAGCCTGTGGTAGCCTAATTCAATATAGTTTTTGTATCCCATTTTCTTAGCCATTCTGTCACGGACTTTTACCAGCTTGTCATATAACGAATCCAGTTCTTCCGAATGTTTCTCAAGGCCCTTCCCCAGCACTTCGTAAGCTTCTTTACGAGTTTGCCTGTCATCATCCTTCATGTATTTGCGAAGTATTGTCAATGGTATTTCTTCGCCTCTGAAGTTGAAAGTCATTCCTGACATTAATTTTGAGTATTCTGTTGTAAGACGGTTCTCTTCAACCATTTCATCAATTATTTCAGGCGACATTGACTTGCTTACCACCTCGTAATATTTAAAAAGAACCGGTGAAAGCTTCTTCTCGAGTTCTGCCCTGAAAGGACTCTCAATCATTGCCACGATGCATTGATGCATATAATTGCTGAATTTTGGACCCGTTTCATCATAATACTCAACTTCTTTAAGATAAAACTCGTCCACTGTGTTTAAGGTATAACGCATATAGGCAAGGCTGTTGGCTGTATCAAATTCTTTTTTTATTTCCAATAACCTTTCCCGTGCTTTAAGCACTTCGTCAGCCGATTTTGCATTTTTAATCTGTGACAGGAGATTTTCCAGTTCTCCCTGGACCGATTCCAATGATACCCTTTCATACTTTAATTCAGAAACTTTCATAATATAACCCTCTCATTTCTGTTTTAATTACCTTGTAAAACATTTTGCAACAGTTTTATTACCTTATTATAGCATAATATGCTAAAATAATTAAAGTTATAAAATCATTATAGTAATACCGGGAAAATGTGAAAGGGCAGAAATAAAAACAGAGTAAACCGAAGTTACTCTGTTTTTGTCAATTTATAAAGAACAGCTCCATGTGGATTTACGTTTGCACCGACAAAATCCGAAGCCGGGCCAATATCTTCATGTTTCCACAGATCCCTGATTTTATATGTACCTTTGATTCCAAGCCTTGAAAGGCTTATGCACGGCCTTGTAACAGTATATGACGTATTGAAAAACGCTACGTATTTACCACCATCAACATCATTGCTCGCCCAGATGACAGTGTCTCCTGTGCGCATAATCTGCTTTGCGCCGTAAGAGTGCTTAAGCAGTCTCAAAACCTCGTGATTTGTAAGCAGCCTCAACGTCCATTCATCGTTGTCGCGCAGCTCGCCCCCCACCATCAGCGGGGAACGGAAAATGCACCAAAGAGTCATCATTGTAATTTGCTCGTCTTTTGTCAGCCGGCAGTACCTTGAATCTTGATCATGGCCGGGCGTGTTGATGCATATGTGCCCTAACGGAAGCATATCGCAATCAGGCCAGCATCCTTCGTTTACATAAGGGCTCCACTGATTGCATTTATCGAACATGTCATACAACTGTTCCCAATTGTCCCAAAAGTCACCGGTCATCCGCCACATGTTTGCGTGTTTCGAAAGATGTTCAGCTTCTTCAATTACGGCAGGCCCCGGAGACAAGCTTAAAACCATTGGTCTTCCGCAATTATCGATTGCGCGGCGGATCATCTCTATTTCCCTTTTTGCAGAATAAGGCTGAGATGGCTTGAACTCTGTATTGCATATATCGTCCACTTTTACATAGTCCACTCCCCAGCTTGCATACAACTCAAAAAGGGAATTATAATATTCCTGAGCTCCTTCGGCATCAGGGTTTACACCATACATATCGGTGTTCCACGGGCAAATGGAGTAAGGATGCGCAATATCTCTTGCAGTGACATTTGTCCCTTTTATGGGCGTTGCTGCATGCACAGCCTGCCTTGGAATTCCCCTCATGATATGTATTCCGAATTTAAGACCCAGCTTGTGGATATAATCAGCAATTGGCTTAAAACCTGCCCCATTCCTTGATGATGGAAAACGATTCACGGCAGGTATCAGGCGGGAAAACTGATCCATCTCAAGAGGATAAAAATGATTGTATGCTGTGGACTTAGCTTTTGGCTCATACCACTGGATATCACAGACAATATATTCCCACCCGTAATCTTTCATATATTTTGCCATATACTCAGCATTGCCTAAAAGCTGTTCCTCATTTACCGACGCACCATAGCAATCCCAGCTGTTCCAGCCCATTGGAGGTGTCAATGCTACTTTATTTTTGTCCATAAAATCACCATCCTTCCAGGTAAGAAACGCAAGTCTTGCTTCCCCCTGCATTATTACACTTTAAACAGTGATACGACGCTTAAAAGCTTTTCGGAACTTTCTTTTACTATTCTTGCCTGTTCAAGCACTTCATTGGCTTTTATTGCGACGATATTTGCTTCATTTGCCATATCAGTCGTTTCAGCAGATCCTTCTGTAGCTGCTTCCGCAACATCGTTAATGATCTTCATAATGCTGTGAACTGCTGAATACAATTCTTCCGAAGTGGCACTGAAATCCGTTACCATGTCATCAATCATATTAGCGTCGCTATTATATTTCTCTCCGGTTTCAACAAGCATATCGTAGTCTTTCGCTACCTTGTTTTCCAGGAAATCCAGAACCTGTTCCGAGCATTCCGACAAGTTATGTACCGACTCGAGAACCTGCTTGGTTACTTTTTGAATCTCTGAAGCAGTTCTCCTTGAATTTTCCGCGAGGTTTCTTATTTCTTCGGCAACAACTGCAAAACCTCTCCCTGCTTCTCCTGCCTGGGCAGCTTCAATTGTGGCATTCAATGATAACAGGTTTGTACGGGATGCAATCTCTAAAATTGCATCTGACAGAATGCTTATCCTTTCAACTGCTTTCGCTTTTTCAATGGCTTCTCTAAGCTTCGTGGAATTATTGGTCCTTATTTCCATCGCACTCTTCTGCGATTCCATAGCATTATCCCGCAGTTCATTGGCTCTTTTACTGATTTCTCCGGCAGATTCGGCACCTTTCTGGGCCTTGTTTGCAATAGAATCAATAGCCCTCTCTATCTCTGTTGTGGTGGCATTCATTTCCTCTGCCATTGCAGACGTTTCTTCCATCTTTGCAGACAATTCCTGGATAATAGACGACATAACGTGGATTTCATCGGTCAGTTTGGACATATTCTCACTCGAAACCGAAATGGCATTTCCCACGCTTTTTGCTTCTGAAATAACATTCTTGATAATCCTGGATACATTTTCATTTATCTTTTTGAAACACCTTGTTAATTCACCTATTTCATCACGCCTTTTTGCATATTTTTCGTTCACGTCTACGGTGAAGTTCCCTTCAGACATAACAATACACTGCTTTGTTAATTCGGTTACCGGTTTCGAAATGCTTTTCCCCATCATGTAAGCCACTATAAATCCTGCTGCGAGAATTATAACTGATATAAGGATAAAGGTAATCCTAAGGTTGTGCAACTCTGCCATCATCTCGGACTTGTCAACTGCAACGGCTATTGACCACCCAAATTCAGAGACAGGTGCAAAACCTACCATTTTTTCAATACCCTTATATTGATATTCATCAAATCCGGTTTCTCCCTGCATCATTCTTTGCTGGACCACAGAAAAATTCTTAAACCCGAAAGCATTGTTATTTTCCACTCCTGAAAGTGTAGCCGAAGCAATTGAATCAACTCCCCCCTCGTTTTCTGAATTTATCACAAGGGAAGCTGATGTTTCGGCATCAACAGTCAAAGTATCAATTATGGTCTTTAGCAACCCGGTATCTGCATGGGCAATGGTTCTTCCCTGTCTGTTTATTATAAAAGCTTCACTGGTTTCACCGAATTCAATTTTTTTAACAAAATCACTAAGTTCCAGCCCGTCTCTGAAAGCCATCAGTACTCCTGTAATATTATTACCGTCTGATACCGGTACAGCATAAGCCATTACAATCCTGCTCCGATCTTCGTTGAACAATGGTTCCGACACGGTACTTTCGCCTGCCAAAGCCGCTTTAAAATAAGAATTGTTTTTCATGTCCAGAATATCGCCCCGATCGTTAATCGCCTTTCCAGTGCTGTCAATTAGCATCATACTGATATGCCCTGCCCTTTTCGTTTCTTTCGACAACATCGATACAACAGCAGAATAATTGCTGTCCGATTCTTCAGGCACCTTCATATCATCCCTTGAAGCCATGAAACTTAAAGTATTCAATTGGTTCTGTATGCTGTCCTTGATTGTTAAAGAAGCCTCTGCTGCATATTTGGGCATTGTTTCATTAAGAACATTGATTAAAGAATTAGAAGAAGTGAAATAGGATATCATGCCAAATACCAAACAAACTACTGAAATCAAAATACCAAATGAGAATATAATTCTTGAAGATATACTGTTCATGCACCCCACCTGAACCCTTTCCTATGATATCAAATTTATTCCAACAACCCTGATTATATATACTCCATTTTCTCCTGCAATAAACATCTGTTAAGAAAATATTCGACATATAAATTTCGGCAAAATTAATCATTATATTTAAGAAGTTCGTTTTCCACGACTTAAATAAATTTATACTTTGTTTTTTCTGTAAAACAGTTAATATATTACATGTGAAGCAATATAAACTGTTTCTGCCTACATCTGAATTATATTATAATCCAGCGACTGCATCAATAGCATAGGATATCCAATACTGACGACTGGCATGAAACAGGAGAGTTTTCGGAATATTAAAAAGGGCTGTTCAGACAGCCCCTTTTTGCAGATATAAATCTACTGTTAGTTCAAAATTTTTGCTTAATCCAGGATTCCGCTTCTCTTCACAGCTTCTATCGCCTTCTTAATATTGTCTATATCCTGAACCAAAGCAAGTCGTACATGTCCCTCGCCTGAAGGGCCAAAAGCGCTTCCGGGTGTAACCATTACCCCTGCCCTGTTAATCATGTCCATAGCAAAATCAATGGATTTTTCATATTTGGGAGGAATCTGTGCCCAGACAAACATTGTTGCCTCGGGCCTTCTCATATTCCAGCCTATGCTGTTGAACCCGTCACAAAGAATGTTCCTGCGGATTTCATATGCTTCCCTTGTTTTTGCCACACAGCTCTGATCCCCGGTTATAGCTGCAACAGCAGCTTTCTGGATGGGTATGAACATACCATAATCAAGATTGGATTTCAGTAACTTCAAACGGGACACAACCTCTTTGCTGCCCACGCAGAAGCCAACCCTGGCACCTGCCATCCCATAGGTCTTGGACAACGAATTAAACTCAACACCCACGTCTTTTGCACCGGGGTAGGACAGAAAACTTCCGCCTTTTTTATTGTCGAAAACCAAATCACTGTATGCATTGTCATGGAGTACAATTATATCATGCTCTTTCGCAAAAGCTACCAGTTCATGGTAGAAACTGTCAGGAGCAACGGCAGTAGTTGGATTGTTGGGGTATGATACTATAATAAGCTTTGCTTTTTTCGCAACATCCTCCGGAATATCCTTAAGGCTTACAATATAATTGTTCTCTTTTTTCTGAGGCATATAGTAAAGCTTTGCCCCTGCCATTTTGGGACCGTCGGCAAACACTGGATAGCATGGATCGGGTATAAGAACCAAATCCCCTTCATCAATAACAGTCATTGATATAAGCGCAAACCCCTCCTGGGAACCCATTAATGAGCAAATCTCGGTTTTAGGATCCAAATCCACTCCATACCTGTTTTTATACCACGAACTCACTGCGTTAAGCAGATCAATCTGATCAGTTATGGCATAGCTGTAGTTCCTTTCATCTGCAGCAGCAGAACATAATGCATCCAGAATATGTTTTGCCGGAGCAATGTTCGGAGCTCCGACACTTAAATCAATTACCTGCTCTCCATTTGCAATCTTATTTCTTTTTATTTCCAGGAGTTTGGAGAATATTCCTTCATTCAGCTGTTCAATTCTCTTTGAAAACTTCATTATACTCACCCCGATTTAATATCAGTTGGTATTCCTGCCAAATATAAACGCGTCAATTTTATGTATAGATTAAATGATTTTTACTCATTTGTCCACATCTCGCAACTTATTCCCGGATCAAGGCAGTGCGGGTTTATTGCAGGAAATGAAAGGGTATATTCCTTATGCCTTTTGGGAAAACCGCCGGAACACTGAACCATGGCGGAGGTAAGCTTTATTTACAACACCTTCGATAAGAATTCTTTTGTTCTGGGGTGCTGGGGATTTGAGAAAATTTCTTCGGGAGTATTGTCTTCGATGATCTTACCTTCATCCATAAATAGCACTCTTGTAGCAACCTCTCTTGCAAATCCCATTTCATGGGTAACAATAACCATGGTCATACCATCATCTGCAACCTGCCTGATTAGTTCCAGCACTTCTCCCACCATTTCGGGATCAAGAGCCGATGTAGGTTCATCAAACAACATAACTTTCGGATTCATTGCAAGGGCACGGACTATTGCTATTCTCTGCTTTTGCCCGCCGGAAAGGGTTGCAGGGTAAACATTGGCTTTATCTTCAAGCCCTATTCTTTTCAGCAGCCTCATGGCATTTTCCCTGGCTTCTTTCTTTATCTGTGCAGGTGTGGTGTTTATTTCATAAAGGGGTTTCTTGTCCTGTGCAAATATATTTCTTATTTTAATGAAAAAATTCCTTATTTTTGCCCTGCGAAGATCGGAAATACCTATATGCACCGGTGCAAGCATAATGTTTTCCAGTACGGTTTTGTTGTTAAAAAGATTAAATTGCTGGAAAACCATTCCCATATGGCGGCGGTGGATGTTTATATCAACACTCATGTCGGCAATGTCCACGCCTTCAAAGATTATAGAACCACCTGTAGGATCTTCCAGGCAATTAAGGCATCGCAGGAATGTGCTCTTTCCGCTTCCCGACGGCCCAATTATGGCGATTTTTTCACCTTCCCTGATTGTAACCGTAATGCCTCTTAAAACTTCAAGCTTACCGTAACTTTTCCGCAAATCAATTACGTCTATCACTTTTTCTAAGGCTCCTTTCCATGATCCTCACAAGCAGCGCTATAAGCATAACCATAACAATATAAATCAATGCCATTGCAAGGTATGGGACCATAAACTCGTAGCTGTTGGTTCCAATGTAATTGAAAGCAACATATAAATCTGCCGCACCAACAAAGCTTACAACCGATGTTTCTTTTATCAGCGCTATAAACTCATTTCCCAGTGTCGGCAATATATTTTTCACAGCCTGGGGTACCACTATTTTCAGCATAGTGGTGCTATAGGTCAGGCCGAGGGCACGCCCTGCTTCCATCTGGCCCGGATCAACAGACATTATTCCGCCCCTCATAATTTCAGATACATACGCACCGCTGTTAAGGCCAAACACAAGGACACAAACATTCAGAGAAGGTATGTTTATCCCCAATAAAGGCAGAACTACATAATATGCCACCAACAGTTGCACCACAATCGGAGACCCTCTGAACAATCCTACATAAAAAGTACAAAAGCCGTTCAATATTCTTGGAAGCCTTTTATACTTCGGAAACACTTCAATAACGGCTATTATCGTACCAATTATAATTCCTATTGCAAGTCCCGCAACTGCGATATATACCGTGTTTTTAAGCCCGGTCAGAACCTTTGTGTAACCACCGTGCAGATAAAAAATTTCCCAAAATTTCTGAATCTTTCTGTCAAAATTACCCATCGCATATCCCTTATCAATAATAATTTAGATCATTATAACAGCTAAAGTAACTTTTTAGCAATCACAATATACCATCCCAGCGAGGCGTGGATTTCATGCCGAGCCGGTTATGGATAGACGTACCTTTATCCATAACCGTTGGTTCAGGGGTTCTTTATAATACCGTTATAACCACTTAAAACCCTCTAAATGATTACAGGGTCAGTTGGAGGCTTTCCAGCCTGACCCTGTAAGTACAATCGAACAGGATGATCAGTTAAGGTCATTAATTGCACTTGATATAAAGTGTGCAGGCGCTTCATCAATTATAACCAAATCCAGATTGCCATTAAGCATATCCTGAACTGCAAGCGAACCTGACTTGTAACCGATGCATTGAACGTTGAAACCTTCAAATCCCCATTCTTCATCGCCCTCAACATATAACTGGCCTGTTGTACCGGTCTGAACGCCAATTTTTGTGTTACTGCCAAGACTTGAAAGAATGGCTTCAACATCTTCAGCAGTCTTGCAGTTATCGAATCTCGTGTCGTTTTCCTTCACTATAACCATCTGTGATGCGTTATAATATTTGTCTGAGAAAGTAACATACTCTTTTCTGTCTTCCCTTATTGTCAAACCTGCCATTGCAATATCGGCTTTGCCCAGCCCTACCGAGAGGCATACGGCTTCAAAATCCATGTTGCTGATTACAAGTTCTTTTCCAAGGTGATCTGCAAGCAGTTTTGCAATTTCCATATCTATTCCGTAGTATTTGTCGCCCAGCATGTATTCAAATGGTTCAAAAGATGCGTTTGTAGCAACAACAAGCTGATCTTTCGATGAATCAAGTTTTGCAGATTCAACTGCTTCAGGTTCACCTTCCCCGAAATATTTATTCAGTATTTTATCAAATGTCCCATCTGACATTATTTGCGCTACAAATTTGTTTACTTCTTTGAGAAGTTCGGGATCATCCTTCTTCACACCAAATGCGTATTCCTCATTAGTTAACGGGATATTAATAACTTTTACTTTCGTGGCTGTACCTGTGCTTTTGGAACCACCGCACGCTGACAGCATAAAAATACATGTTAAAATTGTAATTAAAACCATTATTTTTATACTTTTTTTCATTGCTTGACTCCCCCTGTCACTTTGAATAATTATACGTTTTATACATTTATTTTGTATAAATATAAATTTACAGTATAAATATTCATTTGTCAATACTAAAATATAAAATTCCATCCGGGTAAAAGCTGTATTTTTTATGCTTTTCCATATATTAAGGCAACAGGTTGGGCTTGTTTGAGAAGGCTTGAAATTTAATTGCCATTAGCGTGTTTATCCGCATAGGATCTAAGGGTGAAATAAAATAAGTTACAAAATATTTATAAATATTCTGCAACTTATAAAAATCATAAATACATGCATATATATTTATGTGACAGAACCGTTTAAAGCGCACCTGCCGGCCAATCATCACATTATATCACTATGGAGGGATGCATAAACCCCACCTTTTTTGATAAGCTCGTCATGTGTCCCCTGTTCCTCAATACCGTTGGATGTAAGCACCACAATATTATCGGCATTTTTAATTGTAGAAAGCCGGTGGGCTATAATCAGCGTTGTCCTTCCCTTAGCCAGAACGTCCAGGGATTCCTGGACAAGCCGCTCGCTTTCATTGTCAAGCGCCGAAGTTGCCTCATCCAGTATCAGTATCGGCGGGTTTTTCAGAAACGCCCTTGCAATGGATATCCTTTGTTTCTGGCCGCCGGACAGCTTAACCCCTCTTTCACCTACAAAAGTATCATAACCATTTTCCAGCTCCATTATAAAATCATGGGCATTGGCAAGTTTCGCTGCCTTAACAATTTCCTCGTCGGTTGCGTCGGGTTTTCCGTATAATATGTTTTCTTTAACCGTTCCTGAAAACAAATACACATCCTGCTGAACCATCCCTATATTTTTTCGCAGCGATTCCAGCGTAACTTTCCTGATGTCCTTGCCGTCAATAGTGATTGAGCCCTCATCAACTTCGTAAAATCTTGGAATCAAATTGCAGAACGTGGTCTTTCCGCCGCCTGACGGTCCAACCAATGCAACTGTCTTTCCTTTTGGTATGGTCAGGTTGATGTTCCTTAATACTTCTGCCTTGTCATTGTAACTGAAGGATACGTTATTAAACCTTATTTCACCCTGAACGTCGGTTAATTCTACCGCGTCTTCGCTGTCTTCTATATCAGGCTTCGTGTTAAGAATTTCAAGGAAACGTTCAAATCCCGACATTCCCTTCTGAAAAGACTCTGTGAAGTTAACCAGCTTGTCTATAGGGTTTAAGAATACATTAATAAACAGAATATATGCAACCAAATCGGTGGATGATATGCTTCCGTAGCTCACGAAGATTCCACCCAAAACAAGCACGGTTAAATATAAAATGCCCTGAAGGAACTGGTTTCCCGAAAAGAACTTTCCCATTATGGTGTAACTTGATTCCTTGGACTGAAGGAACTGCTCGTTGCCTTTATCAAATTTCCTTTGCTCAATCTGCTCATTTGAGAATGATTTAACAACCCTTATTCCGGCAAGAGTATCCTGGGTCTGGGCATTAACCAGCGCAATTTTTTTGCGGTTGTCGGCGAAGATCGCCCGCATTTTCAGATTGTAATAAGCCGTAAATACGACAATGAAAGATATAAGGACAAGAAGGATAATTGTAAGTTTAACATTCATTGTCAGCATGATGACCACAGCCCCGACAATTTTTATTATTGAAATGAACAAGTCTTCAGGGCCATGGTGGGCTAACTCCGAAATATCAAAAAGGTCGTTTGTCATGCGCGACATAAGAGTTCCGGTGTTGGCATCGTCATAGAAGGAAAAAGATAGCTTCTGCAGGTGGGTGAACAGATCCCTCCGCATGTCTGCTTCCATGCGTGCACCCATTATATGCCCCTGCGCGGTTATATAGCGCTGGCAGAAATATCTTATTATGTACAGCCCCAAAAGCACCAAACCTGAAAAAAGTATTATTTTAATCATATCGGGCGTGTGCTTGCCGTACACTTCCTCCAATAAATACTGTACGAGTTTTGGAAAAATCAGATCAATAACCGAAAGAACCAAAGCGCAAAACATGTCAATAAAAAACATGCCCTTATATGGGCCATAATACGTTATGAATTTTCTTAATTTTTTCATTTGCCATCTACCCTGTTATTCAGATTTAATTTTTAAAGCATAAACAGACAATAGTTATGTCCGGGCTCTTGCCCTATTACATTATAAAGGAACTGAACCAAATTACAAGATAAAAATTGCAACTGAATTGCGGCAGTACACAATCTCTTTATTTTCCTGTTGCTTTATACACTTACAGTCATGTCTGCCCGCCCCGGATTCTTTCATTCAGGATGCTTATGATAAGAGCAGCCAGGACAACAACGCCACAGTAACCTATCAAAGGATACAGGTACCTGACCAGGTTGGAAAACCCCAAACGGCTTGACAGCAAGGCCACAACGGTTGAGCCTGTCACTATGTACCTTCCTTTTACAGGCTTTTTTTGCATATCAATAATTCTTGATGTAAAACCATAAAGAGAACTGACTGCCGTTGTATATATTTCCGCAAGCAGCACAATGGCATATATGGCCTGGAGTACCGGCGATATTGTGCCGGCAATATAAACCATCGGGACTTCCAGTTTTTCTATGTTCTCCATATGGCCCGACAATGCCAGGCAAATCATCGATGCTCCGGCCCCAAGGCCCAGTCCGCCCAATATTGCGCCGTTCCTGACTGTTTTTTTACTTCCTGCTTCATTGCCGAGAGGCCCCAGTATTGCAATTGAAACCACTGTATTATATGACACATATAATACCGATGCCAGAAGCCAGTTGTTAAACAAACCGCCATGGTCTGTTATCACGGGTATTGCCATCAGGTCAACAGGATTTTGAACTATTGACAGGATACTGGTCACCATTACCGATATCAATAAAAAAGGCACTACAAAACTGATGGAATTGATAACACCATTAATGCCTGTCAATACCGTCAATGCCGTTATAACGGCCATAGCAGTATTGCCTGCCATTGCAGGAAGCCTGAGCTGCTGCTCAAACAGAGCACCGTTTCCTGCAATCATTACTGAAAAAGTACCAAACAGAAAAACGGTTATAATTACATCAATAATAGTTCCGACAAGTTTTCCGCCTGAGTACCTGATAATTTCCATATGCGATCTGGCATGCAGCGCACTTCCCAAATCCATTATCAAATATCCGAAAACAATGAACATAACAGTCGTAATGAATAACCCGCCAAATCCCGATATGCCAAACCTCGCGAAAAACTGCAGCACTTCCTGTCCTGTGGCAAATCCGGCCCCGACAACGGTACCTATGTATGTTGCAGCCACTTTTAAGGCAGAAACCCGTTCCTTTTTCATTTCCCTGTCCTGAAATGGTGTTCGTAAAATAGTATGATGAAGGATATGCAGTTATGACAATAATACACACCATTCAAAATCAGGCATTACTGTTCCATATGAAAAAGAACCCTGCCAAGGGTTCTTTTTACATCAGTCCTCATCAATTTTTATAGCCTCAACGGGACACTGCGCTGCTGCTTCTTTCGCAGCATCCTCTGCATCTTCGGGTATATCTGTATCAATTGCAGATGCAGTTCCGTCGTCATCAATATTAAATACTTCAGGACATAAATCGGCACATAAACCGCAGCCAATGCACACGTCCTTATCAACAAAAGCTTTCATGAACACACCTCCACTCTCTGATTCAGTGAAGCTTGCCTTTTATTCTTTTTTAAATGCTTTATGCAAACTTCTGTTTTATTTCGAACCTATTATATCATATTTATTTAAATTTTTTCGGTATCCTTAGCTACGAAAGAAAAATTTTATGCATCCGTTTAAGTAAAAACATTTGAAGTTTAAGTGTATTATATGTATAATACACTTAAGAATGGCTGATTTTTTAACAAAGGTGGTGAACGGCGCTTGATTGATTTTCTGAATCTAACCCTGAATAATAAGGAACCGGTATACGTTCAAATTGCATATTATGTGAAGAAACAGATACTTGCCGGTTTTGCCGAATCAGGAGAAGAACTGCCATCAAGAAGAGAGCTTGCCGCATTGCTTGGAATCAATCCTAACACCGTTCAGAAAGCCTATAAGCTCATGGAAGACGAAGGATATCTCAGAACCATCGGAAATTCCGGAAGTATAATATACACTGACGATGAAGTCCTGTCCTCTATTAGGAATGAACTTACAAAAGGTCTGGTGTCCGATTTTGTAAGGGCTGCAAAGGATATTAACATGACTTTTAAGCAGGCTGTAGATTTAATCAGCGAAGTATGGGACGATATTTAATTTTTTTATACATGTGTATTATTCAATTAATACATAAAAGGAGTGGTTACCTTGAAAAAAATGTATTACCTGTTAAACCATGATTTCCGGGGGCTATACAGGATTGTTGCGGTAATCTGCATCGTTCTGATTGCATTACAGCAGTTTCTTATGATAAAAAGCATGGATTATTACCAAAACCGTTTTGAAAGGTATGAACTTCTGTTTTCAAAATCAGGCTGTATTATAGTTTTTCTTGTATGTTTTTTCATATTATGCGGGCTTTGCATTTTTAACGTTTATTCAAACTACATTGAAAGCAAAAGCATTTATACATTGCTGACACTGCCGTTGCCAAGGGAGTATATATATTTTTCAAAGCTCATTACCTACATGGTTTGTTTTCTTACCCTGCTGGCGTCGCAGATAATAAGCGCATGCACAGGATATGGCATTATTTCAGTTTTTATTTCGTCACATGGCACTGTTGAAAATATTGATCTGCCTGTTAACAACGGATTGTTTCTTGCCTTTATACGTTCGGATTTCTTCAGGATAATATTGCCGTTCGGATTCAGAAGTTTTCTCTCTTCTTTCGCCATGTTTACAGGTTTGGTCTGTACTGTATATTATGCCGCAATTCTTGAGCGAAGCAGAAGATATTTCAGGTTTTCCGTTGTGATTCTCAGCCTGTCCCTGATCATATTCTCGCTGATACACAGGATAAATTCCCTTGCCATGTTGGGCTTATATGAAAATGATTATATCAATGTTTTAACGGCAGCACTTTTTCTGACAACGGCATTTATTATTTATGACAGTTTAAGGCTTATAAAGAAAAGCGCGGTTGTATAACCTGAAAGGATGATGGTTTATGGATAAATTAGAAAAAAACATATTTCTCATTTTTTTAGTTCCGGCTTTATTGGTTTTTGCAATTTCTTACGGTTTTATGGCAGCTGCAAAAGACAACCCTGATTTTTATCTGGAAGACCTGGAGGGCAACCGGGACGCATTAAAGAGTATTACAATATCTGGTTACCTTGAGGACAGGTATCATGGAAGATACTTTGAAATAAAAAACGGCACTGTTCAAAGCAAGTTTATATATTACCAGCATCGGAATGATATTGCAGAGCTAAACGGCTATGTAAATTTCTCAAACGGCCTTAGGCATAACGATTTTACATTCATATACAACTATAATTTTGAAATATCCCGTGGTGCAAAAACAGAAGAACGGCCGAATGAAAATAACCATTATAATAATAACCCTTCTGTCCGAACAAGCACTGTTTTTACCGACAGCGTGGACATCTATGCAAGAATAACAAAAACAGACGATATCTATCAGAATTCCACCGCCATTTTATTTGACCCGGGGTTGCGGTACAAAAGCAACGGCATGGATATAGGTTTTATTAAACATGAATACTTTGACTCTGCCGGTGAAAAACAGGGTACAACCCATCACCTGAACCGGGAAACCTTCCCTGCTTTCCTTCCCAGAATGGCAATGACCGTACTGAATGATGAATTGTATTTTTCAATTATCTGCACAAAGGAGTACTCCGGGCGCAATGGCATATACAAAGCCGTTAATTTTGAACCATGGTGGAATGAAAACCCCGGGACTGTTGAAACAATCACAAGTTTTGACCTTGACGACTCAAATCTGGAAGTACTGGGGCTTGAGGCCATTAACGGCAAATTGGTTTTGCTGCTGTTTGAAGACAATAAACTTAAAGCCAGGCTCTATAATACAGAGGGCAAGGTGCTCGATGAACTGGCCTTTGAGGATATTACATCCGAAAAAGGCTTTCCCGAATACCAAAGCTTTGTAAATGACAGTTGCCTTAATATTTACCTGAAATTCGCAAACGAAAACCACTTGAATGAAAACGTCATATTAAGCATTCAGGCAAAAGACGAAAATTTAAGCTGTAAACATAAAGTAAAGGAAAACAGCAACCAGGAAATGTACCCGCATAATATTGTATCGAAGGATGATTTTCTGTATGTCGCTGCATTAACCAAGAATATGGAGGAAGTAAGCAAATACCCCTCACAGGTACTGACTCCGGGGCACTTAATGATATTCGCCTATAAAACCGAAAATGGCAAGACCTTTCCGGTTTACAGGGGAGAACTTGTTACCGATGCCAGTCAGGATTATTACAGGAATTTACATATAAACAACATGTCCTTCGGATACAATTCCTATGATTACAGGGAGTTTCATTTAATTGACGTAAGATAGGGGTGGGAACATGATTGAAGTTATTGGGGTTAAAAAATATTACGGTTCTTCTTATACCGGACTGGAAAAAGAGACACTTACAATAAACAAGGGCGAAATTGTAGGAATAATCGGCGAAAACGGTTCGGGAAAAACCACGTTGCTAAAAGCAATAATGGGCCTTTGCGAATTAAATGAAGGTAAAGTGTTAATTGAAGGAAAACCTGTACATCAAATGTATGGCAAAATGTCATACATAACCTGCGAAGGAAGTTTCTTTCCATCAATGAAACCACTGGAATATGGCGAATTCCTTTCAAATATGTTACCGGGTTTTGATATGGAAAGGTATATTAAACTATTAAAGTATTTTGAACTGGATATAACGCAGAAGATAAAAAATTTTTCTCACGGCCAGAAAGCTAAACTTGAAATTTCGGCAGGGTTTTGTAAAAGAGCTGATTATATTCTTATGGATGAGCCGTTTAATGGCAAAGACATATTCACAAGGCGCGATTTTTTGAAGCTGATGATATCATACCTGAAAAACGACGAAACAATTTTGCTTGCCACCCACCTTATTGATGAAATAGAGAACTTTCTTGATCGGGTAATTGTCCTAAGATACGGAAGAATAAAAGCCGATGTGAAAATGGACGATATTAAGGGCAGTAACAGGGATCTGAAGTCATTTTTGATGGAAGTCACCGGTTACAGGGAAGATAATTACAAACGCCTTTTTAACTGATGTAACATCGAACGAATGTTTTTTTATATTGTTAACCGAAAAATCATGTTATATAATGTAGATATATGAAAATACCATAAAACCAATGCAAAATCCGTATGGAAAACCGGATGCCAATTCAAAATGAAACAGAGGGTGGTTGAGGTAATGAGAAGAAACCTTAGGACTGTCGTTCTTGTTCCGTGTATACTGGCCTGTATACTTGCAGTACTTATATTTTTGGATAAAAAGGAAATATCATTGTTTCCGGTCAAGGGCAAGGGTTCGAAAAAAACCGTTGTTTCTGTTACGCCGGCACCAAGCGCTCAACCAACCCAAATATCGGTCAGTACAGATGAACCCACACCGGAGCCAAGTCCAACAGATACCCCATCCCAGAAACCGGCTGTTCCGGCGTCTCCAACGCCTGCTCCAAAACCTGCTGCCGTTACTCCTAAACCTACTCCTACTTCGGCACCGTCACCTGCCGCACCTAAAGCGACAGAATCACCTAAGCCGTCAGGCACGCCTGAAAATGATGAAAGGAACTCTGTGACCTATAAGGCTGTCTATAAGCTGGACGGGAACAACTACTCGTTAATTGCCGACGGTAATACTCTCACCTATTTGATATTAAACAAGCAGGATAATTCCATCAGGAAAACCGGTTACCCGTTTGATTCCATATATGCAGAGTTCCCCGGGGAACAGCTAGGACCGATTATAGGCAATAAAAACGATCGTTTTGTGTTTATGTCAAACGAAAAGATTGTTGCGTCAGACGGAACACATGAAGAGGTTCTTTTTACGGTGGGCGATGCAACGAATATAAATTCGATTGTTAAAAGCGACAACAGGATTCTTGCGGCTATTGGCGGGCGAATAATGTGTATTGTAGACTTCAGGAATTTTACAGTTGAAACCTATAATGAAGCTTTTACACCCGATTATTTTGCTTTAACCGATGAATTTTTCAGTTTCAGTATAAAGCGCAGAATACCTGCAGGGCCGTATTATGAATATCTTTATACAGGCAAAAACGGCAAAGTAAAGCTGCTGGCAATGATCGGGGAAATTAATAAATATGAGGTAGATACCGAAAACAGCATTGTTACTATTACAACCGGTGAAAAAGATGTATTTCAGCTTGACCTGAAAACAGACAAACTGTCGACAAGCAAGGCAATTAGCAAAGAACGTACGTTATATTTCCCTGCCTATGCCGACGGTATTATTGGAGATCTTTCTGATATACGCTATATAAACAGGAACAGCAGTGACGAACAGGTAGTTCTGAAAGTATTGCCTACTTCATATAAAGCCGAAATCTACTATAATTCCTACTACGATACTTTCTACTTTACCTTTTACATGCCTGAAAAGGTTAATCTGCTGCCTGTGAACGGGGTGGCAGGCAGTTTCACGGTTATAGATTACTCGGTAATTACCCTTAATGAAAATAAGTTCTTAAGGGATTCCACCGTCAAAGAACTCCTGTTTTCAGGCCAAACAGGCATTGGTAATGCCGAAATCTATCTGCTGGAAAAATATGAAACATACAACAATGAAAGTGTACCCTTCGAAATGGTTTATGCGTGGGTCCCGATAAAAAACAGCACCAAGGCATACCAGTTATACCTGTACGTTCCGCGTGGTGAAAAACATGAACCTTATTTAAACCTTGTAAAACAGCTTATATCTTAAAAATTAAGGCAGAGCTTAAACTCTGCCTTAATTTTATAAACTTCTTTTCCTGTAATCATTATAAAGGTTTTCTATTGAACGGTCATAAGATTTCTCACCGTCTTTTGAGAAAAAACAACCTGGCACTTCACCGCTTCTCCGGTGATATGCCACACATTCACAGCATTTACCGCGGCGCGAACAGGGATATGTACAGGTACAGTTAATTTTGGATTCGCAAGCCATTTTTAACCTCCAAATATATAGTTTATATATGAAGTAATTATAAAAACAAACGTTATTCTTTTCAATAAATCATATTGTATATTATTGCATAACTTACAACTGTATTATTTTTGTTGCTATGTTCTCACAGAAAGCTATATCGTGTTCAACAAAAAGCATTGTTGGCCGGTACTCCATTATCAGTTCCTCAATCTGCATCCTCGACATGATGTCGATGTAATTCATGGGCTCATCCCAAACAAACAGGTTGGCATTTTCACATAAACTGCGTGCAATAAGCACTTTCTTTTTCTGCCCGGCACTGAAATCCGACATGTCTTTTTCAAACTGCACCCTCTCAAAATCAAGCTTACGCAATATTGTAAGGAAAAGACTTTTGTCGAGCTTGTTTTCCTCGGCGTAATCGTTCAGGCTGCCCTTTAAAAACGAAGTATCCTGAGGTACGTACGATATTGTGAGGTTACTGGCTTTGTACACTTCTCCGGTGTATTCCATATTCTCGCCGCAGATTAGCTTGATTATGCTGCTTTTACCCGAGCCATTCCTCCCCCATAATGCAATTCTGTCACCCTGCTCTATAACAAAAGAAACATTTTCAGCAACTTTTTTCGGGCCATAGAACAACGAAACATCGGCAAGTTCAACAAGTCTTTTGGCATGGTGCTGAATGGTTTTTATCTTTAACGGTTCTGCTGTCTCTATGTTTTTAAGCAGTTTTGATTTCTCTTCTATCGCCTGTTTTTGCCTTTTCTCAATAATTTTTGCACGCTTCATCATTTTTGCCGCAAGGTGGCCTACATGCCCCCTGTCAAATACATGTTCACCTATTTTTGACGCTTCTACTTTATTCGACCAGTCTGCCTTTTGCCTTGCCGAGACTTCAAGCCTTTTTATTTCTTTTTTCAGCTTCTCATTCTTTTTTAACTCAAAGCTATCCTGTAATTGCTTGTTGTAATACCATGTTGAAAAATTGCCGCTTTGAACTTCAATATTCGTCTTATTGATGGACAGAACATGATCTATGCATGAATCTAGGAACGCTCTGTCATGCGATACCAGGATAAAGCCTTTTTTTGAGTTCAGATACCGGGCAACAAGGTCTCTGGCTTCAACATCAAGATGGTTTGTCGGCTCATCAATCAGAAGAAAACTGTTTTCCTTCAGAAACATGGCAGCTAGAAGTACTTTTGTCTGCTCACCGTTGCTCAGTGTTTCAAAAGGACGATATAAAACATCATCGGAAACCTCCAGCCTTGACAGTTCCCGCTGTATCTCCCAAAGCTGAAAACCACCCCCGATTCCATCTATAACATCAATTGTTAATTGCGACTTGTCATCAATAGCATAGGGAAAATACTCAAAATTTACGTTTGCGCTGATATTACCCCTATATTCAAATTTACCAAGCAGAAGGTTTAAAAAGGTGGTTTTTCCGCGCCCGTTCCTGCCTATAAATCCAAGCTTCCAGTCTGTATCTATCTGAAACGAAACATCTTCGAATATATTATCGTAACTGCCCTCATAGCAGAAAGTCAGATTTGAAACACTAATCAATGACATAACGCCCTCCTGAATAAAAAACCATTTTCATACGACAAATCTACCGTCGGAAATGGATTAACAGTTGGGCTTATTATATTCGGATATAAAGATATATACAAAAATAAGCGCAACAACAGAACCGAAAACATTTCGGCAAAGTAACCCAAATCCCGACAACAGTATAGCCTTTAAATCAGACTATTTAACTTTATCAGCCAATTTGAGATTACTTTGAAATCATTGTCACGCCCCATTTCATAAATTAATACACTTCATTATTACATGAATTTCTTTTTCTGTCAACGCCGCAAAATCTTTTATAAACCGAACTTTCCCCATATTGCCGAATGACGATATTTTTAGCAATTTTGATCCCACGATAAACCATAGAAAGCCACCTTCAAAAGGTATTATATGACCGCTGTTTCAGAGCCGGCTTAATGTTGCGAAAACACATTATAAAAGGATACCTTTTTAAGATATCCTTCCGCAAAAATGTTTTTCATACATGCTCATGGCTTCGGCTATTATATTCTTTGCACAATCGGGTCCGAGCACTTCGGTTGCCGCAGATTTTTTATTTTCAAGGTTTTTGTACACTTCAAAAAAATGTGATATCTCGCTTGATATATGTGGTGGGATGCTTGATATATCCTTATAGAAATTCCATGTCGGATCTTTAAGCGGTATTGCAATTATTTTGTCATCAACTTCGTCACAATCCACCATTCGCACCACTCCGATAGGATAACATTTCACCATAATCATCGGATCAAGGGATTCACTTGATAAAACCAGTACATCAAGGGGATCTTTATCGTAAGCATACGTTCTGGGTATAAAACCATAATTTGCCGGATAATGTGTTGAAGTATACAGGACTCTGTCCAATACCAGCAGTCCGGTCCGTTTATCCATTTCATATTTCTTTTTGCTTCCTGACGGAATTTCAATCACAGCCATAAACTCATCAGGACTTATTTCTTTAGGATCAATGTCATGCCAGATATTCATATAAGTACCACCTTTTATATTTTTTCTTTTGACAAAATCACATTTTTTACGACATTGCCTGATTGTTCCATCAACATCATCAAGAGAGGCATTGTTCGCACCTCCCTGTTAACTGAAACAGGCAACTGCTCCTTTTTGGAGCACTCAAGTCATTTTAACCTTGTTATACCATTATACAAAATAAAAAGACGGTGTCAAAACAAAATATGTATTTCACAATAGCCATATAAAAACTGCTTTACCCAATAGGAAAACATAATTATTCTTCCCGTTTTTTAACATATGATTTCGTTATATTGTTTATATC
>DATCKN010000127.1:0-24376 GCA_036562185.1 Thermoclostridium sp.
TTTTATATTAATAAACTCAAGATTCTGATAATAGCATATGAAGCAGGGGAAAAGTATTAATTTCAGTATTACCTAATGCCGATACGCTAATCTTTTTTTCAGAGAAATAAGCAGTAAAAAAATCCACACCAAAATCACTGCCAACTGCATAAAAAACAGTATTTTTACCGCGATCAAAGCGATATACACCCAAGCCATAGCTTTTTCCATCATTTCGTATTACCTGTGGTTGTAGAAAGGCTTGCAGCATATTCTCAGACAAAACACGACCGTCAAATACCGAACGCCAGAGGATATCCAAATCTTGCGCGCAAGTAAATAAACCTCCATCAGAGCCGCCGATAATTGGGAGCTTAAAAATATTGGTCTGCCAAAAACCTGATTCTGTTTTAATATATCCATAGGCTGTATTGGCAGGAAGAGTATCCATACGATAAAATCCAGTGTGACGCAGATCAAGCTTATCGATGATTTCGTCTTTAACATACTGCTGGTAGGCTTTCCTGCTAACTGCCTCAATAACCAAACCTAGCATGACAAATCCCGCATTAGAGTAACCAAATCTTAATCCGGGTTCAAATTTCTGGGGTAGTGGAGTAATCATTTGTAAATAATATTCGAGCCTTTCCCATAGGTAGACAGGGTATTTATAGGTCAATTCTTGCTCATGGCTATAAGAGTCGGGAGACTCTTCGTCAAGATAGTCGCCGATACCGGAAGTATGCGTTAAAAGATGATATATGGTTACTTTTTTGCTAATCTTTCCAAGATCATAAGGTAGAATATCCCACAGTTTATCATTAAGAGATAATTTTCTTTCATCAATCAGCTTGCAGACCGCTAATCCGGTAAATAACTTAGTTCCGGATGCTATGCCAAAAGCCGTGTCGCTGTTGTTTGGCAGTTCCTCACTTAAGTTCCGAAATCCGCAGCATTTTTCAAATATAACTCCGTGTTCGTCCCTTGCTGAAAACACGCCAGAGAATGATTCCGCATCATCCCAGCTATTCCAGATCCTTTCCAGGTTCATGTTTTCCTTCCTTACTTTACTTTCTGCTCGATTTTTCTTGGTTATGCATATACAGTGTCTTTTGTATTATGTTCATTTTCTCATATAAGTTAGAATTTAACAAGTTTTTCCTGTACTAAAATTTTGTTTACTTGTTGCAGATGATCTGTGTGAAATTTCGCCTGATTGTAAGGTCTGCCGGAAAT
Source organism: Thermoclostridium sp. (assembly GCA_036562185.1). GTDB lineage: Bacteria > Bacillota > Clostridia > DSM-8532 > DSM-8532 > Thermoclostridium. Next base: position 1,216 of record DATCKN010000127.1, read on the forward strand.
TTGCCTTATGTTTTCTGAAGAAAAAGATATGATTAACCTCCCACTTGATATGAAATATTTAATAATGGGAGGTTACTTATAACATTTATAGGATATACACACATATGCAAAGGTGAGGTGGTGATATGTCTGTTATTTGGAAGATTGCCCAGGACAAACTGCTTTGCGATACCCGATCATTGTCCCAGATAAACGGCAACCCTGTCCATCAGCACTGCCATCTGACCTCTTGTGGTATTAGCTTCTGCATCAAAGGTATCATCCGGGTTCCCTGTAAAAATTTTATAATGCGTCAGCTTTAAAATGGCGCTATAGGACCAGCTGTTATTTTTAAGGCTGATGTCTCTATAAGGATTTTTCGTATTTTTCACATCTTCCAGCTGACTCAGGATTCTATCAAGCATAACAGCCATTTCCTGTCTTGACAAAAGCTTGTCCGGAGAGAATTTCCCATTCCCCGTGCCTTGTACAATTCCATGTTGGGAAGCAATTTCAATTTCATTCTTTGCCCAATGCGTTTCGGTGTCGCTAAAACTTGCCCCAACAGTATTTGATTTTTCAAGGCCCATAGCTCTAACCAGAATTACCGCAGCTTCAGCGCGGCTCAGGTACTGATCCGGAGCGAACAAACGTGCGGCAACACCGATCATCCATTTTTTTTCAGACATCGAAAGAATTGACCCCTGTGCCCAGTGGCCCTGTACATCTTCAAAGTAATGTCCGTTCAGCCACAAGCTGTAATAGTTCCATGTGTCATTTGTTTCCTGCCCCAGGCTCCAGCTTCCGGTGCCTTTCAGGTCATATTTGTTCACAAGCTCCAGTTTGTACTTGATCGAGGTTTCATTTTCATACCAGATTGTATAAGTCCCGGCTTCAAGCTTTGTACCTAAAATATATGGCTTGATATCATTTGCTTTGATTGTAATGACCGCATAGGGTGATTTTTTCTTATTGTCAAAGTGTACCGAACCATTGTAGTTACTAACCAGCCTGGCGACATCCGTATTGCTCAGTCCATAACCGCCCATGGCAGCTCCATTCTTCCAGTATCTCCCGTAAAATGGTATTCCGAGGACGAGCTTCTCTTTTGGTACCTCAGTCAAGGCTTTTTGGACAGTGGATTCAACAAAACCATAACTTGCTACAGGGCCTGGCGCTCCGCCGGTATAACTCTCGTCATAAGCCATGATCATCAAATAGTCGCTGTATTTGGCAAGTGCTGAATAATCATAGGAAGCCTGCCAGCCTTTGGTAAGTCCCCATGGATTTGCTGCTACGGATACTGCAACGGTTTTTTCTTCAGGAAGCTTTTCTCTTAAGAGTTTTACAAAGTCTGTGTACAGCTCTCTTTCTGTTTCGGTCACGTTTTCAATATCTACATTCACACCATCCAAGTTATAATACTCTACGGCCGCCGCTATCTGATCAGAAAGCTTATGCCTGTTCTGAAGGGCTTTAACACCCTTAGCTCTATCCCAGTGGTTGCTTAAAAAGGGAACAACCTTGATTCCTTTTTTTTGCATTTCAGCGATAAAGCGCGTGTCTATAGCCAGGGTCAAATCCAGACTGCCGTCAGTCTTGACGTTAAAATAATTGGGGGATATTTCATTCAGCGAGTTCTGTGTATTCTCTACATGTTGGAAGTAAGAATTTGTATTCCCAAAATAAATATATGACATATTGTATCTGCTTGCAGCGCTAGCCCCTGCCACAGGGCTAAGTGCCAGTAATACAATGAATATTGCTGCAATTGCCTTTTTTAAACTCATAAATCCCGTATCCTCCTTCTATGTTTCAATATAAGAGCAAATACTGCTCATACCGTTTCTGTTCATTGCGATAATGATAACTCATACCATATAACAATAAATGAAAAAAAAACTATGAACAAGGAACAAATTATGTAAATGCAATTTTCTTTCACGACGCCAACTGCGTTGGGGATTACATCCCGGCACAAGCGAACAATCCGGAGAATATTCTTAAAGGAAGAATTTTATTAATAAATGGTACACTAATGTCAAAAAAGGGTTTCATGTCATGCTTTTTTTATGAATGGATTATAAAATCAAAAGTGTTATAAAATCGGTATTGAAATTTAAGTCCTGGTTCCTACGCCAAAATGAACTAAGCCTGAGTTACAGCCGGAAAATATTTCGGGGTGCCAAACTGCGCAAAAGAGTGATTTATATCTACCTGTTGATGCTGAAGTGATTATTGAAACAGAGAAGGAGAGATATTATTCTGTCAATGAGTGAAAAAGACTTTATTACAGTATGCAAATAACCGGTTGCAGGGTTTTGGCCTGAAATTCTCTGATTGCGCAGCGGGATGGGATTTTATTTGATCATATATTTACCTGTATACTCAGGTGTATTACTAAAGAGCTTCTTCCTGAGGACAATCATGATAATTCCCATAATAATCAGAATCAATGATACTACTTGAGATATTCTAATCCCCGGTAATAAATAAAGGCTGTCTGCACGCAATCCTTCTATCCATAAACGGCCTGCTCCATATCCGATAGAATATATTGCAAAAAGCTGACCGCTAAACTTAGTTCTTTTACGGAAATAAATCAGTATGGCAAATACGCATAAATTCCATATACTTTCGTAGAAGAATGTAGCTTGATGCCATTCCCCCAACTGCTCTATATATACAGCATATGGGAAAAACCGGAGGTTTGGATTGGTAACTAAATTTCCGTATGCTTCCTGATTTACGAAATTACCCCATCGACCAATTGCCTGTCCCAGTGCTAAACTAGGTACAACCATATCAACAAGCCGGAAAAATGGAAAGTGGTTGCGTTTTGAAAAGATAAATGCAGCAATGATTCCACCGATTATAGCTCCATATATGGCAAGCCCACCTTCCCAAATAGCAATCACTTTCATTAAGCTTCCACGATACTGTTCCCATTCAAATACAACGTAATAAAATCTTGCGCAGATGATTGCGATGGGGAGTGCTAAAAAAAGAAAATCAAAGATAATATCGCTTTTCAGGTTCTGCCTTTTTGCTTCACGACAAGCAATCAAAACACCAAGTAAAATCCCGGAAGCAATAATAACTCCATACCACGCAATATTTAACCCCTTAATGCCAAACAGGTTTTTTACTAAATATTTATCTATCATAACATCCGCCTTTTTAAAGTGTTTTAAGTGAATATGATTTTGATATAAATTACAGTGCATAAATGTATCTTTACTAATAATATCACAATGGGATGATGGCGTAAACCCTGTAAACATGTACATAAGACCGGTAATCTAATGTTTGATCACTTTCCGCCATCCGGATTTCTGCCTGCATCTGCCATTACAAACAGGTCTGAGCTTGCAGGCTAAATAGTGGTTATAAATGATGTTTTCAGAGACAGAAATGGAAATACGGCAAATAAATGTGGAGCGATAATTGCAACTGGATATTATGGAGTAGCTGTCGATGCCGGATTACTGTATAATATGGTTGAAATGTCTTATAAGAAATAATATGGAAAGTTTTAGTTTAAAAAGGGTAAGACTATGGAAATAAAAAAGAGTAATAAACAATCGGTTATCATAGAAGCCTTTGTCTTAATGATTATCCTTCAGGCTGCCCTGGAGATTGCAGAATGGCTGATTTCACCATTGATACCGGATACACGGTTTGCCACAAGAATGTTGAACATGATGTTAATGAGCCTGCTGACGGTTGCAGTCATTATTTATGCGAAGTGCAGAAAGCAGGAATTATCCGTTTTTCCAAAAGAGTTTTCAAAAGCATATGTTATTGTCACTTGTATAACGGTTATTTTATATATTTCCGCTCCGTCTAATTTTACAACAGGTTTTGTTTCGGTCATGAATATTGTGTATGGAAGTATTGTCACGCCGGTCTATGAAGAACTGCTGTTTAGAGGTTATATCTGGAATAAGTTTAAAAAGGTTATGGATGGTAAAGCCCGAATTTATGCATGGAATGTTGTTCTGTTTGCAATATGGCACATCGGATATATGGTGCCAAACATGATATATGGCGACTGGTTCGCCGTGATTACAAAGGTTGCCGCTGGTGCTGTATATGGAGCCATCCTCGGCTTTATCAGGATCAAAACCGGAAATTGCTGGTCAACAATTTTGGCCCATGGCGTTTTAAATCTTATTGTAATTTGAATTGGTTTATTGCGTCAAAAGAGAGGTTTCCATAACGCAGATGGGATTCCAAAGCTCGTATTGCTATTTATAAAACAGCATTCTTCCATACAGGAGGTCGTTCCATTTGTCCACTGAGATTAAACTGAACGCCGGTGAGGTGCATTACCAGGAAACAGTTGCTGATTTTACCCAAATCCGGGAAGATGCGGACTATATGTATTCAGCATAATTCCTTCGTATTGACAGTCTGGTAGGTTAATTATATAATATCGTTAAATGATATCGTTATACGATATTGCTGGGGGAGTATTTATGCCAAGGAAAGCAATGGTAATTTTGACTGAATCAATGTTCTATGTGCTTATGGCATTACAGTGCGGAGAAATGTGCGGGATAGACATTGCCGAGTTCATAGACAGGCACACAAACGGGCGAGTTCAGATTGGCCCGGCAACTTTATATACGATCCTTGGCAAGTTCGAGAAAGAGAAGTATATCAAGGAGATAAATGTTGAAGGCAGAAAAAGAACCTATGTGATAACCGAAAAAGGCAGAGACGCTTATAATGCGGAGCTGCTTCGCCTTAGACAATGTATCGTGGATTCCGATAAAGTTCAATCAGAATTGGAGAGAAAGGTATGAAAAAACAATATAAAATAGGGCAACATATATATCGTATTCCTCCATGTCCAGCGTATGATATTTCGGGAATGGAAAACTGGCTTTCGGATTTGGCCGAAGAAGGGTTGCTTCTGATGCAGGACGGATTTTTTGCAGGCGTTGCTACATTTGAATATAGTGAACCCCGGCAGGTAAAATACCGTCTGGAAGCAGCCCAAAAGGAAACCGGTATGTGGTCGGATGACTGTGGTGAACCCGACCCCGAACAGGTTGAACTTGGCAAAAAGTATTCATGGGAATATGTTGCGAAGCGAAAAGACTTTTACATATATCGCAGCTTTGACCCTTCTGCAAGAGAGCTGAATACCGATCCGGAGGTTCAGGCTCTTGCACTGAACGCAGTGAAGAAGAGGCAAGGTACCGCGCTGTTTTCATCAGTTTTCTTTCTGCTTATATATCCCATTCTGCTCACACGTGGCTGCCTTTTGCTTACAACCATCAGCATGGGAACATGGTGGATGATTCTTGTGCTTCTGTTGGCGGCGCTGATGATAGTTGACAATGTACGGGCGTTCATTTACTTGAAAAGGATACAGAAGTCATTAACGCATAACGGGTACTACGATCCTGGGTCTGATTGGCGAAAGGATGCGGCACCGTATTTCATCCGAAAGATTATCAAGACAGCGCTTACAGTATTACTTGCATTCGCATTCCTTCAGAATTTAGGAATGTCCATCACAAACGAAAAGAAAATTCCGTTAGAAGAATATAACGGTACAGTTCCTTTTGCAACAATTCAGGATTTTGCCGGTAAAGGAAGTTCAGAATATACCATGACAATGATGGGATTGAACATGGGCTTCAACACGATAGAGGACAAATCTGATTGGATCGCACCACGCTTCATTGAGTATAACGAACACGCAACAGTTAAAAATATTGATGGTAAGCTCATCGCCGGAGGCTTGTATATTGATTATTGTGAGTTGCTAAATCCGAATCTTGCGAAAGTCCTTGCCCAGGAGTTTTATCGTCTTGATAAGGTGAAGGGGGTTGAATTGGCAGATACTCCGGAGCTGCAGGCGGATTATGTGATTGCGTATTTCAACCACCTTCATTTTCCGACAGTAGTCATTAAGAAGGATAACATTGTTGTCAGAGCATACTTCTTTCAGACCTCGGCAAATTATACGATGCCTGTTGAAGAATGGGCGGAGATAATTTGCGATAGTTTGGGGAATAACAAATCTTAGTTTATCAAATCTCTGATTTCATTGAGATGCAGCTTAAAATGCAGTAGATAATCAATAATCATTGCTTTAAGCGAGATTGTCTCATTTAGTGCGTTAATCCATACATTGCCCAGGGTGCTTTTTGAGATGATATTGCTGTTGCAGAAATGCCCTTTTTATGGTATTCTATATCCACAAAAAAATATAGCCCGAAGAAGCAGCCTGAATCCACATTACATGGAGACTGGCTGTGGAGGGAGCTCTGGAGAATCCCATTCAATTGGGTGCCGACGGTGTAAGGCAGACGGGTTGCAGACCCTTCTGCTGAATCTCTCAGGCAGACGGACAGAGCCGGGTATTAGCTGTTGAAATAGACAGGACTACAGCGCATATCTTACGTAAAAACGCCGAAGAATGCCCAGCTGAATATACCGGAACCGCCGTCAAGCGGTTCTTTTTTGTTGGTAAACTCCAGGGAAGAGACTTTATGGGGGTATCATACATGTTATCAATCGTACAGACAATCAATAACTATCTTTCTGACTACATTCTGGTGATTATGCTTGTGACCGTAGGAGTCTGGTATACCATTAAGACGCGTTTTGTACAGGTACGCTATTTTTCCGAATGCATGCGCAGGACCTTTGGCTCGCTTAATCTCAATGGTGAAAAACAAAATGCGGGAATGTCCTCGTTCCAGGCGCTGGCTACTGCCATTGCAGCCCAGGTGGGCACAGGCAACATCATTGGTGCCAGCGGTGCGATCCTGACCGGCGGTCCCGGTGCGATATTCTGGATGTGGGTTATTGCCTTCTTTGGCATGGCAACGATTTATGCGGAAGCTGTTCTGGCACAGGAGACCCGCGTGACAGCGTCAGACGGCAGCATCCATGGCGGCCCGGTCTACTATATCACCAGGGCCTTCAAGGGCAGGCTCGGAAAGTTCCTGTCGAAGTTCTTTGCAGTTGCAATTACTCTTGCCCTGGGCTTTTTCGGATGCATGGTGCAGTCCAATTCCATCAGCTCTACTTGTGAAAATGCATTCGGTATTCCGGGATGGGTTACGGGTATTGTGCTGGTCGTTATCTGTGGCATCATTTTTCTCGGTGGAATACAAAGACTGGCCTCTGTCACAGAAAAACTCGTTCCGCTCATGGCTGCCTTGTTCCTGCTGGGTGGTGGCATTGTGTTACTGCTGCGGATACGCTATCTGCCTGCAACCTTTGGCATGATTTTTAGATATGCCTTTCAGCCCAACGCCATCATCGGCGGTAGTGTGGGTTATGCTCTGAAAACCGCTATCAGCCAGGGTGCAAAGCGTGGCTTGTTTTCCAATGAAGCCGGTATGGGTTCAACTCCGCATGCGCATGCCCTTGCGAATGTAAAGACACCTCATGAGCAGGGCATGGTCGCCATGACCGGTGTATTTATCGATACCTTTATAGTGCTTACCATGAATGCCATGGTGATCATCTCCACCATGTACACTGATGATGGCATCATTGCAGGCGGCGTAATTCCGGATACAATTGGAAAGGCAAATCTTGCCCAGACTGCATTTGCCAGTGCCCTTGGCGAATCATTTGGTCCGGCCTTTGTGGCGATATGCCTGTTCTTTTTTGCCTTTTCAACTATCCTTGGCTGGAACCTGTTCGGCAAGATCAATATGACCTACTTGTTCGGTGACAAAAGCCGCCATGTCTATACACTAATCGCGCTGGCGTTTATTTTCCTTGGTACGCTGACAACCAGCGACATGGTGTGGGAGCTGACCGACATGTTCAACCAGCTGATGGTTATTCCTAACGTACTGGCACTGTTTGCGCTGACAGGGATTGTAGTTGGCAGGCTGAAATCAGAAGAATTAAAAAATCCGTTAAGAAAGAACTAATGGACAAAAGGTAAAGTTGCTGGAAGATGATAAGGTATATTTGAAAACGGGCTTTCCATAATTGGTTTGGAAAGCCCGTTTTCAAAGCTTTTTTTCAATAATCAGGAACGTAGATATCTGCTTAGCCGCATGTGAACAATGTTCTGATCATATGGATACCATATGGCCCGGCAGACCTGAAAAGCCGCCAATATGATGATTTAGGCGTTTATAATTCATATATTGTCGCAGTAGATTCTTAATTAACTTTTTTTTACATTGCAGGTTGCCTGTTAAAAAACTGAACCAAATGATTTACAATAGAGAGAGGCTGTGCCTTTAACTAAAAGCACGGACACTCCATGCTTGCTGCCGGGTTTTGCAGTGGAGAAAGTAATGCGTAATGCCCTGGCAAATGTAAAGACGGATGATTATGACAGGTTAATACAGCTATGTGATGCTATAGCCGGCAGTGAGGGCGTGTTGGATACAGAGGAACGTATGGAGGATGTAAAAAGTTCGTTTTTTGACCAGAGGGAGGAAGGTTTTTTAGTCATATGCTAAAATTATGACAGACAGTTTTCATATTGGTGGGAACACCAGGGAAAGAATGATATTCCTGAAAGACAGGAGTTTGTTTAATAAAGAATCAGGTGAGGAAATAGTTTATGAGGAAATTTGCATTCAAAAGAAGACTGATTATCGTTTTATCTTGTATCGCCATATTGGCGGTTGTAGCATCTGTAACGCTGTTCGGCCGGGAGAACCGGACATATGTGAAATATAAGGATTTTAACGACCTGTTAACAGAGGGAAAGATAACAACTGTCACAATTCAGGCAGAGAAAATTGAGTTTCAGACATATGAGGACAATGTGAAATATTATACAGACAATCCTAAAACCAACGGTTTTAAAGAGAGGCTTCTCCTGGCAGGAATTGAAGTTAAGGACAATACTGAAGGGGAAGCGGGATTCGCTGCGGTATTTAATATTTTCTTTGATGCAGCATTTATAGCCATTATTCTTTTTGTGATTTATAAGGTTTTTGGTGAATACTTCAGGTCTTTCAAGGTAATAAGACATACCGGGGTAAAATTTGAAGACATTGCCGGTCTTGATGATTTGAAAAAGGAAATGATGTTTGCCGTAGATATACTGAAAAATTCGGAAGAGTACAGAAAAAAGGGGATACGCCCGACAAAGGGGATTGTGCTGGAGGGACCTCCCGGAAACGGAAAAACCCTGTTTGCAAAAGCATTGGCGGAGGAAGCCGGTGTTAATTTTATAGCAACTAAGGGAGCTGATTTTCAAAGTATGTTCATGTCAATCGGCCCGAGAAGGATTAAGCAATTGTTTCGTAAAGCTCGCAGGCATAAACCTTGTATAATATTTATAGATGAATTTGATGGTATCGGTGAACGCAGAAATTATGCGGGTTCTGGTATAGATAAAGAAAATAACCGTATGATTACGGCTATGCTGAATGAAATGGACGGGTTTGAAAATGAAGACGGCGTACTGGTCATAGCGGCAACTAACTCTTACGCTTCATTGGATGCAGCGCTTGTCCGTCCGGGAAGATTTGATTTGAAATACACGATTCCCAATCCTGATCAGGCTACAAGAGTTAAGCTTATCAGCCTGTATACCAGGAAAAAACGGCTTTCTGGTGACATACGGATCGAGGATCTCGCGAACAGTTTTAATGGGTTTAGCTGTTCTGCTATTGAAACCGTTTTAAATGAGGCGGCTGTAGTTATGGCATCTGAAGGGAAAAGTGAAATTGATATGGACAGTATTATTAAAGCATGCAAAAAAATGGGCATAAGGATTATAGGGCAGAAAAGCATCAATACCAATTGACACGTTCCCACAGGAAGATATTTTAAAAACGGCCGGAAGAATGAATTCCATCGACTGGAGCCTGGGTGCTGTATTGACTATAATAATTAAAGGCCGGAATTTTATGTTATACGTGTTTGGAACCTGATTGCGGGAACCGGAATGAATTAAGCGTCAGTAAGTGTAATTACCGGGAAACGCTTAAGTACCGGAACCTGATGAGGACTTTTCCGACAGTAAAATAACAAATTATAATATCATGGACAAATAAGGAAGGGGCAGAAATATGAGCAAATTGCTGTTATTGGAAGATGACACCAATTTGATTGACGGGCTGTGCTATTCTTTGAAAAAGAGCGGCTTTATGCTGGATGTAGCACAAACAATTGCACAGGCATATGAGTGTTTAAAGTCAAATGCGTATGATCTCCTGCTCCTGGATATCACCCTTCCTGACGGAAGCGGATTCGACGTGTGCGATTGGGTTCGCAGACAGGGAAATCAGGTGCCAATCATCTTTTTAACTGCATTGGATGAGGAAGTGAACGTAATCCGGGGACTGGACAGCGGCGGCGATGATTACATCACAAAGCCGTTCAGGCTGGGGGAACTTTGCTCTCGCATTCGGGCACTGCTGCGGCGGGCAAACATGTCAAACAGCGGAAAAATGACTATGATAGAGAGCGGCGACATTTCCATTGATCTGGCGGGAAACCGGGTTTTTTGCAAGGGACAGGCATTGGATTTAACAGGGGCGGAATACCGCCTGCTTTGCTTGCTGGTACGGAATGCCAACCGCATTATGACACGGGACATGATTTTGAGAGAATTATGGGATGACGCCGGTAATTTTGTAGATGATAATACTTTATCCGTATATGTACGGCGTTTGAGGGAAAAGGTGGAAGTTGATCCGTCCCATCCCCGGCGTTTAGTCACTATCCGCGGATTTGGGTATCGGTGGAATGAGGTGTCGGTATGAGTCTTTTTCAGGATAAGCAAGTCCGTTGGTATTGCTTTTTTCTGATATTCTTTTCCATTTTACTGCTCGGTATGAATGTAATGTGCAGTATCAACCAGGTGAATTACGCAAAAGAGATCTATATATCAAATAACGGGGCGATTGCATCCTATCTCTTAGAGAAGGGGATTTCCAGAGAAGTAGTTGCTGATGCCCTGGCAAACAGTAAAGTAAGTGAAACCGGTAAAGAATTGCTGGCTATGGTTGGCATAGACCACAGGGCTGCGTACCATAAGTTCCCGTATCTTGATAAGCTCCGAAAATCCTCGCTTTATGTTACTATACCGATTTCGCTGCTATTAGTTCTGGTATTGCTTTCTGTGACATCCCTTTTCTTTTGGCGGCGTAAACAACTGTTTTTGCAGGCAGACAAAGTAATAGGCGATTACATAAACGGAGATTTTTCCCATCATCTTCCGCAAAACAGCGAAGGTGCAATATACCAAGTGTTTTCCTCTGTAGAACGGCTCGCTACTATGCTGAAATCAAAAATGGAAACAGAGCATAAGATAAAAGAATTTTTAAAAAACACAATATCCGATATATCACACCAGTTAAAAACGCCTTTAGCTGCCATTGCCATGTATCAGGAGATCATCGATGCTGAACCAGGAAATACAGAAACGGTAAAGGAGTTTTCAGCAAAAATAGGCGCATCGTTAAACCGCATGGAACAGCTTATTCAGTTAATGCTGAAAATTACCCGCCTGGATGCCGGTAGCATTGTTTTTGAAAAAAGATATTATTCCGTGCCAGAGCTGATATCGAACTCGATCAATGAACTTACTGCCCGTGCCAGGAAAGAACACAAGCAAATAATTGTGGACGGTGATCCCAGGCAGCAGATTTTTTGCGATATGGAGTGGACTAGCGAAGCCATCGGAAATATAGTGAAGAATGCCCTGGATCATACGGGCTCGGGCGGAGTGATTCGTATTACATGGGAACAGACTCCGGCCATGGTTCGGATTTCGGTTACCGATAATGGGGATGGAATCGCACCTGAGGATATCTACCATATATTCAAACGCTTCTATCGAAGTAAAAATATTAAAAATATGAAAACAACGGGAATCGGGCTGGGGCTTCCACTGGCAAAGTCCATTGTGGAGGGGCAAGGCGGCGTGATCTCTGTGCAGAGCGAACGCCATCATGGCACCACTTTTACCCTTTCTTTCCTTACGGAATAGTAAGGTCAAATTCATCTTATTGTAAGGTGCTTCTGCTATCCTTTTAGAGAAAAGGAGGCATTGATGCAATGGATATTTTAGAAGTAAAAAATTTGTGTAAAACTTATGGAATGGGCGAAACAAAAGTAGACGCCCTAAAGGATGTTTCATTTACGCTGAAAAAGGGAGAGTTTGCTGCTGTGGTCGGGGAATCAGGATCCGGCAAGAGTACACTTCTTAATTGTATCGGAGCATTGGATAACCCGACTTCCGGTACTATTCTTGTGGATGGACAGAACCTGTTTTCCATGAACGAAGAAGAGCGGACTATTTTCAGGCGTCGCAATATTGGCTTTATCTTTCAGTCGTTCCAGCTTGTTCCTGAATTGAATGTGGAGCAAAATATTATATTCCCATTGCTTCTGGATTACCGCAAGCCTGACTATGCAGCCGTCAATGAAATTCTTGAGCTTTTGGGGCTGACACAACGCCGCAGGCATTTACCAAGCCAGTTGTCCGGCGGCCAGCAGCAGCGTGTCGCGATCGGGCGGGCATTGATTACCAAACCCAAACTGATTTTGGCCGATGAGCCAACCGGTAATTTGGACAGCAAAAACAGCCAGGATGTCGTCGATCTGCTGACAACGGCTTCCCGCCGTTACCAGCAGACAATATTAATGATAACCCACAATAAAAATTTGACAACATCGGTTGATCGGGTATTTAGGGTATCGGATGGCATTCTTACGGATTTGGGAGGGGCAGTCAATGAAGCATTATCTTGATCTTGTTCCAATTTCAGAAAAAGTCCACCGGAGACAGAACATGATGTCGATTTTCTGCATAGTCCTGGCGGTGTTTTTAGTCACAACAATTTTCGGTATGGCGGATATGTATATCCGCAGCCAGATTTTGCAGACACAGCTGGATAGTGGTAATTTCCATATTAGTGTCCGTGACATTACCGATGAAGATGCGGCGTTAATTGCAATGCGTCCGGATGTAAAAGCCGCTTCCAGGTATGGCGTTTTAAATTACCGGGGCGAGGACGGATACACGATTTTTGGGAAGAATTCCATCATTGTGGGATGTGATGAGCCATTGGTAACGGAATTGCTGGTGGACCAAATCACAGAGGGAAAATTCCCGCAGACTGATACCCAGGCCATGATTACCGAAAATGCAAAAGAGTGGAAACTCCTTTATGCTGCAAATCTATGCCACTGCCGGCGTTTTGTTTTTACTGGTCATGGCTGCAGGCATTATGATGATTGCCAGCAGCCTGAACAGCAATGTAGCCTGGCGCACCAAGTTTTTCGGCATGATGCGCTGTATTGGCGCAACGCCCAGGCAGGTTATGCGGTTAGTCCGTAAGGAAGCATTACGCTGGTGCCGGTTTGCTATTCCTGTGGGAATTACAGTTGGTGTTGTTGTAATCTGGATTCTGTGTGCGATTTTACGGATCGTAAGTCCTGAGTATTTCGGGGAAATGGCTGTCTTTGGACTGAGTATTCCCAGCATATTTGCCGGAATCATTATGGGACTGTTGACAGTCCTTCTCGCTTCCCGCTCCCCGGCTAAAAAGGCATCGAAAGTTTCCCCGCTCGAGGCGGTTTCAGGTAACGCCAGCGGATATCAGCCGGTAAAAAAAGCAGCGAATACAAAGCTGTTTAAGGTGGAAACGGCCTTGGGAATCCATCATGCAAAGGCCAGCAAGAAAAACCTGATTTTGATGGTTGGTTCTTTTGCCTTAAGTATTGTCCTGTTTCTTTCTTTTTCGGTAACAGTGGCATTTATGAACCATGCCTTAACCCCACTGCGCCCCTGGACGGCAGATCTGTCCATTATCAGTCCGGATTATTCCTGTTCCATAGGCAGTGAACTTTTGGAAAGGCTTCAGGAAAATTCCGCTGTAAAATCGGCTTATGGACGGATGTTCAAGTATGATGTGCCGGTTACAGTTAACGGTTCCCGGAAAAAGGTTGACTTGATTTCCTACGAGCAGCGTCAATTTGACTGGGCAAAAGATTACCTGTTGAAAGGTGCAGTTGATGAAGCAGCAAAGAAGCCAAACACCGCTCTGATAGTCTTTGAGCCGGGAAACACCATACAGGTTGGTGATACTGTGATGCTGGATATTGGTAACCGGATTCAGGAAATTCAGATAGTCGGTATGCTTTCAATATCTCCTTTTGGAAATGGCAATGATGCTGGAATTATGATCTGTTCGGAAGAGACTTTCCGGCAAATTACCGGAGAATCGGGCTACACAATAATTGATATACAACTGAAGAAAAAAGCAACAGATGAAGAAGTCAGTGCCATCAAAGAATTGGCCGGAGTTTCCTGTACATTTTCCGATGAACGGATGAGCAACAAAAGCGTAATAGCCACTTATTATTGCTTCTGGCTGTTTATCTATGGCTTTTTGGTCATGATAGCACTGATTACGGTATTCAATGTGATAAACAGCATTGCTATGAGCGTAGCTGCAAGAACGAACCAGTATGGCGCTTTCCGGGCGATTGGCCTTAGCATGCGTCAACTTACGAAAATGGTAATTTCTGAGGCTTGTACCTATACGATTATTGGCAGTTTTATTGGTACTGTGTTGGGCCTGTTATGTAATAAGCTTTTATTTCGTATGGTAATAAGTTCTCACTGGGGAGATGCTTGGCCGCTTCCATTGACAGAATTGTGTATTATTCTTCTGGTTATGTTTATATCAGTTGGTTTGGCGGTACAAAATCCAATGAAAAAGCTTAGAAAGATGTCCATTGTGGACACAATCAGTACACTGTAATATATTTATATTGCAATTTTACTGGCAGGAGGATTTCAATGGGGCATTCAATTTTAATAGTAGATGATGAGACGGATATCGTTACAATGCTGGGAAATTATTTCAGCAAAAAAGGTTATCAGATTATGACAGCATATTCAGGAAAAGAGGCTGTGAAAAAAGCTGAAAAATGTCCGGATTTGATTTTGCTGGATGTAAACATGCCGGATATGGATGGCTTTTCGGTCTGTGAGCGGATACGGCAGTTTGTTGCCTGCCCAATTATCTTTTTAACAGCCAGGGTGGAGGAAATGGATAAGGTGAAGGGTTTTTCTTCGGGCGGTGATGACTATATAATAAAGCCGTTTTCACTGGTAGAACTTGAGGCCAGGGTTGGGGCACACCTGCGCCGGGAGCTGAGAAAAAGCCAGGCTGTAAAAGTCAAATTCTCGGGAGATTTATCCATCGACTATGGACAGAAGAAAGTGTTTATCAAAGATGAGGAAATACCCTTTGCAAAGAAAGATTTTGAAATTATTGAGCTGCTGTCGCAACATCCAAAACAGATCTTTGACAGGGAGCGTATTTATGAACTGTTATGGGGATATGACGCAGAAGGGAGCAGCAATGTCGTAACAGAACATATACGTGTGATCCGGTCAAAGCTGTCAAAATATGGGTATCAGACATGTATTGAAACGGTCTGGGGGAATGGATACAAATGGAGAGATTAAGGAAAATAACAAGCAGGTTATCTATCCGGCAGAGCTTTGTATTTTTTGTAGGATGTTTTCTGGTAATAGATATAATATTATGTTTTTCTACATCTGTATTGGCTACATATTTTAAGATGGAAAATTACAGCTCGGTCATGGGTATTGCCACTGTAACTTATTCAACCCTCTGCCTTATTATGGCAGATGTTTTGTTTTATTATGTAAAACTGAAAAAACCGATAGAATTGATTAAAAAAGCGGCAGTACGGATTGCAGGCAACGATTTGGATTTTTCAATCAGGTACGACAGTATGGATGAAATGGGTGAATTATGCAGGGCCTTTGAGTATATGAGGAAAAATTTGCAGGAAAACAACCGGATGATGTGGCGCCAGATGGAAGAGAGAAAAAAAGTGAATTCTGTATTTGCCCATAACATGCGTACACCTCTGACAGTACTTAAAGGATATCTTGAAATGTACGAGGTGCAGCCTGAAGAATTGGAAGCGTCAGAGATAAAGCAGAATGCAATTGTAATGAAGAAGCACATCGCCCGCCTGGAAAACTATATAGATGCCTTAAATGAGCTGCAAAGATCAGAGGATATCCGTTATTGCCCCAAAAGGACAGAATGGGGAAGTCTTAAAGAACAGGTGATACAGACAGTTGAGATACTTTGCCGGAAAGCCGGCAAGGAATTTTTGTTCGGATCAGAACCGGAAATTTCTGATAAAAGGGAATTGCTTATAGATACGGATATTTTTTCTCAGCTTTTAGACAACTTGATAAGTAATGCTCTAAGATATGCCAGGAATAAAATAGAAGTAGGCTTGTTCCTTGAACAGGGAAAAATCCGGCTGGTGGTAAAAGATGATGGGAACGGCTTTAGCCAGGCAGCACTGAAAAATGCTCTCCTGCCTTTTTTTACAGAATCAGAAAACAGTGCAAACCGTGGATTGGGCCTTTATATCAGCAATCTGCTTTGCAGGATTCATAATGGATGCCTTTCGATTGAAAACGGGGAAAACGGTGCAGTAGTAACTGCAGAGTTATCAGAAAAATAATTTGCCTGATAAAAATTTGATATTTGCATAATACACTTTTCCTGTAAATAAGGAAAAGTGTTTTTTTATGCACTGCATGCAGTATGACCTGGCAGGTGTGATTAGAATTGATGCAATGTATGAAAGCACGATACATTGTGTGTTTTGCAAAAGATTGTAAGAGACGGAAGGAGAGATTCATTATGAATAAAATTCTGGATGTGCTGGAAGTGGAGAAAACCTATATCTCCAAAGGAAATCAATATCCTGTCTTAAAGAAAATCAGTTTATCCGTACAGCGTGGGGAGTTTGTTGCCGTGATGGGACCGTCAGGTTCAGGTAAAACAACATTGCTGAATATAATTTCAGGTTTTCTTTCAGCGGACAGCGGTAGTGTGAGGATTGGCGGAGTAGATATTTTGCATGCTGACAGGGAAAAGCAGGCAGAAATCCGTTCCGGTGTATTGGGATTTGTTTTCCAGGACTTTATGTTGATTGATGGCCTGACAGTAGAAGAAAATATTATGCTGCCGCAAATTATTATCGGAAAAGGGGAGAATGAAATTAAAAATCAAACAGACAGCCTGATGAATTTTTTCGGGATATCAGAACATGCCCGGAAGTACCCTGATGAACTGTCCGGTGGCCAGAAGCAACGGGTTGCGATAGCAAGGGCATTATCCAATCAGCCAATGTTAGTTTTAGCAGATGAACCTACGGGAAACTTGGATTCAAAGTCCAGCAAAGCAGTAATTGACGCGTTCTTAATGGCAAAAAAGAAACTAAATGCAACGATTCTTATGGTGACACATGACGCCATTGCCGCTTCTTTTGCAGATAAAGTGATTGCCCTGTCAGACGGGCAGATTGTAAGAAACTTGGTACGTGAGGAAGAACCGAGAGAATTCATGAACCGGATACTGGAATTTTTAAAAGAAGTGGAGGCGGGAAAATGACACTTTCAGATATAGTAAAAAAGTTAATTATAAGAAATAAAGAGCGTTATCTCCTGTTTGGGATATCCATCTGCTTTTCTGTGTCAATGATCGGTGCATATGGGGCATTGCTGTTTTCTGAAACCATAACAGGTGTTCTGATGACTGATGGTTCAACGTACATAATTTCAACCGGAATGTATGGAATAACCATTGTTGGAGTCTTAGCATTCCTCTTTTATGCTAACGGAATTTACCTGCAGTCATTACGAAAAGAAACAGGAATTTATATGTCACTGGGCCTGAAACCGAAAGTGGTAGCAAAGATGCAGAATAGGCAGTTTGATTTCTGCTTTTTATTAGGAAGCCTGGCAGGTATACTTTTGGCAATCCCGATATCTTACATGGCTTGGAAGCTTATAACGGTATTTTTTGTATATACTGCAAAAGTTTATACAGTAGGATGGAAAGGATTATGCATTGCTTTCATATTAGCGATTTTCTCATGGGTACTGCTTCGAGCAAAGAATTACCTGGACCTGTCGGGAATGGACGTGATTACGGTGCTTAAATCAGATATTACAGGTGAAACCGTGAAGGGGTCTAGTCCTGTACTTGGTGTAATTGGCCTTATAGCAATCCCTTTTGGGATAATTATGTTTAATATTACAGCAGTAACAGATGGATTGAAGAGAATATCCACTGTTTTTCTGGGGGTAAGCCTGGCTGGAATTTATCTGGTAGCTGCACAGGTTACTTCTGTAGGCAGGATAGTGAAAAGGATTTCCCATGCTAATTACATGAAAAACCTTTTGTTTTTTAATTTAGTCAGGCAAAAAGGCGGGCAATACACTTTGGCGCTGTTTGTTTCGTCAATATTGATCGCCATTACGGTCTTTGCCATTTGCTTTAATGGCAGCAGCTTCCTGGAAAGCTATTACAGGGTGAATGAAGAGCCGTATGATTTTGCTGTTTTATATCAAAAAGATAAAAAAGGCTTTGACGAAGCACAGGTGAAAAAAACAGCAGAGAATAACGGGATTAGGATTACAGACTGGCATACACTTCATTTACTGTTATTGGGACGTGAATACCAGTATCAAGACAGTGACGGTAATGAATGGTCATCTGATTTTGCAATCAGCGTATCTGAATTCAACAAATTATCCGGGGAAAATCTGACTTTACCGGATAATGGATATGCACTTTTTCAGGATTCGGAAGATGCTATGTTCCGTACCTGCAGTGAAGAGGCAGGGCATTTTTATAATCCCGTAAGCAAGGAGGAATTCTTTTTGCATAAAGAGAAACTATTGACAAAAGAGGATGTACTTAATAATTCAGCACAGATTGATACTTTACTGATTTTAAGTGATACCACCTTTGAGAGAATTTCAGAAACAATGGATGATGCCTATAAGTTTGAATATTTCCTCTTTAACGGGACGGGTCTGGATAATAGTGCAGCCTTTCAGAAGGAATTGCTTGATAAGATAGTAAAAGCGTGCAATGGTAAGATGGTGATGAACATGGACCAGATATCGGTAAAGGATAAGCTGGAAAATTACCGGGAGGAAATTTTGCCGTATGAAGATAATAAACTGGAAGCAGCCCGCTACTGGCTTCTGTATCCTTATGCAAAACATACACAAAGCGGTATACTGATGGAATATGGGGCAGTCTATCTCCTTTTGATATTTTTTATAGCCTTGATTACTTTTGTTTCTGCAACCATGATCATCGCTTTAAAAGTGGCAGGAACCATAAGCCAGGATATTAAAAATTACCGGAAAGCTGTAAACCTCGGGTTAAAGGATAAAGATTTAAAACACCTGGTCCGCAGGCAAATGAAGTTAATTTTCTTCTTCCCTGCTATATGCGGTTGCACCACGGCTGTCATTATGATTAACCGTTTCCTGTCAGTGTCATCCATTCAGCATTTTTATGAAGTTACAATTATTGCTGTAATACTGTCAATTATCGTATTTATCATACAAGTGCTTATTTTTGTGAGCATTCAAAAAAGGCTGGTGAATTCTGTGATGAAAAAAGTAGCTATTAATGGCTGACATACCGGCATACTAAATTAACCTTTAAAATAAGTCGATATATGTCGATATAATTTATTGCGAATATTAAACATGCAAATAATACCAACTATGAAGGAGAGGATTAATTTGAGCAGACATTTTTCCGCAACTTTAGCAGCCTTAGTATTTTTACTTGTACTTACTACTACAACGGCTTTTGCAGCCACAACTGAAACATTTTACGGAGGGTATAGTGACGCATATAACAAGGGAAGCATTGTAGTTGAACTGACCAACATTACTTCAGTGAAAAATGTTATACTAAGTGAAACAGAAGCAGCAGAATATTTTGATGATGCTAATTCTCTTTACACGGTAGTGGATTATGATTATGACACTTATGAAGAGATAACTATTAAAGATATTTTGGCATATTACAATGAAAACGGCGGCGTTCCCATATACTATGCAGATGCTGCACCGGTAGTGGTTACTGCAAAAACTGCGATGAGAATGTTTTATTTCAGCTATAAGGGAGAAATCGCGACACATACCTATGAGCCCAGGTACTATTCATATAATGATTATCTTTATAATTTTGAAAATAAACAGGCTTATACCGAGCCACCTGAAGAGTGGCTGCTTGCTGACGGTACCACTGCTGCCTTGAATAAACCTGGCAAATACATTTTTGTTTTTTTGGATGATGGGCTTGTTTCTTCCAGTTTTCCAGGGATTTTTTGCGTACATATAGCTGATGCCCCATCTGAAAAGCCGGTTCCTGAAAAATTAAATGTCAACCCGACATCTTCCAAAGTATTGGTCAACGGTAAAGTTGTTGAGTTTGAAGCTTATACCATCAACGGCAATAACTATTTCAAGCTAAGAGATTTGGCACAGGCCGTAAACAATACTGAGAAGAATTTTGAAGTTACATGGGATGGGGTAAACAATGCAATCAACCTAATTTCAAATCAACCTTACACCCCGGTAGGCGGTGAATTATCCAAGGGTGACGGTTCAGCCAAAGTTGCAACCCCAACTGCTTCAAAGATTTTTAAAGACGGCGAAGAAATATCCCTGACGGCTTATACCATCAACGGTAACAACTACTTCAAACTGAGGGATATAGCCAAAGCCTTTGATATTGGCGTAATCTGGGACGGTGCAACTAATACAATCGTTATCGACACAAGCATAAGCTATGTAGAATAATATGATCAAACCGAAACCGTAGGGACGGTTCTTCCGGATTAAAGGAGAACCATTCCTACGGTTTTTGATTTACAGGAAATTCATTGTCAACTACACTTCAATCAGACCATCCCGCAACACAATAATCCTGCTGCTGCTTTTTGCAGCTTCCGGAGAATGTGTTACCATGATGATTGTCTGCCCATACTCACGGTTTATGCGCTTAAGCAGATTCATAATTTCCAAGCCGGTTTTGCTGTCAAGATTTCCGGTGGGTTCATCCGCAAACAGGATTTGTGGATTGGTGATTAAAGCCCGCGCAATAGCTACTCGCTGTTGCTGCCCCCCGGATAACTGTCTGGGAGTATGTTTTCTCCTGTCTATAAGCCCGACCGTTTGTAAAATCTGATCAAGTTGTTTCTCATAATCCCGTATTTTTTTCCCATCCAGTAAAAGAGGAAGCATGATGTTCTCTTCAACATTCAGGTTGGGTATGAGATTATAAAACTGGAATACAAACCCGATTTGATTCCTTCGGATGCGGCTCATTTTCTCATCCTGAAAGCAGGAAATATCAGTTCCGTTAATATAGACAGAGCCGCTTGTACTGAGTAAAATACTTCTCTCATGTTCAAATGCAGAAAGGGCTTGTTCTGGCATATTATCTGCAGAATAGTTAAGTGCGAACATGGAACTATACCAGTCCAGATTGCCTGTTGCTTCCAATCTTGCAAGAATGTTCCCGTTTGCCTTAACAGAATTTTCAACTACATAAATTGGAAGAAACTTTTTAATACCATCCATACCCCGTACTTTTTCTACAAAACCCTGATCCATCTCGCCGCAGGCAAAACCGTCCAATGAAATAAGCCATACCGGATATCGTTATACTCATCCGGTTGTAGAAGAGACAGCCGGTATGCTGTTGCAAATCATGAATCTTGATAAAGGGAAATGTCTTTTTTTAAGCTCCGGAAGTGAAGCTGTAGAATTCGCTGTAAAAGTGATTAAACGGGTGACAGGCAAACAGTACCTGCTAGGTCTGGATAACCATTATCTGTCCGCTTATGGGATTAGCGGGAACTTAAATTCAGATAATTGGATAACTGTTGATTGGCAGGCATGTACTGATAAATCAGATTACAAATCTTTAATTAAAGGATATTCCTTTTGATAAAATTGGCGCATTTGTTTTTGAGCCAGGAAACTCGTCAGGTAATGTTAAACTCCCTGATAAAGGGTTATTTGGTAAGACTGTAAGATGTTAGAATATTTCCAGCGTTGCTTTACGGATAGCTATCTTTTCAATGGTTTTAAGAAGAATAACACCTAGCGTCAAATAAACAGCCCCCACGCATATTTCCTGTCCCAGAAGGCTTAAAAAGCGATTCTTATTCACCTCATGAAAAAGCATATTGGCAGCTTCAATACTTCTTGTGAAGGGCAAGCAATATGAGACAAGCTGTACCGCCTTAGGCAGCTCTTTTACAGGGAAATTGGCACCACAAAGAATAGCACAGGGCTCATAATAACCATGGCTTTTGCCGCCTTTTACAGGGAAATTGGCACCACAAAGAATCAGCATGGAAACATTAACAAGATTCAGCAACAGGTGCATGCTGTCAGATAACAGGGAAAAGACACTTAAAAACAGTCCAAAGCATATGGCTGCCAGGATACCAACTATCATGATTACCATAAAAAGACCAAGGTTAACATTGGTAAAATCCACTCCAAATAATAAGGTTCCGAAGGTAATACACAGGATAACTGTTGCGATACTTTCAAAGATAAAAAACAACCCCTTTTGAATTACCGTTGCTATGCGACTGTAGGGTGAAACAATAAGCCACTTAAGTCTGCCATAATATCTCTCACCTTCAAAGGTTCCGCCTATGGTAAATACACAGGTATAGTTGCATAATAGCATGGAATTGCCAATTACCCATTTGGTCAGGTACTCGGTCCTGAAACTGTGCCTGGCGATAAAGCAATAATAAATCAAGGTTATTAGCGGCATGGCAATTCTTAAAAAAACCAGTTCTTCCCAGTCCAAATGCCTTTTTTTGAGATCTGCAAGAAGTTTTGAGTGCATTACAGAATTAAACATACAGGTTACAGTAATAGTGAACTTACTAAAAAATTGAAATCGAATATAGCATATGGTAAAATCTATTAAGGATAGACTCGAGATATCAAATAATTTACCTTATACTGCAAGCTTAATAACTTCAGCGTTATTCCGTCGATGTCCGATAATGTAAAACCTCCCGGGGATCGACGAAAACAAGGATGAGTAATTTCAACTGTTTAGCGGGTTTTATGCATTAAGACCTAAAAAACATATTTTTAAAAAGTGGCTTATTGTGCGCACTTGACGGGTGTTAAGTCTACCTATAAGGAATTGAAACTAAATTGACCTAATTTTTTTATATATCCATTTAAATCGTGTTAAGTCTACCTATAAGGAATTGAAACCAACCAAAAATTAAACATCCAAGAATTGTCTTGAAGTGTTAAGTCTACCTATAAGGAATTGAAACTCAGGTAACT